>CAWBSH010000001.1:0-4319 GCA_963791385.1 uncultured Verrucomicrobiae bacterium
AGCAGCGTTCAGCACCGCTCTGATGAATTTTCTCACGCGTTCGCTCGCTACACGCGCTTCGCATTCGCTTTTGTCCTTTGGGCCGCCAGTCTCTGGCCTCCGATCTTGCACAAAAGAATCAGCCGGTTTGTTCTCCCGACACGCCGGTGTCAAAATCGTTGCCTAATGTAGTCGACAGCTTCGGGGATCGTGAGTTTCACCGAGGAGGCTTGGCGTCGGACGTAAAACTCAACATCACCCTTGCCTAGTGGCGGTGTTAAGTACACCGGAACGGTCGACCGTGTGCAATCGATGCGCAAAACGTCCTTCCCATCGATCGCAACGAAATGCGCCCGCAAAAGAGGCGAGACAGTGTTCCCCAAAAAATTCCTGACCACGTTATCAAGATGCAGGAGAGCCGCATCGCGATTGGCGAATTGGTCTTGTTCCAAGCCGGCTATTTCGCCCAAGTCGTTAACGCCGATCACCAAAGTTCCTCCGCGAGTGTTTGCAAATGCCGCGATTGTTTTCGCGGCCGCATATTCGGGAATCTTGTCAAACCGTCCCGCGTGAATATTCCAGCGGAGCGTCTCTTTACATTCGAGCTCAGCGCCTTCTCCTGCCGCTATCAACCGTCGCAAACGAGCGGCCGGTCCGTCTTTTCGTAAAACCTCTATCACCCGCTCTTGCAGCTCTTGTTTTGCGTTGTCTTTCGTAACGTAATCGCTTGCACCGGTACGGAGCGCCTTGATGGTCTCCGACTGAGTGCCCTCTCCCGACAGGACAAGAGTCGCGATCTCGACTCGTGACTGATGCATTTGCTCCAACAGCCAAAGCCCACCCCAGTCTTGAGGTGGCATCTTCAGATCCAAGATCAAAAGATCAAAGTGCTCGCGTCTGAGCTTGCCCAAAGCCTCTTCGCCATCTTGGACGTGGACAATTTCAGGCCGCAGATCAGATAACAGCGACGAAAGAGTTTCCTGTACTGCAGTTTGATCGTCAGCCCATAAAATGCGGAGAGTCATTTCCATTGCTATTCCACAGCCACTTTCACGCTCTGATCATAATCAGGCAGCGGCGGTGCCACGATAGGGGCGTTTGACGGTACCTTAATTGTCCAGGTCGCGCCCTCATTGGGCCTGCTGGCACCGCATATCGTGCCTCCTAAAACCCTAAGCATACTAACGACCGTAAGCATGCCGACTCCGGTCCCCCCCTTTTTTGAACTGGTCAATGTGATACCTGACAGTATACGCCCTAACTCTTCTGGTTCGATACCCGGACCATTGTCAGACAACGAAAACGTTAGCTCCTCCTCTTCGTTGGAAAATCTCCAGGACAAAGTAATTCTGCCATTTGAATTCATCGCTTCCACCGAATTCTGAACGAGGTTATCTAAGATGGATTCGAGGAATTCAGCCGATGTCCAAACAGACGCATCGTCAACGTTTCTTGGTGGGATGACTGCCACTGAGGCCGGCAATCGTGTCAGGAGACGAGGACTGTACGCTCTAAAGAAGTCACGAATCGAAATCTGCTCAACGTGCGGTTTGGCGAGCACGCCACTGAGAAGTTCAAACTGTTGAGCTAGTCGATCGATTGCATCTAAGTGGGTGCTCACTTCCGCTTGTCTTCGTAAAACATCGGTTCGAGCGACCGCCGGGGTTGTCGCGGCGATCTGTGCAGCGATTAAATGATTCTTTAGATCATGCAGTATCTTGCTCATAGCTGACCGAGCTTCGTCGGTAGTTCCTGTGAATGGAGATTCGATCGCCATTCGCGCGCTATGCGTGAAATCTTGCTCCGCAGTTGACAGAATTCCGGAGAAATTTACGCCACAGTCCTCAGCTATAGGCGCTTCAATGACACCGTCGGCCTGCAGAAACTCGATGATCATCGATTGCTTCAGATACTTATCGATTGCATCGCGTTTCAGTCCGTTCGCCTTTCGTATGTTCACGCTAAAACGTCCCGTGCTCTGATTAATGCTGACTGCAATTATTACTTCGTGCTGAACATCACCTAACGAACCAAATAACTCTGTGAGCAATTCGAGTAGTTCTCCGTCACGTTCGGTAATGGTCAGGTCAGGGCCGGAGAAGATAACGGGGCCATCGTTCCTTCTGCGTAACACGGAAATCGACTCAACCGCGTTGTGAAGCGACGACCGATTCGTCTTCGGCTTAGCCATCAAATTCAAAACGCGTAAAAGCTCCTGTAAGCGCGCGAAAAACAATTCGTCCTTAACCGCCGCGACTGAATCCAGGGCATCATCGCGTTTCACGAAATTCATGACCGATTGCATCACGTCGTGTGCAAGTGATCGGAACTCCCACCGACGATTCCCAATCAAAGAATAGAATTCGAGAGCGCGTCGCTCTAGATCTGAAATGCCGATTTTGGCGCCCACCAAATAGGGCCGTATTTGGTTTGCCCAAACAGAGAATCGGCGATAATCGCCTGAGAGCAGATGGTGACACCCAAGCAATCCCAATATCCGCCATTTATTTACAGAAGGACCTGGAGCAGCCGCAAAGGCGGCCGGAAGAAAGAAGCTAGCCAATTTTTCAACCAGCTGATCCGAGCTAATTCGTTTCGCAACGGCCAAGTCAGAGTGAAGGGCAAGCAGCACTGGAAACAGCTCTTCGGCAAGGCGGTGCCGCGCCGCCTTGGCACTCGTCGAGCTTCCGCCTTCTACCGAGACAGACTCTCCGGTTAGGTCGCTTATAAAACTGATTCGCACAGTCACTACTGGCTTGTGCCTCGGACCCGTCATGATCGCTTCGTCCTTCTTCCAGCGAACTTGTTGGGTACCGGTCAATTCGTGCAGTTGAGTAGTGGGGGTTTTTAGAGTCTCACTGCTTAAATCGCGAGACGTGATTTCCTCGAAGTGATGTAGAATCTCTGGGCCGAGAGCGGCCTCGATATCGAAGAAAGGCGCTTGTGCCAGAAATCGTACTCCGACTAAGGCTTCGAGGAAAGCAACTGTTTGATTCGGGCTTAAGTCCACGATGCGCATGGTTGGACCCATTCGAACATGGGAGAGTAAATCCAGCTGCGCCGTAACGGGCTCCAATGCTTCCGTCGAAATCGAACGGCCCGCCAAAATAGCGAGCGATGTTTCCTTTGGTGCCGACGCTGAACCAAAGAGGCGAGACGCGGCAAAGTGGCTAAACCCGGCTAGAACTACAAGGTTCCCGAAGAGCGCTGTTGCGCGATAATCTGCAAACTCTGGGAGGCGCTTAGCTCAGCCCGTAGCTGGGGTGCATCATGGCGCGAGTGAGCCGCGATGCCTGACTTTGATCTAGATTGAAACGACGCAGTGCGCGAAGGGTTTTGCCATCTGCCTCTTCGTCGAGAATAGCTGCCTTTTGGGGAGTCTGGCGGTTTTGTGTAGAGGCCTGCTGCAAGATTTTGCTTTCGAGGAAGGCGTTTGCGTTTGCTCGCAGCCATTCGGCTGCGGCCGCTTCCTCAGCCCTCCTTTTGGATAGTCCCTGAGCTATTTTGGATGATGTTTTACCCACTCTGACAGTAACTTGAAATGTTTTAGAATGGTCGGGACCGGACTCTTCCACAACCTCATAAATAGGGATGGGTCGACGTGAGCTTGTACAAACTCTTGAAGTGTGGTTTTGAAAGAGAGACCGGCCTGGATCGGAATACTTTTTCGCATGTAACGTTTTTCGAAAAACCGCTTGAGCTGGGAGTACTCCGCTGCAAGTGCAACGGCACCAAGTAACGCACCGTGTAAACCGCGCGTAGACATTCCCTGTTTACTCGCCAATCGGCTGGTAGGTGCGCGACTTTTGCTAAATGGAGTTCAGCTTCACCCGCTTCTACGATGGCTGTTTTCCGACCCACGGCGGCAGACAGCTGTGCGGCGGTGCAATCCGGGCGGGAATCAACGAACAAGTGAGCGATCAACAGCTCTAAATATCGGAAGCCAATATATTCTAGACATTTGCGTTGCCAATGCGCTGCGTCTTGCCTTTGCCCTAACGCGCCGGCGTGCGTTAACGCAAGCGCCACGAAAGGAGCGCCCCGTGATCGAAACGATTCAGATAATGTTATTTGGTCAAATAGCCCTCGCCATGCATCCCGTATTCTAGCTGTGGAGGAGGAGGCGTGCGGAACATTCGAAGTATTTTTCAAGGACACCAGTAAAGTCGGCGGATGGAACGCCGCAAATTGGACGTCCTTCCGCAGGCTTTTCTAAATGGATTTTCTTTATTGCGGATTTAGAAGCGCACTAAATCATAGTGTTTCGCGACGCTGGCGCACAATAGGAAACGATCTCGGACATGTTGTCAGTTCCCAAGTATGAATCGAATTCTACCTAA
>CAWBSH010000002.1:0-157815 GCA_963791385.1 uncultured Verrucomicrobiae bacterium
GATGCCTGATCCGCTTTCAGTGGAGCTGGTGAGACCCAGAAACCTAGTATCTCTTCACCGAGGGATCCTCGTGCTTTTGTAACGTCCCGCCGAGACCATCGAGCTTCCTTGTTATGGTTGTCTTGGCCTTGGTTGCGTAGTCCCTGTAAGGTTTGTTCCAGCCAAAGTAAATCACGGTGGCAACAATCAAAATTTCAACTAGCAGTCGCATAATCGCGGAGAATGACAGAAAGTGCGCGCTGAGATCAATTACAATCGTTGAGCGCAGGTCGCGGTGCTGCGTCATTCCTTCCGTTCGGCCAAGAGCGGAGCGATGAGAGTGCGTTCTTCAGGCCAAACCGGTTTCGCTCCCTGGATGCCCGCGCGTGGGTAGCCTCGCCCTTCGCAAGGGAGAGGGGGAGGGTGAGGGCTATTTTTTGAGACGCGGGGCTTTACGTTCAACTCCTCACCTCAATCCTCTCCCCTTCGTAAGGAGAGAGGCGGACGTCAACCAAGCCTTGGGATGGCGTTAGTGGCTTATTGCAACAAAGGAGCGATGAGAGTGCGTTCTTCAGGCAAAAGTGGTTTGGCGCTGACGAGGCGCGCATCATTTCGTGCGCCGTCTCCGTAGCCGTTGGCTGCCAGAATGGCTGCGCGCACAGCGAGTGCACCGGGCGGCTCGACGCCCGTTACCCGCGGCTCGCGGATGGCCGCCAGCGCCTCGTTTGGCCGACTCAAACGGAGGCGCGCAAGTCCCAGTGTTGCCCGGGCTAACCAATTCCGCGGTTCCTTTGCGACAAGTAGCTCGGCGTCGCGCTCCGCTGCTTTCGCTGCATCAGGCGAAGCGCCGAGCAACAATTGCAGATAGACGTCCTGTATGCGCGCATTCGCGTCCTCCGGCCAGACCTGAGAAATCTGCGCCGCGATTGTCTGCGCTTGAGCAGTCTCTCCTGCTGCCAATGCGAGACGCAACCGGCCCGCGTACGCTTGACGACTTCTGGGCTCGATTTTGATAGCAATGGAATAAGCGGCGTCGGCGATGTCATTGGCAGAGTTTTGCTCGGCATAATTTGCGAGAGCCGACGCCTTCTCAGAAGTGTTCGCGACTTCCAGAGCGCGCTGCCATTCGTTCGCTGCTCCACTTGCCGAGCCGAGGTGCGTCTGGGCGACGGCAAGATACATGTGTTGGAGCACTGGATCGATCGGAAAACGTTCGCTGCTCAGCAACTCTTTGATGGCGTTCCAGCGTTGGAGCGCCCCAAGCGCATCCAAATATGGAAGGAAAAGGTCCTGGCGCTGAACCGCATGCGTCTCCGGCAACACTTCCAATGTTTTCGCGGGCCGGCCGATCTTGTTTAGCCACGCAGCCAGGGCGGCGACTGTCTCATCGTCGCGGTTTCCGAAGCGCTGTATCGCGTCTGCAACGAATTGATCGATCAGGATCGGATCCTGTCGCGTACGAACTTCCAGTGCCAGCAGCTTGTGATAAGGCCGGGCATCGGGATGATTTTCAAGAGCGTCTGCCACTTCCCTCAGGCTCATCATTCGTCCGGCTGGAGTTGATGGCGAAGTGGCAGCCAAATTGAGAGTCACGGTATCGCCTGATTGTGTTGCAGGCGTTGGTTGCTGGAGCGTAGAGCCGGCGTCGACGCCGCCGGCTACAGACGGCGGAACCGCAGATGTTGGAGATGGTGCCGGGGTGCTCTCGAGCGAAAGCGATGTGTTGCCGCCGATTGCCGGCAGCGGCGGCACAGCCTGCTCGTTTGCGAGAAGAACGAGCGCGCCAAGCGATCCCGGATTTTTTGGGTCACGCGCCACATCTTCAATTTGTTTCCACGCGCTGGCGTATGGCTGCGAATCGGGACTGGTGACAGAGAGAACGAGCGTCGCAGCAGCCAGAACTTCATACGGTTTTGCGCGTTTATCCTCAAGCGCGCGTTGAGCATAATCGAGGGCCACCACAGGATCGCTCCGACGACTGGCGACTTGACCTGCCCACACCAGATCGATGGCCGATGGTGCGCGTTGTGACATCAGGAATTGCACTTGTTTTGCTGCCGGAGTCACCTCACCGGCCACGAGCGCAGCAGCGATATAGTCGCGCCGGTCCTCGACCGTGAGACGGTCTGCGTCATCGACTTTCTTCCACCACTCCAGCGCCGGTGCCCATTGATTTGTGCGAAAGGCCAGCCGCGCATTTGCACGCCAGGATTCAGCTTCAGTCGGTCGCAGCAGGTAGGCATCGCGTGCTTTCGCACTCGCTTCGCTCCATTTTCCTTGCTCGATCAAGGCGAACGCCTGACCCGCAAGCCGACGCGACTGCCAGGCCTTGATTGCTCCGCCGACCGGTGGTGCAGCGAAGTAGAGTGCGACACTCAGCGCACAAATGGCTAGCACGCCAAGAAAAATAAACAGCCGAATTCGTCGGGCACGGATTTCTTCCGGCGGAGTCAGATCTGTGCCGTCTCGACGGATTGCGCGAGGCTTGGACGAGCGGCTACCCACGACAGACGTGTACTATCGCGTCGTTGAATATGCAACGCACTGTGGAGGCAGCCCCGAAAGCGTTCGGGGCTGCAAATGATTTAGACTGCGTTGCGCAGGCGGCACGCCTGCCGCTACAGCACAGAGGTCACGTGCGCCGAAACCGGACGGAGCGAATCATTCGCCGGCGCTGAAACCAGCACAGCCCAAGAACGCCGAGCAGCCCGCCCACGACTGTCGTGGGCTCAGGAACGATCGTGCCGTTTATCTGGATATTATCGATTACGTCCTGGAGATCGTTCCCGTTTGATTGTCCCCCTGCAAAATTTAGTCGTAGAACTAGAAGTGGCACGTTTAAGGTCGTCCCGGGAGCGATTGCGAAAGTTAAAACTGTTCCCGGGCCGTTCGGAATTAATTGAGGGCCAGAGATCGTGGTGAAAGTCGCTCCTCCATTGGTGCTCATCTGAACTGCTACCGCGGCGAAACCGTTTCCGTTGGCAGCGATCGCGAAGCTGACGGACGTGACGTCATAGATACCTTGCGCCGAGAACAGCGCAATATTGAACTGAGCTGGGTCATTGAGGTTGCTTCGTCTCAGACCCATCCCAGTCATGTTGGGGTCCGGGTCGCCAGGAGCAAGATTTTCAGGTAGCCCGATCGTGGCCGACATGTTGTTGGGATTGTAATTGGTAGTCATCGTCACAAGGACAGCTCCTGGCGGAACCTGGGACTGAAGATTTACGGGGTAAGGTGGCCCCGTTGGACCTTCGAAATTAAAATAAGCTATTAAATCGGCTTTCGCTCTCGGGGCGAAAGCGGCCATGAGCAGTGCCGCGCCCGCAACAATTAAGAGCAAACGAAGCGGTAAAGCGCGCGCCCGACATGTCTTAAATGTTCGCATGCTGCCTCCCAAGCCCTCAAGGAATTATGCCTCTTGTAACAATTCCCGCTGGCATGGCAAGACATTTTTTAGTTTTTTGGGGGCTCTGCAGAGGCAGCCGTGTCGGCTGCGACTTGCACGCGACACGCGTGCCACCACAGCTGTAGGGGCAGCCTTGTCGGCTGCGGTTTTGCACGCGACACGCATGCCACCGCGGTGTAGAGGCAGCCCCGAAAGCGTTCGGGGCTGCGATCGGTTTAGATTCCGCACGCGACACGCGTGCCACCACGGTGTAGGGGCAGTTCCGAAAGCGTTTGGGGCTGCGACGGGTTTAGATTCTGCAGGCGACACGCCTGCCGCTACAGAAGATTTGCTTCGCTGGGTTGGCGCCATGCGATATCCAGAATCAAACAATACATCCGCGAATTCCAGTTTGCGGCGGCGATTGTGCTTGACGAGCAGCCAGGATTTTCTCAAGACTTTGCCTCATTAACCGGGTCCTGAATCGGGCGGAGGCCTTCCCCGCTGGGTTCTTCGCCTTTTCTGGCCCCCCCACAACGCAACTTGAGCGGGGAAAAGGAAAAAGGACCATGAATCTGTTGACTCATTGCAAACAAATAATTCTGCCACTTCTCGTCACTATCGCATTTGCCTGCTTTGCGCTTCTACCCACGGCGCAAGCAGTTATTCCACCACCGGACGGCGGCTATCCGGGAGGCAACACGGCGGAGGGAAACGACGCCCTTCTCAGTCTCACCACCGGCCGTCTCAATACAGCAGTTGGCTGTTATTCGCTCTCTTCCATCACCGATGGCTTCTTCAACACCGGTGTTGGCGCTAAGACGCTCATTGCCAGCACCGGAGACAATAATACGGCCACTGGCGCTGGGGCGCTCGCAAGCAACACAGAGGGCAGCGACAACACGGCCAACGGAGCATTTGCACTCTTCAGAAACACCGAAGGCGTCCAGAACACGGCGACCGGTTTTGCTGCGATGCAAAACAATGACGTCGGCCAAGGCAACATCGCCAACGGTTGGACTGCGCTCGGTAGCAACACGGGCGGCGACTTCAACACGGCTGTCGGTTGGGATGCGCTCGGTGACAACACTACAGGCTCCGGCAATACAGCCTTAGGTTTCGGGGCGCTGTTTACCAACACCACGGGCAACAACAACATCGCCGTGGGCGATTTCTCGGGCAAGGGTGTCACCACGGCTAGTGACGTTATCTGTATCGGCGCCTTAGGTGCAGACGTGGATAACAGCACGTGGATCGCCAATGTCTATGGCGTCACTACGCAAAGCGGCACCACTGCGCCAGTCGTCGTGTCCGATGGCGGCCAGCTTGGCACGGTCGCTTCCTCGGAACGATTCAAGAAGGACATCGCCACCATGGACAAGGCCAGTGAAGTTATTCTGTCACTGAGACCAGTCACCTTCCACTACAAGAGCGACGCCAGGGAGGCACCGCAATTTGGTTTGATTGCCGAGGAAGTCGCGAAAGTGAATCCCGGCCTGGTGCTACCGGATAAGGAAGGAAAACCGTACACGGTCCGCTACGACGCGGTGAACGCGATGTTGCTCAACGAGTTCCTGAAAGAGCACCGTAAAGTGGAGAAACTGGAAGCGGCCCTTCGCGCAGTTAACGAGCGATTGGCAGCGCAGGATGCAAAAATCCAGAAGGTGAGCGCTCAGGTCGAAGTAAGCAAATTCGCACCGCAAACGGCCTGCCTGCCCGCCGTAGCTTTACGCGAAGGCGGGAACGATCAGTAAAGCAGGACTTCCTGGTTCTGGGACCCGAGGCGGAACGCGCTGTCTCTTGGCACGCCGTAGCGATGCGAAGGCGGTTCAACGCGTTGATCCGGCAGCTGCAGGTCGGCTTCGCAGCCTGATATTTGCGCCTTCGGCGACTATTGGTGCCATCGTGTTCGGCGCTTTCGCCAAGGCTACGGCGGCCCAGGGGATAAGCCGATCGACCTTTGGCTGCGACTTCGCACGCGACACGCGTGCCACCACAGCTGTAGAGGCAGCCATGTCGGCTGCAATGATTTAGACTGCGTTGCGCAGGCGACGCGCCTGCCGCTACAGCAGAGCGGTCATGTGCACCAGAAACGCACGGAGCGAATCAATCGCCAGCGCTGAAACCAGCAGAGCCCAAGAACGCCGAACAGTCCACCTATGACAGTCGTTGGTTCAGGAACAATAATCGTGCCGCTTACGGTGACGTTATCGATTACGTTCTGAACGTTGTTGCCATTTGACTGTCCACCATTGAATTCCAGTTCCAAGACGAGTAATGGCTTGTTGTTAACAATGCTAGGGACCGCGTCGCTGAATACTTGGCCCCCCGGCAAAATTGTGTGTGTCGCGAAAGTGGCGAATGTTGCTCCCCCATCGGTGCTCCACCTTATGTTCACGCTGTTGAAGCCGTCGTTTTGAAGGCCACTAATGGCGAAGCTGATGGTCATGTTCTGGAAGAGACCCTGCGACGAGAAAAGAGGAATATCGAAAGCAGCGTTGTTATGCTCTGAGCTTCTTGAGAGGCCGAGCCCAAGAACGGGGGGGTCCGGGTCGGTGGGCCAAACATTCTGAGTTAGCCCTGGGGCCTCTCTCGCGGCGGGGAAGGCGTAAGGACGCGCGCCGCCAGGGACCATCGAGGCCTGCACGAAAGCGATCGGCTCGGCTGTATAATCGGGTGGCCCACCCCTGACACCGTCTTCAAAATTATAATAAGCTATCACGGATTGGGCATTCGCGCTCGGGGCGAGAGCGGCCATCAGCAGCAACGCGCCCGCCACAATTAAGAGCAAACGACACCGTAAAGCGCGCGGCCGACATGTCTTAAGTGCTCGCATGCTGCCTCCCGAGGCTCGGGGGATCACGTCGTTTGTACCAATTCCCGTTGTTATGGCAAGACTTCTTTGGTTTTTTTGGGGGGAATCCTGCAGAGGCAGCCCCGAAAGCGTTCGGGGCTGCAATGGGTTCAGGATTTGCAGGCGATACGCCCGCCGCTACAGAGATGTTTCCGGCTCCCGCAAAACGACGGCCTCACGAACCAAATCGCGCAGATACGATTCCGCCTCTGCTGCAGAGAACGGCTCGCTGCTGATGAATATCGCTTCGATTACCTGCTGTCCCAAATGACGGCGTCCTTCCACGACCGAGCGAAGACGTTCGGCGCGCGTCCATTCGGAACGACTGCCTGACATCCCGGGTGAATTCGGGCTCTGCGATGCCGCGGGTGATCCAGAAGCGCGATCTTCGGATAAACAATAAAATGCGTGCGCTATCTGCAGCGGAGAACCTTCGAAACTGCGCTGGAATTCAAAATGTCGAAACGGCAATTCAAACGAACCGCTCGCTGGATAATTGCGCACGCCATCATCCGCCACCTGGCTCCAGCCGCTTGCGGGCAAACAAACATCGGGCCGGTGCAAGTTCGCCAGAAGCGCGCTGTTTTTTCCCGGGTTCCAGCGAAAGACGTACAGCAAACAGGAGATCGTATTGGGCTCCGAGCGATTGACTAGCGAGGTGGCCGTCCAGGCTGCTCCCTTGCCGTCATCGAACCTGAGCACGGCGCGAATTTCTTCGTCGATTTTCAGTTTACGGAAATTGGGCGCTTGCTCCGGCCACCGCACACTCCAGCGTGTGCCGCTGATGAGGTTGCGTTCGTGGAGGCGATACCAGCTTGCCGTTCCAATCTCCACCAACAAAAGCCAGCAAAGCGCCGTCGCCAGATAAGAAACCGGGAACTGTGGAGGCAGCCCCGAAAGCGTTCGGGGCTGCTGGGATCTGGATTCTGCAGGCGACCAGCCTTCGCGTGGCTTCGGCTTGGCAGGCACGCCTGCCACTACAGGCTTGGTCCTGCCGAGCAAGTATGCGAAGCCCATGGTGGCCACGAAAACGAGCGCAACGATGCTGTAGCCGGCAATGTCGTGCCAGCGACCGACAGCGGATAGGTTTTCCGTCGCAGCAATGCGGACCAGAAAAACTGCGCGGACAAGATTAGCCAACAACGCGATGGCAACAGCGCACGCAACGAGCGCCACGCGTCGCAAAACCGAAAGTCGTTTCAATTCGCCAAAGAGCAGACCGATCATCAGCGATGTCTGCAATGAACGAATGCCGCTGCACGCTTCGTTTACGCCGACGAGCCCGGTGCTCACGCGGATTAAATTGCCTTCGACCTGCGCGGGAGTTCCGAGCAGCATCGCCGTTTCGGCGGCGACGCGCGCCACAACGCGCATGAGGCCCTGGATCACTGGAGTTTCCATCGACGTAGGCCAGGGCACCGCAACGAAAATAAACGCGACCGGAAATGCAAAATGGCGAAGCCATCCCGCGCCTGCGGGACCTGCCCACCAGATCAGCAAGAGCGTCAACATCACTACTGCGGCCGCGTGGACCCAGGCGAGCAGTCGCCATTCCGGGTTTGCAATTTCAAAAAGCCGAACCGGTAACAGCAGAAACAGCGCTCCAAACGCCAGCGTAAGCGCCACTGAGTTTGAAATTTGAGATGTGTGATTTGGACCTTGCGCCGGAGGTGCGTCCTGCCAGCGGAGCCAGAACAGATACAGAGCAAAAAACGGAACGAACCAGCCGAAGTTGTATTGCTCGTTGACCGACCATTCGCCGCTGAGTTCTCTGCAAAGTCCAAACCACAGGGCACCTAAAAACAAAATAATCAGACAACTCGCGCCCGAAAGTGCCTGCCCGCCAGCGGCGAAGCATCGATGCGCTTGTGTGGACTCGCTAGATCTTGCACCGGTCAGGAGCTTACCAAATCTGTGGGCTAAGCGAACCGGGAATGTCAGCGCGCGTGAAGCCGGTTGAACCCTGGTTGGGCTTTTGACTGCGACTCGCCGCTGTGGGATAATCCCACCATGACCTTAACGGCAGATAGCAAGAAGCGCGTAGTGGTCCCCGGCGCTGCGCCGGGGGACGTATTCGCGTGCGAACGGACCAAACAAGGAATTCTTCTAAGGCGCGTATATCGACCTGCCCCTCGAAAGAAACTTACCAAGGCGCAGGCTCTCAAAGCGATTCGAAGCTGGACCTTTAAACCGGCAATGAGCTGGGAAGAGCTTCGCGCGTTTACGCGAGAGCCATGATTTTGATCGACACCAACGTTCTGATCGACGCGCGTGCGCAAACGTCCCCTTACCGCCGCTGGGCCGAAGAGGTCATCGCCGATGGACTTTCTGCCGACGGGATTGCACTGAACGCGATCATTTTCGCGGAACTGTGCGTTGGGCAGAAACATCCTGAGGATGTCGAGGCGGATCTCCGAGCACGGGGGCTGGCGATTGTTGACGTTCCCGTTGCTGCAGCGGCGCTGTGTGCCCGCGCTTATAGCCGCTATCTACTTGCTCGAAAGAAGTCGGGTGGAGGCAAAGCTTCCACAGTCCCGTTGCCGGATTTCTTCATCGGTGCGCACGCAGAGCTGATGGGTTGGAGGCTTGCTACACGTGATGTCGAGCGGTACCGCGTTTATTTTCCTGCGGTCGAACTGATCGAGCCCACCGCGATCTCGTGACCACGTTTCCCGTGTCGGAGCGCCGCAGTTTTTCAACCGTGCAGATTCTCGGCATTTATTTTTTCAATGGCGATGTGGATGAAGCACTGGCTTCAATGGATCGGCGCGGCGGGTTTTTGATTGCACCTTCAGGAACCTGTTTTGCCCGATTGCGCGAAGACGAGATATATCGGCGCGCTGTGCTTGCGGCCGATCTGGCGATTGCCGACAGCGGTTTGATGGTTCTGTTGTGGCGCTTGTTGCGACGCGAGAAGATTGGCCGCATCTCCGGTTTGAAATATCTGAAGCATCTGCTGCGCAAATTGAAAGGGGAGAGGGCCGAAGAAATTTTCTGGGTACTTCCCAGCGAACGCGCGCGGCAAAAATTGTTCCAGTGGTCGCGCCGGGAACCGTTTCCAATTGCCACCAAGAACTGCTATGTCGCGCCGAGGTATGGCTTGGAAATCGAAGATCGAAATCTTCTTTCGCTGCTGGAGCAGAATCGCCCGTCGCATGTAATCATCGCGATTGGCAGCGGCGCACAGGAAAAACTCGGTCATTATTTGCGTGAGAATTCGTCGTATCGGCCGGCGATCCATTGCACCGGGGCCGCGCTTGGTTTTGTCACCGGCCAGCAGATCGCAATTCCCGATTGGGCGGATCGATTGTATCTAGGATGGCTTCTGCGACTGATGACTCAGCCGCACCGATTCGTTCCGCGCCTGATCCACGGATTGGAATTGCCGTGGCTGATCTGGAAATACGGCGAGGACCTGCCGCCCGTGCGAGGGGAAAGTGAGAGATAAGTGATCTGTGATCCGTGATCAGTTTTCAGGTATCAGAAATCTGGCGCGTCGTTAGAGTTTCTGCTACGTCTCGCTCATGGAAGTCCGCAGCGTGGAAGCGATCGTGCGTGCGTTAAACACTGCCGATGTGCAGTATTTGATTGTCGGCGGCCTGGCGGTGAACGCGCACGGCTATGTTCGGCTGACTCGTGACGTCGATATCGTGTTACAGCTCGATTCAGCTAATGTCAGCCGCGCTTTCAGCGCTTTGTCCGACATCGGCTATCAAATGTCGATCCCGGCGAAACCGGAGGACTTTGCGAATCAGGAGATGAGAGAGAATTGGCGTCGCAGCAAAGGGATGATCACTCTAAAGCTTTGGAGCGACGAACATCAACGAACACCGGTTGATATCTTCGTTTACGAACCATTTGATTTCACCAAAGAGTACGCCGAAGCGACGACGCTCGAAGTTTGCTCCGGCTTGGCGGCACGCGTAGTTTCACTGGGAACATTGATAGAGATGAAGCGAGAGGCTGGCCGCCAGCAGGACTTAATAGATATTGAGGAATTGCAGAGGGCGCAATGAAGACCGTCGAACCTATCAAGCCAGATTGGAAATGGGTTACGTCGAAGGGAAGCCGGCGACTGGATCGGCTGCTGGACCGGCGCCTTACGTTCCGCGAAAAATTGGAATGGCTGGAGGAAGCCGAAACGCTCTCGCTGCGTCTTCGCAAAAGTCGCAAAGCGCAAATGGAAAAAACGGCGCACACAGAGTGACGGGCCCTGCCGGACGGACCTATTGCGCGCATCGGTAGGGCGGGCGGTCCTGTGCACGCCGCTGGGCACCGCTGGCGTATTCTTTGACATTGGAGTCTTTGCCGCAGATAATTCGGCGTCCCGCTGTTGCGAGGTGCAATGTGCCATTTATTCTTGAACGTGTAACTCGGAACCGCCTTGCCACGGTTTATCTATAACGTTGCCGACCTGATTCGTCGCGTTCTCTTTCTCGCGCGGCCATACGGCAGAGCAAAGCTGGGCGCCATTTTTTCGCTCTCGCTTGCACAGGCGCTTTTCCAGGTCATCGGCATCACATCCATCTTTCCGTTCCTGGCGATTGCCGCCGATCCTGAGCGCCTTCGCCGGTCCCACTTTGGCACGCGTTTCCTGAGCCTGTTCCCGCCGATGGAAAACCGGCAACTGCTTCTGGTTGCCGGGGTCATCGCCATTCTTGCACTACTATTATCAAACGCAGTGAACCTGCTCTCGGAGTATGCGCGTACTCGTTATGCCCAAAACTTTGCTCACTGGTTGCGTGTGCGGTTGCTGCGCCGAATGGCATCACAGCCATACACCTATTTTCTTCAACGCAACTCGGCCGATCTGCTGAAGAAGATTCTTGGCGACGTAAACAACTACACCGCGGGCGTGCTCCTGCCTTTGCTGGACACAGTCGCGCGTGTTTTCACCGCCGTGCTTCTACTGGTCACGCTATTTTTAGTGCAGCCGGTGATTGCTCTATCGGCTGCGATTGTGCTTGGCGCCTACTACGTCATCATCTTTCGACTTCTCGCGCGGAAACGTCGAGAAGTAGATGAAGGACTAAGGACGTCTATCGCCGGTTCTTATCGCGAAGCGCAACAGATGCTCGGCGGAATCAAGCCTGTTAAGGTCCACCGGGCCGAGGAATATTTTCTCAGCCGCTTCTCTTGTCACTCAGCGGTTAACGCGCAGATGTACGCTCGGCTTCCGATTTTTGCCAACAGCGCCCGGTATCTGGTGGAACCGCTCGCTTTCGGTGGTCTGGTCGTGGCTGTCTTGCTGCTGGCAGCAAAGGGACGCGATTTTTCCGATATTCTCCCGAACCTAGGCGTCATGGCTCTGGCGGGTTATCGCTTGCTGCCTTCGCTCCAGTTGCTTTACGCTCAACTCACACAGGTAAGCTCGATGCGTCACGCCGTTGACGAAGTGTACGACGAGTTTGTTGCTGCGGGAACCGAGAGGTCAACGTTGGTGGGAACTCGTAGCGACGCTCTCATGCAGGCGACGCCTTTTCGTTGGAATGACACCATAACTCTGCGCGAGGTCAGTTTTCGTTATCCCGACGCATCGCGACCGGCGCTGGATGGGGTTTGTCTCACCATCGCCAAAAACACTTCGGTCGGTGTGATTGGTCCAACCGGTTCAGGGAAATCAACCTTGGTCGATTTGTTGCTTGGCCTCTACCATCCAACGACAGGCCAGATCCTCATCGATGGGCAGCCGCTTACACCGGCACGTGTGCCTTCATGGCAGGCTTCGATCGGTTATGTCCCACAGGATATTTTTCTCACTGACGACACGATCGCGCGCAATATCGCGTTTGGCCTGCCGGACAATGAGATCGATCCAGCGCGCTTGCGAGAGGCTTGTGCCATGGCGCAGATACTCGATTTCATCGAAGGGGACTTGCCTGCTGGTTTTGATACCAATGTGGGGGAACGCGGTATCCGCCTCTCGGGCGGGCAACGCCAGCGCATCGGTCTCGCCCGCGCGCTCTACCGTCGTCCGTCACTGTTGATTCTGGACGAAGCGACAAGCGCACTGGATGTGGCGACAGAAGCGAAGCTGCTCGAAGCGTTGCGTAGTCTTACCGGCAAGCTCACCATAGTTGTAGCTGCTCACCGCCTGAGTGCTGTAGCCCAATGTGATCGCCTCGTCGATCTAGCCGAGATGGCCGCTGCTGTGAAAACTACTTAGCCCTTATTGACCGAAGAGGGAGAACAAGATCGTGACAGTAATTTCACGCCATGTCCCCCCGCGATTCAGGCGCTCGGTGATCGCGCCTCGATTTCTCGAGCGATTGAAGGAATCGCAGACTGTCGTCGGCGGCCCATTCAAAGGCATGCGCTATCATGGCAAGGCCGTTTGCGGCGCAGCCCTTCCAAAGGTCATGGGCGTTTATGAGTGCGAGCTGGCTCCCTTTCTTTTGAAATGGTCTGCGATTCCTTTCCAGCACATCATCAACATCGGAACAGGGGAAGGATATTACGCGGTTGGGTGCGCGAGGTTGTGGCCGCGTGCAACCATTACGGCGTTTGAAACTGGCGAAGAGGGACGAGCACTCCTCGCCCGCAATGTAGAACTCAATGGGTTGCAATCGCGTATAAGAATTATGGGCCATTGCGGGCGGGAACAGCTCCAGGCTGCAATCTCTGATGGCCACCATGCGTTGGTCATTGCGGACGTAGAAGGCGCAGAAGGGCATCTGCTTGATCCTGACAATATTCCCGGGTTGGTGGACGCGCACATTATCGTGGAAATTCACGACTTTGTTGACGACGGGCTGGGCCAAACAGTCGTGTCACAATTGGAGTCGAGCCATACCATCGAAGAAGTGCGCACACAAAGGCGGAGATTCTCGGATTTTCATGAACCGCGCTCTCTCTGGCTAAGACTCTGGTTATTGCCTTATCTGAAGCAATACGCAGACGAATTGCGGCCTGGGCCAATGCGGTGGTTTTGCTGTACTCCTATAACTGTCAGGCATCTCCTGAACGTAGAGACCTCTAGCCACGGCGATGTGCGCCGTTCAGTACAGCTCGATTCGAATAAGATTAACGCCCCACAGGGGCGTGGCTACAACTCACAATTAACTCTCTCCGCACAGCAAAAAGCGGTCGCGCGAAGATTTGCTCCAGGTCTTTTGCGGCCATTCAGCGGAATGAATGTCTCTGTACGACTAGGCGAGATTGCGCGGAGCATTCTTTCCCGCTGGCCAGTGCCTCCTGAATCACCCAAACCAACGGCGAATTTCCGTTATCTCACACTGTGCGGCCAGGGAAACTGGCTGATGCTGCGTGAAAGTCTGTTGTCGTTGTATCGCTCTTCGAGTTCGTTGCCAGAGTTTACTGTTGTGTGTGACGGCAGCTGGACATCGGAGGAGTTTGCAGCAGTCTTCGCGTGGTGGCCTGCGCCGATTACGGTATTGCACCGCGACGAAGTTTCCGATGCGGCCTGGTCTGCTGGCTTTCCAGAGTTGGCGAAGTACGCGCGGAAGAGTCCGTACGGCCTCAAACTTTCCGCGATTGTAACTCAAGCAATCGAACAACCGGTGCTTTTTGTGGACGCTGATATTCTTTGGTTCAGAGATCCAATGTTGCTTTTGGGCGATCCCGCGCTGTGGGGCAAACCTCGGGCGCTGCGAGAAAGTAACTGCCATCAAAGCCGGGATATGGCGCTGCATCATTGTGCGCAGGTGTTGGAGCCACCATTTGTTAATAGTGGAATCGTAGCCTTACATGGCCAGCTCATGGCGCCGGAGCTTCTGCGCAGCATGGTACAAGAAGCACTGCCGCAGGCTCAGGACAGCCGGTGCGAGCAAACCATCGTCGCTACCGCTGTAAAACTTGGTGGCCAACTCTTTCCGGACAAGCTGTGCCTCGTGGGCTTCGATGACGCTTACCGGTTCCGCTCCCGTGATGCGAGATATGAGGGCTATTACTCGCGCCACTACGTTAACTGGATGCGGCACATGCTTTACCGTGACGCGCTCAAGCTCCGTTTCCAGCGTCTTTGATGTCTCACGAGAAGCTAAGGGTGTTACTCATAAGCGTAGTGCCGCCGCGCAATGATTGCGGTGTACGCATCGTGATGCATCGGCAACTGGTGGAACGTAGCCCGTTTGAATTGCACGTTGCCAGCAACGCTGACTTTGCTGACGATGCTTTAGTGCACACGCCGCTCCGGTTACCGTACCTTATCCATCGGGTAAGAAAAAGCCGGTTCGGTCCGCGATTGGCAGCGTGGATCACCGATTACGAAAACTTTGTCTGGCCGCTGACGACTAACACCGCATTGGAAGCGGCCGTCGAGAATTTCAAACCGCACGTGATCCTTACGTTGGCGGAATGCGGGTTATCTCACGTTGCGCGAAAAACAGCACGACGGCACCGTTTGCCGCTGGTTGGACTGTTTCTCGATTGGTTTCCCGTGATGAGAGGTCACTACGGTCACACGTCCACAGAGCCAAGTTTGAGCCGGCGCTTTCGCGAGCTTTATGCAGCGTGTGACCTGGCTTTTTGCACAAGCGACGGAATGCAGGAAGTGCTCGGCCCACATCCCAATAGCCATGTGATTTATCCAATGCCTGGCAGACATCGTATGCCGCAAAAGTCCTGGCCGCCTCCTACAGGAAAATTCCGTTTGGTCTATGTCGGCTCAGTGCAAAACTTTTATGGACGAATGCTATGCTCACTCATCGAAAAAATCGAAGCGACAAAGGATTTGGAAATTATCGTGGTTGGGCCAAACGCCGATTGGCCGCCGCCAATTCTAGAACGCGCGAAAGCGAACGGAATTTATCTTGGGTTCAGATCGCCCGAAGAAGCCGCCGGCGTGATGGCCAGTGCTGACGCATTGCTGGTCGTGATGAGCTTCGAAAGCGAGCACGAACTGTTCATGCGCACGAGTTTCACGACGAAATTCCTGGACTACGTCACGTTTGGAAAACCGGTGGTCCTTTGGGGACCGGAGTACTGCCCGCCGGTTCGCGTCGCTCGAACGCATGGCGGCGCAGCAGTTGTTTCTACCGATCAAGCGGAGGGGGTGGTGGCTGCCTGCCGCCAGATCAGTCAAGATGCGGGGTTGAATCAACAGCTTTCAAAAGAAGCGCTGCAACTGCATCATACGCAGTTTAATCCCGATCGGTTGCAGGCGATTTTTGTCGGTGAAATCGAAAAACTCGTGGCGACTCGTGCAAATCGATGAATTCCGCTTGTCTCGCAATTCTGAATTACAACGGCAAGAAGCATCTGCAGCATTTACTGCCCACGGCTTGCGCGGCTGTGAAGAAGTTTGCCGGCAGTTGTGAGGTCCTGGTCCTCGACAATCAAAGCACCGAAGACGATGTGGCCTGGATTAAATGCGAATTTCCTGCGGTCCAAACAATCGTCGCGCCGAAAAATGATTTTCTGTTTTCTTATAACTGGCTTGCGGAGCAAAGGACTGAAGACATCCTGGTTTTTCTCAACAACGATTTAAAAGTGGACCTCGATTTTCTTGCCCCGTTAGTACGGCACTTCGAATCACCAGATGTTTTTTCCGTTTCAGCCCGCAGCTACAATTGGAATGGAGCCGAGGTCACGAGTGGTCCGGCTCGCCTCGAGTTTAACAACGGCTTTTATAGCTGGAAATTCGATACCCAACATCAAAGGACCTGTTACACCCTGTTTACCTCCGGCGGCTTCATGGCTGTGGATCGAAGCAAGTTCGTTGAGCTGGGCGGTTTTAACAGGCTGTTTGCGCCGGCATACTGTGAAGATGTGGATCTCTGTTTTCGAGCGTGGCGTAGAGGGTGGCGTTGTATTTACGAACCACACAGCCAGGTGTGGCATCGACACCAAGCCAGTTGGTCGGATCATTCCAATGGCAGCTTGAGCACTCTCGAGCTAAGAAATCTGTTGCTTATGCAATGGTCTACGTTCCCAATGCGTCGTGGCTGCGGCGCAAGACTTAGAAGTCTCACAAAACTGTTCGTTGGTTCGCTTTTCTCCGGCGACCGACTATGGATCAAGACCTATCCCGGCGCGCTCTTATACTGGTTAGGCGTACGCCGCCGCTATCGTTGGATGAAAGTGCGCAACGGAGAGCTCGGTCAAATTTTGTCCCGGATCGAACAAGAATGCTAATGCGAAAGGGTGATGCGTTTCGCGTGCGTGTGAGATCCGTGTTCAAGCGCATATTTCGTTGCCTTCTCGACTGCCTAGGCATTCGACGTCTCAGAGAGCATTCGTTTTTTGCGACACTCCTGGCGCGACCAGCGGCGGTCGCAGACTTTGGCGCGCACCGCGGAGAATTCTTTGCCGCTTTGAGATCCGAGTATTCGATTTCCCGGGCGCTTTTGGTCGAGGCGAATCCCGCGTTAGCAGAGTCCCTGAAAAAGACATTCGAGAACCAGACCAATGTCCTTCACGCTGCCGTGGTAGGGGGAAATAACAAAGGCTTGGTCGTTTTTACGTGCTCGGCCAATCCCGAGTCGTCGAGTATTTTCAGGGAGTGGGCGGCAGGTTCCGGGATGGCTGATCAGGTGGACGTTCCTGCAATCGACCTTTCAAACGTAATTCGGGAGTTGGGCGGGCGAGTGGACTTGGTAAAACTTGATATAGAAGGGGCTGAAGTGGGCGTTTTACAAGCTGCGAGTGCATCTGATTTGGCCAGTTGCGCCCAGTTGACTGTGGAATTTCACGAGAAGGGGCCGCCATTAACACCACGCGATGTTGATCGGGTGTGCCAGCGTTTGCGTTCCGAGGGTTACGGTGTTGTGAACGCCAACTGGCCTTATGTCAATGACATGCTGTTCGTCAATCTGAAGAGTATGCCAGCGGCTAAACGGATGGGATTTCGCTGCCGTGTGGCGCTAGCCAATGCGTTGTTCATTATCCGTCGAGTAAGCTTCGGCCGCCCATTTTTAAAGAGAATGTGATGGAACCGATGATCCTTGCCTTAGCCAGTAACGAACGGTATTTCCCGGGACTGTATTGTGTGGTGGCAAGCGCATTGAGCCATCTGAATCCGGCACGGAAACTGGAGGTGAAAGTGCTCGATGGGGGTCTGTCGCAGTTGTCCAGAGACACTCTTTCGAGATTGATTGACCGGATTGGCGGAGACGTCGGACTCGAGTTTGTGATGGCAGATGCATCGCTATTTGGTGCGGCGACTCTCGGACCAGGTCAGTCGCACATGACTTATTACCGAATACTGCTGCCGCAGCTGGTGAATGTGCCGCGTTTGATCTACCTGGACTGCGATACTTTGGTCTTCCGCGATCTATCGGGGCTTTTTGATCTTGAATTGTCACCCTGCAACCTCCTTGCCGCCGTTCGTGACTCGGAAACGTTGTCACTTGCGGAAGACTCCCTAGTGCTGGCAAAGGCGATGAATCTTCCTGCGGACGGCGCTTACTTTAACTGCGGTGTAATGTTGATGAATCTCGATGAACTCAGGAGACAACATTTCTTCGAATCCGCTGTTGAATTTTTGAATCGTTGGAGCGGGAAATACCGATTCTGGGACCAATCGGCTATCAATTCTCTTCTCCAGGGACAGATCGAGGAGTTGCCCGAATACTGGAATCGAGCGTCCTGGCGCTTTGATGCACAGCAGAATAACGATCTCAACTGCGTACTCCACTACACGACTTCGGCGCCATGGCTCGATGGACGGCGAGGCCCAGCTCAAGTGTTATTCGAACGCTTTGCTGCCGAAGCGGGGTTGCCAGTCAACGCCGATCATCTGGGTTGCAGGGCCTTTGGCGAAATGCGATCGCTCCACTGCGAGCGCTTGCTTTTCCGGTTGCAGCGCTGTGCTACCGGTTACTTGGCAAGAACGACAAATCGGTTGCTTATCAGAAAGTCGCGCGTTACTGGCTCGATTATGTTCTCAATTCGCCGCGCCGCTGGTGGCTTTATCGCCGGCGTAACGAGGAAATTAACAGGATGAAGTTTGACCTTCGGGCGTCGCTTGTTTCATGAGGGTATTGCATCTCAACACTCATGCCTCCGGCGGCAGCTACGAATATGCGGCGCTTCTTTGTGCAGCATTGGCGGAGCAGGGAATTGAAAGCCGCCTCCTGTCTAAGAATTCGCAGGCTCCAGAGGCCCGCAGACCTTTGTTAGATCGCGTTATTCGCCGATCGTATGTTTCGTTGTCCACTGAGCCATGGCATGGAACGCGCCGCCTGTTATCTCCGCCCGCGCCTGAGGAGTTGGATGGAATTGATGTGGTGCACCTTCACACGGTGGCCGATTGGTTCGACGTTCCTCATTGGTTGGAGACGCTGCCCCGCAGAATGAGTGTCGTGATAAGTATTCACGACATGTGGCACGTGACCGGAGGCTGTTTTCTTTACCGTGGATGCGATAGATACACGAGCGAGATCGGCCCTTGTGATTCGTGTCCGATCCTGAGGTGGCCTGCAAACCGACTGCTGGCAAACGCTGCGTATTCGCGGAAATTGCGTGCGTATCGTAATTCTGGAGCGCGGCTGGTCGCAAGTAGCCATTGGCTTGCCGAGCTCGGGGGTCGAAGCGCAATAGCCAAAGCGTGCGGCGGAGTGCGAGTAATTCCTCCTGGAATTGATTCGAGAGTTTTTAAGCCACACGATAAGGAGCTGTGCCGAAAACAACTCGGCTTGCCAGTAGACGCATTCGTCATTGCTACAGGAGGCGCTTCCCTGAAGGATACAAATAAAAATGTGCCTTGGTTGCTCGAACAACTGTCGCATTTGCCAGATCTTCGGGAGGTAATCGTTTTGGCATTCGGCGAGGGCGCCGTGGCGGTTCCGGAACGTTTGAACGTGCGGTTTACAGGTGGCATTCGCGACCGACATGATCTGGCGCGGCTGTTCGCAGCTGCGGATGTTTTTGTCAGCGCTTCGTTGATGGAAACCTACGGACTTACGCTGGTGGAAGCGATGGGTTGCGGAACACCAGTTGTGGCCTTTCGAGTGGGCGGAATTCCTGAAGCCGCGCCTGATGGCCAGGTTGCCATTCTCTGTTCAGCACAGGATGGCGCTGCATTAATCCAAGCCATCACTAGGCTCCGGGATTCGCCGCAGCTTCGCGAAAGGCTAGGGAATCTTGCCCATGAGAGGGCGCACAATCGTAATGCAGCGAGTGCGTTTGCCGACGGCATTTGCGCAGCTCTATCGAGAGTGCGTTTCGTCACGTGAGAACGCCAGCGCAAACAAGCAGCCCTTACGACGTGAAGGTGCAGGCTCCATTTGGTTTTGTGACCGGTTGCCATGCCGGAGACAAGTTCATGGTTCAGGCCACGCTGGCGAGCATGAGGCATTACTGCCCCGACGTCCCAATATGCCTGACGGTCGATGGCGATTTCGACGTTTCGGATTTGCAGAACGAATACAATTTGATCGTTTTGCGTGTTGCGGAATTGCCCTCGGAGGAGATGCGCGAACTGATGTTGGGAAATTATCGCGCCAAGCAGGCCGCGCATGTGGGAAGGTCCTTTTGAGTTTTACGTTTGGCTCGATTCCGACGCGATTGTCTGGGGTGACTTCACCTCACAGGTCCGTACCGATGTCGATTTTCAGATTTTTTGGAGCGAAATTTCCATCCCGGCAGATGCGACAGAAATTCCACCCTGGCTGCCGCATTTTTATTTTGACCCGCAAAAGCTTCGACAGTTTGACGCCGATTTTGATTGGCGTGGACACGCCTACTTTTCTGCCGGCGCGTTCGCATGCCGGCGCAACGCAATATCGTTTCGGCGGTGGGCGGAAGTCGAATGCTGGGGAAAACAGGTTCCGGGTCTCTTCGCATGGGGAGAAATGGGGATGCTGAATTATCACGTTCACTCGATGACGCAGC
The DNA here is from genome assembly GCA_963791385.1 of uncultured Verrucomicrobiae bacterium. Classification (GTDB taxonomy): domain Bacteria; phylum Verrucomicrobiota; class Verrucomicrobiia; order Chthoniobacterales; family UBA10450; genus Udaeobacter. The sequence continues at coordinate 20,013 of CAWBSH010000002.1, forward strand.
GCGGAGAAATCTAAGACTGCGACGTCCAACTTGCAGCACATCTGGGAACATCACGGAAAACAGGAGCTAGACCAAGATTGCCGTGGTGCTGGCTGGCATTTCCCGTAAAATGATAGACCGTCCGCGAATGGCGCACTTTTGCGGGCGCAAACCATTTTTGTTTGACCGCAAAGCGTATTCCCGGCCGTTCACAATCGCTCGACTGGAACACTATCGCAGGCGTCACGGTGAAGTTAGGAGCATGGCTCGCCATACTGGAGGAAGATTGCCGAGTGCTCGCCAGTAAAGTCAAGACGGCGACTTCGTAGATCGGTCTGACGCTGAATGACTGTCGATGACAGGCCGACGGTGGCTTTTTTAATTCCATTCGCATCTCGAAGGGTTAAGTCCAAATGGGATGCAGCCTGCGCCTATCTTCGACAGACACTGAAATCGATACAAAACTCAAGCAGTCGAGAATTACTGTGTAGTTGTGGCTGGCCATGAAGCCGCCTGACTTCGATGTTGGATTTGCTTCACGATTTCGTTTCCTATCCTTCAAGCATGCGATTCCGTCTCATGAAGATGCACGTCGTTAGTGGCAGGTTAGACAAATTGGCCAAAATCGCAGCCGCATGGAATTACGCAAAACAAAGTGGAATCCGCATTATGTGATGAAGTTGGATGCGGACGACTTAGTTAGCTCTAGGCTTGTTCGATGGCTTGAGGATGCAGATGGTCAAGCTGGCTATCTCATAAAATATGGCTGGGTTTGGCGCTCAGGATCGCGTCTCATTCAACGCACGGAGTACTTCGACCGAACATGCGGTTCGTGTCTTATTATTAGAAGCGACCTGGCCGATAAAGCTGGACCTTTCCTGACCGAGATGGAAGGCGTGCCTCTTGACGAGGCGAGTTCGAGGTTCGCGGCGAGTGATCATTATTCGCTCGTTCCTGGATCGAAAACCACGACTCTTCTATTGAATGATAGCCACCAACGTTATGCAGCCCAATTTAACTATTTAGGGCATGAGCTTTCGGCGGTGCCATTTCATGCAGTTGTTTATCGGACTGGCAACCCAGAGACAGCTCGCGTTTGGAAAAGACTTGGCGGCCAAGATACAACCGTGCGAATGCTTGTCGGGAGGATCCGGAGAACAAGATTCATCACGCCAAGGTTAAGAAAAGAATTCATGCTTGATTGGCAGTAGTTCCTCAGTCAGGCGACCGAAATTGATATACAACAAGCTGCCAAGAATTCTGAAGAAATTGAAGAACCTGCCCCGCGGCCGGCAATCCATGAGTTCTCCACTGGAAGAGTTGCGGGCCATGCGCGTCAGCTATTCTCAATTTGGCGAGGACTTGGTGGTGCGCACTCATTTCGCGGAGAATTTCGATAATTCCATCGGGCGATTCATTGATGTCGGGGCGTTTCATCCATTCAAATATTCAAACACAATATTGCTCAGCCAACTGGGCTGGCGCGGCATCAACGTTGATTGCGACCCGGTGAAAGTTGCTCGTTTCAAAAAGCTGCGCCCGCAGGACGAGAACATCTGTGCGGCCGTGGCCGACGTGCCGCGAGACATGGTTTACTTGGAATATTCTTCCGAAGGCCTCACCAACCGGATAGTAGATCCCGCTGAGAAAGACGTGCTGTCTGGCATTGGTGAAAAACCATTGAAGGTGACTCCGATAAGAGTGACGACGCTGACTGATATCATCGAACAGTCGGTTTTTCGGGGACAGCACTTTCATTACTTGAATGTAGATTGCGAGGGACAGGATTTATCCGTTCTCAAAGGGCTTGGATTTTTCCCGCTATTCACCTGAGCTGATAAGCGTGGAAGCTTTCACCAAGGAAACGCGGCCGGAACTGACCGCTTTTCTTGACTGTCTTGGATACGAACTGACGGACATGGTGCATCTGACATTATTTTTCAAAAAGTGCGCGACGTCGGCTGTATGACCTGTTGATGCCGTGATTCTCGATGACTGTTTCCGTGATGATCACTACCAACAGGCCGGATCGTGGATTTGCGGCGGACCTGCCGTGCTTTGCAGCAATTAAATCCGCCGCCGCTGGAGGTGCTCATCACGATCGACGGCTGCACAGCGGATGTGGTCGAAGCGGTGCAGGCGGAGTTGCCGCGAGCGCGGCTATTTGTAAATGAAATCAATGTCGGCTCAGTGGCTTCGCGTGATCGGATGATGCGCGAGGCGCGAGGTGATTTGGTGTTGGCAGTGGATGACGACAGCTATCCGGAGCAGTCCGATTGTATAGCGCGCATCGTCCCATTGTTCGAACAACGGCCCCGATTGGCAGTGCTTCATTTTCCTCAGCGCACGGATGAGTACCCTGAAACAGTCGCCCGAAAAGATTTTGGATCGGAACATTTGACGCGTTCGTTTGCGAACTCGGGGGCGGTTCTACGCCGATCCACTTATCTCCAACTGCCCGGGTTTGAGCCGCGGTTTTATCACATGTACGAGGAGCCGGATTACGCATTGCAATGTGTAGCCGCTGGATATGACGTGCTTTTCTCGCCGGTGATAACGATCCGTCATCATTACTCCGGACAGGCGCGTGATGAAATCCGCATTCACCATCTCCACGCGCGCAACGAGTTCTGGAGCACGCTGATGCGATGCCCTTTCCCGTTTGCACTTGCCATGCTTGCCTGGCGCGTTTTCTCGCAATTTCGCTACGCGTGCAGGCGGGGCTGGTCGTGGGTCGTTCGCGAGCCCGGCTGGTGGGCTCAGGCGTTGTCGGGAATTCCGTATTTTATTCGAAAACGCAAGCCTGTTTCGTGGGAAGCTTATAAACGCTGGATTAGCTTACCTTGAATCTCATTTCATCATTGCGCTGTCATGTCCGCCACGGCGGATTCGTCCTGTGGCGAATTGAGCGAAGCGAAACATCTTTGATCTATGTTCAGTGAGCAGAACCGGTCGAAAATTGCTCCGAGATTCTTCTCCCGCGTCTGCGGGATCAGAATGACAGTTTGAGATCACTCTAGCACAATGAAATGGCTGTGTTATCAGCTCGGTGCCCGGGAACATTATGCGATTCCTCGCGCGTTGTTTCGTCTCAGCGTGCTTGACTGGCTGGTAACTGACGCATGGATCCGGCCTTCATCCTTTCTGGCGAAACTCTCAGGATCTAGGCTTGCAGACCGCTTTCACGACGAAGCTGCGCGACGCGCCCGTGATCTCCTTTAATTCGTCGCTAATCCTGTTTGAAACGCTTGCTCGCGCACGTGGCCTCAGCGGATGGACAAAGATAGTTGCGCGCAACCACTGGTTTCAATGGAAAGTTGTTTCCTTTCTCAGCTCTCAGCTCTCAGCTATCAACTATCAACCAATTCTCGTGAGCTACAGTTACACAGCACTTGAACCATTTCGGCATGCGAAATCGCGGGGATGGAAAACGGTGCTTATGCAGATCGATCCCGGCCCTGAAGAAGAGAGAATTGTAGCAGAAGAGGTTGCGCGGGTGCCTGAGTTGGCTAGCGGCTGGCAGTCTGCACCGCCGGAGTACTGGGATTCATGGCGGCAGGAATGCGAGCTTGCCGACCACATTGTGATTAATTCGGAATGGTCGCGAGAAGGTTTGATGTGCAGCGGCATTCTGGGTGAAAAGTTGTCAGTTATCCCCCTGGCATACGGACCGCCAGCAGCCTTCGCCGAGGCTCCGGCGGCCAGGGAGGTCAGATTTGCGCGGTCGTATCCGGATAGTTTTACAAACGAGCGTCCGATGCGCGTGCTTTTCCTTGGTCAAGCGAACTTGCGCAAGGGTATCGCCAGGTTGTTGGATGCCGCTCGAATTTTGCGCGGCGAGCCCGTTGAATTCTGGATCGTCGGTCCGGTCCAGGTCAAAAGTGCAACAACAATCGCGTCAGATGCGCGGGTCAAATGGTTTGGGCCTGTGACACGGAGCGAGGCTGCTGAAAAGTACCCGAGCCGCTGACGTATTCATCCTTCCGACGCTTTCGGATGGCTTCGCGATTACACAGCTCGAAGCGCAATCATACGGCTTGCCAATTATTTCGTCGAGATTTTGTGGGCGAGTCGTCGAAAACGGCCGCAACGGGATTATTCTCGAGGAACCGAACCCCGCCTGTATCGCAGCCGCGGTCCGTGACTGCATCGCGGATTCGAACCTGCTCCAACAGTTTGCTGCTGCATCACGCGTCGCAAATGAATTCACCATCGACGCGCTTGCTCACCGGCTGCAAGAGCTTGGTTCGGCATTGTAGCAACCTACCAGCATTAACGACGCCTTTAAGTTTCAAATTTGAGTTTTATACTGTGAGCATCGCTTTCTTTCATGGTTACGAATGAGCTAACGTTCTATCTCGCCGCCGCCACGTTGCTCGTACTGACGGTGGAGAGCTGCGTGAAGCTGCTGAATCGGGATAGCTTTTCGATCACGCTCGCCGTTTATGTCACGGTGTTCGCATGGTATTTCGTCGATCCTTTTCTCAACCCGGAGCAGTACGACTACCTTCCTTCGTTCTTAATCAGTCAAAGCTACGGGCAGGTATTCCTCTTTTTAATTGCCTTTCGCATTTTCATCCCGGTTGCAGTGCGTTGGGTTGTCCGACGACCCAGTACTGGTGTGTTTGCGCTGCAGCAATTCGCGCCCGAGCAGATGTTAACTGCCGCGGGGGCATTGTGGTTTCTGCTGTTGCTTATTGGCATTGCTCGCATGGGTGGTGATGTGGTTGGCGCATTGTTTCCCGTTGACTCTCGCGCCGGGGCGACCATGTGGGGGCGGGGCGCCATCGAAAGTTCCGCCGCCGGATTTCTCATTGCATCAGCAGGTTACATGTTCAATGCGATCACAGCGTTCCTTGGCGTCTTGATATTTTTCCAGCGCACTACTTTCTGGCGGTTCGTTGCGGGAGCGATGTTCGTCGTCTCACTTCCATATTTCCTTCTGGAAGGAGCACGCAGTCATTTCCTTGCGGCGATTCTTCCGGTTATTATCACCTATCTGTTTTATGGGCGGCATCCGCTCATTATAAAAGTCGCGGTTCTGGGAGTTGCTTTCCTTTGTTTGGATCAGGGCTTCAAATTAGTTACGGCGTTTCGCGGCACCGGCTTCAGGGACTTGTTGGCTGCTGAGCATCCGTACGAGACGGTCGATGAGGATTTGCGGCAAAGCGGGCTCAACATGATCCAGGAGCTTTGCTTCGCAAATGCTTACCTTGGTTCCGGAGCGGCCTCTCCGGCCTATGGTGGACGATATTTAAACGAGCTGCTTAACGTCGTTCCGCGGGTGATATGGCCTTCGAAGCCGCTCATTGGAATTGACTACGCCAAGTGGCGCGGCTTGGGCGATCCGAACTCTGAGCTCGGTGTTGTCGCCACGGTTTCTACCGGAATGATCGGTGGTGGCGTTTTGAACTTTGGCCCGTTTTTCGGGCCGGTGGCAGCGGCCATAATCATGGCGTTTTGGACCGCTCTGCTCATCCGCTGGTGGCACCAGCGATATTCACTTCCGCGCCTGGTGCTATTCATGCTTGGTGCCGGTCTCACATTCAACCTCGGTCGAGACATCACTTTGCTAGTGCTCTGGCCTGTCGTATTCGCATACTGTTTTGTTCGTCTCATTGAGATCTGGGCCACCAAACGGTTCGGCGCGGTGCCACAAATCGCAGGGCAAGCGGCAGGTTTTGCGCCGGCTAATTTTCAGCCATTAGGCGCGTCGCCACGTCGGTGACTGTACGTCAAAACATGTCCGCCTTCGGTCGCCGACGGTGGCCTACGGCGCAACAGCCCCGAAAGCTTCAGAAGTGACGTCGAGCAAATTCGCGTCCCGATCCGGTCTTTAGATAGCGCTCAAAACTGCGAGCTTTAGCTTCGGATCGAAACGCGACCGCCGTTTCGATTTTCCACGGTTTGTGCTTCGCTGTATGAATGCACCCACCCTGATTGTGCTTGGCGAGTCGTGCGTTGAGATTTCGAGTGCGGCCTGTGTAATGCAGCTCGGGGTTCATCTCGCTCACAAGTATGTAAACATAGTAGCAGCCATTCATCAGGCGACTTGATCGTGCGAGAGATCATGATCGAAGAAGACCGGCCCGCCAAGCCGTAGTCTTTGAGGCATGGAGAAATCTTGCGTGCCAAACGTGGTCCGCCTGCGCTTTGCTCCGGCGTGACAGCCCCGAAAGCTTTCGAGGCTGGAGGTAAGGGGATTCGAACCCCTGGCCTTCTCATTGCGAACGAGACGCTCTACCAGCTGAGCTATACCCCCGGAACTTTTTCGCGCGGCAGAGTTTAACGCGTGAATTCAGAATTCGCATCCGAATTGTGGGTCCACCCGTTTTGCCCCCCTGATAGTTTTCGGAGAGTCCACTTCTGTCCAGAGAAGTCGGTGCTGACGGATGTGAACATGCGCCTATGACTGGAATACTCCGCTGCGAGGTAACGCTGTGATTCGCGCTTACGATGCTGCTGGCAATGTGATCGAAACGCGCGAGCACGCAAGCGATTTCAAAGAGTGGTAAACGGGCTTGCCATCCTGCGGCCATTTAGCGGACACTTCCCTCTATGGAGCAGAAAATAGATTGCAAGATGCAGTCTAATTCTCGTTACATGTTGTGGGCTTCGACATGCGCTATCGCAGCGAGCGTAGTTCTGCTCGCGTCATGCTCGGTGTTCCAACCTGTTATTGACGTCGTCCCTGTTGGCAGTCTTCAACAGGGTGTTGTGTTTTATCTTGGCGACACATTTCGTCAGCGCCAAGAGTTTGCCGTCACGGCCGTGACGGTGCTAGAGGAGCAATCAGATGGTTCAACACGCGCCACATGGATACTTGAAGGAGGACAGCGCCTCCGCTACATCACCTATGGCGCGAAATATCCTGATCTAAAAGAAAGTCGGCGACCGCTGCGCCTGAGGCGCGGAAAGAGGTACGAGGTTTTTGTGTACACCAGCACAGGCGCTAAGAGTGTGGATGTTTTTGCATTTCGAGTCGACGAGAATGGGAACGTTAGACAAGTCCCCTGGTTGAGAATCTAATCAAGTAATGAAGCCAATCGCCCCATTGCGAAATGAGTTCACCGTGCTTGCCGTCACACCCCGTCGTGGCTTATCTCTTTCTCGTTAGGCGCAGAAACAATCCCTTGAGCACACGGTATTCTGCCTGACAAGGGATAAAAGGAACTGCGAATCGAAAGTTCCGAAGATTCAATTCCTGTTACTTGTTAGGTCCGATCTGCTCCGGACCTGAGAGCAGTTGCTGGAAATCAGGACGGTTACGGATCGGATCCCAGACCGGGTCAATGTTCAAAAGAGCGATGGACGCTGCCCCGCCCGCCGGGATTGAGAGCAATCGTCGAAGCCTCTTAATGGCTTCCTCAGGTGCGCCCGCACGTGCCTCGATTTGCGCGAGCCCGATCTGGAAAATTGGGCCGGCCAGAGCATCCTTTTCGATCGAGATTGTATCCGCCGCTTGTCTAGAAAGGCGCAGCGCATCGGCATTGCGTGCCAAGGCGACGTAAACCCAAGATAGCTCCGCCATCGCGAAAGTGTCATCCGGTCGCTCTCTGAATCTGGCCTCGAGTAACGGCAGCGCTTCTTCTCCCATTGATTTGGCTGCCTCAGGCTCTCCCGCGAGCACGCGAATGGCGACACGCCCGGCAAGCTGTTGAAGATGTGCGCGATCGTCGTTGACCACCCTCTTCTCGACAGCTTGAAAAGCATCGGTGAAACGTCTTTCGATCACGTCAAGGTAAACCGGCCAGCCAATGACTGCACTAACATCGCCGGCTCCGGTAGCGCCACGGGGGCCGCCGGCCCCGCCGGGGCTGTCTTTGATCAGCTCTGGAAAATCATCGAGCGCTCGCCGGGCCGAGGCGACATCGCCCGTCGTGGTGAGGCGAGTGCCGACAAGGAACATCGCTGCCTGCGTGTTGTGCGGATCGATGGCGAGAGCTCGCAATTCGGCTCGCTCTGCGTCCTTCCATAGACGCAACATATTACAGGTCACTCCGCTATTCGTCGGGATGCTGGCGTCGCGAGGGTCGAGTTCCTCCGCTCGTTGAGAATCGGCCAGCGAGCGCTCCCATTCACCGCGCCGGCGATAAACCCAAGCACAAAACGCCCGCGCGTCGGCGTTGTTAGGTTGCAATTCCAGCGTGCGGTTGAACTCTGCCAGCGCGTTCTCGTATTGGCGATGACCCCAATAAAAGAATAATCCCAGCGCAAAGTGCGCTTCCGGAGAATTTGGAGCCAGCGCCAGAGCGCGGTCAATGAGCGACTTCACCTCCTCTAATTCCGCTGGCGCCAAAGGAGAGACGAACCAGTGTCGCGATAGTCGATTGCGTGCGAGCTCCGCGGCAGCCTCGGCAAAGTTTGGATCGCTTGCCAGCGCCTGGCGGTAAAACGCGTCGGCACGATCGTATGCGTCCGCCGCCAGAGTGCTCTCTGCCTGGTGAAACTCATACTGACCGCGTAGGAAAAGATCATAAGCTTCCGTATTCTCTGTCCGCGCCGCCGCCAGGACATGCGATTCGCTCGGCGAGAGATTCGCTTTTAAGGCGTCCGCGATTTGCGCTGCGACTTCGCTCTCAACTGCTAAAACATCCTTAAAGTCACGATCATAACTTTTCGCCCAAAGATGCGTATCGGAGCGGGCGTCGATCAACTGCACATTCACTCGAACTTTGTCGCCAGCTCTCTGCACTGTCCCCTCGAGGATAGTGGAAACGCCGAGCTCTTGCGCGACTGTCTTTAAGTTGTCCGGCTTGCTCTGATACTTCTCCGTCGAGGTTCGCGAAATGACTTTGAGATCCCGAACCGTCGCTAATTTCGTCAGAACCTCATTCTGGATGCCGTCGGCGAAATACGCGTTTGCCTTTTCTGCGCTCAAATTTTGAAACGGTAGAACCGCGATCGATTTATCGATTTTGCGCGCTGAAACTCGGGGCAAAAGCAAAAAGCCCGCTACAGCGGAGATGATCAGGCCGGTCGCGATCAGCATGATCAAATTGCGGCGACGGTGCGATCCGGGTGTCGTGGGTGCGGGAGTTGCACGGATCCCTTCCGGAGTGACGTCATAGACCCAAGCGAGAGCGAGCGCGACCGGAAACCCGATCAGCAACAGGGCGATGACAACCCGAATAATCGAGTTCGAGATATCGAAAACCGGAAGAACCTGAGCCAGACCCTGCGCTAGAGCCCAACTCATAACGGCGTACGCGATCGCCACCCGGTAGACTTTTCGCCGCTGCAATTCCTCGAAAAATCCGCTCATAACGAGATTGGATCCGATTTGACAATACTCCAACCATCATCGCTTGAAAATGCGCACTCTGCCGACGTACGCGAAGGGCATTCGGAGCAGGTTAGGCACCTGGCAGCGCGGCGTCAGATGTGGTGCTCGCTTCACCCGCCTCCCGCCGGCCCGGTTGATAACGTGCCACGCCTCGCGAGGTGTGATTGTCGATCGTTATCTGCTCGACGGGGGAGCGTAAAATGTGAATGAATCGCATCGGAACATGGCCGCCGAGATCAAGAAGGAGATCCAGTTGGAGATCGCGCATGTTCTGTTCATCGACATCGTTGGCTACTCGAAGCTTTCGATTAACGACCAGCACGCGGCGGTTGAGGAACTGAACCGGATCGTTCGCGCTTCCGAACAGTTTCAACGAGCCGAAACCGCGGACCGTTTGATTAGGATCCCAACTGGTGATGGGATGGTGCTGGTCTTTTACACCAATCCGGAAGGGCCTGCGCAATGCGCGGTGGAGATCAGCCGAGCGCTCAGGCAACATCCGCGACTGCAGCTTCGGATGGGAATCCACAGCGGACCAGTTAGCGGCGTTGTGGATGTAAACGAACGGGCCAATCTCGCGGGCGCCGGAATCAACATGGCAAAGCGAGTGATGGATTGCGGCGACGTAGGCCACATTTTGCTTTCGAAGCATGTCGCCGAAGATTTGGAAGAATACGAGCAGTGGCGACCGCTCTTGCACGATCTCGGCTCGTGCAAAGTGAAACACGGAGTGCGTGTCTCGGTCGTGAACCTCTATGACGATCAATTCGGCAATGCGAAACTGCCGCTGAAATTCGTGCAGAAACGCTGGGCGAGTCTGCGCTGGGCGGCAATGACGGCGGCGTTGCTCATGCTCGCGGCAATCACCGCTGGTATCGTAATGTTTTCGCGTTATCGCGTGCGATCCGCACTAACTGCGCCGGAAAAAAGCATCGCCGTGCTTCCGTTCGAGAATTATAGCCGAGATCCAGACAACGCTTACTTTGCCGACGGTATCCAAGATGAGATTCTGACCCGCTTAGCCAAGATCGCTGATCTGAAGGTAATCTCGCGCACTTCGACGCAGCATTACAAGAGCGCGCCTGAAAACCTGCCTGAGATCGCCAAGCAACTTGGCGTCGCCCATATCCTGGAGGGAAGCGTGCAGAGGAGCGGCGACGCCGTGCGGGTGAACGTGCAGCTAATCAAAGCAGCCAATGATTCCCATCTGTGGGCCGATACCTTTGATCGTAAACTGACCGATATCTTTTCGGTCGAGAGTGAGGTAGCCAAAGCCATCGCCGACCAGTTGCGAGCGCACCTCACCGGTCAGGAAGAACAAGTGATCGCTACCAAACCGACAGACAATTCCGAGGCGTACGATGCCTACCTGCGCGGCCTGGCTTATACACTGAAAACGGCAGCCACACCCGCCAACGCCCTTGGCGCACAGAAATATCTCAGAGAAGCGGTGCGGTTGGATCCGAAGTTCGCCCTGAGTTGGGCGCTCTTGTCATTCGTGGAGGCGCGCGGCTACCTCACAACGACTATTCAACCAACGGTCGTCCTGCGTGAAGAGGCACGGCAGGCAGCCGAAACCGCGCTCACGCTTCAGCCCAATCTCGGCGAGGCGCTGTATGCCAAGGGATATTACTACTACGGCTGCCTAAAGGATTACGACACTGCGGTGCGTTACTTTGAGCAAGCACGTCAGTTCCTGCCGAATAGCAGCCGGATTCCCGAATCGCTGGCCTATGTCGGGCGCAGGCGAGGCCAATGGGATCAGAGCGAGTCGCACTTCAACGAAGCCGAGCGGCTCGACCCGCGCAACGTTAACGTTCTCAGTCAGCACGCGATTTCCTATTTCTGTCTCCGGCGTTTCCCCGAAGCACTGCGAAAGTTTGATCGGGTTCTCGATATTATACCGGACGACCTGGATACCCTCGTGGAAAAGGCGGCTGTCGCACAGGCCGAGGGCGACCTGCCGCGTGCCTCGGCGCTCCTCGCTCCGCTGCATCCGAACGCCGACGACTTCGGGGCCGTGGAAACACAAGTTTACCAAGCGCTCCTGGAGCGCCGCCCTGCACAAATCACCCCTCAGCTAAAGGAGATATTGGCCAAGTCTGATGCAGCCTTGGGTTACATCAATGCCGAACTACGCTTTTGGTTAGGCTGGGCGCAGGAGGTCGCCGGCGACCATGCGGCCGCCCAAGAAAGCTGGCGACAGGCGCGCAGCGAACTGGAACCTTTCCTCAAAGAACAGCCAGAAAATTTGGCGCTGATTGGAGATCTCGCGCTGACCAATATGGGTCTCGGCGACAAGGCGGCAGCATTGACTCTGGCCGAGCGCGCCATCGTCCTGAATCCGATCAAGAAAGACGCCTTGGACGGCCCCGCTACGATCGAGATCCTCGCGCGGGTGGCGGCGCGCATGGGGGAGCCCGACCGCGCCATTGCCGCTTTACAGAAACTGCTCTCGATACCATGCCAGGGTGCGCTGGCTGCGAACGTGCCGCTCACTCCGGCGCTGCTTCGGCTCGATCCGATGTTCGATCCGCTTCGGGACGATCCGCGTTTCCAAAAACTCTGCGAGGAAAAGCAGCCGTGAACCTGCGCAGGTTTTCGCCGAGCTGATTTCCCGCGACGTCTGCCACCAGATGTTTCGAGAGCCAACTACTTTGCTTACATCTGTCCGGCGCGATTCTAGTTCACAACACATTTACGAAGTCAGACTGCGATTAGATCACCGCGGCGTCGATCTGATTTCCGACGCGCTGCCATTCGGTCGTCTGTAATCAGTAGCGCAGCCGGTGACGCGCAGTTTTACAGCCGTTCACATCATTGTGTGATTCGCGTTTATGATGAAGCTGGCAACGGGCTTGATGAAGCTGACCTTTACTGGGGCAGGGTAACAATCCAATGTTGGCAGTGACAATGATCATTTACGTATCCGTATGTCACCGAAGGTGGCCAGTGATAATCCGTCACGCCACGGCTCGTAATTTCTCGCTCGATGGCTTCCTTTTCTTCGAGGTCGTCCTTGACGTCATCATAGGCGTTGCTCTGCCACGCTCGCTTGTCCCAACTCATGCGCGCCATGCTCAAGCAATAGTTGAGTTCGTAACGTCGCAGTTGCAGATCGGAAGTGGATAAATGTTGCATTTCATTGTGCATCGAACAACAGCCTGCCACAGCAAGCCCGGCTGTTATTAGTAGTATTATCGGTTTCACGCTTCGCCTCCTCCTGTTCACTCCTGCACTACCCAATGCAGGCGCTTAATACAATCCTAAGATCCGGTCAATAGGATCCATAGCCCTTCCTTCGCCCGTTAAATTTTTGGCCGATCATGGCTTCCTCCCCGTCTGGGTCCGCAAAAGCCAGAGCGGCAGATCGCGCGTTAGTCGTGGGTTCGACGCGCCGAATTCGTCCGTGGCTGCGTCTTTCCCCTTTTCCATCACAGAGGCTGCAACTATCCCGATGGCGTTACCGTTTTCGGAAACGATTGGCGAGCCCGACATGGCGCCTTCAATCGATTGCGCGAGCTTTGAGACCCAGAGCGGACCATCAATCCGTTTCATCCACTCGACCTGGCATCCAAACCATTCCCCTTCCAGGCTAAGAAGAAAGCCGCGTCCGTTCTCCGGTGCCTCAGTAATTCGAAACGGTGTAGCGTATTCCAGAAGCGCGCGATAAGGGTCTGCTTCCTCGGAAAAGGTCTGCGTATCGGGAACGCCGAGCACGGCCACATCGGCGATGGGATTTATGAACAGACACTCGCAAGCAACAATCGGGGCGGAGCCGAGTGGGCCGAGCATGTTCCGGTAAACATGTTCTTCGGAGTAAGCGATGCCAAATCCCGAAGGAAGCCAGGGCAGGCAGTGGCTGGCAGTAACAACAAGGTGTTCGCCGCGGTGCTCGACGACAAACCCGCGTCCCTCGCCAACGCTGAGCACCGTGCCTTTGGGCTTTTTCGCTCTGGTCCGCATCTCAGCGGAAAGCTCTTGCGCTGTTTTTCGCATTTTAGGCCGGAACCATTCATGGATGTGGCTGCCGTACTTGGGTTGCGCCTGCCCTTCGCGTTGTTTCTCCTGCCGCAGGTGACGGTCGGCGAGTATCTTCGTCTCTTCGGGTTTCATCACTTGGTCAGCTTCTCGCAGTCATGAGCCGTGGGCGTGACCCACATCGGGCCGTCTCTCGCGTTTATCACGACGCGGGCAATGTGATCGAAACGCACGAGCACGCGGGCGATTTCAGAGAGTCGTAGAGGGCGCTTTTCCGGTTCCAACGGATTCCGCTTCCTGAATCCCGAACAATTCGGCACGGTTCTCGCCGTGCAAACTTTTAATCGCTTTCCGCGCCGCCAGGAGATCGCGCTGGTGCTCTGGTCGGTGGTTACGCCCCGATCAATCAAATCCCAAGACCTTGACTGTGGCCGTCGGTTTATCACCGAGGATCTTGTACTGGATCTTCGTCCATGTGAGGCGCCCCTTGCGTCCCGGAGCATCCGTCGGAGCCGTCTGTCCTCCTGCCTTTACCGTTCCGACTGCGTTGAGCGTCGTGTCGGGGCGATTGTCCCAGCCAAGGACGACCTTTAGGATCTGTACGTCAGCGCCTTCGACAGAAAGCCTTACCTGCTTGACGTCTTTCTTCCATCGACCCCCTTGGGACTTAATCTCCGCGCTGGAATCGGCGGACTTGAGCGCTTGCTCGCCCATCACAAACCACTCGTCAGCTCTGGCGTTGCCCACAGTTCCCAGTAGGACGGCGGACGCGGCGACAACGAAAAACACTGCCATATTATGGATCTTTATCTTCATATTAGTTTACTCCTTTTCCTCATAATTCTAAGGGCCTGCCAGTCGGGACGATATAGGACCTTGGTCTTACTCCTAACGATCGCCTGAAGAGGACCGCGAAGATGATCCTGACCTGGGTGTTTCACGGAGAGCCTGACTGCACTAGTAAGTCAGTGGATTATCTCCAAAAACCGGGGGTCCGGATTGTAGGGTTTCGCCTTACATGCCGCTACACTTGCCCAACGCATGTCAAGCCTAAATTAAGAAAAATTTTAAAAAATCCTCAGCCCTGCTCGAAATGCGAGAGTTTTAACTAGGTCGGCTGGGCGTGGCGCAGCGGCTAACGCTTAAGCCGCGCCGCGGTAGCTTTAAGAAGCTCCTCGTTCGCGGGATTTCCGGCATCGAGGCCATAAATCTCGATCCAGTGCGCGCCCAAGGCTACTCCAGCATCGAGTGCCTGGGCCAAAGTCCCACCTAGCTGATGCCGGTTAAATCCGCGAGTGGAGGTGAGAAATTGCAACCCAACCGGGTTGGTATCGCTATATTTCTGCACGAACGCATTGGGCACGTAGCCGGGACCGGAGTGCGAGTTAAGGCTGCAATCCATGATGCCAAACCGATGGGGATATTTCGGAGCTAATGCATCGAGAACATGCCGGAGCGCCTCCACGCCGCCAGGCCCGCGGCGATAGGGTTTGGAGGCAGTGAAAATGAAGGGCGTTTGTTTGAAAGCGGCCGCGTGGGCTTCGGTGATTTTCGTCACTGCTTCCTCCCAGCCGGCGAGGCCGCCGAGCGCGTCGAGTTTGTTCATGTCCTCGGGTGTGGCGCCGATCCCGCTCTCGATCACTCGCCCCAGGCCGCCCATCGCAATATAATCGACTTTGCCGTCGTACCGTGCGCCCGCGGCTTTGATGAAGTCGGTCCATTTTTGCAGATAAACTGGATCGTTGATCCAAGGCACATGGCCGTAGCTGAGATCCACAAATTTGCACCCGGCGGCCTCGAGCCCATCCGGCGGGGCCATGAGCGCGACAAAGGAAATGCCGATTTGTTTTCCGTGCTTTTGCGCGAGCGCGAGCGCATGGTCCGGCCCCGACCAATCGTAAGGTCCGTCCACTTTTTTTTGCACCCAATTCCAGCCGCTGCGGAAGCGCACGCCGTCGATCGCCGGGTTCGTCCAGCAGGGATCACTGTCGCCGATCTGATCGCGGAAAAGCTGGAAAATGCCGTGAGGGGATTTCGTCTCAGCGGAAGTCGCGCGCGAGCTGGCGAAGAAGACAAACGAAAAAATTAGCGCGAGCGCGGACGAGGTGCAGAGGCGTGTCATAAGTTGAGGTATTATTTTAGACCGTCAATGGTCCGGATCCGTTACAGTGCCAAAGAACACCGGTCGCCGCAAATCCTCGTCGGGCCTTGAATTTGGCTTCTCCGTTCCTGGTCCTGGTAATATCTTTGAGTTCAATTTGGGTTAGTACTTGAATAATCGTCTCCAAGTGTAACCCAAAGCCCTTCGACAAGACTGCCTTCAGGAAGAAATCAGCCAATTCGCAAACGCCAGGCCGGGGGCTCCTTTCGTCAATTGAGCGCTGGACGTGCTATTTTGCCTCGGTGCCAATGAGAAGGTTCCCCTGCTTCGGCGATAGAAGCTAAAGTCGCGGTCAATTCGCGCCGATCTTTCAAGAGTGACGCGAAAGAACGATTGCAGCGGAAGCGTTCGTGCTTAAGGTGCGCTCTCCAATTCTCGATATGCTCTGCATGATTCTGGCTCAGGCTCAAACGGGATCGCCTGCACCCGTACCCGGCGGCGGCATCGGCTCGTTTTTCGTGCCGCTGATTTTTATTTTCATCATCATGTATTTTGTGATGATACGGCCGCAAAAAAAACGCCAGGAACAGCAACAGAAATTGGTCTCCAGCCTGAAGAGTGGCGACCGGGTGGTGACCAGCGCCGGCATTCACGGCCTCATTGCGAATGTGAAAGAGACCACCGTGCTGCTGAAAGTAGCTGACAATGTAAAGATCGAGATCGACAAATCCGCCGTTACCAACGTGATGAAAGAGGGTTAAGTTAAAAGCATTGCCGCCTTCGCCAAAACTACGGCGCTCCAACGAAGCGATGAACTGATGAGCAAATCGCAAATCGAAAATCGAAGATCGAAAATCTGATGACCCCTCTGCTTACCTTCTTTATCGGGCTCGCAATACTGGTTCTATTCGGCTGGTATTTCGCGACCGAAACCGATCGGTTGCGCCGCATTTTGGGGACTGTCCTCACCATCACGGTCACAGCATTTTGCCTTTGGTCGACGTACCCGCCTTTAGATCAGAAGGGGCCGAACGGGGCGATAATTCGTCGGGGTAAGATCCATCTCGGCCTCGACCTTCAAGGCGGCACTTCGTTTCTGATTCGGCTCGAGCCGCCAGCAAGCGCCGATGGTGGAAAGCGGCCAATTACGAAAGCGATGGTGGATCAGGCCATCGAGGCCATACGCAAGCGTATCGACCGATTTGGGGTAAGCGAGCCGATTATCACGCCGCAGGGCAACGATCGTATCCTGGTGCAAATCCCTGGCCTTGATGCTGCTAATATTCAAGAAGCGCGCGACCAACTCTCCCGCGTCGCCAAACTCGAGTTTCGCCTCGTCTATCCGGACAACGGTCAACGCTTGAATGCGATCGATGCAGGCAAAGGAAGTAATTCCGCCAGAATACCGGATCGAAACTTACAAACAGCAAGTCGAAGGCGGAAAGCCGATCGAAGAACGTTTGCTGGTCAAAAAGAAAGCAGATCTCGGCGGCAACCACGTTTCGCAAGCGGCTGCCGGATACGGTCAGGAAGGGTGGGAAGTCACACTCAGGTTCGACACTGAAGGCGCCAAAACATTCGGTCAAATCACTGAAGCAAATGTGGGTCATCGCTTCGCGATTGTTCTCGATGGTGTAATTCAATCCGCGCCTGTTATTAAGACGGCCATTTACGGCGGTAACGCGGTCATCAGCGGCGGACGCATGGACGAGCCGGAGGCCCGCAATCTCGCGAGCGTGTTGGAGAATCCGCTGCAAACCCCAGTGAAGATTGAAGAGGAGCGCCAGGTCTCAGCCAGCCTCGGCAGCGACTCGATCAAGAGCGGAATCTATTCAGGAATTGCGGGCTTTGTCCTGGTGGTCGTGTTCATGGTGATTTATTACCGATTGGTCGGTCTTATCGCCGACATCGCCTTGCTGATCAACTGCATCATGGTGGTTGGCGTGCTGGGCATGTTTAACAGCGTCCTGACACTTCCCGGCATCGCTGGCCTTATTCTCAGCTTGGGAATCGCAGTGGATGCGAATGTTCTGATCTACGAACGGCTTCGCGACGAAATTAAACAGGGGAAATCGCTTCGTGTGGCTATCGATACTTCGTATCGAAAAGCTTTCAGCGCGATTTTCGATGCGCACGTCACCCAGTTTCTTACAGCCGCGATTCTTTTCTGGCTGGCGAGTGGACCCGTTAAGGGTTTCGCGCTGACGCTGACCATCGGCATCGTGGCGTCAATGTTTTCGTCGCTGCTGGTCACCTACACCTGTTTTTCCTGGGCATTCGCGCTCGGCTGGCTGAAGCGGGTGTCCATGCTTCACCTCATTCGTTCAAAGGGGTTCGATTTCCTCGGAAACGCGCCCAAGTTCGTGTCGATATCGGCCGTGGCCACGCTTCTGTGCCTTGGCATATTATTCATGAAGGGTCAGCGCAATCTCGGTGCCGATTTCAGAGGGGGCGATTTGCTCGTTATCTCTGCGGCGCACAAGCTGACACCCGATGAAGTACGCAGCGCGCTGGCCCATACCGGGTTTCAAAATAGCGTTATTCAATCGGAAAAGGTGGCGAATCGCGATCTCATCAGCATTCGAGCTGATTCAGGCGCCGCCGATAAAATCAAAGCGCGGCTGAGCGAAGCCTTGCCGACAGCAGGCCTGAAGTTCGAACAGACAGACCACGTCGGTGCGCTGGTCGGAAAAGAACTGGCGACAAAGAGTGCGCTGGCGCTCGCGCTTGGGCTGCTCGGAATTTTCGTGTACGTGAGTTTCCGGTTTGCAACCTCGTTTGCCGTGGCTTCGCTGGCAGCTTTGGCGCACGACCTTATTATCACTATCGGCATCTTCGCGTTGAGCGGGCGTGAGCTTTCCTTAATTATGGTGGCTGCGGTCCTAACGATCGCCGGTTATTCGATCAACGATAAGATTGTCGTTTTCGATCGTATTCGCAGTGGCTTGCGCGACCGATTGTCTGGATCGGTGGCGGAAGTTATGAATACTTCAATTAATGAAACGCTCTCGCGGACGATCCTCACCGGAGGCACAGTTTTGCTGACGGTACTCGCGCTGTATTTCTTTGGTGGCCCAGTTCTAAACGACTTCGCGTTCTCCTTTCTTATCGGTGTTATCGTTGGAACGTATTCGTCCATCTTCATCGCGTCGCCTATTGTCCTGTGGTGGACGCGCGCGAGAGGCCGCGATACAGGTGCGCTTCGTCGCGAAGTGATCCAACAAACGACCACTGCGGGCCGGCTCGCGCCGCGATCATAACTGCCCAATCAGCCAACCGCAGCTTTGGAGCGAATGGCTGAAGTCCGGCGCGCAGTGACGGGCAGTATTACTTCGTCAGTTGAGCGATCGCGGTATCACATTCCCGAATCTTTGCGGCGAATTTTGCGGCTTGCCCGGAGTCTGCTGGCATCAATGTGCCGCGATTGCGCAACTCGGAAAAGAGATCCAAAGCTTTTTCGAACCAGGAGCGGGCTTCGTTCCAATCCTTGATCCGCTGTGTTTTGGATCTTGTCTCATCCGCAGCCAGATGTGACAGGGCTTGGGCAGAGGTCTCGTAACACAATCCGATGTTTCGCAAATAAACAGCATTCGTTGGATCTGCTGCAGACAATTGTTGCAGGATCGACAAGGCCTGTCGTGCCTGATCCAGTGCCTCGATGCTAGCTCCAGTTGCAGTTAGCGCCTCAGACAAATCGCCGTGGGCATCCGCGAGATCGAAGCGTGCCTGGGCGTTTTTCGGATCTTGCGCAGCGATCTCTTGCCGAATGGCGAACGCCTTTCGCCGGCTCTCCAGTGCCGCCGGATAGTCTCCGGCGTCCATGAGTGTGTTTCCAAGTTGATAGTAGCCAAACCCAACGTCGCGGCGCGCGCGCTCATTGTCGGGATTTTCAGCTGATAACTTTTCGAGAACTGCAATACCGCGTTTAATACTTTCCACTGCGCCCGCTTTTTTTGCATCATCGGCGGCGCCGATTTTCAATAACGTCACAGCTACGCTCCGTCGCAATTTTGGATCGGAGGGTTTTTGCCCAAGTAACGTTTCCCGGATGGATAACGCGGTCTGATAAGATTTCAGCCGTTCAACTGTGCCGTTTTCAGAGCGGCTGAGTCCATCGCCCAAGGTTTCGTATGAGCGCGCCAATTCGTCCTGCACAGAGAACTCCTGGGGATTGGCAGCAGCCAGTTCTTCGAAAGTGGCCTTGGATCGGCGATAATTTTCCATCGTGCCAGCAACATCCCCCTTCTGCTCCAGGATATCGCCCAGCGCTCGATAACTGCGGCCCAACTCCATCCTTGCGTCGAGCGTATCAGTCACATTTTTAATTTTCTCGCGAATAGCCAGCGCCTTGCGATAACTGGCAAGCGCCCCGTCAGCATCGCCAAGGTTTGCGGAATAAGGGTTGCCTTGGATATCGCCGATCTTTTCGTAAGCCGTCGCCAACTCGCGTTGCAAAATCGGATTGTCGGCAGCTTCACCTGCCAGGCTGTCCAGATATTCCAGCGCTCGACTGACAATAAGCCGCCGCGTTGGCGTCGAACCTTGTAGATCTTTCACAGAATCGTCGATCTCGAACATCAGCGAATGTGCCAGGCGTCGAACGTCATTGAATCGCTGTTCCGCGCGGGCGCGTTGCAGATTGGCGCGCCGCGCTTGAAGCGCGGTGGCAAAGATCCCGCCGATGAGACTGAGAACAACAAGGCCTGCAGCCGTCACCGCGACTTTGTTCCTCTTGATGAATTTAACTGTGCGATAATTGAACGTGTCTTTCCGCGCAGTGACGGGACGACCTTCCAGATAGCGGCGAATGTCATCGGAAAATTGCGCGACGGAGCCATAACGCCGGCTGGGCTCCTTCCGCAGCGCCTTCAAGATGATATTGTCGAGATCGCCGCGAAGCGATTTCGGATTGCGGATTTCGGACTGGGGATTGCTCGATGCCGATCTTGCGACTGCAACGCTTGGTGGTGCCGGTTCCTGTTCGGTAATGGCACGCGCGATTTCGTTCGGATTCCTGGTCTTGATTCGATAGGGGCGCTGCCCCGTCAACAGTTCGTATAGAACGACGCCGAGACTGTAAACGTCACTCGCGGTCGTCATGTTTTCCCCGCGCACTTGTTCCGGGCTGGCGTACTCCGGTGTCATCACCGCGGCGAACGTTACGGTCGCCGCGCCAACCATGGGCGCTTCAGAATCGAGTAGCTTCGCGATTCCAAAGTCGAGCAGCTTCGGTTCGCCGTCAGACGTAACCCGAATGTTTGCCGGTTTGATATCGCGATGAATCACGAGATTCTGATGTGCGTAGGAAACGGCCGCGCAGATTTTTCGGAACAACGTGAGGCGTTGCGAGATGGCGAGTTGGCGGTCACGGCAATAATCGTCCAATCGCGCACCATCGACATATTCCATGACGAAATACGGCAGCCCCGCCGGAGTGACGGCGCCGCCGAAAAGTTGCGCCACGTTTGAGTGACTAAGGCCGGCCAGGATTCGTTCTTCCTGCTGAAAACGCCTGATAATGTCGATCGTACCCAAGCCGAATTTGAGAAGCTTGATTGCCACCTTGCGGCCTAACTTTGTGTCTTCCGCCAGATAAACTTCGCCCATCCCGCCCTCGCCGATGAGCGAGAGAATCTTATATTCTCCCAGTTTTTCGCCGGCTTTTAGCTATCCGCCCGGTTCGACAATTGTTTCAGCCGCGATTTCGTAGGCGGGCTTCTCGATGAAATCCGTCGCTTTCTCCTCAAACTCCAAAAGTGACTCGACTTCTTTACGAAGCTCAACGTCGTCATAGCAGGCTTTCTCGAAGAACTGCGCCCGTTCCGACGGGTCGCGCTCTAACACCGACTCGACAATCTCGGCGATGCGTTCGTTGTTGTTTTTGCTTAGACTCACAGGTTTCGAAAACTAACGAGGATTACAAAGCCAGGAGGCGGAGCATTTGCCTTCGATCTGCGGGAATCTGCCTACGAATTGGTCAGGCTGCATGTTCGCTCAGCGCGCGGCAGAGCCAGAGCTTGGCAAAATTCCAATCACGCAAGACCGTTTTCTCAGAGACGCTGAGTACTTCGGAGATTTCTTTTGCGTCGAGACCACCGAAGAATTTCAACTCCACAACCTCGCTCTTGCGCGGATAATCTTTCGCGAAGCTTTCCAGCGCGCCGTCGAGCTCGACAAGATCGACATCGCCCTCGGCAGGCAGCTCGCGTGCTTCCTCCAAAGTGAGCTTTTGTTGGAGTCCGCCGCGTTTGGCCGCGTTATGAACGCGGGCGTGGTCGACCAAAATCCGCCGCATCAACTGAGTCGGCGATTCCATAAAAGTGCGCGCGATCTTTCCAGGTCAGCCGGGTCTGATCGGCCAGCCGAAGGTAAGCTTCGTGCACGAGCGCGGTGGCTTGCAAAGTGTGGTCGCCCCGTTCGCGGGCGAGATAACTTCGTGCCAGCCGCCGCAACTCTTCATAAACCAGCGGCATCAATTTCTCGAGCGCGCTGCCGTCTCCGCGCTCCAGTTTTTCAGGATCTGAGTCACATCGTCTGCGTGTGACACCTCATCGACCGTCGATGCTAGCGTCGTGCTGGCGTAATGGCGAAGTTATTTTCGCGGAAAATGTCCGTTTCCGTCCCGCTTTTCGTATTGCTACCTGAAGCGAGAAGTATGAAAACAAATCAACTCCTCAAGTTTGAGATCGCGGTTTCGATTGTAATTAGTTCAGTATCGGCGATCTCATCGGTGTGTGGCCAAACGGTGACCTGGGAGCGTCAGGCCTTCGGACAGCAACAAACCGATCCGTGCGGAAACACATTTAGTTGGCCGAACAACAACAATTGGAGCCAGCAAGAGGTAGATAGCACGGCTTGCAACCAGAATTATCTGCTGCAGCCGAGGAACTGGAGCACTCCAACTTATCCTAACGGGGCGAGCGTCGATGTCATTCTGGGTGCGCCTGCCCCGACCGATCTCGATCTTCAAGTGACATTGCACAGTCTTACCGTTGAATCCGGCGCCGGTGATTTGAACATCCAGGCCGGGAGTTCGTTTGATGCGCAGAGCTACGATTTCCAAACTGACGGCACCTTCACGCAGGGAGGAGGCGGCGGAATCAACCCGTTCATTCGGGTGGCTGGCACGTTTCTGAAAAGTGCAGGAACCGGTGTTTTGGATATATCCGGGGGGCATGGCAACATCTATTTCAACCTGGAAGGCGGCACGGTCCAGGTGAACGCTGGCACATTAAAACTGAGTCGCGGAAACAGCACCGGTGGGACATTCACTATCGCTGCGAACAGTGCTGTCGATTCTACGAACGGCTCGATTTTCTCCTTTTGGAGCGGCAATTATGGCGGCGGCGGCGCGGGAGTCTGAAACAGTTGAACAATGGCGGAATCCAAATTCAAAGTCCCGGAGGGACGTTTAATCTCCGCAGGCTTTTCTAAATGGGCTGGCGGTTACATTTCTGCGGGCGGCAATTCTCCGCTTCTCACCAACATTGGGACGATGAACTTGGTCGGATCAGGCAACAAGGAAATCGACGGGGGCGATTTTCTTTATTGCGGAATATTAAGAAGCCCACCAAATCATAGTGTTTCGCGCAATCTTTATGACAATGATGCGACCGGCACCTACGACATTCAATCGGATTCCGGAATGGGATCAAATGGAGAGATCGATAACTATGGTACGTTCAAAAAGTCGGCCGGGACCGGCACATCGACGATTTTTGCCAAT
Source organism: uncultured Verrucomicrobiae bacterium (assembly GCA_963791385.1). Taxonomy (GTDB): domain Bacteria; phylum Verrucomicrobiota; class Verrucomicrobiia; order Chthoniobacterales; family UBA10450; genus Udaeobacter. The sequence goes on from CAWBSH010000002.1 coordinate 43,086, forward strand.
AGTGATCCCGAGGACTTTTACTTCAATCACCTCGGAGGAACGGTTGAAGCCGACACCGGGACTAGTGAAGCTGAGCAGTTACCCCGGCAGCACAGGCGGCAATTTTATTGTCGCGGCTGGCGCAGTGATGGATCTAAACAGCGGAGCATTTTCGCGGGTAACTACTCAGGAACTTATACTGGCAGCGGTGATGGCGAGCTACAAATGAACAGTGGGGCAATCACTATTGTTAGGCCGGGCGCGACTTTAACTTCGCGACGATTTATCTAGTGGAATGGTGGAACTATTTACAACAACGTCCCGGATGGATTCGTTAATGAGGGAACGATCAACGTCGCCGGCAATGTTGCTATCGGCGGATACGGTTGCACAAACGTTGGAACGCACAATAGGAAACGGCAATCTTCAGTTCATCGGGTACCGGTTCCCTACGAACAACGGCACGATCGCGCCGGGCAATTGGCTGGGCCGATTGGATATTGGCTTCTACAACGGCAACTAAATCTTACATCGACGTCGAACCTTTCCTTCGAGATCGGCGGTAACGTGCAGGGAACCACCTATGATCCTGCTGAGAAAACCGATAACGGCACGCTCACTTTGAACGGCAACCTGACCGTGGCATTGATTAACGGCTTCACACCGGCCAACACCGACGTCTTCACCATTGTGACCACGAACAGCCTCTACTGGGTGCATTCAGCAACGTCGCCAGCGGCGCACGACTGAATATTGAGGGCGGCGCAGGGTCCTTCATCGTCAACTACTCTGGCACGAATAACGTGACCCTATCGAATTTTAGTCAGACAGGATACACACCCGGCCTACCCGCACTGAAGGCTTCGTCCGACGCCACATCCTCGCCCTATTCGGCTGCGGTAAGGCCAAATCGTGATTCGAATGTAGCTCCGAAGGTTCTCGCAAGCAGGCATAGGAACGCGCGAAGTATTTTCGTGACTGAGCACGAGTCTCTGTCTTGGCTACCGAATGGAGACAGGGAACCTTACCGCTCTCGGCGAGGATCCTTGCGAGAGTTAAGATTTCCCACCGCTTTTCCGTTTGGTTACTCGTTCGAAAATCCTTTTTGGCAGTTCATCGATAGCGAACTCGGGCTAATAACGGGGAGATTTAATTTTGATGTCCGTTTTGGTCTGCGGTTTTCGCATTACCGGACATGAAGGCAAAAGGACAGTTGTCATTTCCACATGATGAATCGGAATGTTACCTATGGTATGTGATGGTTTCTGCTGGAGTTCTTCCGGCACATGGCCAATGGGTCTTGGGTGAATGGTATCAATTCAACGGCCATTATTATTCGGTCAAGCGATTACGGGACCGGATAATGTATGGCTTATCGCGCGTAGCCAGGCACGAGCCCTTATCGCGCCGAATGGTCGCCCCTGTGATGTCGGCGACGCTGATGTCGGCCGATGAAAACAACTTTGTCTTCGCCGGCATAGACGACCCAACCTACTGGGCGATTGATGGTGCGAATAACAACGAGGGGCCGAACATCGGCGGTTATCAATTCGATAAGAATAACGAGCCGGCTGGCGACTGGACATGGGTCACAGGTGACCTCTGGTCTTTTACAAACTGGGCATCCGGTGAGCCAAACAACAATGGCGGAACGGGAGATGTGCCTGACCTTCTTCGATAATGGCAACTCGCGGAACAACACTTGGAATGACATCGGAATCGGCACCGGCTCAGTGATCCATTACTACGTGGCTGAGTCAACCGATGAACAGCCCTGCACAGTGCCGCCTCCTGGGATGGTCTCGTGGTGGCCGGGCGATGGGAACGCGAACGACATCCGAGGCGGTAACGATGGCACGCTGGAAAACGGCGCGACATTCGCGACAGGCCTTGTTGGCCAGGCGTTCAGTTTCGATGGCACGGACGAGTTCCGTTCAGGTGCCCGACAACGCGAACATCCGCTTCGGTGGCAACATGCCGATGAGCGTGGACATGTGGGTCTACCGCACTTCGACGAGTGAGACGCAGCATTTCATTGGCAAGCGCGAAACCTGCAACGGTGACGGCAACGGTATTACCAGATGGGTCTGGACTTCGTGGTATCGACCGGTTGCGGTTTGTTCTTTGGGCAACCTGATGTGCCTGCGAATAACGTCTGTTCCGGAGTTACTTTCCATCGAACACCTGGACACATCTCGCGGGGACGTTCGACGGGTCAACGATCAGCCTTTACATGAATGGGCAGTTGATTGGCCAACAAACCGGTGCGTTCTCGGCCCTGCCAACAGGCGCCGATCACTCATCGGCGCGACGTCGCTGGCTTGTAACCCATTCTTTCCAACCGGCGGACTTATCGACGAAGTTGAAATCTTCAATCGCGCGCTCTCGCAAACAGAAATCCAAGCGATTGTGGATGCTGGCAGTTTCGGAAAATGCAAAGCACTGCCCAGGGTTCAACCGACACCGAGACCCCGTCCAACCCCGCACCCCCGCCCCACTCCGGCGCGGTGAGGGCAGGCCGTGACTGGATGTAGTTTCGAAGTTGTCGCAAATAGGCGGTTTACAATTCGAGGTAGCGTAACAAAGCAGTGGGCGAGGGAATATTGGCGAGGAATCCGCTCCATCTCGGCGCTTGTGAAAGCGCGCAATGTTCGCGTGCGGATCTTGCCGAGGATGTCCGCCGAAGAGCAGTACGCTGGTCGCCGTCTCATCATTCGATCCAAGAAGACACAAATCCGGTCATATTGGCCGAGTGTCGAATACATCGCCCACGAAGGTGCGCGTTCGTTTCACTCGGACGTGGCAGCTCTCGCTTTTCACGGCGTTGCGAGCGAAGCCATCATAGGTGCTTCTTTACGAATACGCGTCCAGACTGCGACTTGAAATATTTTCCAGTTAGGCGGCGCGTTTGCATCGGACATGGCGGTGTACGTCTTGAGCGTCCACGGCTTCCACTTGGACGTATGCGGCACGCGTCCTTCGTTGTGACTGGTTAGACCTTGACGAAGATCGGTCGTCGATCCTGTGTGAAACCGCTCAGGGTCGGCTTCGCTTTGCAAAATGTAGACGTACGAAAGGCCATTAAATTAAGCTTGGCTTGCCGGGGCGTAGCTCGAGACGTTGATTTGGCTGAGGCCAGTAGGTCCGGCTTCGCCTTTCTGCTGCGCCGCGACAGACTCCGCTCGCCACTTCGTCGCGAGCGAAGCCTGGAGGCGAGGGGAGTTGAACCCCTGTCCTCGTCGCCATCCGCGCAAACATCTACATGTTTATCCGGCGATCAATTCTGAGGAGCCAAGCCATGCGCCGGCGCACTGCCGGCTCCCGAGCGTCCACGAAATCGATTTACAAACCGGCGCGGTCGCTCCGCCGGTTCGCCAGCCTGCTGTCCACGTTTTCGCCGCTAGCAGGCGTCACTGCGAAAACGTCGCGGTCAATTAAGCCGCGAGAGCGAGACCTTCGTTGTCTGCGTTTATTTGTTTGGTCCGGTTTTTAACGAGGCCAACGAACCATCCTCGACATGCCGTCTGCGCTTCCAACGATGAGTCGAAGCCAGTACGCCCCCAAATAATTGTGCTTGAACAAGTACCCCTATTTGCGGTCTTATGCAACCAGCCCGAACATCCCGGAGCGACTTGAATGGCGATGGAAATCACATCTGAATCTTTGGCTGGAGCGCCGCCGGAACCGACGGCAGCTTACAAGGATAGCCAGCCGATACCTTTCTCGGGCTTCTCGACTACAAACAAACCCAGTTCGCGTTGGCGATTTCGTGTGGCGAAGTCGCGGTGGACGCGCCGCAATTTCAGCAGCCGCGCCCGTGAACTTTCAGGCGGGGACGCGATTATTCTTTCCGTGCCGAAGAGTGGACGCACCTGGTTGCGCGCATTCCTTTGTGCGTATTTCTGCAAGCGCTTCGGTCTTGAATTTACGTTGCGGCCGGATCGTTACCGTGAACAGCGTATTCCTCGCCTAATCTTTTCTCACGATCTGTTCGAGCACCGCACTAAAGGTGATCGGTGGGACAGATTTCGAGGCAAGTATCTGGTTCCGCAAAAGGAGCTTGACCGGGCAAGAATCGTTCTGCTCGCGCGCGATCCGCGGGATTGTTTCGTTTCTCTGTATTTGCAGCTGACAAGACGTGATCCACACGCGCCGCTTAAGCTGAGGCACAAGACAGCGGGTGAAATGCTGCGGGACAGGAGATTCGGCGTGCGCGCCATCGTCAACACGATGAACGATTGGATCAATGAGTTTTCCGGACACGACAATTTCTCGCTCGTCCGATATGAGGCACTGCGAGCCTCACCGGACGAACATTTCCGCGATCTGCTCGCGGTCCTTGGTGAAGCAGAGCCGGATACTACGATCTTTCAGGACGCTCTCGAGTTTTCCCGCTTCGAGAACATGCAAAAGCTCGAAGCAGCCGGCGCGTTTGATTCAAACATCCTGCACCCAGGTGATGTGCGCGATCCCGAATCGTTCAAGGTGCGACGGGGCAAAGTAGGGGGATATCGCGAATACCTTTCGCTTGAGGATCAGAAATACGCTGTAAGTGCATTGATCCCAAGCTCGATCCGCCGTTTGGCTACAATTTCTGAAGCGTCGCGTTTGCGGGTGATGCCGCGCCTGCGCCCCGGTAGCAGTCGGCTGCTCAGCGATTACACTGTAGCGGCACTTCGCCGCCTCCAACGCTGGGGTCCGCAAAAAAAACTGAAAAATAGTTTGCGTTTGATTTCCTACTTGTGTAGTAGGGTATCTTTAACCATAGTATAACAGTATAGATTAAACAGGGAAACTGAAACAACTAAGAGGAAGGAAAATATGAAACGCTATACAATTCGAGGGCTAATTTATGACGCCAAAATCTTTAACCAATTGCGGTTGGAATACCGCCGGACCAAAAAGGAGCGGCGTAAAGAGGCCTCCTCCGACTGGTTGTCCCGTTACCTGGCTGGTATAAGGCGACGCGTGCGAGCTTGAGAGAATAGAGAAGTCAAATGTTGGCCGGAGCGTTCAACTAAATATGCTGCATCCGGGGCGATGTTCGCGATGCCGAATCGTTCTAGATGCGCCGCGGCAAGGACGGCGGCAACCCAAAATATCTTTCAGAGCGTCAGCGGTACGCACCAAACGCACCGGGCGAACTCGATCCGCGGTGCGGCTATAGTTTCTGAGCGTCCGGATGCGGGTGATCCGCCATTGGCCCGCGGCAGTTCTTGGGCAGAACTTCTGTTTTGGCATTCGTCACTTCGAACACCGGGCCAGCAAAAAAGAAATTCAAAAAATGGTTGCTTTTCATTTCATACGTCTTTAGTAGGGTATATAAATCCTAGTAGAATAGTAGAGAATCAACCAGCAAAGCGACCATGAAACAGCCAGGAGGATGGAGTTATTTGGGCCCTTTTTCCCCGGCGCACGGTTTTTGTCGAACACCAAATACTTCAGCCGCTTTGGCGGGACATTCGAAGCGTGGAGGAGTAAGAATAAAACATGAAAATTTCCAAACGTGGCGAGTACGCGTTGCGAGCTCTAATCGACCTCGGCATCGCTTCAGAATTGGGATGGCCGATGCTTCAGGTAAGCGAGCTGGCGACGAAGGAAAAACTGCCGATCAAATTCCTCGAGCAGATCTTCACGCAGCTTAAGACGGCCGGATACGTGAAAAGCAGGCGCGGAAAATTCGGCGGTTACTCACTCGCGCGCCCGATGAGCCGGATAAAGTTTGGCGCTGTCATTCGGCTGATTGACGGTCCGCTGGCGCCGATCCGATGCGTTAGCCAAACATCCTATGCGCGCTGCTCTTGTCCGGATGAAGTTCACTGTGGTCTGCGAATCTTGATGTTCGATGTGCGGAATGCCATCAGCACAATCCTCGATCGCTATACCCTTGCCGATATCGTCGCGATCACCCTTCGCAAATATCGGCGCGACAAAATCACGCCGCCTTTCCTCCACCGATCCATCGCGCTCGCATCGATCTTGTCCAAAGAGGGCGAGCGGCCAATTCGTGCCAAAAGCAGAGTGGAGGCATTAAAGCACTTTTCCGGGTCCCAGGGGAGCCAGACACACAACGGCCGCGCGAAAGGCGCGGCAAAATAGGAGAGACTTATGTTGGTAAATAAATTCATTTTACGCGCAGCCGGCGCGGGCCTGGCTGCGATTGTTTCGCTGGCGGTCCAGCCACTCAAAGCTCAGGCATCATCCGATGCCGATCGGCTCGAGAAACTCGAGCGCGCTGTCCAGGCATTGCAACAACGCAATGCCCAGTTGGAATCCGAGATCTCCGGACTCAAGAAGCAGCGGAACGCGTTCGCAGCGCAGCCGGCCCCTGAAGGTAAAATGAAAACAGTATCGACGACTGACGGCAAAAAGTACGTTGAGAAACTGGTTCCGGATTTGGGCGGTTCGAAGTGGAAACTGTTCCCGGCGCTCACTGAATTGGAGCTCTACGGTGACATGCGTCTGCGATACGAATATCGCGGCGGCCGACTTCCCGGTAACGATCCGGATCATCCTAACGATTGGCAGGAGCTCGAACGCGAACGCTACCGCCTCCGGCTGGGACTTCGCGGAACGCTTATGGATGATTGGTTCTTTGGTCTCCGGTTAGAGACGAGCGCCAGCGCGCGTTCGACAAATGTCACGTTTGGCGACGACACGTCAACTACCTCTCCCGGGGGCGGTGGGCCATTCGCAAAGGGCAGTGATGGTATCTACGTCGGGCAGGCGTATGGTGGTTACAAGGGCTTTCCGGGCTTTATTTTCACAGGCGGTCGAATGCCAAACCCGTTCGTCATCACGAAAATGGTTTGGGATGATGATATAAACCCGGAAGGTTTGGCGGAACAGTGGAAACATACGTTTGTCTTTGGAGGAGAGCCCCCGCCGCCGACTTCATTCAGCAAGGACGGCAAAGCAGTTGTAGCGGGACCACCAGCGGAGCCATTCCTCAAACTCGATGTGTTCGCAAACTTTGGACAATTTGTTTACGACGATTCCAACCCGTCAAACCCAATTGGCCCAATTCCGACAGTTACGCAGCCAATAGGCGGTGAGACTCAGCAGGTCCCCACCGCCAATGCATTCATGCTCGGCTGGCAGGTCGGAGCGAAGTTTGATTTTCCGCACATCCTATACTTCCAGCTTGCGCCAACCCTCTACAACTACACCGGCGACGGGAACACGTTTAACATCCATTTCTCAGGCGATCCAGGTGGCAATCAAACCGGTATCAACAGTCTTTTGGTTTTTGATATACCGGCTGAGATCGGCTGGAAAGTCGGGAAGATCCCAATGCGGATCTTTGGCGATTTTGCGACCAACTTCGAAGCCGACGATCGTGCCACGGCCGCAGGTCATTCTGACAAAGGGGGCGACCGTTACGCATATGAGATCGGTCTCGGTATTGGCCAGCTAAAGAAAAAGCACGATTGGCAGATCGACGCCTGGTGGCAACACCAGGATCAGTTTGCGCTGGATCCGAATCTTGTCGATTCAGATCTTTTCGACCAGCGGCTAAACTTGCAGGGTGTGGCTGTGAAGGCCGGGTACATGCTGTCTGACGCCGTGCTCTTTAATCTCACCTACGCCTATGCCTGGCGGATCGACGACGCACTGGGCACGGGAGGAACGGGCAACCTCACTATCAACCCAGTGGACCAGTACCAGCTATTTCAGGCAGATCTCAGTTTTAAATTCTAGCACGGTTAGGTTAAACGACAGCCCGCCGGGAGAGTTTCCCGGCGGGCTTACCGGTATCCGCAACCTATGGCTATCGAAAGCAAGTATGAAAATAAAAATAACAGCAATTATTGGAATGTTCCTGTTTTGGACACCATTTGTAGGTGCCCAAGAAAAGACCACAATACGATTCGGGCATTTTCCAAATATCACTCATGCGCAGGGCGTAATTGCACACGCGCTCTCCCGCCAAGGCAAGGGCTGGTTTGAGAAACGACTCGGGCCGAACGTCGAGATTCAGTGGTTCACATACAATGCGGGCCCTTCGGCAATGGAAGCGATTTTTGCTGGATCGCTCGATGTTACTTACGTGGGTCCGAGTCCCGCCCTAAACGCGTACTTGAAATCCAACGGCGAAGAGATTCGCGTCATTTCCGGCGCAGCCAATGGCGGCGCCGCGCTGGTGGTAAAATCCGATTCGCCGATAAAGACACCGGCAGACTTTCGCGGAAAAAAAATTGCGACGCCACAGCTTGGCAACACACAGGACATTTCCTGCCGGGCGTGGTTAAAAGCCCACGGATTTAAAGTCACGCTGACAGGCGGAGACGTGATGGTGATCCCAACGGCGAATCCGGATCAGCTTTCGACTATTGCAAAAAGGTGTCGTCGATGCCGTCTGGACTGTCGAGCCGTGGGTGACCCGGCTTGAACGCGATGCGAACGCGCGCGTTTTTCTCGAAGACAAGGATACCATCACTACATGGCTTGTTTCCAGTGTGAAGTTCCTCCGTGATCGGCGCGATTTGGCCAAGAAAATCGCGGACGCAAACGTGGAGCTGACGAAATGGATTCAGCAGAATCGAACCAGAAGCGCAGAAGTTGTTGATCGAGGAATTAAAAGCGGAAACGCGAGCCGATTTCCACCGGACGCGGTCGCACAGGCTTGGAGGCGGATTCAATTTACCAGCGAAATATCCGCGCGATCTGATTGACAAATCGGTGCAGGATGGAAAAGACGCGGGTTTCTTGAAAGGCTCGACAGACACGTCGAAGCTGATCGAAACTCCGTAAAATGCATCTAGCTGGCCGCCACCACCATTCCTCAGCCACCGAAGAGCTCCAAGTCGTCACACCCTCGAAGCTCGCGATCGAGAACGTGTCGAAAAGCTTCAAAGGTGGATCTGGCTCAGTCCTCGCTTTGGACAAGGTGAGCCTCAATGTTGCTGAGGGAGAATTCGTCTGTCTTGTGGGCGCGAGCGGCTGCGGCAAAACCACGTTGCTCAACATAATTGCCGGCTTGGAAAAACCCGACAGTGGAACGGTGTGTGCCGATGGCAGACCGGTCACCGGGCCAGGCCGTGAGCGACTCGTGATGTTTCAGGAACCGGCGCTTTTCCCATGGCTGAACGTGTTTGGGAATGTTCTATTCGGACTCAAGCTCAAACCCAATCTGACAAAGAAAGATCGCCACGACGTCGCCAAGTACTACCTTGAACTCGTCGGTCTCAGCCGGTTCGAGCGTGCCAACATTCACGAGCTTTCTGGTGGGATGAAGCAGCGGGTCTCTCTTGCCCGCGCCCTGGCACCAAACCCACGCATGCTACTGATGGATGAACCGTTTGCGGCTCTTGATGCGCTGACTCGTGAGCAACTCTATGGGGATCTTCAGCGAATCTGGAAAGCGCGGAAGAAAACAATCGTGTTCGTTACGCATAACGTTCGAGAGGCAGCTTGTCTCGGCGATCGGGTGATAGTTTTTTCGCCGCGTCCCGGTCGCATTCGGGAGGAATTTGCTGTGGACCTGCCTCGGCCGCGGGACATCAACAGTGTCGACCTTGCTGTCCACGCCACAGAAATTACCAAAGCGTTGAAGAGCTTTGGCCAACCGGAGGTCGCAGCCGCAGGATGAAACGATTTCTTTTCGCTGCACTTTTCTTTGCTGTTCTTCTACTGATTTGGGAGGCGCTGTTTCGTGCAAAGATTTGGTCGCCTGTCCTCGTGCCTTCGCCACGACAAGTCGCGCTCTATTTAGAAGGCGCTGCCATGGATGGAACTCTGGCAAAAGCCACCATCGTTACAATGCGTCGATTGCTCATAGGCTATATCATTGGACTTCTTGTAGGACTGCCGTTGGGACTGCTGACTGCATGTTCGAAGCTGTGGCAGGACACGATTGGAACGCTCGCCCTCGGTCTACAGACGTTGCCGAGTGTCTGCTGGGTCCCGCTTGCGCTTTTATGGTTTGGGCAAACGGAAGCCGCTATGCTTTTCGTGGTGGTAATGGGCACGCTCTGGTCGGTAGTGATCGCAACAGAAACTGGTGTGCGCAATGTGCCGCCAATTTATCGCCGTGCCGCATTAACCATGGGCTCCAAACGTTTGCACATATGGTTGAAAGTGATTTTGCCCGCGGCGCTTCCGTTTATCGTCAGCGGAATGAAACAAGGCTGGGCATTCGCCTGGCGTTCGCTCATGGCGGCTGAGATTTTCGTGACGATCCTGACCGGCTTCGGCCTCGGCCAGCTTCTACATTACGGTCGTGAACTAAGCGCAATGGAGCAGGTCATCGGCATCATGATTGTCATCGTTGTAATCGGTTTGTTGGCCGACAAGATTTTCTTCTCCCCCATTGAAAGATTTTTGCACCGGCGGTGGGGTACTAGTCAGGCATGATTTTCCGGGAAAAGCGCGTGCCAGTTTCCGTCCGCCGCGAGGTGCGCATTACGAACAAGCTGGGATTGCACGCGCGTCCTGCCGCTCAGTTCGTGAAACACGTCAGGAGTTTTCGATCGGAAATCTGGCTGGTGACAGCTGGCGGCCGATATTCTGGTTCAAGCTTGATCGATGTTCTCCGCGCTAACCTTGATTGCGGAGCTACGGCAACACTCGAAGCGCACGGTGTAGATGCCGAGGAGGCCGTCAGGCAATTAGAAAAATTGCTTGGGGACCTGCACAAGTTTGACCAAGACTAGCGCAGCGGCCGCGCAACCAGGATCCCGCTGTCCGAGCCGTAGCGATACAGGTATTTGGAAAGCTGGTCGTCCACGACAACTTTGCCGTAATTGCTGGGAGAGGAAGCATGCATGAAGTGCAGAACGCCGTCACTCGTGCGCAGAGCCAGGCCGACATGCGCGGTCGAATGAAGTCCGTTTCGCTCGCGCGAAATCACTCCGATGACATCGCCGCTGCGCAGTTTCGGCTCGATCTTGGCCACCTGACTCTTTGGAATTTCGTAGAGGGGCCGCGAAGAGACATTTGCTTCCATGCGGGCAAGCGGCCCGAGTAATGAACGGTTCGCCGCAAGATAACGATAATGCCGCCAGCCGACGCTCATCTCGCGTGCGGAATGTGGGACACTCTGCGGCCACCGAGCTGACGCGTCAGATCTTCCACCAAACCGCGGCGGTTGTTATCGTAAAGCCAATCTTCAAGGTAGTGCAGCCGCGAAAGATAATCGCCGGTGCATTGGCCGCCGCGATATCTGTCCATCTCGATGTAATAGAGCAAGCGCTCGGGCGTCCAGTTTGATTCCGGCTCATTTAGCATTCGCGCGAAACCGAGTGCCGTTTCGAAAAACGTCCAGCAATCCATTCCAGTGAAATTGACTGAAGGCGACTCGATTCGGTTGTCGATCTCGAGCGTGAAATGCTTGTAGCGCGTGCCGACCAGTGCTTTCCCGACTGCCGCGGTACGATCGCCGATAGGCAACGATTTCCAATTCTCGGCCTTTGCCTTTGCAACAAGCCTATTGAATTGGTCTTGTCCCTTAAAGACAGTGCTGAACGGCAATCGCGATTCGGATGCAATCGCGATCGAGCAAAGGAAGTACACCGCAACCAAGATTTTCCAGCCCCGCATTATGTGGACAACTCAACGCCGAATGGAAGAAGTTACAAGGTTAAAAGGTTACAAAGCTAAAACGTTAAGGAGCTGCACGATCGCTGCGCCTGACCAAACTTGTAACTTTTTAACTCTTTTAACTTTGTAACTGTCCCATATCCTTTCGACAGTCGTGCCAATTCGTTTTCCAAAGAAGAGCCGGCGAAACATTGTCCGCCAATCGCCGCGTGATGAAGGTGCCATGCCACGGGTGCGACATTCCACCCGGGTCCAGCTGCGGCCGCGAGCCGATTGGCACAAGCGCAATTTTCTGACCAGTGTTTTGATTCCGTCGCTTTTTGTGAAGCGATCGGGCGAGGAGACACCGCCTCAATTTCCAAAGATCCACGAAGGCGAGATCTGCATCACTTGGATTGGGCACGCGTCATTTCTGATTCAAACCCACGAGGTCAACATTTTGATCGACCCGATCTGGTCGAAATGGCTCAAGGTCATCAAACGTTTAAAACAACCGGGGTTCGAAATTCATCATTTGCCTTCCATCGACTATGTCCTGGTGACACATGCGCATTTCGACCACCTCGACCGGCGCACGCTCCGGCGCGTCGCTGCCAACCAACCCATCGTTGTCCCGACGGGCGTGGGAAACCTGGTGCACGACCTCGGGTTCCATATCGTGCACGAGCTTGATTACTGGCAGACCGTAGAGCTTGGCCCGCTCAAAGTTTCGCTCACCCCGTGTCGCCATTGGGGCGCTAGGTTTCTCGCGGATTCGCACCGCGATTTCGGCGGATTCGTTGTCGCTGCGAATGGTCGAACGATTTTTCACTGCGGCGACACTGCTTATTTCCCAGGGTTCAGAGAAATCGGCGACCGGTTTAACGTCGAGTTGGCGTTGCTTCCCATCGGCGCGTACGACGCACCTACCGGTCGCGAAGTTCACATGAATCCTGAACAGGCGGTAAAGGCTTTTCTCGAACTGCGTGCCAACACTTTAATCCCGATGCACTACGGGACTTTTCCACTCGGCTTCGAGCCGCTCCACGAACCGCCGCAGCGATTGCTTGTAGCCGCCCGCGCTCACGGCATCGAGAGACAGGTGCTGGTTATGACCGAGGGAAAACCGGTGGTGTTGTGAGACGAATAGAACGCTCGATCATGGAACATCCGACGCAGGTTATCGAATGGCTTGAGGTAAGGGAGGATGGAGGTGCTTATACTGCTCGGGGGGAAACGTCCAACGCCCAACGCTCAACGCCGAACGCTCAGCCAAAGAAGTCCCTCCGCTTCGATTTGGAGGATCGCCTGCTGGAATTCAGTGCGCGCATCATTCGCCTGGTTGATGGTTTGGCGAATACGCGCGCTGCAAATCACATTGCCGGACAGCTTCTGCGCTGCGGAACTTCACCATACGGCAATCATGGTGAAGTCGAAGCCGCTGAATCCCGTAAAGATTTCGTTCACAAATTGAAGGTCTGCCTGAAGGAACTGAAGGAGACTCGTCGCTGGTTACGACTGATCGCAAAATCGTCGATGCTGCCGGAGACGAAAATGCGCTCGATCCTCAATGAGACTGAAGAGCTCATTAGGATCTTCTTCTCCAGCATTCGAACAGCCGAAAGAAATGCGAAATGACGATTCGAGTTCTCTCCTTGGATGTTGAGCGTTGGACGTTAAGCGTTGGGTGTTTTCTTTCTTAAATGTCCCCTTCGCGCTGCACGCGCTCACAAATCATTGGCGCGCTTTCAGCCGGATTACTCGTCGTCTTCTTCTGCCTGCTTCTGCTCTGGCACAATCCGCTGGTTTTTTGGAATGATGATTATGAGTTGTCTGTGTTGCCTGTGTTCGCGGATATGGCGCGCAGTTGGTCCAAAGGTCATTGGCCGATCCTGAGCCCATATTCGTGGGTCTGCGGAAATCTCGCCGGCGAATTTCAGTACGGCACGTTTTCACTCTTTGTGAATGCGGCCGTCATTCTGATTTGGAAATTTCCGCTAACGTTTCCACAACAGGCCGCTGCACTTTCGATCGCGCATCTTTTTGTTTTGGCGATTGGCGCATTTTTGCTCGCGCGCGATCGCGATTTTGCGATTCCGCTATCGATCTTCGTTGCGCTAATCGCTTCACTCAACGGTTGGATTATTTGCTGGGGTGCGACCGATTGGTTCGGTGCGCTGGGTGCGTTTACCTGGTTGCCCTGGGCATGGTGGGGAGCGGGACGCGCTCTGGATGTGCGACGAACGAAATGGCGGTTTCTCTGGCCGGCGCCCTTCGTTTATCTGCTCGTTACGGGCGGATTTCCCTACACGGTCTTAATGCTGCTGCTCCTCATCGCTTGGTTGTCGATCAAGTCGCTTGTCCAAACTCGCAAGGTTGTGTCGATTCTGCCGATGCTCTTCGGGGTAGCGCTCGGTTTTGGCCTTTCCGCGCCCGCATGGCTGGCGCTTCTCGATCTCGTTCAGGGTTCAGCGCGCGAATTACAGCCAGCGAAAGCGCACTGGCAATGGCTTGTTCCGCCCGCGGCATTGCCCGGTTTGATCTTGCCCTGCTGGACAGTAACTGGGCGGATTTTTCGAACCGCTATCTGCCGCACACCGCGACGGAACTGGCTTGTGGCCTTGTCGCGCCAGCAGCATTGATTGCCGGATTGGCGTGGCGCGGACGTCTACTCGTTAGGCAAATTAAATGGGAACTGGTTCTGCTGTTCGTTTTGCTTTTGCTTTGTATGATTCCAACGGCTGGACTGTTTCGATGGAGTTTTCGCTGGCTGCCATTCTTTCATCTAATCCTGGCGATCTGCGCGGCGGAGGTGCTGCACATGGGATTGCCGTCAACGATTGCAGCTATGACCGCGCTTACCCTGGTCGTTCTGACGGGAATCGCTGCGTTTATCTTCCAGACGTCTGGTTCTTACGCTTTTCCGCTTGGCTGGATTTTTCTTGGATTGGCCGCCGTTTGGTTTTCGTGGGAATTGCTAGGACGCCGTTCCAAATTTCGACCGTGGGCGCTCGTCGCGATCACGTTTGTCGCGTTGCTGGCCACCTATCTTTGCATCCCGACAAACTGTGGAGTTCCGAGATACAATTTTTCTCAGGAACTGCTTAAACCCGCTCCGCTCGATCCCCAGCGGCTTTATCTCAGCGTGTATCCGTGGGCCGAGCTTACATATTGTACGGCAAACACGCCGCAGCCGGTCGGCCAAACGCTACGCCCGGGAAGCACGCCGATGTGGGCCGGCTTGCGATTCATCAATGGCTATAGCCCGATCCGCGCCGCCGGCGTGGCGCGCGAATTCGCAACCAGCATTCACGGTGAAATTAATCCTGACGTGGGAGACAATCTACTAAATCGGCAGGCTGGACCAGAAGGCGAGCTGGCTTTGCTGGGCGTGGACGGAATCGTCGTTGCACGAGAAGTAAATCTCGCGCCGCAGCCAGCCACAGAATGGGAACTGGTGGTTTCAACTGACGAGGGCAATGTTTTTCATCGGCGCGGCGTGCCGTTTGCGAGAGTGCGCTCCGTCACTTCAATCGATTCGCGGCCTAACGAGCAATTTGTTCCTGCGACCGTCGCCAACATTGATGATTCGCGAAATCGGGTGCAAGCAGATGTCGATGTTCCAACTGGCGATCGCCCTGCGTTAGTGACGTTTTCGCGTCCGTATTTTCGCGGATACAAAGCCCGACTCGGCGATCAGAAACTCGCTGTCACGTCGTATCGCGGATTGTTCCCGGTGGTTGAGGTGCCCGCCGGCACAAGGGGACGACTCACTTTAAGCTATCGTCCGCCGTGGCTGATTTGGGGAAGCGCCGTCGCTTTCGCCTGCCTTCTCGCCGTGACATTCGGTTCCCTCGCCGCATGGTATGGTCAGATTCGGAATCGCTGCGCGATCTGCCTGAGCTTACTGGTTTGCTTGCTTTTGAGCTTGCGGTAAGAGGCTGCCCATTGGGCCGATATTTCGTTAGCTTGCTTTTCAATTGCGGGCGCACGGATCTCCATTCGGTGCGGCAGCGGCAATGCCAAAAATTCGAGGACGCGTTCCGCCGCGACCCGATGGCATGCAACGACATCTTCGTAATAAAGGACCAGCGGCTCGATTTGGTTTTCGCGAAAATAATTTGCCCAGCTCGCTTCGTCGGCTGCAATGCGGTTGCACCATTCGTCAATTACTTTGAAGTCGAACTTGGGTGTGGCGTCTGGTTGCGGTGTGACTCCCACTCTTTTCGCCCAAACGCCCGTCTGGCATGCCATGGCCCAGGAGACTGCTTGCTCAACTCGATTTCTTCGGCGCATCCAGATGTATTTTGGTCGGTTGAACAGCTCGGCGAGTAGTTCCGCTCCGGTGAATTTATTGTACTCCCGAAGTTCCTGCAGCATTTGGAGCATTCGTTCGAAATAACTCCACATCACGACAGCGCCAAAAACGCCATTGGCTCCGGTATTATCCTGCAACACCCGTTCGATATACCCGTCACGCGATGGTGCGCCCCAGCGCTTTTCCCAGGTTTCTCCAGGTTTCGACAAGAAAAATTCGTCGGGCGATCCAGCAATGCCTGTGCTTCGCAGTATGCTGCAAAGCAAATGTGTACCGCTGCGCTGCGTCGAAGCGATGATGTAGGAGATTGCAGGCTTCATTTTCGGAGAAAAACGTTATGTTTCTGCAGCTTGCTGAAATTCTGGAAAAGCGCCGTCCGAATGCTGGCGCTTCCGCACTTTGCAAATCCCGCATGAATTATGATCCGTCCCGACACGTTGCGAGGTTAAGCCTGACGCCATAAACTTTCGCGTGCAACGCCGAAATAGAATGGCGAAGAAGGGAAACCGACTTCAGGATAGCTACTACTTCAAGATCTGAAGGGGCATTCGACCCGCTGGATTGTGTGCCGCGCGAGCCGCGATCGCCGGTCTGCGTTCAACATTAGGGTTTGTTGCCTCCCTCATAACCCGTTTCACCCCACGCTAACATTAGCTTTAATCCTGAACCGTCACATGATCGGAGGTGAGAGCCGCTCGAAGATTCCCGCGAACGGCTAAGCCAAACGAAAGATGGATTCTCTCTTTTTGCTTCAGGCGGAAGGGGGAAATTACTGGCTTAGGTAGCGCGCCAAGGCAAAGTTCGTCCATTGATTACTAAAGGTGGCTTGAAATCCGACGGCCACAATTTTTCCATCGGACTGAAGAGCGGCCCCGTTGGCGCCACCATTCAGATCGCCAAATGACGTGCGGACCTTGCCGCCGACACCAAAAGTGGCATCCAGTGAGCCGCGCGGATTTAACCGCGCCAGCAAGAAGTCGGAATCGGATGATTCGGTGTTCGCATAACCGACGGTGACGATCTTGCCATTGCTTTGCAGAAGGACTTGGTAGGCGCTCTGGCAGCAACTGCCGAAGTCGATTTGGTTTTTGCCATCGCCACTAAAGGTGGTGTCGAGAACGCCGTTTGAGGTATAGCGCGCGACTGCGAAATTCTGGACTCCTCCGTTTTGGGAGATAGCGAATCCAGCAGCGACAATCCGGCCATCGGGTTGAAGCGCGGCCGAGCGCGCCCGATCGAAGTTTTGATCGCCGAAGTCGGTGCTCACTTTTCCGGCGACACCGAATGTCGTGTCGATCGTGCCGTTACTGAGGTAGCGCACAGCGGCGAAGTCGTAATAAGTCGCAGGATTATTGGCGGAGCCCACCGCGACAATCTTACCGTCGGGTTGGATCAAGACCGAAAAGGCATCGTCTTCCAAACCGGCAAAATCGGTTGAGACCTGGCCGCCATTGCCAAACGTGGCGTCCGAGGTTCCATCCGGGTTGTAACGCGCCAGCGCAAAATCGGTATTGGAAGACTCGCCAATGATGAAATCTACGAAGACGGTCCCGGCGGCAATGATCTTTCCGTCAGGCTGCAAAGCCACGGCGGACGCGTAACTACCCTCTGGAAAGGTCGTCGTCACGATGCCGCCATTGCCAAAGGAACGATCGAGCGATCCGTTGGGGTTGTAGCGGACCAGTTCGAAATTGCCGAGAAACGTAAAGAGCGGGAAGGCGCCGCCCGCAACCACGATTTTGCCGTCGGGTTGTATAACTACCGATGAGGGTACCGCCGCCAGGCCGGGGAAATCGGTTCGCACTCTGCCACCAGAGCCGAAGGTGTTGTCGAGAGTACCATCTGTATTGTAGCGGGTGACGACAAAGTCTTCGCCGGAGAAATCATTGTTTTTATAGGTTTCTCCGACCACGATCAACTTGCCATCAGCCTGAACCGCCACCGCGTTGGCGATGTCGGTGCTACGGTTAATATCGCTCGTCACCATGCCAGCAGTCCCGAATGTCGGATCGAGATCACCAGCCGCCGCTCGCGCCACCTGCGGACTAATGAACCAAGTCAGCAGGATCGCCGCGGTAACGATTCCGCGGCAAAGAATCAAACGATAGTAAAGTTTCAAAGCAATGATTGTCATAGATGTCCTTTCGTTATTGCTGACGCGTAACACGAGAAGCGACCGCTTCCCACTAAAGGATGGTAACGATTCAGTTACCTGCTCCAGTGAGAGCCTGCGGAGGTTTTTCACGCGAGTCACCTGACGAACCGCCAGTGCATCAAAAACGCTAAATATTAATACTGCCGAGATTTACCTTGCAGCACGTCTGCAGATTTGAATCCTTTCGGAGATAGCATTTCCTAGAGCGTTTTAAATGAAACTGTAGCCACCGTAGCCACGGCCCTGCGGGCCGTCCTCCCTGGAATCCGAAAGCAGTGCCAAGTGAACCGGCCATAGGCCGGTGGCTACAAGATTTCTTAAAATGCTCTAGCCGCCTTCCATCGGTGCGATAGAGGTAGGACCGACGCAAGACATGCCGGTGGACTTAGCCCGAGCAGGAATTATTTCCTCAGCAAGAAGTTTAACATCTATGATTCCGTCCGGCATTGGTTGGGAAGATGATGGCCGGATCGAAAAATCAGAGCTTTGTTGGATCTTGCAGCAACTCGATCACGCGCTTGAGCAAACGACTGGCGCCGCCGCCGTCGATGCTGCGATGGTCGAAGCTTAACGTGATTTGCGCTTCGGTTTTGGGTGCGAATTCCTTTTTCGTTTCGTCCCACGACGGAACTTTTTTGCCGGCGCCGAGACCGAGTAGCAACGTTTGATCGGGCAGGGGAATCGGCGTGCCCCATTCCATCCCGAAGATGCCGAAGTTGGAAACCGTGGCGATCCCGCCCGCTTGCATGTCGGGGGAAATCCGCCGCTGTCGCGCCAGTTCGACCAGTTCCTTGTATTTTGTCGTTAGGTCGGCAAGCGAGGTTTTGTCTGCGCTACGAATCACTGGCACCATGATTCCGCCTTCGGCTTCTACCGCGATGCCAATGTCTATCGAATCGGACTGCACAACGCGGGTCCCGATAAATTTCGCCGCTGCGCCTGGATTTTCTGCGAGCGCAAGCGCGAGCGCGCGTAGCCCGTAAAGGCCGAGGCCGGGCTTCGGATCGCGCGACTTCCGATCTTGCAACACTGGATCCAGATTCACCGACGAACCAATCGTTGAAAGAGGCCGTGTCCAGCTCCGGCGCATGGCATCAGCCACTCCCATGCGGATCTTGGAAGCTTCATGCGCTGTTTGGTTGTCTATCTTGTGAAGAAAAGTTTCGAGGTCTTTGATCGTTAGACGATTGCCGGCTCCGGTTCCCATAATTCCGGCGAGGTCTGCGGTTGTTAACTGCAATTCAGTCATCCGTGCGCGCACGCGAGGCGACAGGAAAGTTGCTCCCTTCGTAATTGCAGGAACGGGTAACCCGGCAGCGCGTTCACCGTCGCCATCCCGACCACGTGTCGGGATTTTCTTCTCGCGCGCTGGAGCGACTTCCTGATCGGCGCGCGCAGGGATTTCCTCCGCGACTTCCTTCTGCGGCGGAGGCGGCGCGTGCTTCGCGAACCGCGCGGCGTCTTCTTCGCTTGCTTCCACGTAACCGAGCACCGCGCCAACAGGATAGGTCTCCTTCAATTGCACCGCGATCCGGTCGATCTTCCCTTTGCAGGGCGTGGTCACGCCCATGACCGCTTTATTCGTCTCGACATCGAGGATTTCTTGATCGTCCACAACTTCATCGCCCGGTTTGACCTTGATGTCGACAATGGTGGCTTCGGCGATCGATTCGCCAAGCTGCGGCATGATAATCGGAACTTGCGGCATAGATTCTTATTCTCGAAGCAACGCGCGCGCTTTTGCGACGATGTTTTTCGCGTTCGGCCGATGCGCGCTCCAGAGATTTGGATGATAGGGGATTGGTGTGTCCTTCGCGTTGAGACGTTGAGGCGCCGCATCAAGCAGGTGAAAGCCCAGGTTCGTGACGCGTGCGATCACTTCCGCGGTCGTACCACCCCAGGGAAAGGATTCGCCGACGCAGAGCAAACGTCCGGTTCGCGCAACAGACGCAAGCACCGTGTCAGTATCGAGCGGTTTCACCGTGCGCAGATCGACAACTTCAATCTCGAGGCCGTCAAGCGCGAGTTCCTCCGCCGCGGCCAGGGATTCCTGTGTCATTGCGCTGTAGCTCACGATGGTGAGGTCACGTCCCTGGCGCGCAATTCGCGCACGCCCGGTCGGCAAGCCTTTGTCCGGCAGTTTGTCGGCTTTGAGATGGTAATAAAGATATTTGTGTTCGCAGTAAACGACAGGATCATCGATTGCCACAGCTTCTATCAACATGGTGTAAGCGTCTTCCACCGTCGCGGGTGTCATCACGATGAGCCCCGGATAATGCGCGTAAAGCGATTCCATCGATTGGCTGTGAAACGGGCCGCTTCCCTTTGTTCCACCGGAAGGCAAACGCACGGTGATCGGCACCGGCACGCCTGTTCGCCAGTAATGCGTGCCTGCGTTGTTGAGAATCTGGTTCAGGGCGATGCTTGAGAAATCCGCAAACTGCATTTCGACAATCGGCCGCATTCCCTGCATCGCAGCACCAATGGCAGTGCCCACGATCGCATCTTCGCTGATCGGCGTGTTCAACACGCGGCCTGGAAATTCCTTCGCCAGCCCTTTCGTCGCTTTAAACGCGCCGCCAAATGTCCCGCCGACATCCTGCCCGTAAATGAAAACGCGATCATCGTCGCGCAACAGTTTCGCCTGCGCTTCGCGGATCGCTTCGAGGTACGTGAGGCTCATGGCTTCGCACGCGTTAAATTGTTGAACGCGTTAAACCGTTGAATCGGAATGACCCGATGAAACGCGCTCAGTAGCATCGTCATTTGAACCTTCGGAATCCCTTCTCATCGACTTTCGTGCTTCGTCATTCACTCGTCTTCCGTGTGATCGACAAGATCGCGTGTGAATAACGCGCACCAATCTTCTTTGTCCGCTTCGGGCACGGGCTCCTTTTGCGCCGTGGCAATTGCCTCGTCCACCTTTGCCGCAGCGTCTCTTCCGCCACTCGGCCAATGTCTCTGGGGAGGCGAGATTAAGATCGACAATAGCTTGCTCGGCAACCTTCAGACAATCACGCGCAAAAGGCTGACGCTTCATCTCTTCGGTCACGTAGCTGGCATCGTCGTGTTCGCCGTGGCCGGAAAGCCGCAGCACAGACGCGACGACCAATTGCGGCGGACGGCCGGCGCGCGCCCGTTTTACCGCACCGCCAATTACATCCAGGCATGCCGCGAGATCGGTTCCGTCGAGGCTGTAGCCTTCGAATCCGTAGCCGATCGCCCGCTTGACTAAATCGTCGCAAGCGAATTCGCGGTCGTTAGTCGTTGAATAGGCGTAGTGGTTGTTTGTCGCCACGACCACGAGCGGCACTTGTTCCACTGCGGCGATGTTCATTCCTTCGTGAAACGAGCCGGTTTGCATCCCGCCTTCGCCGATGCATGCAAGGCCGACAAAGTTTTTTTCCCCATTGAAACGCTTGGCCATCAACGTCCCGACGGTGACCGAAACCATCGCCCCGAGATGACTAATCATCGCCAGTTCATTGTTGCGCGGATGGCCCCGGTGAATGTTGCCGTCACGCCCGCGCATCGGACCGAGGCGCGACCCGAGATAAGTGCGCGTGACGTCGACCAGCGGTTCGCCAAACGCAGATCGCCCGGCCTGGTCGCGAATCAACGGCGCAAAAATGTCGCCCTTTTCCAAAAACAAACCGCACGCGACGCTGACCGCTTCCTGGCCTTTGCCTATGTAAACGCCGCCTGTGATCTGGCCGCCGCGGTAGAGACTAACGAGCTTCTCCTCAAGCGTGCGCGTCAGCAACATCCAGCGAAACGCCTCAAGAAAGCGCTCGTGGGGAGGCGCCGTAGTCCTCGAGCCGGCTTCGCCCAGCGATGCGGGCTCTCTCTTTTTTCTTTTTAATTTTGCGGTCCGCGGCGCCGTTTGAAGCATCGAGGGATTTTAGCCAAGATCGGTAATCGCGCGCAAAGTTTTTTAGCGGCCGACCGCCGCGGCTCCAGTAGCGCATGCCTCCTGCGTGCTGGCGAAGGCTTCCGGCGTTCGCGGGCTTTTCTTGTCAGTTAGTGACGTCTCCAAGCAACGAGCGCCAGAAGAAGTTGGTTTCGGTGTGACGCCGAAACCAGTCGCGTGCGCTACCCTATCGCGCCGCGAACGCGAGGTGCCGCTGCCTCGGCGTTTGTTCGCCTCCGTTTGAAGCTGCTTCAATGACAGGTTGCGCTGGAACGCTGAGTTTCACGCCGACCAGTTTGCTCACACCGCGTTCTTCCATCGTCACGCCGTAAAGAACATCGGCTTTGGCAATGGTGCGTTTGTTGTGCGTGATGATGATGAACTGGCTTTGCTTCACGAACCGGTCAAGCACGCGGATGAAGCAGTTGATATTGTTTTCGTCGAGTGCCGCATCCACTTCGTCGAGAATGCAGAACGGACTCGGGCGCACCATGTAGATAGCAAACAACAGCGCGACGGCCGTCATTGCACGCTCACCGCCGCTCAAGAGCGAGACGCTTTGCAATTGTTTCCCGGGAGGTTTGGCGATGATCTCGATGCCGCAGTTGAGCGGATCGTTCTCGTCCAGCAGCGACAAATCCGCGCGCCCGCCGCGGAACAGCTCGGCAAACATTTCACGGAAATTCGCCCGGACTTGCTCAAACGTGTCGGCAAACAGTTTCCTTGTAGTGAAATTGATGCGGGCGATCACGTCGAGCAGCTCGTGTCGCGAATTTGTGAGATCGGTATTTTGCCCTTCGAGAAATTTGTAACGCTCTTCCAGTTCGTCGTACTCGTGAACAGCATCCAAATTCACCGGGCCCATGTTATCGAGCTGGGTTCTTAGCTCGCCGATAAGTTTTTCCAGATTTGGAGGGGCGATCTCCGGCGAGCCCGGCGTCGCAGAAGCTCCGCCCTCGAGTTGTTCGTTGCGCTTGAACTGTGCACGCAAAACTTTTTCAAATGCGGGATGATCTCCGGCAAACCCGCGAAGATCAATCTGGTAACTGCGCGAAATGTGCGCGACGAGGTTGTCGATCTTCATTTGTAATTGCGATTCGCGCACCTGCCGCTGTGCGCGGCGATCTTGTAATTCGCCTAACGAATCGCGCAGCCGCCGCAGTTCTTTTTCGCGATCGGAAATCGCGGCGAGCCGGGTGGCACGCTGGCTACCGATTTTCGCGCTATTCGCTTCTACCTCCTCGCGCTGCGCGGTTTGACTTTCGATTAGCGTTTCGGATTCACGCGATTCCTCGGCGTGCGTAGCTAGTTTCCGTTCGTACATCGCGATGTCCGCGTTTCGCACTGTGATCAACTCGACCAGCTCGGCGTCGCGCGCGCTCATCGGTTCGCGTTGCGCGATTAGGTGTTCATGGCGCTGACGATCCGTGGCGATGCCAAGCCGTAGTTGGTTGATTTCCTCGGTCAACTCTTCTTCGCGGGAGGTAGTCTGTTTTTGCGCGGCTTCGAATGCGCCGAATTCGGTCTTCTCCTTCGCGAGCTGATCGCGCACTGACTGAAGTTCGCGCTCCAGTTGCGCTATTCGCTCGTCCGCCGTCGCTACCTGCCGCTCGAGCGCAGCTTTTTCCGACTGCAAATTGTCGATCTTGCGTCCGGCTTCGCTGACTTCGCGCTGAAGCCGCATCGCGATTTCGACCGCGGTTTTCGCTTCATCGCGTTTGACGCACATTGCATCGCGCTCCTTTACCAGAGCAGTCTCTTCTTTCACGAGGTCGGCAATCTCCGCTTTCCGCTCCAGCAGGGAGGCTGCGCGCACCTCAGTGCTGCCTCCAAACACGATTCCTTCTGCGGAAACGTACTCGCCGGCGAGTGTGGCCATCGCCAGCGCAGGCTCGCCCTGCTTGCACTCGAGCGCCTGTTCCAGATCCGGAAAAACGGCGATGTTACCGAGCAACTGCCTGACCAGTGGTTCAAGCGGTTGTGGCGCTGCTAGTTTGTCGATAGCCCAGGCAAGCGCCCCTTTTGGCAGAACGGTTCCGGCTGGTTTGCGTGCAGGTGCTGTCAGCTCCGGGATAAGCAGTGCCGCCTGTCCAAGCTTGTTCTTTTTCAGGCTCCCGATGATTTCCGAAGCAAGTTTCGCATCTTTTAAGATAATCGCGTGCAGGTTCCGGCCCAGCGCGGCTTCAATCGCCTGAATGAATTTGGGATCAACATCGAGCTGAGCTACGAGCGAACCGGCAATGGCCTCGCGGATTTTTACCGAACTGTGCGTGCCCTTGAGCAAAGCTTGCGAACCTTGGGCGAGCCCTTCGCCTTCCTGGTTTAGCTGACGCAGTACGTCGAGCCGTGACCGTTTTTCGGCGAGAGTACGCTCGAGCACTGCAAGATGCTGCTCCGCTTGGGCGAGCAGTTTTTCTCCTTCGTGCAGGCTAGTCTCAACATCGGCTCGTGCGCGCCGGCTTACGTTTAGTGAGACAGCGATTTGCGCGATCAGTTTCTCCCGGCCTTCGTTCGATGTCTTAATCTCTCTGGCGAGTTGTTCGATTTGTGCGCCGGTCAATTCACGGCGGGCTTTGATTCCAGAGAGTTCCTCATTCAGCGCGGATATTCGGCTCTCGGATTTCGACAACTCGATTTGCAGCGTTTGCAATCGCGTGCCCCGCTCCGTTCGATCTTTGTGCATTTCTCCGGCCAGAGCCGACACTTCGGTGAGCTCGGCTTCCTTTTCTTTTAAATGCCGCTCGATTTTTGCGATTGAGCTGTTGGTTTGCTCGATTTCAGTCGCGTGTTTTTTCCGTTTCGTTTCAGCCTCGGCAATGTCCCGCCGCGAACGTTGGATCAATCCGGCCAGCTCTTCCGCGCGCTGTTTGTTAAATTCAATGCGGTTGCGGTGCCCAGCGATTTCGCTGTCCAGCCGTTGCACCTCCGCGCGTGAATCGGCGATCTCTACGTCGAGTTTGTCCAGAGCACGGCGTTCGTCGCCGAGCACGCTTTCGTCGTCGTCTATTCTTCCGCGCGTGGAGTGTTCGGATTGCGTGAGGCGGTCGATCTCTTCTCGGCACGCGGCGAACTCGCGCTCGAGTGAATCGAGTTCTTTGCGCGCATGATGCGTCTCGAGCACGCGAAGGTCTGCGTGCAATGCCTGATACCGGCGCGCTTTTCCTGCCTGCCGTTGCAGCGAGCCGATTTGGCGTTTCACTTCCTTGATGACGTCGCCGATGCGCAACAGGTTTGCTTCAGTCGCCTCGAGTTTTCGTAGCGCTTCGCGTTTTTGCGTCTTGGTACTTGGTGATGCCGGCGGCTTCTTCGAAGACCGCACGGCGATCTTCCGGACGCGAGCTTAAGATCATGTCGATTCTGCCCTGCTCCATCATGGAGTAAGCGGTCCGCGCGATTCCCGTGTCGGCGAAAAGACTTTGAATTTCGCGAAGGCGGCAGGGCGTTTTGTTCAGCAAATATTCGGAATTCCCGTCCCGATATACGCGGCGCGTCACGCGCACATCGTGCCAGTCGATTCCGAGTTCTTCACCGCAATCGGTAAACGTGAGCGAGACCTCCGCAAAGCCGACGGGTTTGCGTGTGTCGGCGCCGTTAAAAATAACGTCGGCCATCTCTTCGCCGCGAAGCGATTTGGCAGATTGCTCGCCGAGGGCCCAGCGCACGGCATCGAGCACATTTGATTTTCCGCAACCGTTCGGGCCGACTATCGCGGTGACGCCCTCGTGAAAATTGAAGACGGTTTTATCGGCAAACGATTTGAAGCCGAATAGCTCAAGCGATTGTAAATGCATTTTGGGCCAAACCCCGTGCCTCGGCAGCCTCAATACTGCAGGCGCGAACCGGTTACAAGCATAAAATCACACAATTTGAAGTGGTTCCGGGCCGATCCGGCCACAGGATATGGGGTATTGTGAGTTTCGCGTCTGGTCGCATAATGTCGAGGCGGGTTGACTCTTGCGCGTCTTTTCGCCTCTCCCCTTGGGGTAAGGGGAGAGGATGAAGGTGAGGGGGTTGGACAATCGTCTGGAAACCGACCCTCACCGTCCCCCTTTCCCTAACCAGGGAGAGGCGTCCCTCCACATGTCCCACGATAGAATTCCCGGCCATTCGACAGCTGAACCCTAGCCCGCTGAGCTTAACTCGTCCTCTTGCTTTGGACAACTGAATGACACACGATGCGCCAATGACAGACAAATCGCCATCGTGGATAGAGCAGGAAGAGCGCATCGATCATCAGTTGGTTCGCGGTATCGGGATTCCAGCTCTCACTGCGAACATCGTCAGCTCGACAATCGGCGCCGGTATTTTCGTTATTCCAGCCACCGTTGCGAAAGGACTCGGCCCGGCAGCACCACTGGCTTTTGTTTGTTGTGCGATCGCGATGGTGTTGTTTGTGACTTGCTTTGCGATTGCCGGCAGCCGCGTGTCCCTGACTGGCGGACTTTACGCTTACGTGGAAGTCGCGTTCGGTCGTTACGTCGGGTTTCTCGCCGGGATGCTCTATTTCCTAACCGCACTAGGGGCGGTTGCTGGCGTCGTCAACGTTTTCGCGAATTCTGTTGCGCTCGTTGTTCCCTTCCTGGGTGATCCGATCATGCGCATTCTGGTCATGCTTGGTGTTTACGGCGTGCTCGTACTGATCAACATCCGCGGCGTGCGCCAGGGTGCGGGTGCCGTGACCGTGATCACGGTGGCAAAGCTTCTGCCCCTGCTGCTCTTCATTTGCGTTGGAATATTTTTCATTCACGCGCCGAACCTTGCCTGGAACGGCTGGCCGAGCAGCAAGTCGTTAGGCGATGCGGTGATCCTGTTGATTTTCGCTTTTGTCGGAATCGAGGTGGCTTTGATTCCGAGTGGCGAAGTGAAAAACCCGGCGCGCACCGTTCCGCGTTCGGCGTACCTGGCGCTGGTGATTACGACCGTCATCTACCTCATGATTCAACTCGTCGCTCAGGGAACGCTTGGGGCAGATCTGGGCAATCATCCCGAGGCGCCTCTAGCTGAATCGGCAGCGAAATTTCTCGGCAATCTGGGCCGGGTGATTCTTCTGGCCGGAGCCAGCATCTCGGCCTTTGGGTTTGTGACGAGTGACATCCTGAGTTCACCGCGAATGATCTTTGCATTCGGTCGCGACGGCGCGCTGCCGGAATTTTTCGCGCACGTGCATCCGCGCTATCGATCACCGGATGTCGCGATCATTACTTACGCAACGCTAGCGTTTGCGCTATCAATCAGCGGCACGTTCGAACGGCTCGCGGTGCTCTCGAATGTTGCCGTGTTGCTGATGTATCTGCTCTGCTGCGCTGCCTGCTGGATTCTGATCCAACGGGACGTGCGCTCGGATGGCGAGCCGTTCAATTTTCCCGGAATGAGGATTGTGCCCGCGCTGGCGATCCTCGCCATCATTTGGATTCTCACGCACGGCACCGCTCGCGAATTCATCGTCACCGGAATCGTGCTAGTGCTGTCGTCTCTCTTGTACTTCGTACGGAGAACCGTCGCGCGTGCCGAGGACGTAAATGGGTGACGTGGCGGGCTGTTGTAGGGCAAGCGCTCCGCTTGCCAGGTTTGCGCCGGGCAGGCGATGCGCCCGCCCTACAATTGCTTCCTGGTACCGTTGAGTGTTGGACGTCTACGGCAACCCGGGTTTAATCTTCCCACCATGCGCGACAATTATCTTGAGGAGTATTACTCGTTCCTACGATTTCCCAGCGTTTCGACTGACGACCAATATAAGCAAAAGCTGGTTGAATGCGCAGACTGGCTTGTAAACAAGCTTAATCGGATCGGTCTGCAGACGCATCTCGTTCCCACGCGCCGTCACCCCATCGTCTGGGCCCGTAACAAACATCAGCCCGGGCGGCGAACAGTTCTAATCTATGGCCATTACGATGTGCAGCCGCCAGATCCTTTGGAGCTTTGGGAATCGCCGCCGTTCGAACCGGTGTTGAAGAACGGTTATGTTTTTGCGCGAGGCGCAACTGACAACAAAGGCCAAATCCTCTCGCACATTCTCGGAATTCAGGAAACGATCGAGGAGCATCGTGAGCTGCCGGTGAATTTGCATTTGGTGATCGAAGGCGAAGAGGAAATCGGCAGCGGGAGTCTGGGCCCTTTTCTCACCGAAAATCGCGATGCACTGAAGTGCGACGTGGGAGTCGTCTCCGATACCGGCATGATCGGGCGCGGTGTGCCAACGTTGAGCTACGGGTTGCGTGGAGTAACCGCGCTGGAAGTCAAAGTGACTGGTCCAAAGATGGATCTGCACTCCGGCATTTTTGGGGGTGCCGTTCAAAATCCGATCACAGCCCTCGCTCAATTGCTCGCCACACTTCACGACCGCGAAGGCCGCGTGGCAATTGCCGGATTCTATGATCGCGTGAAACCGCTGGAAAAATGGGAGCGCGAAGCGTGGCGCAAACTTCCGGTCGACGGCGACAAACTGATCCGCGAGGAAACAGGAGTGCCGGAACTCTTCGGCGAAGCCGGTTACAATTCGCTCGAGCGCACCTGGGCGCGACCGACTGCGGAGATCAATGGAATCGGCGGAGGCTATCAGGGGCAGGGGACGAAGACCGTCATCGCCAGCCACGCGATGGCGAAACTGACGTTCCGTCTCGTTCCCGAACAGGACGGCGATGAAATTCTGAAACTGGCAAAAACGCATTTGCAAAAAAATCTGCCGAAAGGCGTGACCATGGATATTGCCACCGGCCACAGCGGGCCATGGTATCTCACCGATCCGCACTCCGCCATGGGCGAAGCGGCACAACGCGCGTTGCGCAAAGCTTTCAACGGGGATCCCGCGCTCATACGCGAAGGCGGCAGCATTCCGATCGTCTCGCAATTCCGGGAAATTCTTGGTATCGAAACGCTGCTCTTGGGACTCGCATTGCCTGATTGCCGCGCGCATTCGCCCAATGAGAATTTTCCGCTCGAAAATTTCGAAGGCGGCATTCGCCTCAACAAAGCAATCCTTCAAGAGCTCGCTGGCTGACTCTCGATGCGCAGCTGGAGCGGGCAGGCTGTCGTTAGAACGCGTCTGCGGCACAGGCTTATCCGCCTAGGATTCTCGAGGTGAGGACAGGATTCTGTAGCATGTCTTTGTTTACGGCTGGCAAAAAGAAGGATTTCGGAGCAGTTGGTTCAAGAGGATAGCGAGTTTTCTGATGACGGCGACCAGGGCAACTTTGGGGGGTTTGTTGCGCTGACGCAGTTGCTGGTAGAAGCGGCGCAAGACTGGGTTCGAACGGATGGCGCTGATGGCGGCCATATACAAGGCACGGCGTAATCTGGGGCGACCGCCGCTGATATGGCGCCACCCTCTACGCGCTGCGCTCTCACCGTCGAAAGGGAGGACGCGGACAGCGCCGCTGTTTGGCCTCTGGAGAGTGAGCCGAGTTCTGGACACAGAGCGACGCAGGTGACAGCGGTGATCAACCCGACGCCTTTGACTTGTTGCAGGCGCTCTACTTTTTGCTTCAGCGCAGATTGTTCTTCCAAGATGGAGCCGATGGCCAGCTCCAGTTGTGTGATCTGCCGCTGGAACAGTTTAAGTAGGGTGCGATCGAGTCTGCGCACGATGCTGCTCAGGTGCTGAGCCTGCTGTAGCAACAACACGGTGCGTTGTTCAACCAGCTGCTGACGCGCGCTGACCAGCTCCTGCAGCGCCACTTCTGCGGCACTGGGCATGGCATCAGGTGGCGGATTTACTCGGCACCAAAACGCGCCAACATCTCTGCATCAATGGGATCAGTCTTGGCCAGCCGGCCCACCCCGCGACGCAAAATCGCGGACCTGCCGGGGGTTGACTACCGTAGAGGGGTACTGCGCTTTGTTGCGGCACTGAGACCAACCTGGCTATATCCGCCACTGTCTATCAATGATCAGGTGCGCGCGTTTAGATAAGCGGACAAGCCGCGATGTCTCGGAGTCATTGTAACCACCTGCCCAGCCACACTCGATTCGCAAAAAGCCAGGCTCTCTTTGCACACATCCACACCAAAATAGATTTTTTCCGACATAAAAATTGGATGAAACTCTGCCTTGTTCGTTACAAGCTCGCGCCGCAGCGGCAAACCGCGACATGGCTCTGGCAACTGTTCGAGTTACCCAAATGGCATGCGAAGGATCCAGCTACACTCGGACTGCAAAGCGGTCCTTGGGCGTCTACGATCTCATCGCTGCCGCTGAGTGGCGGGAGTTAACTTCTCGCTACTCAGCACTCGAGCAGAGCGACCGCACGCGCGGCAGATCTACCCAAGCAAGCCCAACACTACATCAACGCCAATAAACAAGGGCGTCTGTGTCAGGTGCCTCGACGGCGTTTCACAGAATGGAGCCGTGGGGACGCGAGCGACATGGACGGGCAGCCCATCTTGGGCGAGAGAGCGGGAGCGAACGAGTTAAACGAACTACAACGTCGGTGGACATCAATAGATTAATGCGCTGTTTGTTGCATCTTGCGATTTTGTTCGGCGCTGACCGCGCACGCAGCCGAAGAATCGTTAGGCACAAAGATCAAAAAGTTCTTCAGCCTGATCCGACGCCGACTCCGACCCGCAAACACCGGACGCGCTCCGGGAAAAACCCAACAGAAGAAAGTTTCGCCAACACCGTCTCCGAGCCCGACGCCGAAGAGCAAATCAAAGCGAAAGAAAGCATCTCCGACTCCAACACCTACCGAGTCACCGTCCGCGACAGAGACTCCATTGCCCGGTGCGGAGGGAACAGCGAAACGTGCTCAGGGAAAGAAAGCCTGGCCGAACGTGAGTCTGTCGCCTGATGAAATAGCAGGTTACGAAAATAATCCGCCAAGGGTACGCCAGATCCTGGACGCAGGATTGACGCTGACAAAACAAAATCTCGGTTACACCTATGGCTCTGCCGATCCGAAAAACGGCGGCATGGATTGCTCCGGGTTCATCTATTACGTGCTTCAGCAAAATGGCTTTCCCGATGTGCCGCGCGATTCCAGCCAGCAATATGTCTGGGTGCGCAAAGCGGGAGATTTCAATGCGGTCCTGAGCCGCAAGGAGGATTCATTCGAACTCGATGACCTTAAGCCCGGCGACCTGCTCTTCTGGCGCGGCACTTACAACATCGATCGCGATCCACCAATCACTCATACGATGATTTATCTCGGACGCGAGAAACGAACGAACAAACGCGTGATGGTCGGATCAAGCGACGGGCGCACCTACGATGGCAAGCAACGCTGGGGCGTCAGCGTTTTCGATTTCAAAATGCCACCGCCACCCAAAAGCGGTGACGCGAAAATCAGTCCAGTCTTCGTCGGCTACGGACGAATTCCCGGTTTAATCGAAGATTGAAACTGTCAATCGTCTTCGGTTTCTTATTCCTACTTGAACGGCTGACTTCACCAGCGCATGACTGCGCCTTCTTAACCTTTGAAGTTGATACCGAACCGCACCGTGCGCGCACTACATCATCGGTTTCGCAAATTGTCTCGACAATTAGGACTGACGCCCGCTTTGCGTTTTTCCAGATCGTCGGAGACAAAATTTCGCTACTGCGGCCTTGGGGCAGGCGTTGGACGCGGGCGTGGAGTTGGAAAAAGCTAGATCGCGAGGAACTCCGGATCGCCATTGCCCGCTGGACAAATCGCAGAGGCAACACAGTCTCGATGACGCCGGGAGTAAACTTTAAGATGTCGCCCGGCCCTGTCTGAATTGTTTCCGCGACAAAGAGATTACCGCTTCTGTAAAACGGCAAGCCCTGGGGGACGTTGAGATCAGTCGCAAACGTGTTCTCAGTCCCGTCAGGCGTGTACTTAAGAATCATTGTCCAGTCCAGCCGACACGAAAAGATTTCAAAAGCGATCAAACGCCAAATCAACAAGGCCCTCTAATTGGGATGATGTTGCGAACACGCTCGACGTGCCGTCCGGCAAAAATTTCCAAATCTGCGGCGGCACTCCAACAGTCTGGAAATATACTGGCGTGTAGAGATCGCCCGCGCTGTCAAAGGCGAGGCCAAAACTCTGGAAGCTGGGAGCGGTGGCAAATATGCTCTGCACCCCACTCGGGGTAAATTTAAAGATTGTGACGCTGAGAAAAGTGCTCGGGACCGTCGCCATGACAAAGACGTTGTTTGCGCCGTCTATTGCAACGCCTTCAAAAAAGAAGCTGTTTGTCATGCTGGAAAAGGGACCTGGGACACCGTCGGGGGTAATTTTCAAAATCGACGCTACAACGACCGTCGGGTAGGTAATGTAGTGGTTGGTTGCCAGCGCCATCAAAGGCCATCCCGCGAGGCTGCGAAAGGCCGGAACCGAACGTGGTGTGCATCCCGTCCGGGGTGTATTGGTAGATAAAACCGCCACCGTTATCGCCAGTGCCATTAATGGAAGCGAACAGGTCGCCTAGCGCGCCTTGTGCTGTTACTGCGCCTGCAGCTAGGCCGACAACCGCAAACGCCAAGTAAAGAAGCCTAGTTATTATTTTGATGTGCTTATTTCCTTTCATCATCCGAGATTTCCCAACTGAAGTTCTCAAAAATCTTTCAGAAAATCTGGTCCGCCCTTTGTTCGCTCTTTTACGCCCTATTGAGCCGTTCACGTCAAGCCTTTTTTCACGGCGTAATAGGGCGTGCCGCTTGCCAGAGAGGAAAAGAAACTTTTAGCCGATTTCGGCGCCAGCTTGCGCAGAGAGCGAGTTGCGCGCGGCATCACTCAAGAGAAGCTCGCGGAGCTCGCTGATCTAAACATCCGAACAGTTAGAAAATCGAAGGCGGCGACTTGAACGGTATTGATCACAACGGCGGCGAGATTCAGCGCGGCCTTGGATGTAAATGGGACCGTCTGCTTCCGCCCAGTCAGTAATCGCGCCTCATAAACCAGTAATTCGTCAGGCTCGGCGTCGGGCGACTCGGTCGAACGTCAGGTTGGTAAATTTCTACGCGAACGGCACGGTGAATGACCCATGCAAAATTCTTGCGATGGCTCGGTTTGCGGCCTTCAACGCTGCACCGACTCGAGAACACTGACCAAAGCATCACGCTTCGTGGGCTTCAGCAGAGCATGAAGCGACTGAAGTGCAGCTTATCTGATATTTTCAGTGATTGACTACTGATCACTCTTCCACTGCGCAGGACTCGGAGACGGTTTCGCTTCCGTTGCGGAGGTTCGTGGAACCGGAGAGTGATTGACGCGGCGCTCGTATCCGACGAAGGCGATCGCGATCAGAACAAAGATCACAATCAAGACCGACGCGCTGTTCGTTTTTCGAGAGTTCGAAAATTCTGAGAAAGCGCTTCATTTTTATCCGCTATCGTCTCTGTCATGTTGAGCGAAGCGAAACATCTCTGGCTCCCGATGCTCGAGTCGGCGCTGGGTCGAATCGATCAGAGATTCTTCTCCCGCGCTGCGGGATCAGAATGACAAGAAAAGTTACGCTTCATTTTTTCGCGTAATGAATCGGATCTTTTATTCCGGCTTCGCGAAAGCCTTTGAGTCGCAGGAGACAGGAATCGCATTCGCCGCAGGCGAGACCTTCGGGCGTTGGATCGTAACAACTGTGGGTGAGCGAGAGATCGACGCCTAGCTCGACTGCTTTGCGAATGATTTCGGCTTTGGAGAGTTTAATCAACGGGGTGTGAATTTCGAAGCGTCGGCCTTCGACACCGGCTTTGGTTCCGAGGTTGGCCAGGTTCTCAAACGCTTCGATGAATTCCGGGCGGCAATCGGGGTAACCGCTGTAGTCAATTGCGTTTACGCCGATGAAAATGTCATTGGCCGGAATCACTTCCGCCCAGGCAAGTGCATAAGCCAGAAAAATTGTGTTCCGGGCAGGAACGTACGTGACGGGGACGCCGCGCGCGATTTCTGTTTGCGAGCGTTGCTTCGGCACAGCGATCTCGTCCGTGAGCGCCGAGCCGCCGAAGACGCGCAGGTCGATTTTTGCGATGCGATGTTCTTTTGTGCCTAACGAGCCGGCTACACGGCGGGCGGCTTCTGTTTCGATTTTGTGCCGCTGGCCGTAATCGAATGAGAGCGCGTATGCTTCGTAACCTTCCGCGATTGCGATTGCCACCGTCGTAGTCGAATCGATTCCGCCACTCAAGAGAACGACTGCGCGTTTCATTATTCATCGCTGCGTTGACAGCCTGAGCGGAGCGAAGTCCACAAAGGACCCAAAGAAGTTGCCATTGGTAACGCCATGTGACCTCGACTTCCTCTGAATGACGAGTCTCATTTAGTCTGCTAATTCGTCGTCCGGATACTCGGCCCGCACGGTGAGCGCGATTCCGCCGCGCGCGGAGAATTGCGCGGTGACGATCGCTTCGCGCGGTGCGCAGGCTTTCACGAAATCGTCAAGAATACGGTTCGTGACGGCTTCGTTGAACGCGCGCTCATTGCGATACGAGGCGAGATAGAATTTCAGTGATTTGCTCTCGACGCAGAGACGATCCGGCACGTAATCGATATCGATCCGAGCGAAATCCGGTTGGCCTGTCACGGGACACACCGAAGTGAAATCATCTGTCTCAAAATGGATTCGGTAATTGCGGCGGGGTGCCGGATTTGGAAAAGCCTCAAGGCGCGCTTCGGCAGGTGAGGCGGGCAGTTTTACATCGCTGTGCCCAAGCAATGTTAATTGGCCTGCGCTTTTTGTCTTTGCCACGGCGACTAGATTAACGCGTCATTCACAGAGCATTCAACTCGCGTTTCTGGGGTAGCGCGTGCGTCTCGCATGCTGGTTTCGGCGTTGCGCCGAAACAATCTTCCGAAAAATTCGCAAACGTCCATGAATCTCACGGGTCCAGAAAAGTTCGCGATCGCGAGACGCGCTCGCCAGCACGCGAGACGCGTGCGCTACCGGAGAATGCGCGCAGATCATTCGCAACGTCTGGGTATTTCGCCGCCAGCGCTTCGACATCGCCGATTTCGACGTCGACTTTCTCTACGCCTGGCCATTCGGTACTGGCACCGAGGAACCAGCGCCGTTGTCCGATGACGCGTGCAGTGTGGAACGTATTCCCCGGGATCAAAAGCTGCACGCATTGGCCGGCGCGGAGATCCGGACCGACTATGGCGCGCTGGCTTGTGCCGTTTTCGTGCAGCATAAGAACTTCAATGGGATCACCCAGGTAACGGTGATAAAGCTGATCGTTTCGGATGCGATGGAGTCGCACGGGCGCATCGGGCGTAACCATGAAATAGAGAGCGGAGCCCGCTGGCCGGCCATCAAGAAATGGTGCTGGGAGTCCGCCGGGCGCAATTCGTTGGTTGCTGATAAATGTGACGCGCACGAAACCGCACGTGGCGTGAGGTTCGAGTTTGAGCAGCGCGCGAACCTCTTCGACACTCAAATCATTGGTCATTCGCGTTTGAACATGGAACGTCGAACATCGAACGTCCAATATCCAATCGGCTCATGGACTTCGAACCTGAAATTTCAAATATCAAAAATCGAACAGGCGTAATCGATGTCATCGCCCACGATCCGAAAACAGGCGAGGTCGTTCTCGTGATGAATGAGCCTAACGAGTGGGACGGCTCCGATGAACAATTGCTCGCGTTGCAGGAGCGGTTTAACGCTTACGTTTCATTCCTGCTCGACGGCGAGATGACGGAGGCCCATCCGGAGCTGGGCGGCAAACCGGCGCGCATTGAATTGCGTTGCACGCACATGCCCGACACCCGCGCGCTGGAGTTGCTCGGTCTCATTCATGATCAGCTGGCGTTCCAAGAAATAAAGATGGAAGTGGTTGTGAGGGACGCAGGAAGTTAAAACAGTTACAAGGTTACAAGCGTTACAAAGCGGATGACAGCGACGTTGTAACTGTTGTAACCTTGTAACTCTTTTAACGGCCCTCCGCATGAATTTGCCGGATCTCGCGTCCGTAACTCTGCGCAAAGTCACGCTGCGGTTGATCCCGTTTATTTTTATTCTCTACATCGTGGCATGGCTTGATCGGGTGAACGTCGGGTTTGCGGCGCTGCAGATGAATTCCGATCTCGGATTTAGCTCCGCTGCGTTTGGATTTGGTTCCGGCGTGTTCTTCCTCGGCTACTGCCTCTTTGAAGTGCCGAGCAATCTTATTTTGCATCGCGTCGGAGCGCGTCGCTGGATCGCACGGATCATGATGACTTGGGGCGCCATCTCGGTGGGGATGATCTTTGTTCGGACCACGTTCGCTTTCTACATCTTGAGATTTTTACTGGGTGCTGCCGAGGCCGGCTTCTTTCCCGGAGTGATTTACTACTTGAGTCATTGGTATCCTGAGGCGCAGCGCGCTCGTGCGATCGCCGCTTTCATGACGGCCGTTCCGGTGAGCGGTGTCGTAGGCGGCCCGCTCTCCGGAGCACTTTTGAGCCTGAATGGAGTGCTCGATCTTGCTGGATGGCAGTGGCTCTTTCTGGTGGAGGGACTGCCCGCGATTTTGCTCGGCGTTATCGTGCTCGTTTATCTCACCGACCGGCCTGAGACGGCGCACTGGCTCAGTTCGTCGGAAAAAGATTGGCTGCTGAGTAGGCTTGCGGCCGAGCGTGATTCTCGCGGCACAGCACACCCAATCGGCGTCGTCTCGGCATTAACAAACCCGACCATTTGGCACCTTGGGATAATCTTTCTTTTGGCAGCGATTGGCTTTTATGGTTACTCGTTTTGGGCACCGCTCGTCGTCAAATCGCTCACCGGAAGTAGCGACCTGGGCGTTGGAATGGTCATCGGTTCAATCAGCGCAGTCACGATCATCTTGATGTTGTTGAACAGCGCGCATTCTGATCGAACGGATGAGCGTCCATGGCACGTATCTGTTCCGTTGCTAATTATGGCCGCCGGATTTTTTGGTTGCGCTGTTTTGCGGCAACCCATTTTGGCCGTGTTTTCTCTGGCGCTTGTTCCAATCGGGCACTGCGCGGCTTATGGGCCGTTTTGGTCTATGCCGACTCGGTTCCTGACCGGAGCGCCTGCTGCGGCGGGAATTGCGCTGGTCGTAACGATTGCGAACGTGGGCGGGTTTCTCGGTCCAACGGTAATTGGCGCAATGAAGGACCGGTTCGGTACGGATGTCCCGGCATTCATTCTGTTGGCTGCGTGTGCAATTGTCGCGGCGCTGCTCGTCTTGGGACTTCGCCGAGTTGCGGTCCTGCGTGCTGCCCAGGCTGATAAAGTGGTTGAAGAAGTGAACAGTTGAGAGTTACTGCTTTGGCGTTTCCAATCGCGCGAAGAAATCGTCAAAGAGCGAATCGTAGAGTCGGCTCCGCTCAGGATGATATTGCACCGCGAGTCCGAACGGATATTTCTGCAAGCGAACCTGCTCAATAACTCCATCGTGCACCGCCCAGGCTTCTACTTTCAAGTCGTCGCCCAATTCATCGATTGCCTGGTGATGGGCGCTGTTCACTTTTTCAAAACGATGCGAGGCGCGCTTTGCACTGCGCAACGGCTGAACATCACAATGTTTTTGCTCGGGCAAGTTATGTCCTTTGATGTCGAGCTTTAGCCTGCCGCCGAGGGCAACGTTGAATACCTGGAGACCTTTGCAAATGGCGAGGATCGGCAGCCCGCGCGAGAGCGCTTCCCTGACTGCCTGAAATTCCCAACGGTCGCGCTCGATGTCGATGTGTTTGTCCAGCACCGAAGGATCAGGGATCTCCTGGCGTAAAAATTCCGGTGCAATATCAGAGCCACCGGTGAGCAGAAGCCCATCCATCTCGTCGAGTGTAACCGGTCGATTTCGCGCATTCCACACCTTGATCTCGGGGTGCTTTGCAAAAATGGGGCGAAACCATTTCGTGTCCTTCGGGCGGATCCACGTGGCCAGATTTGCCATCGGCGAATTTGCGACTTCCCAATGGCCATGTAAAGAGCACTTCCATGTCGCGGGTGGACGTGTCGGGCACGTTAAATGAGGAATTGGAACGGTTGTCTGCCGAAAGGAAAGCTCAGGCCATCGCGGTAGCGGTGCACGATCTCGAAACCGATCTCCGATTCTCATTCCAGGGCGACCGCTGGTTTCATGCTGCAAGCACAATCAAGGTGGCAGTGCTTCTTGCATTATTTCGCGCGAGCAGATGAGGGGCGGCTTCGGTTGGATGATTCCTTACACGTGCGAAATCGTTTCTTCAGCGCAGCAGGCGGCACTGTTTTTCACGTCAACCCCGACCGAGACGCGACGCCCGAGTTATATCAAGCCATTGGCCGGACGGCGAAAATCTCGGCGCTTGCGCATGGAATGATTTGTGGGAGCAGCAATCTGGCGACGAATTTGCTGCTCGACTTTCGTAAGTGTGAAATATGCCCGGACGGTTCTGCGGGACGCGGAAGTGGACGGGCTTGAATTGCGGCGAGGTGTAGAAGATCACGATGCGCATGAACGAGGAATCAACAATGAAGCGACGGCGGACGGACTGTTGTGTCTCTTGTCTGCCATCCGCGGGGATTTTCTAACCAATGAAAGCAAACAACAAGTAATCCAGATTCTGCTGGAGCAACGATTCAACTCCATGATTCCGGCCGGTCTTCCGCCCCATGCGGTAGTGGCGCATAAGACCGGCGAAATCTCGACTGCGTGCCATGACATCGGCATCGTGTATTTGCCCGAACGCCAACCGTACATCGCTGCGATTTTGACTGAATTTGATCCAGATCAGGAGGGGCGGCGCGAAACAGTGGCGGCGATTTCCGAGGCGATTTACGGGTTCCTCCAAGGCACGCGGACTCAAATCAAATGAGCAATAAGATTTTA
Source organism: uncultured Verrucomicrobiae bacterium (assembly GCA_963791385.1). Taxonomy (GTDB): domain Bacteria; phylum Verrucomicrobiota; class Verrucomicrobiia; order Chthoniobacterales; family UBA10450; genus Udaeobacter. The sequence continues at coordinate 81,684 of CAWBSH010000002.1, forward strand.
CGGGCTATCGATGGTATGCGTCTGCCTAACGAGTATCGCGTGTTACTGCGGCCGGGCGAATTCGAGACGGATGTCAACGGCACTGTTCATCGTCTGCCGCGTTTCTTCTACGAAATCGCCAGCTGGCAGGAAGCGCGTGAGATTCGCCTGGCAGCACACTTTACCCTAGCGGAATTGATGCTGGTTGATTGTCGCGAGGCCCAGTTGCTGCTCAGCCAGTTTCCTCACTATGTGCCGTGCGCGATTGTTTTGCTCGCCAGATTGCTCGAAGATTTTCGCCGCGAAGTCGACGCTCCGGTCTTCATCAGCGCAAATGGCGGCTACCGCTCGCCTGCACATCAGATTGGCAGGGCAAAGAGCATTCACGCGTGGGGAACGGCCGCGAACATTTATCGTGTCGGCGACACTTTTCTGTCCGACGCGAGACCAATTGAGAAATATCGCGCGATTGCGGCATCGCTTAGTCCGGCTGTTTTTGTTCGGCCATTCGGACGAGAACAAGGGCAAACCGACGACCACCTGCACCTCGATTTAGGTTTTGTGACCTTGACTCCACGCGAATGCAGCGAGGCGATTTAATTTCCGATTTGAGCAGATGAAGGACCGCCGAACAGAACGCGACTCTCATCTTGTTCGCCTTCGCGCGCCTGGTGCGACGCCGCCCCGGGCGGTAATCGGCTTGGAAGCGGAATTCAATCTTTTATTGAATGGACGCAAACGGCGTCCGGAAAAAGTATTCGGTGATCCCAGCCGTTTAGTGCGGACCCGCATGATTCCGCGCACCGGCAAATCGTTTCAACTGCCGGCGGGCGGTGCAATTTATTTCGACACCGGAGTGATCGAAGTAGCGACACCAATTATTGAGCTCGAGCCGGGCTGCTGTTATCGCGCCACGCGTTTGCTATGGGAGCAAATCCGCTGCCTCCGAGTGGAGTTGGACCATTGGAGCAAGCGGCACAATTGCCAGTGCCGGCTCCAGGGCTTTAGCACGCATTACAACTTTTCTTTTCCGAACGTGCGGTCAAAGCTTCGCAATGCCACGAAGCTCGCGTATCTGCTGGCGCATATCCTGCCAGTGCCGGTGATTTTGCTGGCGGCGAATCGGCAAAGCAGCGCGGTGGGTGTTCGCCCGCGCGGAAACCGGATCGAAGTCACAGTTGATTTTACGCCCGACCCAGCGTTGATGCTGGCGACCTGCGCCTTCATAGCGGGCGTTGTTCAAACGGTGCTCCGCTGGGAAGATTTTGCCCTGAGACAACTGCAGCGCCGTGGAACTCCGCGCACGTCGCGATTTTGTCTACGAAAACATTCGTCGCGCCGCGGTTGGCGAGTCACGGTTGATTCGTTAGGCGAAAATCCATTTGTGGTCGACATCAACGAGCCGCGCTGGAAATTACGCGACGGCCGAATGTTGAGCCTGCGGGCAATCGCAGCAGAAACTTTGCCGCCATTTCGTCTGCGAATTCGGCAGATCAGTAGTTCAAGCACACTGGAGCATATCGCCGCGGTTTTCGCGGGGGATGCGCGTTCACTTCTCGATTTCGAGAAACGCCCCGACGTGTATGACGACGTAGGGCATCGGATTGATTGGGGTCGCCGTCGAATGCGACGCTGGCCACGCTCAAAATACGAAACAGTCATCCATCGCGTGATCGCGCGTGAACCGATGCGCATCGGACAGAGGCGTTACATGGTCGAGCGAATGAACGGCTGGTACCAAGTGGAGTTTCGGGAGGTGCGAACGAAACGTCGTCGGATATTCAATCTCGACGAACTTGTGCAGATGTTGGTTGCGAAAAAGTTTGTTGCCGCAAGCATCAAGCAAGCGTAAACCTGCCAAAAATGCGTCGCGCTTTGAAAGTCAAGGAGTAACACCTTTCCCAAGCCGTTAGAAGTAGCTCGGCGGCTGGGAAGCGGTCGTTCCTTGAAGCATCAACTCCCGCACATATTTCACCGGCGGGCTGCCGTAAGAGATCACCTGGTCGTTGTATTTTTTGAGATTGAAGCCGTTGCCCAGTTTCTTCTGTTCTGCTGCGCGCAGATCGAGATGTTCGGTGGCGCTGACGAAGTACGTCGAAAGCTGCGCAGAAGTCAGCCGCGCGCGTTTCCATTTTGCCACCGCTTCGCCCTCCTGCTGGTAACCTTCTTTTGTCATTAAATCCATCGCTTGCTTTTCGGTCATGTTTCCGGCGTGAATGCTTTGGTCGAGAATGGCGTTGCAAATCGCGCGGAGCCGCATCTTCAACTGTTGCATTTTCACCTCCGGGCCGCCGTAACCCTGTTCCGCCATCATCTGTTCGCAATAAACGGCCCACCCTTCGATGAACGGGCCGCTTCGAAAAATCGCTCGGACGAGAGTGGGCGCTCGAAATTCATTGGCGTGCGCGAGTTGCAAATAATGCCCGGGCATCGCCTCGTGCACCGTCAAATCGCGAATCATGTAGTTGTTGTATTCGCGAAAAAACGATTCCTTTCGCTCTTTTGACCAATCCCTGGGCGTTGGTGCGACGGCGAAAAACGTTTTAGCATTTTTCTCCAGCGGGCCCGGCGCATCGCAATAGGCGATTGCAACGCCGCGCTTGAACTCCGGCATCGCAATCACATCCAAGAGTGCGTTTGGGACGGTGACCAGATCGTGTTGCTTGACGAAGGACGTCGCCTCTTTGACTACCGTCGTCGCGAAGTCAACAACCGTCGCATCGTTGGGATGCTGCTCGGCAAGTTTGTCGAGAACTGCGGCTGTGACTTTGTGTTTGTCCGCGAACGTTGCAGGATCAGCGTTTGGAAAATATTTTTTGTAGAGAGGCAGTGCAGTCTCGTAGATGGCCGTTTGCGTCTGTTGCAGATCGGCCTGCGCGCGCTTCATGATCTCTTCCATCGACAAATCGGACGCGAGCGCGAAGTGCAGCTTCTTTCGATACTTCTCTGCGCCGAGCCGGAAATTGCCGTCAGAGCGGGGGAGCAGATCGTTCTGGAGCCATTTCTTATATTCCTCCAGCGCGGCGGCGGTTTTTTCCTGCAACGGTGCGAGGTCCTTCTTCAGCTGTGGCGCTTGGTCCAGCAGGGGCGCCACTTCCTGGCGCACCAGATTGATTGCGCCCTGCGTTTGCTCAATCGCTGTCTCCGTGTGGACGCGCGGCGGATGCTGGAGGTTGGCTTTCGCCTGAGCAATCACGCCCGGAATTTTCTCCATGCGCTGGCGCAGATTTGGAATCCGTTTTTCTGCTGGCGCGAAATCGCGTGCGACCAACAGATAAAGGCTGTTGGCAGAGGCTCTGCATGTAAACGAGCGGATTCCACTCCGCTTGTTTCAACTCTTCAGCTTGGAAGATTTGATAATCGATGTTCTCCTTCAGGATGCGAAAATCGATGCTGTTTGCGCCGGTTAGCTTCGATCCGTCGATGGCGTTCAGCTTGTCGCGAAATTCTTTTTGGGTTGCGAGATCTTTCGCGCGGGCATCAGGCGAGTAATCGGTTAACTGGCCATCAAACCGATGGTCACCGAGCTCGGTCGCCTCCTCAGGGTTGGCCTGCAAATATCGCTCGATGTAATCCCCGGCAATTTTTCGAAACTCGTCGTCCTGCGTGGTGGCCGCTGCGTTCAACATCGATAACGACAGTAAGACGCCGGCTGCGATGACGACTTTCATTCGACCTCAGCTCGGTGTGCCGCCGTGAAGAATCGGCTCTGTGGCGATTTCATCCGGGGTAAGCTGCGTTTGCAGGTAAGTGCGACCCTTATAGAAGCAGGCGACAATAACGAAGACGACCGCTGCTCCAAACATCAACCAGGTGAAAAACGTAAAGTACTGGTAATCGCTAAGCTTGTGCGCAGCGCCACGGCCCAAGATCCATTTGTTGACCAGACCAACGAACAATTCACCAGATGCGACAGTGAGAAGCCACAGCGCCATGACCGAACTCTTCATCGTGTTCGGTGCCTGAGTGTAGGAGAACTCAAGGCCGGTAATCGAAACCATCGCTTCTCCAAGCGTAAGGATGACATATGCGAGGAATTGCCAATTTATCGTCGGCTTCAGGCCTGCGTCGATCCAGCCTTGGATCACGACGATCATGACAAAGGAGAGTGCGGTTATAAAAAGGCCAATGCCGATTTTGCGAAGCGGCGTGAGCGGAAAGATTGAGTTAATCAGCGGGTAGATCACATAATTCACCAACGGGATAAAAATCAGAATCAAAATCGGATTCGCGGTTTGAACCTGTGCGGCCAGCAAATCCAAGCCCCAGCCGGCTGAAATGTGAAATGGCGAAAATGTAAGGTTGATCCAAGGTAACCATGAGACGTGCAGGTTCATCTTCTCAGCCTGCAACGTCCATTCGGCCCCGTTGCTCATTCCCCAAAGCGCCCAGAAAACTAAAATGAAAACGTAAACCATCGCGATCCGAGCGAGGGTAACGAGACCTTCCTTGCTGAACGTTGCTCGCAAGTAACCCAGCCCCGCGGGCGGCACATGGACCATTTTCTTGCGACCGCCCCAGAAGAATAGAGTCGCAATCAACATTGCGATACCGGGAATTCCAAATGCCCAGCCAGGACCGTACTTGGGATTACCCAGAAGCCACGGGCACAGTATGGAGGAAATGAAAGAACCAGCATTAATCGAGAAATAGAACCACCCAAACATCTTTGAAAGCAGATGCTTGTTGGATTCGCCAAACTGATCGCCCACGTTTGCCGACACGCATGGTTTAATGCCGCCGGCGCCCAAACAAATCAGGAACAATCCGATCGCGAGCATCGCCCGTTGTCCGATTGCAATTCCCCACGAAGTGGCCATGCACGCGAGTGTGAGGTTGCCCAGGCAGTAAACAATAGAAAGCGACAGGATCGTCCAGTATTTGCCGAGCCAACCATCGGCCAGGATCGCGCCGAGAATTGGAAGGAAATAAACGCCGAACACGAAATAATGCGTGTACATGTACGCTTCGTTCTCCTGCATCGGCGCGAGCAAACCGGACTGATTCAAAATGAAATGCGCCATGAAAACGGTCAGCACCGACTTCATCCCGTAGTAAGAGAAGCGCTCGGCTGCTTCGTTCCCGATGATGTAAGGAACCCCCGGCGGCATTCCGTTCATGTTCGGCGGCGAAGTTAAGTATTTGTGTTTAGCCATGTGATCTCCTTGGCCTAACGAGTCTCCGAAGGAGATTCCGAACCTACCGCGGAAGATGACGACTCTTTCGTGTCCGTGTTGTCGGGGTGCGACCAGACTCTTGCCGGATCAGGCTGCTCACGCTGGACTTCCGGCATCTGGCCGAGCGGATGTTTTTCGCAGGAAGTGGAAAACAGGACAACCGCGAAGGAAACAGCGACAACGCCCATGCGAACGAAAGAATCCATAGTGCGCGGGCACAGTTATCAGTCTCTGGTCGCGCGCGCAAGGATGAAAGCGTGCATCCGTCCCATGCGACCGATGCGTCATATGCGGCGAAAGAGACTAATGCGACATATAAGATGATTGAAACACGCCGCCGCAGGATTACTATCACACGCGGTGGGCCGCACAGATAGACTCAGCGCTTGGAACGAAGTGTTCGCTCTCGTTCTGCTTTTTGCAGGCACGTTGCTCTTTTTTGCGCTGATCTCCTATACGCCGAAGGATATACCGTCCTGGTTCTGGTTCAGCCACGTTTCACCGGCGAATCATCCTGCGCAAAATTTCATCGGCCCGCTTGGAGCGATTGTGGCGGGCATTTGTTATCAGTTGATCGGTGTTTTCGCTTCGCTGTTGCTAGCAGCCGTCTTGCTCGGCTTTGGCGCGGCGAAATTATTTTATCCGCGGTTGCGCGTGGCGCTTCGAATCCCGTGGATCGTTCTGTTCCTTGTTTCGGGCGCATGCCTGGATGAAGCCTGGGGTATTAGCCATTTGCTCGGCAGGAAGGTGCCGGTGGATATTCGAGGCCCCGGCGGCCTTATTGGTTATGGCTTGTCCAATGAACATCACGGGCTACTCCCTGCTGCTCTCGGCCCGGTGGGGTCGGTTCTTCTAATCGTCGGAGTTTATTTGACCACGCTGATTCTGGTTACCGGCCTGCGTCCGATTCATCTTGTTCGCGAGATGGTCAATCTTACACGCCGGAGCGCGGCGAAGCAGCACGAATGGCGAGTGCGGCGGAAAATTCGGAAATCGGACCTCAGAGAGAAACTGAAGACCGAAAAGGAACGGCGAGCGCTCGAAGCGCTACAGAAACAACTCAAAAAGAAAGGTGTTCCTGTGCCTGAATCTGTGGCCGCGATGATTTCGCCGGAGGAACTGGCGAATCGGCCGGCGCCGAAAGTCGTCGATACGACCGTGCCGTCGAGTGAGCCGGTGATGACTCGGCGCAGACCCTCTCTTGCCGAGCTGCGCGCGACCGAGGAAAAAGCGAAGGCCGCTCCCGGTCCGACAAGCGCCACTGTCGAACATGGGAAGATTATGTCCTGCCTGGACTCGATCTGCTGGAGGAGCACAGTTTTGAAGCGCGCACGGCCACCGATCCTTCTGAGCTGCAAGAAGTCCAGCAAGTTCTGATTGAGACGTTGGCGCAATTTGGGATTGCCGTCGCGCCGGGCGACATCACCAAAGGTCCGACCATCACGCGCTACGAAGTGTATCCGGCCAAGGGCGTGCGCGTGGATAAAATCGTCAGCTTGGAGCGCGACCTCGCACGAGCAACCAGCGCCGAACGGATCAACATTCTCGCGCCTATCCCGGGCAAAGACACAGTTGGAATCGAGCTGGCCAATACTCGCAAGGTGACTGTGAAACTGCGCGAGCTTTTGCAATCGACCGATTGGGAAGCGGCGAAAGAGCACGCTAAGATTCCGCTCGCGCTGGGCAAAGACGTTTACGGCAAGACAATCATCGCGGACCTGGCGCAAATGCCGCATCTGCTCGTCGCCGGGACCACCGGCAGCGGGAAGAGCGTCTGCATCAACGCGCTGATTGCCAGCATGCTCTTTCGTTTCACACCGGAACAAATGCGCCTCGTGATCATTCGATCCGAAGATGGTCGAGCTGCAGGCATATCAATCATTGCCGCACCTCGCATTCCCGATCGTTACAGATCCGAAAAAAGTGCTGCTGGCGTTGCGAGGGTTGATCGATGAGATGGAACGCCGCTACAGAATGTTTGCCCGCGTCGGCGTGCGCAACATCGTCGGCTTCAATGCGCGGCCGGCAAAGAAACCTGTACCCGCGGACGCTGACCGCGGCGATGAAGATGAACCTGCTGACAAGCGACCGGGATCAACGTCTCCGGCGCCAGACGAACAAATTCCCGACAGAATTCCCTACGTCGTCGTGATCATCGACGAACTGGCTGACCTGATGCAAACCGCGCCCGCAGATGTTGAGAACGCGATCGCGCGCATTACGCAGATGGCGCGCGCAGCCGGTATCCACGTCATCGTCGCGACACAAACGCCGCGCGCGGACGTGATTACTGGCGTGATTAAGGCGAATATTCCGAGCCGTATCGCATTCCAGGTTGCGAGCAAAATCGACAGTCGCGTTATTCTCGATGAAAACGGCGCCGAGCGTTTGCTCGGCCAGGGCGACATGCTTTATCTCCCGCCGAGCGCTTCCCGTCTCATCCGTGCGCAGGGCGTGCTGGTGACGGATAACGAAATTCATCGGCGTCGTAGAATTTGTTTCAGCACAAAGCCCGCCTGCATTCGATACGGTCATGCACGAGAAACTCGAATCTGCCGCCGCGCCGCGAACGAAGAAGTCACAGCGGAAGATGAAGAGCTGGTCGAAAAATGCATCGAGATCATTCGACAGGAAAAACGCGCGTCCACTTCGCTGCTTCAACGCCGGCTTCGCCTCGGTTACACGCGCGCGGCGCGCATCGTTGATATTCTGGAGCAGCGCGGTATTTTAGGTCCAGGCGAAGGTGCGAAACCACGCGAGATTCTAGTCGATCTCGACGCCGCCGTTTAGCCGTCATTCGCGTCATGACAATAGAAGGGCTCGGTAAGAAATTTCAGGAGGCAAGAAACGCGAGAAATCTCACGCTCGATGAAGCGGCGCGGATGACCAAGATTCGCCCGCAGCGGCTGGCAGAGATTGAGGCAGACGACTTTTCGCAATTCCCGAGTCTGGCGTACGCGAAGGGTTTCCTGCTTATTTACGGAAAATTCTTGGACGTTGACGTGACCCCTTACCTCGACGCGTTTGAGGATTCTGAGAGTGTCACCGTGGACGGCTACTCGTATCTCCAGGAGAACGAGCGCGCGAAACCGGTTTCTGCGCCGGTCGTTCGGCGCCGTCCGCCTGCAACCGGGGGCAACAATCGCGTTTCGCCAATGCCGCTCATTTTTGGTGTTTTGGTTTTGGTGATCGGCTTTTTCGGGATGAAATTTCTTCTCAATGTGCAGCGGCTCACACCCGGGCAAGGAGAACCGACCGCGCAAGCGTCGCCAAGGGCAACTCCGGCGCTCGCCTCAGGTGGCTCGAGCCCAGCAGGTGCGGCGAATGTTGGGGGTGCCGTCACGACTGCGCCGGTCGCCTCGTCTTTGCCAACACTCGGGCAGCCAGAAACGCGGAAGGCATTGGCCGTTGATTCTACAGCCTCAGGCGAGCCCGAAGTGCGCAAGGCGAAGCCAGTAACCAAAGAAGACTTGGCGGAAGCGGGTTCCGCGACCAATTCACCCGCAACGCAATCGAGCGAACAAAATCGGGTGGCCATTCGCCCGCTCAAACGCACCTACGTGCGGGTGACGCTGGGTGATGATGGGAAACCCGCATTTGAGCGATGGGTTTCTCCGGCTGACGGTCCGGTTGAATTTCGCGGCAAGCACGTATCGATTCGGGTGCTCGATCCTGAGGCCGTTGCGATTACTAAGAACGGTCAAGCGCTGCAACAGAACGATCAGGACGTGACGGTCAACTAAAACCAAGTCTGTCATTCTGAGCGAAGCGAAGAATCTCAGATCAGTTTTTCGGGCGATCCAGCGATCGGAATAGATCAGAGATGTTTCGCTCCGCTCAACATGACAGCATGTTGTATACATGAGTTGTAGCTGGAAATGAAGAACACGAACGCGATGGAACTCACGCGCAAGCCACGGATCGGCATGATCAGCCTCGGGTGTGCTAAGAATCTTGTGGATGCGGAGTTGATGCTTGGAAGCGTTTTGCAACGCGGGATGGAAATCACGTCGCGCGCTGACGACGCCGATGTGCTCGTCGTTAACACCTGCGCTTTCATCGATTCAGCCAAGGAAGAATCGATCGAGGCGATCTTGGAAGCACATCAGCAGCGCGGGTTGAATAAACGGCCGGATCAAAAACTGATCGTAAGCGGCTGCATGTCGCAGCGGTTTGCGAGAGAACTGCGTAACCAGTTGCCAGAGGTGGATGCCTTCATCGGCCTGGATCAAGTCAATCAACTCGGAGCGATCGTGGAGAAAGTTTTAGGAAAACGCCCAACGCCCAACGCCCAACACTCAACGCCGAACGCAGGCAGTTGGACGTTCGACGTTGGACGTTCGGCGTTGGATGTTTCTTCTGCAAACGGCGACGTCAGTCTTGCGTTTACGCACACGCGGCCCACTTACATCCCGGATTACGACACCCCGCGCTTCAGACTTACTCCGACCCATTTCGCTTACGTGAAGATTGCCGAGGGCTGCAATCATCCGTGCAGTTTTTGTGTGATTCCGCAAATGCGCGGAAAACATCGCAGCCGCAAACCGGACTCCGTGCTGGCTGAAATTCATGCGCTCGTCCGCGAAGGCGTGCGCGAGATCAATTTGATCAGCCAGGACACGACCTATTACGGAATGGATTTGTGGCAGACCAAAGCGGGACCACGGCAACCGGTTGATTCCACTCGCGGTCCGACACTAGCTGCGTTGCTTCGCGAGATTCAGAAGATCGAAGGCGAATTTTGGGTGCGCCTGCTTTACACGCACCCCGCGCATTGGAGTGATGAACTGATTGAGACCATCGCGGAATCCGACAAGGTCGCGCGCTACATAGACATTCCGTTGCAGCACATCGACGAATCGATGCTGAGCCGCATGCGTCGTGAAACATCGCGCGCGCACATTGAACATCTGATTGATAGGCTGCGCGCCGGAATTCGGGGTGTGGCGCTGCGGACTACTTTCATCGTTGGATTTCCCGGGGAATCCGATGCGGAATTCGAAATGTTGATCGATTTTATTCGGCGCACCCGGTTCGAACGGCTCGGCATATTCAAATACTCCCAGGAACAGGGATCGCGCGCCGCGAAGATGCCAGGGCAAATTCCCGTAAAGATCAAGAATGCCCGTTACCGACAAGCGATGTCGGTGCAGCAATCGATTGCCCATGATATCGCTCGCGAGAGAATTGGCAGGGAACTGAAACTGCTCGTGGATCAGTCGCACATCGCACGCAGCGAAGGCGACGCTCCCGATATCGATGCGCGCGTCGTTCTATCGAAGCCTGCGCCTGTTGGCGAATTCATCTGGCGGACCATCGCTGGGAGCCGCGGCTATGATCTGCTGGCATAATGCGGTTTGATCGATGTTGTGGCCACAGGCGCGATCGCGAGATTGGGTAGTGACAAGCCCCTCGATTTCTGGTCAATTGCTCCAACACTAATGGCCGAACCTGACCAACTAAAGAAAGAGACGGTTCGTATCGAGTTGTCGCTTCCGCCTGCAACCAAACCGTCAGGAGCGACGGTTAAGCAGAACGAGACGGTGCGGATTGAGTTGCCGGTTCGTGAGACGGGCAATCCTCCGATTCGCCCTTCATCGCCGTCGGGTGAAGCCTCTGCCGCCGAGGATATTTCGTCCGCCAACTTTTTTCAGGCACCGAGCGTGCCAGCTGTATCGCCCCCCCTGTCAGCTTCGGTGCGTCCTCCTTCTGTTTCAGCCACTCCGGGACTGAAAGAGGAGACCGTGCGCATTCCGCTCATTCCGGAGCCATTGCGCTCTTCTCAGAAGAAGAGTCAGCCGCTGATCGCGATGCCCCACGTCGCTCGACAGAATCCGCCCATCGCTGTCGCGCCGGTCGAGAAAAGCTCGGTGCCGCTTTATTGGGTGCTTTTGGGCGTTTCCGCATTGATTTTGATTATCCAGATTTGGATTTACTTTTCTTAATCATGGAAAATTCCGCCATTATAAATCTCAACGAATCCAATTTTGACCGCGAACTGACGCAGGACGACAAACCAATGATCGTCGATTTTTGGGCTGAATGGTGTGGTCCGTGTAAAATGATCGCGCCGCTGCTGGATGAAATCGCGCGCGAAAAGGCGGGCGTGGTCAAGGTAGCGAAAGTTAACGTGGACGAAAACCAGAGTCTTTCGCTTAAATACAATATTCGCGCCATCCCGGCCTTGCTCTTTTTCAAGAACGGCCAACTGCGCGATCAAGTAACCGGGGTCGCCAGCAAGAAAGACTTGTTGACTCGGATCGACGCGCTGGGTTGAGGAAATTTCCCCAGTGAATAGCGCGCTTGGAACCAGTGATCCTTGCCTTCGGTCGTAGACTTCCAACTTTGCTAACCTCCCGGCGATGCCGTCCAAAGGTCACAGGACAAGTTCCTCCATCGCGTCTGAGAAAACCCGCGTCCAATGGCCGTCTCCGTCAGTTCCGGTGATCTCGATTGATCGCCGAGTGCCGAAACCCCTATCTCTCCTTGCGAATCAGCCTCCGCAACGCCTCCTGATCCGGCGCCAAAAACTCGGAGATCCGCTGGTGATTGACGTCGGCGACGATGATTTGGCCGACCTCGGTGTTGACCTCGCTGAAGATGCCGTGAGACTTCATCTTTGCGACCTGGTACTGGTTGTCCTCGGTGGGGGTGACGTAGTGCACCGAGTCCGCCTTGAAGCGGTGCACCAGGAAGAGGTGGACGAGGGTCATTAGGCGCTTCTTGCGCAGTGAGTCCGCAAAGGTGTTCTGGTCGCGCACCGAGAGGATCCTGCGGCCACGCCGGTCGTGGATGGGGGCGAAGATGACGTTGGCGAGCTTCTCCTCCCCCTCGTCGTAGACTCCGAGTTCGAGTAACTCCGAGCCGGCGCGGTGGGGCCGCATCTGGACGCGAAGCCCGCCGGGGAGCTTATAGTGCCGCGTCCACATCGCCAGCCACTCCTCAAGGAGCTTCTTGGGGACCTCGGTCTGTATCAGGTGCTGATGCTGGGTGGAGCCCTTGCCCATTGCCATGGTCGTCGCCGTGCGCCCCGACGTAGCGGCCAATGCGGCGTCCGCGCGCGATCCGCCGACGAGGGTCTGGGGCGTGCCGTAGGGAGAATCGACCATGCGGAGTTTTCGTTGCAGGCGGGCGAGGGCGAGCATGCCGTCCTGCTTGAGGGCCATGGTGAACTCCTCGGCGGCTAGGCCGTCGATCTGATGACCGCCGTAGGTGATGAAGTTGAAGACGAAGCCCAGCTTGCCGAGTTCCTCGGGAAAGCTTCGCATTTCCTCATCGCTCATGCCGGTGGTGTCCCAACTGAACGACGGCGAGAGGTTGTAGGCGAGCATCTTGTCAGGAAACTCTGAGTGAATCGCCTCGGCGAACTCGCGCGCGTCATCGAGGTTGGCGGTCTTGGTCTCCATCCAGAGCAGGTCGGCGAAGGGCGCCGCTGCAAGCGACTTGGCGATGGCGTACGGAATACCGCCGCGTACCTGGTAGTACCCTTCGGGCGTCCTGGCCGCCTCGCAGTCCCAGTCCACGTCGACGCCGAGTTCGTCCGCCTTCTCGCGGGCGGCGTAGAGCGAGGCGCGCGCGGCGAAGCGCCGCCAGTCGTCGACGCTTGTCTCGACCGGTTCACCTTCGTTCGACCGGAATCCGATCACTTCGGCAACCGCCTCGCCGAAGGTGTTCAGTTCGGCGTCGTTCTCCCAGGCGTCGAGGAAGCGGGCGGTGATCCGGTCGAACATCGCGTCGATCGAGGTCTCTTTCCCCTCCCGAAACGACGCCACGGCTTCGGAGGCCTGCGCCAGAATGCCCCGGCGCTCCAGCCATTCCCGGGCGACGGTGTGCTCTCCGGCCGGTATGGCGTACAGGAGATGGCCGGTGAGTTCGGCGACTCCCAGCTCGTGAAAATGCTGGATCAACGCCAGGAAGCACGGCTTGTAGGCTGGCACGTCGGGGTTCGTCGCCCCAACCAGGAACGGTTGATCGCGTTCGTCGCCGCGACCTTCGATCAGGTTGGCGGCTTCGGCGTCGGTGCGGGCGACGATGAGGCCGGGAACGCTCATGACGTCGAGCTGGAAGCGGGCCGCGTTCAGTCGCTTGTTCTGCTCGTCCTGCGCCACAAGCACTTTGCCGCCCTGATGGCCGCACTTCTTGGTGCCCGGACGCTGGTCCTCGATATGGTAGCCCGGAACGCCGGCTTCCACGAAGCGGCGGATCAGATTGCGCACGTGTGGATCGCCGCCGTGACCGGTGTCGGCGTCGGCGATGATGAACGGCCGAAAATCCCGAGCCTTCGTCGCGGCGCGCTGCGCTTCAGTCATCCGCGAACGCAGATACTGCTGGTTGCGATCCGCCGAGAGCAGGGCGCGCACGAGCGTCGCTGCTTCGTCGGGCACCTGGCTGAGCGGATAGCTGGCGAGATCCGGTCCCGGATCCTCGCTCGTTCCACCCTTAGCGGAGGTCGCCCAGCCGCCGAGATAGATCGCCTCGATCCCCATCCGCTTCATCGCCACCGCCTGCCCCGGCGAGTACGGGCCAAAGGTGGTGATGCTCTTGCGCTCCGCGAAAAGTTCGCGCAAACGATCGTAAAACGCTACGGCCGCCTCACGCGCTATCGTGTAGTCGTGAGCGATGGTGCCGCGCTGCTCGACCACCTGACGCGCGGTGTACAGGCGAACGATCCCCGCGAATCGGGGGCTGTCGAACCACTCTTGGGTCTCGTTGATTTTCTGTTCGAACGATCTCATAAGGGCACTCCTTGGTTCAGACAACAAAATCGAGATTCTCGGTGATCCGCGTTCCGTCTCGCTCGAATGCCTCGATGTAGGACCGGATGCGGGATCTGGCATTGGCGAGATCGTGATTGTTCAGGTTCAGGTTCAGGAGATCGATATACCAGGGCAGCTTGGCGTGATTGGTCACGTAGGTAGCGACGATCTCGCGTGCGATGGGCAGCGTGGTCGTCTTCGAATCGTCGTGGACGTCGCGGTCGCGGGCGGCGAGCAGCTTCTCGTATTCTTCGTCGAGCAGCCGGGCAAAAAGCGCCAAATCGAACGTATCGCCGGCTCTGGCGCCCATCTTCGGGTCGTCCTCGTTGAGTTGCGCGCCCTTGTGTAGCCATTCCCAGAGGATGCTGACCCGGATCTCGCCGGTCGCCATGTCCTCCATTAAGTAGAGCACGTCGTCGTTGCCGAAAAAGTCCGCCGGCTTGAGCGCCGCGGCCTGGAAACCCTGCTCGAAGGCGTTGCCGTACTGCAGGGCGACGCTCAGCAAGTCGCGGGCGCCCCGGACGGTGCGCGGCGCCGGCTCAAGTAGCACCAGCCCGTCGGCGTCCTCCTTCGTGTAGGTGAGTGGCGGGAACTCGCGTTCGAGCTGGTTGTCCGCGCCGACCTCCTCCCATACCGGCCGCACGATGTGCACCATCTTCCAGTGCGCCACCCACTTGCCGCTTGCCCCCGCGAGTTGCTCACGCTCGCCGCCTGCCTTCGCTCTGCGCATGCCTGCGGCGACGCCCGCCGCAGAGCCGACCGGGATGTTGGGCTCCATACCGCCCTGCCACAGAGCACGGCGGCCGTTCCGATCGGGGGTGTTCACGGCCCGGCGCACGCGGTCCTCATAATTGCGCATGTAACCGTAGGTCATGCCGATGGCATCGATATTGGGGTTGACGAAGCCCGGGTCCCACGCCATCGCGTCGGCGACACTGTTTATGTAGTCCCACCGCCCAGTGTTGAAGCCGACGAAGTGGCGGCCGAGGACGGCGCGGATCTCCATCAACTGGAAGGACGCCTCGATCTGCTCGACGAGGACGTAGGCCTTGATCGTGCCTATCGGTAGCCCGAGATGCTGCTCGAGCGCCGCGAACAGGTCGTTCCAAAGCGCTGCCTCCTCGGCGGTCTGGATCTTCGGCAGGTAGAGGACGATCGATGCCCCCGAGTCGCGTAGACGCTGGTGGTTGTTGACCACGTAGAGCGCAAGATCGACGATCGAAGCAGAGAAGCCGGTGCCGTCCTTCTCGCGCACGTGGCGATCGTCGAGATGCAGACCGCGCGCGCGGAAGATCTTGGTGGTGAAGTCGAGCTGTTGGCGCCAGTCGGCGACGATGGGTCGCCCGAAAAAGCCTTGCGCCCAATGGTTCATCTCGGTGGAGATTTCTTCGGCGACGCGCAGGAAGCGTGGGTCTTTGGCGATCGCCAGCTGGAGGTTGCGCTGGTTATCAAGCGACATGGTATCGACCTGCCCGAGGGCGTCCTCGCCATCGAACATCCAGCCATCAGCGCCCGAGAGCAGGGCGTAAGCGATGTTGCGCAGGCCGCTCTCGGCGCTCGCCCGTGGCCGAGCGGCCGGCCCGGTGCCTTGGATCCACTGGCGCATCAGATCGCTCGGGATCTCGCTCCCGTCGAAATTTCCGTCGCGGGCGTCCTGAACGCGGATGCCCGTGCGCGGAATCAGCGCCTGGGGATCGAGGAAGGCGATGCGCTGCCGGCCGCGCTCCCGGGTCAGTCGCCGCGCGATGCGCCTTACCATCAGCTCCTGCCGGTCACGGTTGAGCGGCGCCAGAACCTCCAACGCCTCAAGCGCCGCCGGGGTGTAGACCTCGGGGTACGCCTTAAGCACGCTGTCGCGGTAATCGAGTCTTCGAGTCATCTGCCTCTCGTACGCCAGAACTTATGCTGCCGAGGGATCTGGACCCAATGCAGATAAACGCGCGTTGAACTAAACCGCTGCATTCGTCGAATGCTCTTGACCCTCCTCAATCTTTACGTTCTTCCGGAAGTGTAGGCATGTTATAGATCTTTATTCTTTCTTGCTCCAGTACAAGAAGTGATAATCTTGCATCTCGATAGCGGAAGTATCGCAAAGTTTCAACCTGAACTGAGGGCGATGGGCTACAAATTCCAATTCGTTACCCTGGCCGGTTTCCACGCGCTCAATTACAGCATGTTTCAACTCGCGCAAGGCTGTCGCGATCGAGGAATGGAGGCGTATGCGGTATTGCAGGAGGCGGAATTCGCCACGGAACGCGATGGTTACTCGGCGACGAAACATCAACGCGAAGTCGGCACCGGTTACTTCCATCATGTCGCTCAAATTATCGCCGGCGGCAAAAGCTCGACCACGGCGTTGGATGGCTCGACTGAAGCGGAGCAGTTCCGTTGAATGCAAGTTCGACGATCCCCAGCGAAAACGTTGCGCAAGATTCTTCCGCGCTGACCGACAGTCGCCTCGCAGCGCGTTCCGCCGAAATCGCGCTGCAAGCTTTTTTCGACTACCAAACGCGCTTCAACGCCATCACCCGGCGTGCGCGCGAACGTTTTTTGGCGCGTGATTGGGCCGGCAGTTTCGATGACGCAGCCGAGCGCCTGCATTTTTATAATGATGTTCTCGAAGACCTAACAAATCGCATCCGCAAATTGATGGGCGCGCGTTTACCGGAACGCAGCATCTGGACAGGGATCAAAGCAGTTTACTCATCACTCATTGCGCGCTCGCCAGCATGGGAGATTGCCGAGACATTTTTCAATTCGTTAACGCGCCGCGTTTTTTCCACCGCCGGCGTGGACCAGGCAATCGAATTTGTCGATACCGATTTCGACGCGCCGCCGCCGAGCGCCCCTGTCGATATCGCGAAAACTTATCGCGACCAAAGCCTGCCCGAGTTGCTGCGTTCGGCGTTGACGGATGCTTTTGACGAAACCTGTTGGGACGATCTTCGGGAGACGGCGAAACTGGCTTCGGCGCGGATGGAAGCGGCGCTCGCGGCGAAAGATGCGCAGTTCGAGCTGGAAATTGTCTCGAGCGTTTTTTATCGCGGACGCGGCGCCTATTTGGTGGGACGGGTCTTGCGCGAAGGAGAGTTGCCTTTGCCAATCGCGCTTTGTCTTCGTCACGAAAATGAGCGCGGTATCATCCTGGATGCGTTGTTACATGGAGATGTCGACCTTGCGATCTTGTTTTCGTTTACCCGCTCCTATTTTCGGGTGGCGGTTGAATGTCCCTATAGGCTGGTGCGTTATCTTCAGCAATTGATGCCGCGTAAACGGTTGATTGATCTTTACAACGCCATCGGTTTTCATCGGCACGGTAAAACGGAATTTTACCGCGATTTCATCGCCCACCTGCGCAAGTCGAACGATCGTTTCATCGTTGCGGAAGGTGCTCGCGGAATGGTGATGAGCGTTTTTACGCTGCCGAGCTACGATGTCGTTTTTAAACTGATCAAAGATCGATTTGATTTGCCGAAAGATAACACCCGCGAGGATGTACGGCGGCGCTATCGATTGGTCTTCGAACATGATCGTGCGGGACGATTGGTCGAAGCGCACGAGTTCGAGCATCTGCGCATCCCGGGGGCCCGGTTCAGTTCGGAGCTGTTGTCCGAACTTTTGCGCGATGCGGCTTCCATTGTGAAGATGGAGGGCGGCGACGTCATCGTCGCGCATGCTTATGTCGAGCGTCGTCTTCGCCCGCTCAACCTTTTTTTCCGGGAAAACGAGGCGGAGGCAATCGCAGCTGCCGGGCGCGATTACGGGCAATCGATCAAAGACCTTGCTGCGTCCAACATTTTTCCAGGAGATCTGCTCACGAAAAATTTTGGCGTGACCCGGCACGGTCGCGTCGTCTTTTACGATTATGATGAGCTTTGTTTCCTTACCGATTGCAATTTTCGCAAACTGCCGGAGGCGCGAACTCCGGAGGAAGAAATCGCCGCCGAACCGTGGTTCTCCGTGCGTGAGAACGACATTTTTCCCGAGGAATTTTTGCAATTTTTGGCTTTCCCAGAGCCTGCCCTGGCGGCGCTGCTCGAACATCACCGCGAGATCTTTAGGGCCGATTTCTGGCGCGCCATTCAGGGCCAAATCCGAGCAGGTGAAATTCCAGAAGTCTTCCCTTATGCAGCAGAGCGACGGCTGGGGAATGACTAAGCATCTTTCTTCAAGCCGGCAAGGAAGTCGTGCGTCGTTCCAGATTTCCCGCCCACGAGAAGGTTGTCAAAACAAAACCGTAGTGGGACGCTTTTTCCGATTTCATAGGGACTGCGCCCGGCGGGGGTCGAACCCACAACCTTTGGCTCCGGAGGCCAACGCTCTATCCAGTTGAGCTACGGGCGCGATGAGCATGGAATTAGCCACAGATTCGCCAGATTTTCACTGATAATTCTGCATCAATGAGGTCCTGCTGCGAAGCATGGCAGCAGGAATTCAAGTTGCAAAAGCGCCCCCTTCGAATGAAAGTGTGCGCCCGCAGCCGCGCTGCTGGCGAGGAGTTTATGAACCAGGTCATCGACATTATCGAGAAAGAGCAGCAGAAAGGCGATGTCACGGCCTTTTCTGTCGGCGACAGTGTGCGAGTCCACACGCGAGTCGTGGAAGGCGACAAGGAACGAATCCAGATCTTTGCCGGCATAGTCATCGGCCGCAAGGGCCGCGGACTTAATGAAACTTTCACCGTGCGCCGGATCTCGTACGGAGAAGGCGTGGAGCGAGTCTTTCCGCTGCATTCGCCGCGGATTGCGAAACTGGAAGTGGAACAAAAAGGCCGCGCGCGTCGCGCGAAATTAAACTATCTGCGCACTCGCAAAGGCAAGGAAGCAACAGCAGTTAGGGAGTGAAGCGCTTTTCGGTAGCGACGGCAGGCCTGTGCCGTTCGTTCAGCGCACACGGAGTGACGCGTCCTACCAGCATTTTTCCAGTCACTCGTTACATCTCACTTGTCACTCACTGCAAATCTGAAATGATTTGCAGTGATGTCCTATCGGCGTTGCGGATTTCGTTACGAGAAAAAACTCCGCGTCACAGGAATCTCGCGCATCGCCGGAATTGACGAAGCCGGGCGCGGCGCGTTGGCCGGACCGGTTGTTGCCGCTGCAGCAGTTCTTCCCGAAAAGTTTCGGCATCGGCGTCTGAACGATTCCAAACAGCTCGCGCCGGAATTGCGCGAGGAAATCTATGGCGAGCTTGTTTCCAATCCTGAAATCAGATGCACGGTCGGAATTGTTGATTCTGTTGAGATCGATCGCGTCAATATCTTGCGTGCGAGCCAGCGTGCGATGCGACTCGCGATCGAAGCGTTGCTCGAACCTCCTGATCACGTCTTAATCGATGGTCTGCCCGTAATTCCTTTTCCGGTGCCGCAGACGGCAATTATCGATGGTGATTGCATTAGCTTGAGCATCGCGGCGGCGAGCGTAATCGCGAAGGTGACGCGGGACCGAATGATGCGTGACTTTTGTGCGCAATTCCCGCAGTATTGCTTCAGCCAGCACAAAGGTTACGGGACAGAACTGCATCTTTTGAAGCTCCATGAATTCGGCCCTTGCCCGATCCATCGCCGATCTTTCGAGCCGGTGGCGCAACCGCTTCTTGCCTGGGAAGAACTCGTCCAAATCCGGTCATCTCCGGCGCGGCGCGCGCGGCGAGAAATTAGCGTGCCGGTATCTGAGACGTAGCGGTTACAAAATTCTGTTCCGCAATTTCCGCGGGCGCAGCGGTGGCGAGATAGACGTCGTCTGCCGCGACAACGACACGCTGGTGTTCGTCGAAGTGAAAACGCGCGCGCGCCAAGACTTCGGCAGGCCCATATCGGCCGTTGATCGAGAAAAACAGAAGCGAATTTCACGCGGCGCGCTGGCCTGGCTGCGAATGCTTGACAACCCCGACATTCTTTTCCGGTTCGATGTGGTGGAAGTGGTCGTTGCAGATGAGGCGAAACCGCGCGTCGAACTCATCAAGAATGCATTTCCACTCTCTAGGCCTTATCTCTACTGATCTGCCACCTACCAGCCTTCCTTGGAAATCGATTCATTAATTCAATATGTCGCCTCTGGCTTCGGTACGAGAGGGGAGCATCCACGGTTGCATGGCACGCGATCTACGCCGAAATCTCCTTGCAATTGAATTTTCGACTCACGGATAATCCGCCAAAACTTTTATGAACACTAAGATCAATCATCTCGCCGTCTGGATTCTCGTCGTTGTTTATTTTCTCATCGGCTGGGGATGGTACGCCGTGTTCGGTGAGAAATGGTTGAATCTGCACGCACGCACGATGACTGACATCGAGCGAACCCATAATGTCGGCGCGTACGTGTTCGCAATTGTGACGGCGATCATCGTGAATTACGCGCTCGCGTGGCTGATCGGGCGACTGAATGCGACCAATGCAATCGCCGGTCTAAAAATCGCACTCGCTTGCTGGTTCGCATTCTTGTTTGTGGAATATTCCACGATCGCCGTGTTCTCCGCTTTTGAGACGAATCCCTGGCCGCTAATCTTGATCGACATGGGCCGGCCATTCGTTGCCTTCTCGATCAGCGGCCTGGTCCTCGGTGCCTGGCGCAAACGAACAGCTTAATACTCGACACTTTATGCCTAACGAACCGATCCTCATCGCACAATCGAACGAACCGATTTTTTTGCTGCCTAAAATGGCGAACCGCCACGGTTTAATTGCCGGCGCCACGGGCACGGGAAAAACGGTCACGCTGCAAACGCTCGCGGAAAATTTCAGTGCGCGGGGCGTGCCGGTTTTCATGGCCGACGTCAAAGGCGATCTTGCGGGATTAAGCCAGCCTGGCGCGAACAATCCGAAGGTGATCGAGCGCGCGAAAGAGCTAAAGATCGACGATTTTAAAGGCGAAGCGTGCTCGGTCGTGTTCTGGGATGTGTTCGGCGAGCAGGGACATCCCGTTCGCGCGACTGTTTCGGAAATGGGTCCGCTGTTGCTCGGACGCTTGCTCGAATTGAACGACACGCAGGAAGGCGTGCTCAACATGGTCTTCAAGATCGCTGACGATAAACGTTTGCTCCTTCTTGATCTCAAGGACCTGCGATCGATGTTGCAGTACGTTGCCGACAACGCAGACCAATTCAAAACGCAGTATGGAAATGTCTCCGCCGCCAGCGCCGGCGCCATTCAGCGCAATCTACTCGCGCTGGAATCGCAGGGCGCGGACAAATTTTTCGGCGAACCTGCACTTAATCTCGAAGATTTGATTCAGACGCAGAATGGCCGCGGCGTCGTAAACATTCTCGCCGCCGACAAGCTGATGCAAAAGTCACCGAAAGTTTACGCGACGTTTCTGCTCTGGATGCTATCGGAGTTGTTCGAGAATCTTCCCGAAATCGGCGATCCAGAAAAACCGAAGCTGGTATTCTTTTTTGATGAAGCGCATCTGCTCTTCACAGACATCGCGCCCGCAGTCGAACAGAAGATCGAGCAGATGGTGCGGCTGATCCGTTCCAAAGGCGTCGGCGTTTACTTCGTCAGCCAGAATCCGCTCGATATTCCCGAGGTTGTTCTTGGCCAGCTCGGCAATCGTGTGCAACACGCTCTCCGCGCGTTCACCCCGCGCGATCAGAAGGCGGTGAAAGCCGCCGCCGAAACTTTTCGGCAAAATCCGAAGCTAAAAGTTGAAACTGTGCTCACCGAGCTCGCAGTGGGGGAAGCACTTGTTTCAATGCTGGACGAAAATGGCAGTCCGGAAATTGTCGAGCGTGCCAAGATTGTTCCACCGCACAGTCAGGTCGGTGCAATCACACCGGATCAGCGGAAGCAAATCATCGATTCGTCGGTGCTCGCGGGTCATTACGAAAAGGCCATTGATCGGGAATCGGCTTACGAAAAATTGCAGGCGAGAGCAGGGGAGAAAGCGCAAAGCACCGGCGCGTCGCCGGTGACAGGGGCCGACTCGACAACTGAACAGCCGCAATCATCGATTCTTGCCGAGGCATTGGGAACTGTCACTGCTGCATTTCAGCCCACCATCGGGCCGCGTGGCGCTGTTCACGATTCGGTTGCGACTTCAATGGCGAAAAGCGCGATGCGCGCTGCCAGCAGCCAGATTGGTCGGCAACTCGTTCGCGGCATTCTGGGAGGAATTCTCGGCGGCAGCAGCCGGCGGAGATAATTGTAGCCACGGCCCTGCGGGCCGTTCTAGGACGTCGCACAGCGGCGTGGCTACAGAAGGAATCGCCGGACACGCGAAGCGTATCCGGCGATTTGAGTCGTTCTCAGCTTATGGCGTCGGCGCAGCCTTGGCCCCTTCTTTCTTAGCAGCTTTGCCGGCTTTTACTTCGACGTCCGTGGCGGTCATCGTGTAGGTGATAGTCACTTTCGCGCCGACCTTCAGATCCCCCGTAACTTTCGTGCTCGCATCACGGTTGACTTCCCAGCGGTCCTTTCCCTTTTGAACGGCGATCATCGTGTCCGTCACCTCCAGCACCGGCCCGGTCACTTGGTAGGTCTTTCCACCCGCGGCAAAAGCTGCGCTGCTGAGCGCCAGACTCGCTGCGGCCAATAAACTGAGTGGCAATTTAATTTTCATGTGTCGATTAGACTCCCTCCGGCTGTTTCTATTCAAGCGCTTTCGCAAATCCCATTCGGAACGAGCCGAAGCGAAACGCGAGAAGTGGAGCGCCCACTCATTTTCAGCTCGTGGTTACACACCCTACCTAGCGAGGCGCAACCGGCGTCTCCCAATTCAATCGGGTTTACCTGATCTCAGATTGTTTTGCTTACCGGGCTCCCGATGCCGGCGTCGGGCTTGTTCCCCCCCGGCAAGGGCCTTCTTTCCTTTGCGCGTCCGGCGACTTGCACTGGACGGTCGCGGTAGAACCAGGCGAACACGTGCCTTCAACCGATGTACTTGGCGTGCGTTTGACGATATAGTAGTGCGTTCCTTCCTGCACGGTGAGCTGCTTGCTATCGCACGAGCAAATCGTGCCCGTGATTGTGAGCGTTTGCCCGAATGCGATCCCGCCCAACATGCATCCGACGACGACTGCGCATGTTAAGATTTTTACTTTCATGCCGCCATTGAATTCCCAAACGCCGATCGAGTGCAAGCTTTTACTTCGCAACCTCGTTAGGCTAGATTTTACTGTAGCGGCTACTGTTTTGAACGCTCTGTTGGACTTCGCGTTCGAACAGCATGAGTTTACATCACGGCGTGTCATTTACGCCAACACGCAACGTTAATGGCCAGCTGACATTTCGCGTTTGTTCCGGAGTTCCCCATGCGCGGCCAAGCTTATCGCTTATTTCTTTCACCGGATCCTCACCTTTCGCGGCGATGAACCGTTGAGTCGATGACCATGTTCGAAGGTAGCCGACCAGATGATCGAGGTCCCATGACGCTATCATTTCGAATTTGGGCGTATCGATCTCTTGAAACGGGAAGGGGAGATCGACAAACTGCTCGATGAGCCTGCGTTCTGGCGGCCAGAAAGGCCCGACCACTTCATAATAGTATCGATTTACCACCTCATCGATCGCCGGTTCAATATGCAACAAGTTGTAAGCTGACGCAGCGAGGACGCCGTCAGGTTTTAATACTCGCCGCGCTTCCGCGTAAAAGCGGTCCAGATCGAACCAGTGCAATGCTTGCGCGACCATGATCAGATCAATCGTCTTTGATCCGATGCCGCTGTTCTCGGCGGGCGCGACACGATACTCGACCATCTGATGTGACTCGGCGTTGGCGATCTGCTTTTCACTCGCATCGGTCGCAATGACGCGATCAAACACTGATGCCAATCCAACTGCTGCTTGTCCATTCCCCGTGCCGCAATCCCATGCGAGCTGACGATCCGGCCCAACGCTGCCGAGATACTGAAACATTTCGCGCGAATATCGCGGCCGAAATTTCGCGTAATCTGCCGCTTGCTTCGAAAAATGATCTTTGAAGCTCACACGAACCTGCGCTTCACAGAGGCTGTGGCGGTCGCTGTCCTCAGCGGCGTTGCTGAATTCGATGTTGGGCGTTGGATGTTGAGCGTTGGGCGTTGCCTCTCTTTATTCCTTCGGCGGCTCCGGCATCGTCCTGAGGCCGACGCGAGCCAGGTATTCATCGGCCTGCAACAGATCGTTCCCGGCACGCTCGACAATCTTGAGCAAGTTATCCATCGACGAAACTTCCTCGAGTTGCTCGGTCAAAAACCACTGCAGAAAATTGATCGTGATGTAGTCGTTTTGTTTCCTGGCGAGTTCCACAAGCCCGTTGATTTGCTGGGTGACATGAATCTCCTGGTCGAGCGAAAGTTTCACCGCGTCGCGCGGAGTCTTGAATTTCGATTTCGGCGCGTCGATTGCTGGGATCACCACGCGTCCGCCGGCATCGACAATGTATTTGATGAAGCGCAGCGCGTGACCCTTCTCTTCCTCCGCCTGCTGGAAAAAATGTTGCGAAAATTGCGGCAGCGCTTCCGACGCAAAATGCGCCCCAATCGCGTAATACTGCAGCTCCGCGCTGAACTCGTATCCGATTTGTTCATTAATGGCATCGATGACTTTTTGGCTGGTTAACATACCGAAGACTTTACCGCGGATTACCTGCTCTCGTCCAGCGACTGCGGCGCGCCAGATAGAGGATGCAAACGGATCAGTCTTGGGAGCGCACGCCGCTGGCGTGTTACATTTGGCCGCTGGCCGAATTTTTCTATCGAAGTGACACCAAACCTAGTTTGTGAAAAGATTCCATGTGAACTTACGTTACGTTCTATGAATAACCCAGCTTTTGAAACAAACAGCGACCGAGTTCGCCCCGGCGGCATGACCCGCCGACTTTTTCTTCGTGCAACTCTGGCAGGCGGAGCGTCGCTTTTGGCAGGCAGAGCGGCGACACTCTTCGCGGCTGCATCGGCGAACGATAATTCCAGTTTCAGCATCGGTGGCGATCTGCCGGTCAATCGACTTGGATTTGGCGCGATGCGTTTAACGGGCGAGGGGATCTGGGGTTGGCCGCCAGATCGCGAGAACGCTCTCAAAGTCTTGAGACGTGCGATCGAGCTCGGAGTGAATTTGATCGACACGGCGGACGCTTACGGACCCGAAACCGACGAATTGCTCATCGCCGAAGCACTCTATCCGTATCCGAAAGGACTCGTCATCGCGACAAAGGGTGGTAACACCCGGCCCGGTCCCAACCAGTGGGTACCAGACGGTCGCCCCGAATATCTCAAACAATGCGTCGATAAAAGTCTCAAGCGGCTAAGGCTTGAGCGCATCGATCTGTATCAACTGCATCGCGTCGATCCCAAGGTGCCGATGGAAGATTCGCTCGGCGCGCTGAAGGAAATGCAAAGCGCCGGCAAGATTCGTCACATCGGATTATCCGAAGTGTCTCCCGAGCAGGTCGAGAGCGCGCGCAAGATTGTGCCGATCGTGACCGTGCAGAACCGCTACAACATCACCGATCGAAAATGGGACAACACTCTTGCGTATTGCGAGAAACAACAGATCGGCTTCATGCCGTGGGCGCCCGTAGGTGGGAGCAGGGGAATGACCAACGCCGCGTTGGAAAAAGCCGCGAAAGATCATGGCGTGACCATTTATCAGTTAGGGCTGGCCTGGTTGCTGCATCGATCATCAGTAATGCTGCCGATTCCGGGCACGTCATCGCTCGCCCACTTGGAAGAAAATATGGCGGCGCGGAAAATACAATTGAGCGCAGAAGAGTGGAAAACGATTGATGCGCTGGCGAATCAAGCCTGACAAACACGAGGCTACCTGGATGGTGCAAACAGGGGGGCAAGATGTTTTACCATAGCAGCATTCGTCGGTTGCTACGAATGAATACAGTTGGCGATCGTGTTCTCAATGGCTTGAAACCAATCGATGTAATCGCCAACGGAATTTCCGACCGCAGCTATTTCTTCATCGGTTAATTGGCGCCCCAATACTTCCCCGGCGACTCGCTGCAAATCATTAACGGATACTTCGTAGACGGTTCTTTCAATCTCGGTCTTCATAAAAGTGCTCTAGATTACTGGTGAAACACAAATTGGCGATGCCAACGGAGTGAATTGATGTGCGGATAAACGGCTTGTTTAATCGGTAAGTGAATTCGAGTACCGCTTTTCGTGAGCGCACGAATCAATTCGTAATCACCGATCCGTCCGAAATCAGCCGGTAGACGAGAAAGTTTCGACGAAACGCAAACATTATAATTATCAAGCAGCGCAAACCAACCAACATCAAAGGCCCAATGATGAAAATGGCACAACGCAATCCCATTAAACAGATCGTCCCGGCCGAACGAACCGTGAGGAACAATGTGTGCGGCCTCTACCTCCCAGCACAGTGAATCAGGCGAATTGATTTTCAGTCCACACACCGCGCAGCGAAAGTCATAAACTTCAATGACCGCTTGGCGAAAGCCAAGCACTCGCAAGGCAGTCTCTCTTATCGTCCTGACAGTTTTTCGATTTCTGTCGAGGGGCTGCTAATTTGTCGGTCTCTGGGTTTCGACGAGCTTCTTCACAACTTTTTGCACTTCGTAGGATTTAATTGACAGAGAATCTTTCTCGCTGGTCGGTATATTCGAGCTTCTCAGCGCTTCATCGAAGCCCCTCTCCGTCAGCATCCATTCCCTTTTTTTTGTCAATCGAGCTGTCTGTGTCGGTCGCGAAACAAATCCCTCATTTGCAAGTGAATCAGCGGCGCGAAAGAGCAAGCGATGCCAGAGCAAGGATTTCTTGAGCCGATTTTCCTTTCGATAAACCGTTTCCAAGGCCGCACTGCGCTGGGCGTTATTGAGATGAAACTCATCGGCGAGTTGATCGACAATGTCCTGGCCCGCACCAAATTCTTTGACGACTCCACCGTTTTTCAAAAGCGTTCGCAGGAGTGCGCGTCCAACTTCTATTCGAGTTGGCATCGCTAACTGCTGAAGCATTCGCTTTTCGTAGCTGATGTCGGCCATCCTCTGAGCTCAGGGATTGCTAGTCGATGTTCAAAATGCAAGCGCCAGCTGGTTCGAGAATGCGCACAAATTGCTCTGCCCGCGCCAAAAACCAGTCGACCTAATGACTCGGCTTAATCCCGCCATAGTCCGCGCGCGGCTATCAACATACGGCGGCGAGGTGACAATCAGATCGAAAAATGAATTGGGATATTCGCGGAGAACCTCTTTGCAGTCACCCAGACGAATTTCGCATTTCGTTTCGGTCACGCTAGGCAGTGTATGCGCAGAATGACTAAACGCGAGTCCGCTTTTAGAAAAATTCGGAATTGATGATCGCAGTTCCGCCCTCGGATCTGAAGGATGTCTACTTTTCGCTTGCAGAAAGTCCGGGTAATTTCGCGCAGCAGCTCACTTTGCTTTTGCCAGCGGGACTTGAGCGTCCACGCGAGGATCTGTTGATCCGAAGAAAGTTGATAGTTGATGGTTGAGAGTTGAGCGTTGAGAGTGCAAAAGCAGGCGAGAAAATTCGGGACGGCGATGGCGCCGTCGCCAGCAGGCGAAGCGCGTTCTCACCCTTCGGCTTCCCGTCGATGTCGCGGCTTCCCAGCTCGCTCCATTCTCTTCGGCCTGGCCGTGCTTGAGTAGGACGTACAATAAAAACCCAGCACTTTGACTAGCAAAGTGCTGGGTTCTGGCGACGTCCTACTCTCGCACGGCCTGTCGCCGTACTACCATCGGGGCTGCAGCGTTTCACTTCCGTGTTCGGAATGGGAACGGGTGGTGCCACCGCGCTATTGTCACCAGAGTGCGGAACCGCACCGGCGTTTCGCTGGTGTCGCAGCGACGCAGGCGCGAGGCCGAATCTCTGAGAACATCGGGGCGATTGAGGCCAATCGCTACTACCGAAAATCGGATTTCAAAAGAACTCTCAACACTCAGCTCTCAACCATCAACTGATGCGCTGATTCGCTGGCATCTACATACAGGAAGAAGAAGGTGATTCGAGATTCGTTAAATCGTTACATCGGCAGACGGCGCACAGCGCCGTGGCTACAACGATTCACGATTTACATTTTAACGATTCACGCAACTTAACGAGCTTCGTTTTGTTTTGAGATCTTTCATTTCCCATTACTGCCCCGAAAGCTTTCGGGGCAGCTTATTGGAAAAGTAAAAGATCAAGCCGAACGGGTTATTAGTACTCCTGAGCTGAACACATTACTGTGCTTGTACCCGGAGCCTATCAACGTGGTGGTCTACCACGACCCTTCAGGGAGATCTCATCTTGGGATAGGCTTGGCGCTTAGATGCTTTCAGCGCTTATCCTTTCCGAACATAGCTACCCAGCGCTGCCGTTGACACGACAACTGGAACACCAGCGGTTCGTCAGACCCGGTCCTCTCGTACTAGGGTCTGAACCCCTCAAATCTCCTGCGCCCACAGTGGATAAGGACCGAACTGTCTCGCGACGTTCTGAACCCAGCTCGCGTACCACTTTAACCGGCGAACAGCCGGACCCTTGGGACCTTCTCCAGCCCCAGGATGTGATGAGCCGACATCGAGGTGCCAAACCCTGCCGTCGATATGAGCTCTTGGGCAGGATCAGCCTGTTATCCCTAGCGTACCTTTTGTCCGTTGAGCGATGGCAATTCCACATTCAACCACCGGATCACTTGGACCTACTTTCGTATCTGCTCGACGTGTGTGTCTCACAGTTAAGCTGGCTTATATCCATATACTCGACACCTGATTGCCAACCAGGTTGAGCCAACCTTCGTACTCCTCCGTTACTCTTTGGGAGGATACCGCCCCAGTAAAACTAGCCGGCTGCCAGTGTCCCTCTCCCGGTTATCGGGCCGAGGTTAGTTATTCCAGTACCGAAGGGTGGTGTTTCATTGGCGACTCTGCGACCCCCAAGAGGGCCGCTTCACAGTCTTCCACTTACGCTAAGCATCGAAACCGAAACAACAGTAACAGCGTGTAGTAAAGGTGCATAGGGTCTTTCCGTCCTACTGCGGGTAGGCGGCATCTTCACCGCCATTACAACTTCGCTGAGCTCCTCGTTGAGACAGCGGTCAACTCGTTACACGATTCGTGCAGGTCGGAACTTACCCGACAAGGAATTTCGCTACCTTAGGACCGTTATAGTTACGGCCGACATTCACGGGGACTTCGGTTCAACGCCTCGCCTTGCAGCTAACGTCTTACCATAATCTTTCCGCATTGGTCACGTGTCACACCCTATACGTCGTCTTCACGACTTGGCAGAGTGCTGTGTTTTTGGTAAACAGTCGGTTGACCCATTTCACTGCGTCCAGCCCCAATTTGACTGACTGGCTGTAGGCTGTTTTGTAGACGTTTTTTTAACTCCACTTTGCCGGAGCCGTGATGCTTCAATCGCCGTTCGCGTAAGCGCGCATCTTTTTGTGAAGCATAAGCTTCATAGTAGATCAGACGCCAATCGCGATGTTCACTCCGATGTTCGTGCATTCTGCGACGGAGATCGGGTGTGAAGCCGATGTAAATGTCATCAGCTTGCGGTGACTGTAATAGATAAACGTAATACATAGTTGTCAGCCAAATTGGGGCTGGAACCCCTTCTTCCGAAGTTACGGGGCTAGATT
The DNA here is from genome assembly GCA_963791385.1 of uncultured Verrucomicrobiae bacterium. Taxonomy (GTDB): domain Bacteria; phylum Verrucomicrobiota; class Verrucomicrobiia; order Chthoniobacterales; family UBA10450; genus Udaeobacter. The sequence continues at coordinate 111,137 of CAWBSH010000002.1, forward strand.
GCCGAGTTCCTTAACGAGGTTTCACTCACGCGCCTGAGTATATTCTACTCACCCACCTGTGTCGGATTCCGGTACGGGCAACCATGGGAACACCCGGAAGTTTTTCTCGGTTCCTGCTTTAATGGATCCGCTTCAGCCGAGGCCTCCACGTCCTTGCCCAGCACATTCAAACGACTCGTGAATCATCGAAGATTGTAAATCATCTGAATGTGCTGGGCAGACCGCCACTTTCAATCGGCGACCCATTTCCACAGAAACGTCACTTCCGAGCTTAACCACAGCCGGTGCAGGAATATTAAACCTGCTGTCCATCGTCTACGCCCTTCGGCCTCGACTTAGGTCCCGACTAACCCTGGGAGGACGAACCTTCCCCAGGAAACCTTGGGTTTACGGCGGACAGGAATTTAACCTGTCTTATCGCTACTCATGTCTGCATCCTCACTTCTTAACGCTCCACGCTCGGTTTCCCTTGCGCTTCAATGCATTAAGAACGCTCCCCTACCAATCCATTCTGGCGAACCAAAATGTATTCCAGAGCTTCGGTATGCCGTTTATCGCCAATCATTATCGGCGCGCGATCGCTCGATGAGTCAGCTATTACGCACTGTTTAAATGATGGCTGCCTCTAAGCCAACATCCTCACTGTCTAAGCAACCTCACATCCTTTCCACTGAACGGCATTTGGGCACCTTAGCTGCTGGTCTGGCATGTTTGCCTCTCGCGCGTGAAGCTTATCCCTCACGCACTGACTCCCGTGTTACGCCCTGCGGTATTCGGAGTTTGATTGAGTTCGGTACCCTGGTATGGGCCCTAGTTCATCCAGTGCTCTACCTCCGCAGGTCAGCACACGAGGCTAGCCCTCAAGCTATTTCGGGGAGAACCAGCTATCACGGGGTTTGATTAGTCTTTCGCTCCTACCCACAAGTCATCCCAGACGTTTTCAACCGTCACGGGTTCGGACCTTCAGTTGCGGTTAAGCAACCTTCATCCTGCTCATGGGTAGATCACCTCCGCTTCGGGTCTACTACCAGCGACTGGAGCGCCCATTTCGGACTCGCTTTCGCTTCGCCTCCATTCCAGAAGAATTTAGGCTCGCCACTGATAGTAACTCGCAGACTCATTAAGCAAAAGGCACGCCATCACCCAGCACTTTCTAATCCCGTGCTGCGCGCTATACGCTGTTTGAGATGACCTCTCGCGGCTCCGTATTGTTTGAGCATCCGTTCGCGATCGCGCGCGTCCCGCTCATTCAAATACGCTTCATAATAGATCAGCTTCCATCCCGCGTGCTTGGGCATCTTTCGATGCTCGCCAAACCGCTGGCGGAGATTAGCGCTGAAGCCGTAGTATAGCGTCCCAGTATTCGGATTCATTAGGACATACACGTAAAACATGTCTGCATTGAATCAGAAAGTGCTGGGCTTTGACACCTTGTAAGCACATCATTTCAGGTACTATTTCACTCCGCTCGCAGCGGTTCTTTTCACCTTTCCCTCGCGGTACTTGTTCACTATCGGTCGCCAATGAGTATTTAGGCTTACGCCGTGGTCGGCGCAGATTCATACGAAGTTTCACGTGCATCGTATTACTCAGGAAATCCCTAGGCGTGCTCGGGTTTTCGGTTACGGGTCTTTCACCCTCTATGGCGCAGCTTTCCAGAAGCTTCACCTAACCTTTGCACTACCACGTCGGGCTCCTACAACCCCCAGCACTTTCAATCGACTCCGCTGTCTCGCGTTCGTTCGAGCGTTTCTGTCGCTCGTGAATTCACAAGAAGTTTTGAATCAACTGAAAGTGCTGGGTTTAGCCTGTTCCGCTTTCGCTCGCCACTACTGACGGAATCTCTTTCGATTTCTTTTCCTCCGGTTACTGAGATGTTTCACTTCACCGGGTGTCGCGATGTTCCTGCTATGGATTCACAAGAACTCGAGCAAGTGTTGCCTCGCTCAGGTTATCCCATTCGGAAATCTACGGGTCAAAGCGTGTTTGCCGCTCTCCGTAGCTTATCGCAGCTTGCCACGTCCTTCATCGCCTATTGGCACCAAGGCATCCATGATGCGCTCTTTGTAGCTTGATCAATCTGTTCAGTCCGACGGTTGTCGGACCGAGATTCTTTGATAACTGAAACTCTCGGCTCCGATTCGCATCGGAGCACTTGATTTCAGACTCAGCTCTTAAAGTTGTATTTTCTTACTACCCTGTATGTAGATGTCAAAGAACCAGTCGCTCCGTACATTCCAAACGACAAAAAAACTCAATTTTGATCGCTTATAACCTCGCCTTGGCTACAGCTACGGCGGGCAAGCGGGACAAAATTGAGCCAATTTGCAGTCCCAAAACGTACGTAGAACGCACTCCAAAGTGTAGGAGTCTCGCTTCTTGCGGGATAAACAAATTAGCGGGAAACGAATGCTCGTCAACACCCATTTTGGAAAATTGTAGCGGAAAACATTCGCGCCATATATCCTTGCTACAGTGCCACTTGTGTGGAGCCTTCCAATCCTGCTGAACTGGCGCGCGCTTCTGCTGTTTCGCCATTGCGATTAGCGGTTATAATGAGGGCCTGTTTTGCATCGCCGATGGATTACGTGATTCGCCCGCTGACAGCCCAGGACGAACCCATTCTTTGGGAGATGCTGCGTCATGGGTTGTCGTCTCCGGCAAAACACGAAGTGCCTTCCCGGGAACTCGTGCGCCGGCCAGAGGTTTCACGTTATGTCGAAGGTTGGGGCCGCACTGGCGATACCGGATTTGTAGCCCATGATAAAAAAAATGGGGCTTTGCTGGGCGCAGTCTGGCTGCGACAGCCGACTGGCAAATCTGACGCGTCGCCAGAGCTTGCACTAGCGGTCAGAACGGAGCACCGGAGGCATGGCATCGGCACGGCTCTGCTGACCCAACTGGTTCGCTCCAACCCCGATCAATCGGCGATATCGATTAGCTTCGTTGCTGGGAAACCGGTGTTGCGTCTCTACGAGCGATTTGGATTCAAGGTCGTTGAAAAACGGGCGGACGCGGTTGTGATGCACAGGCAGGCGTAAGCGGACAGTTCGGGAGCTCGAGCACACGCTCGACTACGGCATGCGCCGATTGACTTGCGCGAACCCAGCCCCCTCAAGGCGCGAAAATCAGCAGCACGAAAACAGCGAATAGCAGCAAATGAACGCACCCCTGCAAAACATTGGTTTTCCGGCTCGTGAACGTGACCACACTCACAGCCAATGTTAAGAGCAGCAGAGGCAGGTTGCCGCCCTGCAGACCAAGTGCCACCGGCCGTTTCGTGAGTATTCCGATTATCAGCACTGCCGGAATCGTCAGCCCAATCGTGGCGAGTACTGAGCCGAACAAAATGTTGATCGAACGCTGCAGTTGGTTGTGCAGACTGGCGGTGATACCGCCCAGCCCTTCCGGAGAGAGCACCAACGCGGCGATGATCGCGCCGCCAAACGCCTGAGGCATGCCAAATTTCTCGATACTGTTGTCCAAGGGAACAGCGAACTTTTCTGCAAGAAAAATGACGGTAACGAGGTACAAAAGCAGCATCACCGCGTGAAAAGCGGTCGATCGGACGCGATCTAAATGATGCGGCGAATGGTTGGTAGCGGTTTCCTTCAAATCCAGGAAGTAGCCACGGTGTCGCAGCGTCTGGATGAGCAAAAAGATCGCGTAAAGCAACAGCGACACCGCCACGAGAAAGATTTCTTGTTCCGTGGAAAACGTTGGGCCGCTGGTTGAAGTAGTGAAATTTGGAAACACCAAACCGAGCACAGTCAGCCCCATGATCACATTAAGATACGCGTTAACACCCTGGATGTTGTAATGCTGTTCGCGATAACGCAGGCCGCCAACCAACAGCGATAGCCCTACAAGCCCGTTGAGCGCGATCATAATGACCGCAAAAATTGCATCGCGGCCAAGCGTGGGATTGTTGGCGCCATGCAACATCGCCGTGGAAATCATCACTACCTCAATGCTGATTGCAGAAAGCGTCAGGATCAAAGTTCCGTATGGTTCGCCAAGTTTGATCGCAAGACAGTCCGCATGCCGCACTACGCACATGGCCGACCAAAGGATGACGGCGAAGAGCCAGACAAAGGCGGCTAGTAGCGGGAGCGCGCGCGTAGTCAGATCGCTCAGTTGGTTTCCCACCGCGACAAAGATCGCGGCCGTTGTCAGTCCGATCAGCAGCGGGAATTCAGACCGCATGGCGCTGCCGAATGGCTGCGTGTTTGTCGCCTGCTGAATTGCCTCTGCTTTTGCCGACATCCGCCGGAGCATATCGGTTACGCGCGTGCCATGCAATCCAAGCGATGCGATCTGCCGAGCGAAATCGAGGGATCTCGTGGCTGTGCATAAGCTTCTTCAAAGGGATCCCTCCACTTTGCTTGGGATGACAGGCAAGTCTTTCGTCGGTTCTAGGCACTCTGACAAGCGCGCAACGACCATTCCAACGATTGCGCTACTTTTCGCATCCGAGGACCGGCAAGACGCGTGTAAACATTTACGTAATCGCTTGCCATGCGGCTGGCTGTGAAGCGGTTCTCAAAAACTTCGCGACATCGAGCGCGGCTCAGGTCGCGAACACGACCGACGGCTTCGACCGCCTGGTCGATGTCGTTTACGACGAAGCCTGTAACGCCGTCGTCCATGACTTCCGCAACCGAACCGCCGGCGTACGCGATGACCGGTGCGCCGCACGCTACTGCTTCAATCATCACTAGGCCGAACGGCTCGGGTTAGTCAATGGGAAAGAGCAACGCGTAAGCCTTACCAAGGAATGCGTCCTTGTCCTTGTCGCTGATGTCTCCCAGCCATTCGATGTGCGGATCGTTCAGGAGCGGCTCGATCTCGCCCTTGAAACAGCGTCTGTCAGCGCGATCGACTTTCGCCGCAATTCTTGAGCGGCATCGCCACCTTTTTGGCAATCTCGATGGCACGATGCAATTGAAATGGACGAATGCCTTTGGGCTGTGACAATTACTTGCTTGGCAGTATTAATTCAACGAGAGGAACGATATGTGTGAACAAACTCTGACGATTAACGACAATCGCACGGGCAAATCGTACTCGTTGCCTATTGAGAAGGGGACGGTGCGCGCGATGGACTTGCGTCAGATCAAAACGGGCCCGGACGATTTCGGGCTGATGACGTATGACCCCGCTTTGATGAACACCGCGTCCACGAAGAGCGCGATCACCTTCATCGATGGTAACAAGGGCATTCTCGAATACCGCGGTTATCCGGTCGAACAACTCGCGGAAGGATGCAGCTTCCTGCAAGTCGCATACCTGATTCTTTTTGGCGAGCTGCCTAACGGTGAGCAACTGGCGGCGTGGACCTACGACATCACGCATCACACCTTCGTCCATGAAAATATCAAAACGCTGATGCAAGCGTTTCGCTACGACGCGCATCCGATGGGAATGTTCATCAGTACCGTGGCCGCGCTTTCAACATTTTATCCCGAGGCGAACAAGGTAAACGATGCCGAAAATCGCCTGGCGCAAATCAAACGCCTCATCGCCAAAGTGCCGACGATCGCAGCGTACACTTTCCGGCACAATCGTGGCTTGCGTTATGTCTATCCCGACAATGACCTGAGCTATACCGGGAATTTCTTGAACATGATGTTCAAGATGACAGAGACGAAGTACACGCCGAACCCGGCGCTGGAACGCGCGTTGGACGTCCTTTTTATTCTGCACGCCGACCACGAACAGAATTGCAGCACCAACGCGATGCGCGCGATCGGCTCAAGCCGAGTGGACCCCTATAGCGCAACGGCTGGCGCAGCCGCGGCGCTCTACGGTCCGCTGCACGGCGGCGCGAATGAAGAAGTGCTCAAGATGCTCTCGCACATCGGCGAGGGGCGCAACATTCCCGAGTTCATCCAGCGCGTGAAAAACGGCGAAGGCCGGCTGATGGGGTTCGGACATCGTGTTTACAAAAATTACGATCCCCGCGCGCGCATCATCAAACGCGTGGCGGACGACGTGTTCGAAGTGACCGGGCGCAATCGGTTGCTCGATATCGCACTGGAACTGGAACGCATCGCGCTGCAAGACGAATATTTCATCTCGCGCAAACTCTATCCGAACGTCGATTTTTATTCCGGCATCATCTATCAGGCTATGGGTTTACCGGTCGCGATGTTTCCCGTGATGTTTGCGATCCCGCGCACAGTCGGTTGGTTGGCGCAATGGCAGGAAATGGTCACCGACCAGGAACAAAAGATCACGCGTCCGCGCCAAATCTTTGTCGGCCACCCGCGCCGCAACTTGCCGACTTAGCAACGGGCCCGGCTCGAACTGCGGCGGCGTAAAGAAAACGAGCCGTCTATTTCCAGACACTTGTCACCGCCGCTTCACGGCACGAACGGTCCTGCTTAAATTAATGCCTGTTATGAGACGCAGTATTTCGCGGTGGGCCTGCTGTGGACCCGACATGTAAGGCTGGCGCTTTGGCTCTTCCTGACCGCAATGTGCGCATCGCTCCTCTTTGGCATCTACTACCACTATGTGTTCATCTCTCCGGACAACATCCACCATCTTCCACCTGGAAGTGCCGCGAGTCGTGCACGCTTTGTACTCAGCGCTGCGATCCTTGCGCTGATCGAGCTGGTCTCAGCCCTTTACACAGCGTTCGTGCTCGGGTGGCATCGTGCGTCGGGTTTAACACGCAGTATCGGGACAACTTAATGATCCGTGTTTACGACGACGCCAACAACGTGATCGAGACGCACGAGCACGCAGGCGAGTTCAAAGAGTGCTAGTGCTCGGCAGCCTTACCGATAGTTCAGAACCGTTTGCGCTGCTGGCTTGCTCAGTTCAACCTGTGCGCTCAGTCTCATTCATTTCAGATGCTCCGGCCTTTCACAGACTCACCTAACGTTACAGGGTGCTCTCGATCCAATCTGTCAGTCCGCCGAGCTCGGTTATCTACGCTACTGAGCCTGGAGGCTGCCTCCAGGCTCTTCGTTTTCGTCTCGTTATCGAGTCAAATAACCCTTACTTCGAAGCGGTCATGTTCTTCACCAGCACCACCTGGTTTCCAGTTCCCAACGCGATACTCGGCTGGAAACCCGCGAAGCTGATGGCTGTCGCAGAGCTGTTTATGCCACCACCGAACACTGTGGCCGTTCCCAGCGTGCCGTCGCCGTTCCCAAGCAACACTGCCATGGTCTGGCCAAAGCCATCGGGAGCGGCAACGTCAAGCGCTCCGTCTCCGTTGAAGTCCGCCAGCACCAGCTTGGGAACGAAGGTAAACGTGGCGCCGTTCGCCTCGGAGAACACCCCCGAAGACGTGAAGTGTCCGTTGCCATCATTCAGCACGATTTCGGTCAAGCCGTCTTCTTCAACCGCGAAGTCCGTAATCCCATCGTTGTCGAAGTCACCCACTTCGAAGTCAAAGAAGATCGTGGTGAAGGCACTGCGTATCAGCACGGGGATGGCCGCCTGGAAAGTCCCATCACCATTGCCGAACTGCACCGATACACGGTTGTCGTTTAGCTCCGAAATATAAGCGATGTCTTGTTTGCCATCATTGTTGAAATCACCGCTCAAAATATTCGTGAACACCGTAAATTCGGGGAAGGTAACTACGTTCTGCGCCGGAGCGAATCCATTGTTCCCGTTGCCGAGCAGCAACGTGACCGCAGCAACACCAACGCTGGTTCCGAAATCTGCTACCACGACATCGGGATTGCCGTCACCGTTGAAATCACCGCTGGCGATCCCAACCGGGAAATCACCCGCGGCAAAATTCGCTGGCGCCTGGAACGATCCGTCTCCGTTGCCAAGTAGCAGAGAAACCCCGCCACGATCCGTCGGGAAGGTCCCGAAGTTCGTAACCACAAGATCCAGATGTCCATCGTGATTAAAGTCGGTTGCAGTCAGGCCTTCCGGTTGAGTTCCCGTCGGGAACGCCTTTGCAGGCCCGAACCCGCCATTGTTCCTGCCAAGCAAAATCTCCACCGCTTGACCGATCTTGTTTACTCCGGTATCGACCAATGCCAAATCCGGCAACCCGTCTCCATTGAAGTCAGCAGAGATGATCTGGTTGGGAAGGTCTGTCGCGATCGGAAGTCCAGCCCCAATATCCACAAACTTGCCATTTCTTCTTCCCAACACAACGGAAACTGTGTTGGAGTCGAAATTGGCCGTGATGTAGTCGGTCTTGCCATCGTGATTGAAGTCACCCGTGGCAAGCGCCGTCGCGGTGCGTCCGGAGGGCACACTAGTTGCCGCGCCGAAGTTGCCGGTGCCATCGCCAAACAGAAGGGCGACGTTGCTCAAGCTGCCGTTGGTCACCAGCAAGTCATCCTTGCCATCGGCATTGAAGTCGGCCAAACGTATGGCATCCGCGCGCGTGCCAGCATGGAAAATGCGCGCGGCTTGGAAGGTGCCGTCGCCGTTTCCAAGCAGTTCGGAAACGTCGCCCATCGTGAAAGTGCTTACCAGCACATCCAGCTTGTTGTCCTTATTTAAGTCCTGTACCAGAACCTGCTGCGGGGTCTTCTCGGTCGGAATGAATGTTGTAGAACTCACCCCGCCGTTACCATCCCCGAGGAGGATCGCCAGAGTATTCGCGTTGGGTCCCCTGTTTTGTCCCTCGGCCATGCCGGAGTTAGCCACCGCCAAGTCGAGCTTGCCGTCACCGTTGAAATCCCCGGCGGCGATTCCATCTGGCCCCATGCCGACCCTGATATTTTTCGCGGCGCCAAACGTACCGTCTCCACGTCCGAGAAAAATCGAGACCGTGTTGGAACCAAGGTTGGTTACCGCCAGATCGATCTTGCGGTCGCCGTTCAAGTCCGCGGCGACAATGCGGTCCGGGGCCACGCCCGCGGTCAACACCCGGGGAGTGCCTAGGTTCCCCGCGCCATCTCCCAGCAGGATGGAGACGCCGCTGGAACTGGTTTCTGCGACATCATTCTTGCCATCGCCGTTAAAGTCTGCGACCGCCACGTCAACGGGAAATGCGCAGCCGCAATCGAACAGAGCGAACGGCTGGAAGCTGCCATCGCGATTGCCCAGCAGCACGCTCACGCCGCTGGTATTGCCATCGTTGAGAACGAGGTCGAGAACGCCATCGTCATTCAGGTCCGCCGTGGCCATGCCGTGTGGGCCGTCTGCGGCGAGATAATCGCGATGATCGACGAACTTGGGCAGTGTCGGCGAGCTGCTGGTGGTTAATGCTTCCGGGGTCGCGGCAACATCCCCGTCGAGATTGTCGCTCAACTTTGCGACTTCGCCGCTCGCACCTGCGAAAACCGAGGCAAGAAACAAGCCGCTGAACGCTGCACATAATACTGCGAATACACTTTTCATTTTTTTCATTTGATTCTGTTCCTTTCGTTAAGTTTCATTCGAGGGTGATTTCCTGGATTCTCAAGGAACGCTATCAAGATAGCGCGCCATAGCGATATCGGTGCCTTTTTGAGTTGAAGTTGCTTGAAATCCCGCGGCGACAATCTTGCCGTCGGCCTGGAGAACAGCTGCATTGGCACCACCGTTCAAGTTACCAAATGAGGTGCGAACCTTACCTCCAATGCCAAAGCTTGTGTCGAGTGAACCGTTTGCATTCAGTCGCGCTAACAAGAAGTCAGAGTCTGATCCCTCACTACCACTAGGAAAACCGACAGTGACAATCTTACCATCCGACTGAATCAGGACTGCCTTGGCCGCTTGACCGAAGCTGCCAAAATCGACCGATGCGCGACCAGTACCGTCAAAAGTCGGGTCCAGTGTTCCGTTCGAGTTGTAGCGGGCAATAGCAAAGGTAACCTTCGAACCAGTCGCGTCCGTGTTGGTTCCAGCCGCGACAATCTTGCCATCAGGCTGGAGTGCGGCGGCAAGGGCCATGTCGAGATTCGATCCGCCAAAGTCTGTTCGGACCTTGCCGGCACTGCCGAATGTGGTGTCGATCATCCCATTGGACAGATAGCGGACCAGTGCGAAGTCGAAGGACGTGATCGAGCTGCTGGCAGCGCCAACAGCTATGATCTTCCCATTTGGCTGGACCAGAACCGCCGATACATTGTCAAGAAGTCCGTCAAACTCAGTACCTGGCTTCGCCCCCGTTACCGAACGAGGAGTCAAGAGAACCATCCGAGTTATAGCGGACGAGTCCAAAGTCACTGTTTGTCTGCAAGTCGATATACTTAGTTCCGCCGGCAATGATCTTGCCATCGCGCTGCAGGACCAGTGCGGAAGCAAAGCATCCTGAACTACCAAAGCTTGTCCTGACCAGGCCGCCGACGCCGAAGGAGGTATCGAGCGATCCGTCAGAGTTATATCGAGCCAGGGCAAATTGACCGCCACCAGCGGGAAAGGTGACATATGTCCCACCCGCCACGATGATCTTGCCGTCAGGTTGCACCACGACCGAGGAAGCTTGATCGGTTAGACCAAAATCGGTCGTCACCTTTCCACCTACTCCGAAGCTAGAGTCAAGAGTGCCATCGGTGTTGTATCGCGCCACGGCAAAATCACCGCCTGCCGCGCTGATTCCGATAAAGCTGATACCGGCAACAACCATCTTGCCATCCGGTTGAAGCGCCATTCCATGAGCAAGGTCGTTGCTTCGATGGAAGTCGGTTTTCAGCCTGCCGCCATTGCCGAAGGTTGGATCAAGGGCGCCATCAGCTGCCTGTGCTACCTGGGGATTCCAGGCGACCAACAACATGAGCAACTGAGCCGATCGCGAAACCGCGGCCGAATAATCGGCGGATCCGGCGGTCGGCAGACAAGAGGAGTGAGTTCAAAAAGCGAAGGCTTTTGCCTGTGCTTAAGATTAAGTTTGAGTCATTAGTTTTCATAATAGTTCCTTTTGACCAACAGTCTGCTCAACCGTTCGCTTCGTGCATCCAAATCATGGTAACACGTTTGTTACCTTGCGCTTCTCACATCGATGCGCACCCGGGACCGTGTTCCGAGCCATCGTCTCTACCATGTCGCCGGTGTCGACCTTATATCCCGACTGCCCCTGGCAGACGCCTGAAGGGCTGGGCTAAATCCCCACGCCCTGAGGGCAAGGCCTTACGCGTATGGACCATGACTTGTTAGGCCACAACGTTAGACCAAAGCCTTTGTGACCACAGGACGCAAGCCTTTGAGCCATTTCTTGCGCGAATGGCTGCCAAAATCCTTGCTGTCGGGAACGACCCGATCAAAACGACATCTAGTACCCTCCGCTGTCACGCGTTCAGGATGGTGCTGGCGATCTCGGTACTCCGGACGCGCCCAAATTTCAGGATGACGCAGGTAGTATTTCGCTCTGTAAGCGCGAACCTGCTCCGGATCGGTCCAGTCGATTCCGAGTTTCGAGCGGCGCCCTATTTCACAAAGATCATATCACTTCCGCTTTTCCGGTCGTGCTACGCTAGGTGCAAAGCGGAACGGAAATGGTTTTGCGGCAATGCTGTCTCTAAGAACACTTCGGGGCTCTCTGCACCCGTTGCAGTGCCGGAACGTGAAAGGACCCGACGAGGGGGACTGCCCGGCGAGCAACCTTGGCATGGCACTGCGCCGGACGCACGAGCAGCGGGCGAGTTTAGAGAGCCGTAGCCGTGCGGCTAAAATAGTTGAATCCAAATAGAGCGTTGAACGCATCCTTACGGTCAAACCGCCCACTATGAATAGATTAATCATTGTCTGTATTTGTTCCCTCGCGCTTTCAATAAGCTCTTGGCAAGGCGACGGCCACAGCTGAGCAGCCCAAACCTGGGCCGGAGGTTCAGAGGTTGGCCTATTACCTCGGCACTTGGAGAGGTGAGGGAGAGACGAAGGGCGGCCCGTTCGGGCCTGCGGGCAAGCTTTCGAGCACGATGACCTGCGACTGGTTCTCCGGAGGTTTTCATCTCGTGTGTCGGGGCGAGGAGAGAGGGCCCACAGGGAAGCGAACGTTCCTAAACATCCTCGCCTACGACGAGAAGGCGAAGGCCTACACCGAGTATGGCATCAGCAGCCTTGGCGACAGCGAATATAGCACAGGTGGTTCCATGGTCGGAAACAAACGGACCTTCGTAAAAGACTTGGGTAGCGATGTAGAAGGGAAGCCCACCAAACTCAGGTATACCGAAGTGCAGGTGTCGCCGACATTCTACACATACCAGGCCGAGGCATCGAAAGACGGTGGGCCATGGACGGTGATCGCAGAAGGCAAGGTTACGAAAGTCAGGTAGCCGGCCCCGACGCGGTCCGACTGCGCGAGAGCGAGGCTTGCTTCACTCGCCTTTTACGCGGGCGCGTCGCTGCAAACCGCCGCCGCCGAGGTAACGTTCGCGTTCCGCTTCGCCCGTTCGCGTGCTGCTTTGCACATGTCGGGGCGTCTAGCGAGAGCGGTGTTCACGGCTCGGGTAACCTTGGCAGCGAAACTTTCCTCTGCTTTAGTCCGGCAGCTGCCGGACGTTGCGACGACACCAACGATGCTCGGCCACCGAGCGGCTTCCGGATGCCAAGTCAGCTTCTCATCTGCACGCATGACAAAACGCTTTTTGTCGTCGCGATGCGCGTCAGCAAGTCCTGACTATTCCGTGTTCTGAAAACGGAGAAATGCTCCGCTTGACTCATCACCGATTCACTAATCACTTATCACCCTGTTCGAATCGGGCTTGCCACGCCGTAGCCCGAGCGTAGGCGGGCGGTTAGCTCAGTGGTAGAGCGTCTCGTTTACACCGAGAGGGTCGGAGGTTCGAACCCTTCACCGCCCATTCTTCAGTGACGAGTACAGTGATGAGTGGCTCGTTCTAAAGTAATCAGTCACGAGAGCATTTCGGCGACTGCGGCTTCGACGTGGATCTTTGTCGTATCGAGAAACGGGATGCCGTTGTGGTCGGGATCGCGGAGGATTAGGGGCAGTTCCGTGCCGGCGAGGATTACGCCGTCGATGTCGCTCTTCGCTTTCATCCGGTCGACAATGGCCAGTAGCCCGGCTCGGGTCTCGGCCAAAAATTTCCCAGGGACCAATTCGTTCATGTATTTGTCGTGAATGTAATCCTGGTCGCGCGGGTCCGGCACGAGCAACTCGATGCCTTCGCGCTTGAAAACTTTTGGATAAAAATTTGCCTGCATGGTGTAGCGCGTCCCGAACAAGGCGAGTCGCTTCAGGTTCTGCGCTTTGGCCGCGGCGCAGGTTGCTTCGACAATGCTGATCAGTGGAATCGGTGATTTTGTCGCAACGTCATCGAACACGATATGAGGGGTATTTGCGGAGACTATCCCAAACTCTGCACCTGCCCGCGACAGTTTGCCGATTGCCTCCAGCAAAAAATCGGCCATGCCACTCAGGTCACTCGCGTCCATGAAATCGAGTCCCTTCCTAAGATCAACACTAACGATGATGAATTCGGGATAATGCCCATCGCGCATGCGCTCCCGATACAGCGCGATGATGCGCTCGTAATAATCAAGTGTGCTTTCCGGTCCCAGCCCGCCGATGATGCCCAGGGTCTTCATTTGTTAACTACGAATCAACACGAATAAACACGAATGGAAAGAATGACGAAATCCGAATGTCAGAGTCGCCGATGGTTGAAGAGCCGGCGCGCACGGAGTGACGCGCCCTACCCATTCGTGTTAGTTAGTGTCCAACTTGTCTCGCCGTAGCTTTAGCGAAGACGGATTGGTGGTTAAATGAAAAACAGATCGGCGCTGCAATTTGTCCTCATCATCGGCATCGTAAATTTCTTCGCCGATTTTACATACGAAGGCGCGCGCGGAATTGTCGGGCCGTTTCTTGGCTCGTTAGGCGCAAGCGCGGCCGTTCTGGGGTTTGTAGCAGGTTTCGGTGAACTAATGGGGTACGCGCTGCGTTCGGTCTCGGGATATTTCGCGGATAAATCGCATCGGCATTGGGCGTTCGCATTCCTGGGATACGCGGTCAACATGCTCGCGGTACCCGCGCTTGCCTTGACCACGCAATGGCCGGCCGCCGCAACGCTGGTTGTCGCGGAGCGCGTCGGTCGCGGCATTCGCAAACCCACCGTGGACGCAATGCTGTCGTATGCTGGCAAATCGATCGGCGCCGGCTGGGTGTTCGGTTTGAATGAGGCGCTCGATCAGGCGGGCGCCACAATCGGGCCGCTGCTGATGGCGCTGATTCTGTATCTCAACGGCGGATTCCGAACGGGCTTCGCCGTTCTGCTCATCCCCGCTTTGCTTTGTCTAACAACTTTGCTTGCAGCCCGTCTGCTGCATCCGCGTCCGCACGAACTCGAGCAGGGCGCGGAACACACTTTTGCGAGGACGAATCTGAGCCGCGCATACTGGATTTATTTCGTGGCGGGCGCGCTGATCGCTGCGGGGTTCGCCGATTTTGCATTGATCGGGTTTCATTTTCAAAAAGCCGATGCCGTGCCGAGAGATTTGATTCCGTTGTTCTACGCAGTGGCGATGGCCAGCGGCGCGCTCGCATCGATCCCCTTGGGCCGGCTCTTCGACAGATTTGGCGCGAACGTGTCTCTGTTTGCATTCGCTATTTCGGCTGTGGCTGCACCTCTTGTTTTTCTGGGCACATTTAACTTTGCACTGATCGGGATGATTTGTTGGGGAATCGGGATGAGCGCGCAAGGCTCAGTGTTTCAGGCGATGCTTACCGGCGTGATTCCCTCGGAAAAACGGAGCACAGCTTTCGGCTTGTTCGATACCGGATTCGGCGTCGCCTGGTTTTTGGGAAGCGCGGTGATGGGATTGCTTTACGAAAAATCCGTTATAGCCGTGGCGCTTTTTTCCATGATTTCTCAGCTTGCCGCGATTCCCATTATTTTCATCGCCAACAGGCAGCGCTAATTTTCCATGGATCCGTACGCGAAACCAAAAGAGCAAAAGACCGGTGCGCAACGGCCGAAGATCCGCCATGTGCCGCAGTCTGTAGAACCGCGAACGCGGCGTGAACGCGAGGCAGAAAAACAAACCGTAGCTGCAGAGCGGCGCTCGATTAAAAAGGCCGCGCGGCGGCATTTGAAGGAGCAATTGGTGCGCGAATTGGAGGACATGGATTGAAGGAAGCCGGATCATCCGCCTTCGCCGATAGCTACGGCGTGACGAGCCGATCCCGGCTACAACGCGTTTGCGCTTTGCGTTTTACCAGCAGCAATTACACTTCGCCTCATGCGTGTGACCAGGTCATCTCTGTTTGCTTACGCGTTTATCGTCTTGTTTTACAATAGCGCTGAAGCGCAGTCGCCTTCGCAGCGTAACCCAGACGTTTCGAACAAGGCGTTGATCACAAAATCCACACCAGGCATCGACACAAAAGCTTTCAAGGATCAGAGCGTGACCGCGGCAACTGCAACGCTGCATAAACTGGCGGACGATTATTACGCGTGGCGGAATGAAAATTATCCTGTCCGCAGCAGCGAGGCCGGACTCCACACCTGGGACGATCGGTTAACAGATTACTCTCCGGCGAAAATCGCGGAGCGCACACAGCGCGTACGCTCGCTTGTTAGACAAGGTGCGCGGCATGAAGACCGATAACTGGCCCAAGGAGGAGCGCATCGATTGGATTCTGTTTCGCGCGCAGCTGGAGAATGTCGAGTTCGGCGATCGCGTTCTGAAATTCGAGCGGACCAATCCGCAGGTTTACACAGGCGAATGCACGAACGCGATCTTCTCATTGTTAAAGAAGGAATACGACACACCGAGGAAACGTGCGCTCGCCGCTACTGCGCGTCTGAAGCAGATGCCTGCGCTGTTGAAGCAAGGCCTGAGCAATTTGCAAAACCCGGTGAAGCTTTATGCGCAACTTGCGATCCAGTCGGCACGCTCGATCGATCCGCTTTTGAACAAGAGCCTCATGGCGCTCGACGTGGACCTTGCGCCTAACGAGCATGACGAACTGGTGAAGTCTCGCGATGCCGCGCTGGCTGCTTTGCATGGCTACGCCGACGAACTCGAGAAGCGGCTTCCCAAAATGGTCGAATTCACGCCAATGGGCGAAACAAATTACAATTACTATCTCAAGCACGTTTTGCTTCTGCCGCTTGATGCCGACGAAGTGGAAATGATCGGGCGCGCTGAGCTGGCCCGTTACCGCGCGCTGGAAGCGCTCCTGCCCGATCCGAAATTTGCCGATCCCGATCCGAAACGCGCATCGAACATTCCACCCGATCAGGAATCATTCTTAAAAGCGTACGAAAGCCGCGAAGCAGAAATGATCAGCTTCCTAAAGGAGCACAATCTGGTGACGTTGCCGGATTACCTTGGCCCATTCCAGATTCGGCAGTTACCAGAGGCCTTTAAACCGACCAGCCCAGGCGGCTTCATGAATCCTCCCGGCGTGTACGACAAAGACCCAACAGGATTCTATTTCATTCCGACCTATGATCCAGAGTCGAAGAATTTTTACATTAGAGCCGCGATTGAAGATCCGCGGCCGATACTCGGACACGAAGGTATCCCCGGGCATTTTCTACAGCTTTCGATCGCAAATCATTTGAACGACGAAATCCGGCGTCAGCACGAGGACAGCGTCTTTGTGGAGGGCTGGGCGTTGTACGGCGAGGAGATGTTGATGCGCACGGGCCTTTATCCCATTAACTCACCAGCACAGGGACAAATCCTGCGCCTGTCGCGCTATCGTGCCGCGCGGATCGGCGTGGACGTGAACCTGCACACCGGCCGCTGGAACTTTGAGCAGGCGGTCAAATATTTCATGGACGCCGGCGGACTGGATCGCGAAGCGGCCGAAGGTGAAGCTGCCGGCGCAGCCTCGAGTCCGACACAAAAAATCAGCTACATAATCGGCAAATGGCAGATCATGAATCTGCTCGGCCGCTATAAAGATCGACAGGGCGAAAATTTCCGGCTCGGCCAATTTCATGATGACCTCATCAAGAATGGCAGCCTGCCGATTTCCGTAATCGAATGGATTTTGCTCGACGATCCAACTTCGCTAGAGAGAGCGACGAAATGACGTTGCAGGGCGTCTGTGTCAGCCCCGAATCCTCTCGGGGTTCACAGAAACGCCCTACAGCATTCGCCTCGCCGTAAGTTGTAGGGTCCGGTCTCGCAGCGGACTCGCTCTTAGCCGCACATGTAGTGCGCTGAGGACAGCGCACGCTACAACATTCGCGCTTACCGGAAGCGCTTCATGAGCTGTCGTAAGCGATTGTGCGGAAGCGCTTCGACGTAATGATTGTCGCGGCCAGTCATGGAATGGTTGTCCACCAGCGCATTCACGACCGCTTCCTCGGTGGCCTGCACCACGCCTGCAAAAAGCGGATCCATCAAATCATTCGGAATTGTTTCCACGCTATGTGTGATTTGATTGGGATTGGCGACGTTCGGATTCGCAGTCGAAAAAGCGATGAACAAATCGCCGGAACCGTTACCTGAAATTGTCCCCGTTCGCGCAAGGCCCAGCGACACGCGCCGGGCAAGCCGTTTCAATTGGTTAGGCAACAGAGGCGCATCGGTCGCGACGACAGCGATACACGAGCCGCTCTCTTGTTTGTAAACTTCACCGGGAATTTCTTTGCCCACCGGTACACCGGCGATCACGAGCTGTGAACGCCGACCGAAGTTCGCCTGTGCAAATACGCCCACGATAAAACTTCGCGGCGGAGCGCCTTTGGAAACGCGAATATCGATCTGGCGCGAGGCGGTCCCGCTCCCGCCTTTGAACTCGTAACAGATCATTCCGGTACCCCCGCCGACGCTCCCCTCTTCAATGGCGCCGCCGTGCGCAGTGTCGAGCGCATGAAACACGTCATCCGGCTTCACATGGAATCCGTTGATGTCGTTGAGCCAGCCGTCCCACGTTTCTGCGACGACGGGCAAACTCCACCAATAGCCAGTCGTATCCGGCGCACCGTGTTTAATTCGCCAGGCGATCACGGCGTCGCGCGCGACGCCGACGCTGTGGGTGTTGGTAATCACGATCGGTCCTTCCAGGAACCCGCTTTCGTCCACCCACGCTGTGCCGGTCATCTCGCCGTTGCCATTCAGACTGAAATATCCGGCGTAAACCGGGTCGTTGAGCGAATCGTGCCCGCGCGGAATGATCGCCGTAACCCCGGTGCGCACCGGCCCTTTGCCAACTTCAAGTTTTCCTTCGCCACTGATCAAGGTTGTATATCCCACCTCCACCCCGGGGACGTCCGTGATCGAGTTTAGTTGTCCCGGCGTGCCGTCAAACGGAACGCCGAGATCGCGCGCGCGAAGCTGTTTGGATTTCGGTTGCGGTTTTTACCGGCGGCGGTGACTTGATCGGCTCGCGCGCAGAAGCACTCAAGCGAAATGCCAGCAGAAGCAGGATGACGGACGAACTGCGGCTTCGTATTTCCCCTCGGCCTGCATCTAAACTTATCTCACGCAAAAAGATGCTCTGATTCGCTGAAGTCCTGTCTTGAGCTCACGTTGTCATGCGCAGAGCTGGCGTGGGTGCATTGTTGGCTTTGCCACTTTGCTTCTTCAATGCCCTGCGTTGGCAAACCCAATGTGATCACCGCAGAAAGCCGGCTTTCACTGTCGAAAGCATACACGTAAGCAAAAGGCGGATGAGAGAATTCGCCCAGCACAAGGATCGCAGGACATCAATCACAGACGCGCAGTTGCTCACGGTCTCGTGCTCGACACTGATTCTTTTTTGCCCAACGCCATATGCTTTCTCGATTCCCCGCTTTACCGGCGTCTTCGCTACTCGCGATCGATGCAATTCGGCGAAATAGAATGGCCGAGCACCCACTCCGCGCGCGATTTGATTCTCTGCCGTGCCGACCGCCGCCGAACTTCCGCTCGACGTGCCAATCCCCGACGAGATTATCGAGCAAGAGATCGTGAAACTCTGCACGCTCGGCCTGCAGGCCGGTGCCAGCCAGAATCACATAATACGGCGAGCGCACATGTCCCTCTCGTGACCATGGAAGCGCGTCAATAATCAGGAATTCTATCAAGGATCAACTTCCACCTCTCAACTTCGAATGGCTTTCGCGAGTCAACTTTTAGAGCTAGACTGGGCGGGTGAGTTACGAGGTTTTCGCCCGAAAATATCGGCCACAGACATTCGACGATTTGGTTGGGCAAACGCATGTCTCGCGCACCCTGAAAAATGCGGTGGCGCAAAATCGACTTGCCCATGCGTATCTGTTTGTCGGCCCGCGCGGTGTTGGCAAGACTTCGACCGCGCGCATCCTGGCGAAATCGCTCAATTGCGTTAAAGGCCCAACGGTTACGCCATGCGGGGAATGCGATAACTGCCGGGAGATCGCAGCGGGCAACAGTCTCGACGTGATCGAGATTGACGGCGCCAGCAACCGCGGCATCGATGACGTGCGGGAGTTGCGCGACCACGTGCGCTACGCGCCGGCGAAGGGTCACTACAAAATCTACATCATTGACGAGGTGCACATGCTCACGAAGGAGGCGTTCAACGCATTGTTGAAAACTCTTGAAGAGCCGCCGCCGCACGTGAAGTTCATTTTCGCAACCACGGAGCCGCAGAAAGTTTTGCCAACCATCCTCAGCCGTTGTCAGCGGTTCGATCTACATCGTATCCCGGCAAATCTGATCGCGCAGCACCTGCAGTTCATCGCGAAGAAAGAGAAGATCACGCTGGAGACTGCGGCCGCGCATGCGATCGCGCGCGGCGCGGAAGGCGGCCTGCGCGATGGGGAATCGATGCTCGACCAGCTCGTCGCGTTTTGCGGAGAGAAAATCAGCGAGAGCGATGTGCTCAGTGTTTTCGGGTTCACCAGCGAACAAACGGTAATCGATCTCACAGGGCGGATTTTGCGCGGCGAAACGCCGGAAGCGATCGATTTGCTTCATCAGCAAAGCGAAAGCGGCAAGGACATGATGCGGCTCATGTCCGATCTGATCGCTTACTTACGTGATCTGCTTGTGTTCAAAGCCAAACCGGACGCGCTGAAGGAAGACGTCGATGCCGATGTGCAGAAATCGCTGGCCGCACAGGCGGAGCTGATTTCCATGGATCGTTTGCTCGAGCTGATCGAGCAGTTTGCCGCAGCCGAAGGCCGGATGAAATGGGCGCCGAACAAGAAGCTTCACTTCGAGGTTGCGATCATCAAAGCGATTCAGAGCTTGGGACAGGCGACGCTTGATGAGGTGATCGAGAAATTGGGCGAGCTTCGCCACGGCAGCGGGGGCTCGAAACCTGTAGCCACGGGCGCTGACCGCGGCGAGACCAAACCAATGGCACAAAGAGCCGGGGTCACCGCCCCCGGCTACAGCAAGACGCGTGTCGAAGAAAAGGCTGGAAATGTTGATCCCGAAAAAATTTGGGGAACAGTCCTCACCAAAATTCCGGGCAAAGGTTTGTTGCGAACGTTGACTGATCTGGTTCGCCCGATCGGAATCGATGGCCGCAATTTTCTGCTGGGGCATTCGCCGGACGACAAGGCCCAAGTTGGCGTCGTCGCCACTGTAAACACGCGTCGCCAACTCGAAACGCTCCTAACCGAAGTGAGCAGGCGCGATTGGTCCGTGAAATTCATGGCGAAGGAGGGAATCCCTTCAAGCACAGCGGCTGAACCCACTAAGTCAGCGGAATCATTCAAAGACGATCCACTCATCAACGAAGCGATCGAACTGTTCAATGCTCGAATCACATCCTGACAGAGCCAGAAGGTTAAAAATGTTAAAACGATACATAGTTACAATGCTTACAAGCCCCATTTAACGTTGTAACGAATCACTCCGGCGATAGCCATGAATCTAAACAAATTGATGAAGCAGGCTCAGAAGATGCAGGAGCAAATGGCCAAAACGCAGGCCGAGCTCGAGGAGAAAACCGTCGAAGTGACCGCCGGCGGCGGGAAGGTGAAAGTGACGGCCAACGGAGCGGGCGACGTCATTGCGATCAAGATCGACAAGGAAGTTGTCGATCCGAATGACGTCGAATTTCTCGAGGAAATGGTGTTAACCGCGGTGAAACAAGCAATCGAGCAGGGCAAGGCGCTGGCGCAATCCGAGATGACGAAAATCACCGGCGGACTCGGCGGCTTGGGAATACCGGGGCTGCAATAATGGCGAAATCTGAATGTTGTGGAGTGCGCTGTCCTCAGCGCTTTCCTGTGATCTGGCCCTCATCCGCTGAGGACAGCGGACGCTACAACTCTCTGATCTCCTCGGCGCCGAAGTACGGCTGTAACTTTTCAGGAACGCGCACCGAGCCATCGGGTTGCTGATAACTCTCGATTAACGCAGCAAACAATCTCGGCAACGCCAGGCCAGACCCATTCAATGTGTGGCAAAGGCGGTTCTTTCCATTGCGATCTTTGAACCGCAGCTGCATTCGGCGCGCCTGGAAATCTTCAAAGTTTGAGCAACTCGACACCTCGAGGAATGTCCCGCCATCGCGGGATCCGGGCGACCACACCTCAATGTCGTACGTCTTGGCCGAGCCGAAACCCAAATCGCCGGTGCAAAGCTCGATCACTCGATAATGCAACTCGAGCAGTTGCAACACTCGTTCTGCATTGGCAGTCAATGCTTCGAGTTCTTCGTAGGATTTTTCCGGCGTTGTGATTTTCACCATCTCCACTTTATCGAACTGGTGCACCCGAATAATTCCGCGCGTTTCGCGCCCGGCGGCTCCGGCTTCGCGCCGGAAGCAAGGCGTATAGGCCACGAACTTTTTCGGAAGCTGGGCGATGCCCAAAATCTCCTCACGATGGAGATTTGTTAAGGGTACCTCTGCCGTTGGCGCGAGGAAAAGCTGGTTGTCTTCCAACCCGTACATGTCAGCCTCGAACTTCGGCAACTGCGACGTGCCGATCATGCAGTCGCGCCTCACGACGAACGGCGGACTGACTTCAATGTAGCCATGCTCGCGCGTGTGCAGGTCGATCATGAAATGGATCAACGCACGTTCCAGCTTCGCGCCTGCGCCAGTGAAACAGATAAAGCCGCTCCCGCTCAGTTTTGCCGCCCAATCGGGATTGAAAAGATTCAGTCTTGTGCCGAGCGCTACGTGATCTGCGGGGTCGGCCAATTGCGGTTTCTCGCCCCAACTGCGCACAACTCGATTTGCGCCCGGGTCCTTACCAAATGGAACGCTCTCATGCGGAAGATTTGGAATTTCCAAAAGCAGATTGCGCTGTGTGTCGTCGAACGCGTTCGCACGCTGGGTGAGACTGGCAATTTGCTCGCCAATCTCCCGGAATTACGGATTACAAGTTCTTCGCTTGGATCCTTACGCGAACGTCTTGCTCCGATCTCTTTACTCAGTCGGTTGCGCTCGGACTGTAATCGTTGCAGTTCCGTCTGCGCCTTGCGCCGTTCCACATCGATTCGCAACACCTCGTCAATTTTCACCTCGTCACCACCGCCGCGTGTCGCCAGGCGGTCGCGGACGAAATCCGGCTTCTCGCGAATCAAACGGATGTCAAGCATTGGCTGCGATTGTAGAGGCCGCGGTCACCGGCGGCAAATCGATTGGGTAGCGCACGCCTCTGGCGTGCTGGTTTCGGCGTCGCGCCGAAACGAACTTCTCTTGACGGTCAGTTGTTCGAGAGCGGTGAACGCTTTCAGGAAAGTTCGCGATCGCGAGGACGCGATCGCCAGCACGCGTGACGCGGGCGCTACCCGGAAATGCGCGATTGGGCGCGGCGTGACATTAACCGCCGAGGGCGCATATTTGCTTCGTGGAGAGACTCGATCTGCTCGCTGTCGCGCTCGGCCTCGCTGCGCTCGCGGGGGTCAATCTTTACCTCACCGTTTTTGCAACTGGGCTCGCCATTCATTTCCACTGGATCACTCTCGCGCCGCAGTATCAGTCGCTCGAAGTCCTCGGTAACCCGTGGGTCATCAGCATCGCCGGTGTTTTCTATTTCCTCGAATTTTTCGCCGATAAGGTTCCGTGGGTGGATTCCATCTGGGACGCAGTGCATACCGTGATTCGCCCGATCGGCGGGGCTCTGCTCGCGATTCAAGTGCTGGGCCATCCCAGTCCTGCGTTTACGGTAATTATCGCACTGCTGGCGGGCGGCACCAGCCTGATTGCCCACACTGCGAAAGCAGCGACGCGGCTCGCCAGCAACACGTCGCCGGAACCGTTCTCAAACATCGCGCTTAAGTCTCGGCGAAGATGCTGCGGTGCTGGGCGGCCTGGCTCTCGTGCACTTCAATCCCCTGCTTGCGTTGATCATCTTTCTAGCCGGCATCGGTGCGTTCTTCTATTTTGCTCCGAGAATTTTGCGCGCCATCAAGGCGAAGATCTGGTTCGCCTGGAAAAAACTAAACGGCCCAGCGGATCGCAGTGTGCCGGTGGAATTACCAGTCACATTGCCGGCCCGGCTCGCCTCTGTGTTCAACCATGAAAACGTTTTGGGTGAAACAATTGCCTGGACAGCGCGATGCATTAGCGGGCGTGGCCGCCGAATTCCGGCAAATCTCTTCGGCGCCCTCGTCGCGACAAGAGAAGAACCGCGCAAACTCATCTTCGTAACTCGCAAGTTTGCGCGCACGATCGATCTGGAAGGCTCTGTGGTGGATCATGAGCCGCGATTTTTACTCGAGAACCTCGTTATTTCACCCGCTGCCGGGAAAGGCCCACGGTATTCATTCATGTTCTCGCGTTCCGATGCAGCACTCGTCGAGCGAATCGTGCAGCGAGTTGCGTGAACCTGTTTTGAGCGAGCAAGAACAAGGAGCGGCGGTCTCTAGTCCGCCGGTAGGGGGTAGCGCACGCGTCTCGCGTGCTGGTTTCGAAGCCGTCTTGGGCTGCGGAACAATCTTCCGCCGGAGTTCATTGCCTTTGCGCAGACAGCAGCGCTCCGAAAAGATTGTCCGCGAACCCGAGACGCTTCGCCAGCACGCGAGACGCCTGCGCTACCCGGAACCTGCGTGACATTTGCATGCGCTCTTTTCATAATCCGCGCATGAGCACGCTGGCAGAGCGCTATACGCAAATGCGCGACGCCACTCGGGTCCGTGAGAGCGCGCTGTTCGTCTCGCCGCGGATCCCATCAGAGCTGGAACTGCAAGCGCGCTGGTTTGCCGGCGATTTCGGAAAACATTTTGTCAGCACGACAGGCGATAAGATCGACATCGTCCAGTTCGGTGTTTGGAACCGTGAAGCCGGTCCGGATTTTCGCGATGCTGCAATTCGGATAAACGGCGGCGAAGCCAATTCGCGGCTGCATTGAGATCGATCTGCTTGATCGCAGCTGGGAAACACATGGTCACGCGACCAATCCCGCCTTTGAAGCGACCGTGCTTCACGTATTTGTCGAGAGAAGCGACCGCGCGTTTTTCACGCGCACAGAATCGAACCGGAACGTGCCACAGGTCTGCATTGATCCGGCGAGTTTGCCGGAGGCATTTAACGCAAATATCCCACTTGGCACGGCCCGGGCGGTGTCAGGCGCCGCTGAAAAATTTGCCGGAAGAACGCGCCTCGAGCGTGCTCGACGCCGCGGCACAATTCCGTTTGCAACAAAAAGCCAACCGTATTCGCAACAAAATCGACGCGCACGGACGCGACGAAACGCTTTTTCAGGAGATCGCGACCGCGCTCGGTTACAAGGAAAACAAGTTGCCATTCACGCTTCTCACCCAGCGTTTGCCGCTACGGTTGCTGCGCGAAAACGTTGAGGATTGCGAGGCGTTGCTGTTCGGCGCAGCGGGTTTCCTCGAGACGCCCGATCTCGACATCTACAATAAATCTGCGCGCGAATACGTGCGGCAACTGTGGGACCGTTGGTGGCCGCATCGCGACGATCTGCAGCGATTGATTTTGCCAGCCAAAGCCTGGCACATCACCGGCACGCGGCCGCTAAATCATCCGCAACGACGCCTCGCTGCGCTGGCAGTTCTCGCGCGCGAATGGCCGCGTCTTCAGCGAGCGTCGGGTAAAAGCAGCGTCGCTGCGGCTAACGATTTCTTTCAAACGCTCGAACATCCGTTTTGGAATTTCCATTACACGCTGACCTCTGAAGCGTCGCCAAAGGAGATGGCGTTGATCGGCGAGGCCCGTGTCGCGGACATCCTGGCCAACGTGCTATTTCCATTTTGGGTGGCGCACGACATCGAAGCTCCGAATTCACCGAACACCCGCCTTTGGACAGAATACGCGAAGCTGCCGGCGCAATTATCGAACCGGCGACTCGAGACCGCTGCGGCACGTCTCTTTGGAAATGATCCTCGCCGGAAAGAATTTCTGCGCACCGTCGCCCACCAGCAGGGGTTGCTGCAGATCTACGAAGATTTTTGCATGCATGACAATTCCGATTGCGCCCAATGCCCGTTCCCGGAGCAGATGGCGAAATGGAATATGGGTTAAAAATGTTAAAAGGTTACAAAGTTAACAATGGGGTTGTTTTGCCAGAGCGGTTGTAAGCCTCTGTAACGATGTAACTTTTTTAACAATTTAACGTGCGGATTTCGTAATTCGGACTAGGATTCGCTCCGTGCGCCCCCCGGCAACACGAAATTGCGCGTTCACTCTGATCGAGCTGCTCGTCGTCATTGCGATCATTGCGATCTTGGTTGGCCTGCTCTTTCCCGCTTTCAAAGCAGTCCAAAACCAAGCCCGACAAACGCAGGCAAAAAACGATCTCACCCAGATCGTGAACGCAGTGAACGCGTTCTATACGGATTACGGAAAGTATCCCATATCGGCAACCGTTGACACAACTTTCGGACTAGGAGGAATTCCAACTAACAACGAAAATCTTTTTAGAGAACTTCGCGCATGCCCGAACCCACCAACAGGGTCATGTGCATCTGCCGCTACCATCAACACACGCCTAATTGTTTACATTTCTCCACCCGACGTGAAGAATCCTGCAAGCCCGAGGTCCGGAATCGGAACCGTTGCGGGGGCGGGAGGTAACAACGGGCAATATTTTGATCCCTGGGGCAACAATTACGTGATCCGTATAGACGGCGACTATAACAACCAAGTAACCAATCCCTACAATGCCAACGCCGGGGCGAATCCCCTTCAGTTAGGCGTCATCGCGTTATCCTTGGGCAGTGATCAGTCGGGTGGGATCGGCTCGGCAGATAAGAATGCCGGTGCTGCAGCCGACGACGTGATTTCGTGGCAGTGATTTTTGAGGACCGCATGCTGTAGCCCCGGAAGCATTCGGAGCTGTCTCAGCCCAGAACGCGCTCGCAATCTTGAATCACATCCGTTGAGGACAGCACACTCTGCAGCATTCGGCGTAAACAGCCGATTCGCGCTCGCAATTTGTTTCGGTTGCAATCGGCAATCGAAAATCTAAAATCGAAAATCTCCTTGCGGGTGTAGTTCAATGGCAGAACGGCAGCTTCCCAAGCTGCACACGAGGGTTCGATTCCCTTCACCCGCTGGCTCTTCACTGGATTGAGCGTTGGGCGTTCCTTGGGCGGATTCTCGGCGTCTGAAAGACTCCCTACAGAAACAAACATGGACGGGTTACCCTATCGTCCGCCGAAAAGTCTCCTGAAAGATCTGAACACACGACTTGGGAAATCGCCTGCCTTTGATGGCACATTCGGGGCTTGCTGTGCGAACGGCCATTGCGAACCGCCGTGCACCTGACACGCGGCAGTTGGTATCTTGCTAACGGGGAGATCGATGTCGTAAGCGGTGCCGGCTGCCATGCAACCGGTGGTGGCAAGTTGATTGGAAATCGAGCAGACAGTCGCACGTTGGATTGGCATGGTTGGTTGCAACTGCTCGGCTGGATAATGGCGCGAGGCTTTGTTCATGACCTGAGTCCAGACCGGCAACGCCAAAGCAGCGCCGTAACCGTGCGGAACAATCGTCGTCGGCTGATCGAACCCGACCCAAACACCGCACGTGAGCGTACTGGTGTAACCGACGAACCAGGCGTCCTTGTAATCATTGGTCGTGCCTGTCTTGCCTGCGGCCGGTAATTTGAAACCTAACGAGCGCGCGCTGGCGGCGGTGCCTTTAGTCAGAACATCCTCCATCAATTGCGAAGTCATCCACGCCGCACCGGCGTCAAGCCCCAGCGAAGTGATGTGCGCGGCAAGATAAATCGGTTTGTGTTGCTGATCGTCAATGCGCTCGATGACGTACGCCTGCTTGCGCACACCGGCGTTGGGAAAAACAGAGTAAGCAGCAGTCAGATCCTTCAGGTTCGTCTCAAACGAACCGATGTAGATCGCGGGACCGTGCGGAATCTTCTGAGCGATGCCGAGATCGTTCGCGGCTTTTTGCACTGCATCAAGTCCGGCGAACTGTCCGACGCGCACGCTCATCGTGTTGCGGGAATGAATGAGACCGTAGGAGCACGGCTCGACCCCGCCATAGGTGCCGTCGGAATTTGCAGGCGACCAACTCCCGGCGCCGTCGATTTCACCGGGGCGAATCGGATCATCGCTAATCGCCGCGCCCGGCAACAAGCCATGGCTGAACGCGATTGTGTACACAAATGGTTTGAACGCGGAACCAACCTGTCGGTTTGCCGGAGCCAGCGCACGATTGAATTTGCTCTGCGCGTAATCACGTCCGCCAACGAGCGCGCGAATTCCGCCGCTGGCATTATCGATCACGACGACCGCGCCCTCGAGGTACGGCATGGCCGCGTCTCCTTCCCCGTTCTCAGGCGGTTTGTAAGCCGATTTTGTCGGATGATGAAAATTGGATTGGCGTTCGATCTTCGTGAGTTGCGCTTCGAGTGCGTCCTGCGCGCTGTTTTGCACCGAGGGATCCAGCGTGGTGTAAATCGAGAGTCCGCCGTCATCCATCTGGTCTTGAGTGAGGATCAGGCTCAAAGCGCGCTGCACAGCGTCCATTGCGTAGTTCTCCTGCACCTGTGGCATTCGCTTTGGATGGGTGACGATCCTTGCCTTTTTTGCTTCGTCGGCCTGCTTCGCCGTGATTTTTCTCAATGCAACCATCCGATCCAGAACCGCGTCGCGCTGAAGCGCCGCGCCCTCGGGATTTTTCAACGGCGAAAACCGGTTCGGACTGCGAATCAAGCCGGCCAGCAGCGCGGCCTCCGAAAGATTCAGCTTTGAAGCGTTCTTGCCGAAGTAAGCCTGTGAAGCGGTCTCGACTCCGTAACAACCACTGCCGAAATAAATGCGGTTTATGTAAAGCTCGAGAATCTGTTGTTTCGTAAACTCGCGTTCGATGCGCAACGCGACCATTGCTTCCAGCAATTTCCGGCTAAACGTGCGGCCACCCAGCGGAAGACTATTGCGCGCCAGTTGCATGGTAAGACTGCTCGCGCCTTCCTTGGCCGACATACTCACAACATCGCGGCTCAACGCGCGCAGAACTCCGCGCCAATCGATGCCTTTGTGCTCGTAGAACCGAGTGTCCTCGCGCGCCAGCACAGCCGCGATAAACTGCGGCGAGACTTCGCTCAGCGAAACCTTCAGGCGATTCGCGCCCGCTAAACGGCTGTAAATCTTTCCATCGACATCGTAAACGGTGCTTCGCTCCGGCATTTCGCCGACGTTTTTCATGTCGAAGGTTTGCGCCCAGGTGCCGTAAAAGAGAAAAACCGCGAACACGGTGCCCGCCAGCAAAAGAAGCAGCGTAATCTTCCAGCCGTATCGAAAGAGAATATTGCCGCGCGTTTTCTTTGGTCGTCGAAGGCGAGCGAACAATTTCATGGCTGAAAGGTTAAAAAAGTTAAAAGAGTTACAAGGTTAAAAGCGATTTAACCTCTCTGACTCTTTACCTTTCAGCGGTTCAACGGTTCAGCGTCTTAACCTTCTTAACGAATCACAAATTCAGCTTCACCACGCCCTCGTGCTGCTCGGTCGCGCATGCCGCATTGGTTGGAACATCGGTCGGAGCATCGCTTGCTTCGACCAGTTTGTTCTCGACGAGATAATGTTCGACTTCTTCACCGCTGATATCGGCGAGCATCTGCCCATTGATCTCGACACAAGGCGAAAGCGGCTGTCCACTTTTCGTTTCCATTTCCCAGCGGAACGCCGGGTTCTGAATGATGTCCTTTTCCGTGTAGGGCAGATTGTATTTGGCCAGAACAGCGCGGATACCGGCGCTCCAGCCACAATAGGTCTTTAGATATGCAGTGATTTCTGGCGTTTGCATCGGCAGAATATATCACAAGTTCGGAAGTTGTAATATCGTATGAGCGCTCCGATCCTCCTCCCAAGCCATGGTTACAGTTAGTTGGCGGATTGGGACGTTGTCCGGCTTGCCACAAAAATAAAACCGGGCGATAACGTCTCCATTCACTAAGTTGCATGATGAGTGACACGCTCGCCGCTCGCGCCCAGACCATTTTGCACTCCTGGGTGCAATCCGAAAGCCTGCGCAAACACTGCTACGCCGTCGCCGACTCGATGAAGCATTTTGCCCAAATGCAAGGCGAAGACCCCGATCTTTGGGAAGCTGTCGGCTTATTGCACGACATGGATTACGAGCGGCACCCGAATCTCGAACGCAGCGCGACAGAAGGCCACCCATTTGTCGGCGTTGCCTGGCTGCGCGAGAACGGTTGGAACGAAGAAGTCTGTCGCGCGATTCTTTCGCATGCAGATTACGCAAACGTCTCGCGCGAAACGCCTCTCGAAAGAACTCTGTACGCGATCGATGAACTCAGCAGTTTCGTCGTCGCTGTCGCGCTCGTCCGCCCGACAAAAAGCATTCATGACGTGGATGTGCGTGCTGTGAAAAAGAAAATGAAAGACAAAGCCTTCGCCCGCGCCGTGAACCGTGAAGACATCGTCCGCGGAGCCGAGCAACTTGGCATGCCCCTCGATGATGTCATCGTTGGAGTTATTACGGCCCTCAAAGCAGATGCCGCGCGTCTGGGCCTTGTAGGAACGCCGGTGGACACCGAGCTATAGCTTCTCCGCGATAATTTCCAGCACTAGCGGCGTCAGCATTCGGGCATTCGGATTTCTTTCCGCGCTCACGAGATCGGCGCGAACCTGGTTGGCGAATTTCTGATCGATTCGGCCCATTTCGATGAGCCGGGAAAGATAAGTTTCGATGAACGTAGCAGGCCACTGCCACATGTAATCGCGGGCCTGCAGGCAAAAAATGTGGGGGGATGTCGAGCGAATCACGAACCCATTTTCCGCAAGGAGCCCAGGTAATTGGGCGGCGCCGTCGGGTTCGCCGCCGGATTCGCGCCATGTCGCGATCACATGCTCACGGAACCGCTCTTGCATCGGCAGTCGCGGAAAGAAGCGCCAGGTCTCGTAATGCCCATACTCATGAAAAATGGACAAACTGCCCTTTGGCATAACGCAACCGAGTTTTTGAATCAACAGGGCGGGATCATTAACGAATGAGACCACCCAACGGCACCAGGCGAAATCATAATTTTGCGCGGGCAAATCGTCGGTCATCAAATCGATTTCGTGAATCCGGACGTTGGCAAGTGAACGCGTGCGCATCATTTCTCGAAACGCGTCTATGAAATTTCGCGAACGTTCGAGCGCGACTATTTCGCCAGTGGGCCCGACGATCTCTGCCAAATCAATGGCTGCATAACCAGGCCCTGCTCCGACGTCGAGAACCCGTTTGCCGACCGTAATTCCGGCCCTCTGCCAGCAATCTAGGGCAACCGGTCGCCAGACGCGATGTTGCAAACCGAGTCTGGCCAATTCCTCCTCGTGCGTGCCGAGAACGTAATCGCGGTCTGCCGCCATTCCTCATCGTCACTGATTAAGGCAAGATTACAAACGCGCTCTTGTTCTTTGTTCTCAATGCTATCCCTGAAGTGGCAGCGATTTCTCAAGATCGAGAAGAACGGAAGCAACGCGGGAGATTTTCTCTTTTGAAAGTTCGGGATAGATTGGAAGAGAGAGACACTGTTCACACAGCGCTTCGGTCAGGGGCAGGTCGCCTGATTGGTAGCCAAGATGCGCGTAGGCTTTTTGGAGGTGAACAGGCAAAGGATAGTGAACGGCAGTCTGAATGCCGGCATCCTGCAAGGCAGAGCGGACGCGATCGCGCTCCGAAGTCTCAATCACGTAGCAATGCCAGACGCACTCTGAATCGGAAAAGTGCGCCGGCAATTTGTATGACGAGTCTTTGAGTAAATCGGTGTAGCATCGCGCGCAATCAATACGAGCCGCATTCCAAGCGTCGAGATGTTTTAGTTTGATCGAGAGCACAGCCGCCTGAAAGCTGTCCATCCGATAGTTGTACCCGATCTCATCGTGAAAGTATTTTTGGCTCTGCGCGTGATCACGCAGAGAACGCGCCCGCTGCGCTATGGATGCGTCGTTCGTGATTAAAGCGCCACCTTCACCGTATGCCCCAAGGTTCTTGCCGGGATAAAAACTAAAGCACGTAATTTTTCCGAACTGGCTTACGCGCTTGCCGCGGTACTTTGCTCCGTGCGCCTGCGCGGCGTCCTCGATCACAGGCAATCCGTGCCGTTCAGCAATAGCCACGATGCGATCTATCTCTGCGGGCATTCCATACAGATGCACCGGGATTATTGCTTTTGTCCGTGACGTGATCGCCGCCTCGAGTTTGTCCGGGTCTAATGTCCGCCGGACAGGGTCGATATCCACAAAAACTGGTTTGGCGCCGACGTAGCTAATGGCCCATGCAGTGGCAATGAAAGTCATCGATACCGTGACGACTTCGTCTCCTGGACCGACATCCAGGCAGCGCAGAGCCAGATGCAGCGCGCTCGTGCCGCTATTCAGGCTGACACAATGATGAACTCCGCAGTATGCTGCGAATTCCGCCTCGAACTCTGAGGTCGCGGGTCCCTGAGCAAAGGCGGTGGACTCGCAAATCTCTTCTAATGCCTTCAACACTTCGCTGCGCAGCGCGCTGTACTGGGCTGCAAGATCCAAATACGGTATGGTTTCCATAACTTCAGTCTGAGCGACCCACGTGCGCTGAGGCTCACTTATACTCTCGGCAATCAATGTCGGCAGCGCAAACACCATAGCGCGGATTTGATCGCATCCGCGAATGGATCGGTGCCAGTCTGTGGGATGGACGTGAGAAGAAAAGTGTTGATGCTCAAGTCGCTCTGCGTTCGACTGGAATCTATCCAAACAGTATCCGGACGTCGACCGGGTAATTGCGGGGCGAATTAATACACCAGCATCTTCCATCAGTATTGGTTTGAGCGATTACTCACTTACGCGATATCGGCTACTTTTTCATTACCTCGCGTGCCTTGCCGGGAGCGGGCTGATATGGCTTCGAACCCGCCTGGGGGGTTTGAATCAGTTGCGGCGGATCGATGGCGGAGAGCAGAGCTGCAGCGAATGCAGCGGCAGCGGGTGAAGAATCCCAAAATCGCGCAAACTCCGATCGCAACATGCTGTTCGGAGCCAGATTTAAGACAAAGAACGCTCCAACGAGAAAGAAACGTCATCATTGAAAATGATTGCGTTGACCCTGGTTCGCTGTTGCGTTCAGAGGAAGCTGACACGACCGTAGGCAAAAACTGACGATCGTGACTCAGGCAGTAACCGAGTTTTTCCTCAGCCAAGACATCGAAAATTTCGCGATCAAAAATGATGACTCGTCTTTAGTCGCGAAACCTCTCTGGGTTCGTGTAGAACGACAGGGTGCTTTCCATTTAGCGCTTGCCCTTAGCGTCGGACAAACGGCAAGAGGGCCCCTAATGCAGTTTTACCGCGATATGTCGATGGCATGCGAGGTGAGCCCGACCATAGACGAGAAGAACGCCGAAGGCTTTTCGTTTCAGGCGTTTTTTGAGCCCGAGGATGGGGCGGCGAGAATCATACTGCATCAAGCGCCTGCGAACTGCAACAACAGAGAGTCAAATTTTAGCCTCGACCTGTCAGTATTGCGGAACCGCCGCGGACATCTGGGGCTTCGGTGCTTTTCGGCAAGTGGCCGCCGCGATTTAGGGTCGAAGCTCGCAGTTGTTAAGTGGGTTGCCGGTCCCATTGACCGCATTAGCCTGCTGACTGCTCGCCGTCATCGATCGCGCCGTATTAAGGCCACACTTAAGCAGTTTAACAAAGCCTATGACCATCCCATGTATGCCAGTCGCAAAGCGGATGTGGAAGGACAGGCTGGCTCAGGCCTTTCACTGCTAACGAAAATCTCTCCGGGACCCCGGCTCAACTCCGAAGATCCGATTACGGCGGAATTTCTACTGAGTCTCCCGTCAGCGAAGGTTGCGGATCGCGAGGATGTATATCAGTACGCACACAGAATATTGGCGAGTCTCCTTCCCACTCCACTCCCAAATTTCCCGAAGCGCATTCGTGCTGTGCATGAGCGGGAAGGTCGGTCTGTCCGAATACTGTCGCTCTGCTCGGGCGCCGCAGGCATAGAACGGCAGATAATTGTGAACGCAGGCTGTCCCGTAGAGATAACGCTATTCGACCTTAACGAGAATTTGATGCAAAAGGCGGCGGAATCGCTTTCTCCGATCGCCAAAGCATCAGGCATTCTCGCTGACGTAAATGTTATATCAGTCGAGCAATTCGGGAACATGACTTTCGACATTGTTATGTTCGTGTCAGGGCTGCATCATGTCGTTGAGATCGAGCACGTCCTTGAAACAGTGATTGAACTGCTTGTCCCCAACGGTGAATTTTGGATCGTTGGAGAAGCGATCGGCCGCAATGGCAATCAGCTATGGCCTGAAGCGCTGGACGCGGCTAATCGGATATTCTCGCGGCTCCCGGAGCGTTTCCGCCGTAACGCGGCTACCGGCAAGGTCGATTCTACCGTTCCCGAAAAGGACTTTTCAGCTAATAGCTTCGAAGGGATTCGGAGTGAGGAAATCGAGTCGCTCCTGTTGCGGTACCTCGACCCTGTGGAGATCTGGCGGAGAAACTGCTTTCTGTGGCGTTTAGTTAATCCGGATTACTTCAACAACTACGACCTGAACAATCAGGAAGACCGCTACATTGTACATGTCCCTGGTTGCTGCAGAGTACAACCTATGGAAAAGTGGTGGGCGTCCAACAGAGAGCCACAGCGTCTACCGGCGGCGCTAGCGCGGCATGCTATGGCAGTGCTGAAAGCCAAAACCGATAGCATTCCTTTTCAGATTTTCTACTGGAGAAAGGATTGTCCTTGTGCTTAAGTCAATGTCACTGATCTATCCTGAGATAGCCTGTATACTCTCATAAAATCTTGGATGAGTTTCAAAGCAGCTACCGTTCGCTCCTTCTTAGAATTCTTTGAGCTATGTCCGAGGTATGCCTTTGAAAAAACAGCCCGTTCCGATTCGCCGCAGTATCGCGAGCCGCTACGGCAATCGCCTTATATCGCGACGGCGACTGAAACAATCAAGAATTACGCATAAAATTGGGGTGGCGTCTGGTTCAAGGAAAACGTGAATTGGCGGATAACTCTCCATGAGCTTTAGGCTGTAAAGGGCCGCGAAACGCCCCGCCGACGTCAACCACCTCCGGAACACGACACTGGTTTGAAGTTCTTGCGACGCAGGTCACTGCGTTGCTCTTGTAACGGCTACTTTTGCCTGCAACTCCGTGTGATCTGAATCATAAAGGCGGAACTCGTAAACGGAACCTTCCTCGATCCAGTTCGCCGCGGCGCTGCCTTGGCATCCGGCTGCAAAGAGAGACTCTTCTCGTCCGTTAACGGAGACATAGATTTTGCCAGGGCTCCCATCCACGGCATTCCAACAAATCGTTGTTTTGCCCATCTTTTCGCTGGCAGGCACCGGATTTGGACAGGCGCTGAGTTCGAATGCGGCGTTGCTTTTCAGAACGTACACAGCGCGCTCGTCATGATTCAGGTCGGCGGGCGTTGATCTGTTCGTGTCCCCGATTGTAGTAAATGCCAATATGTTCCAACCCGTACGTTCGATCAGTCGCTTTAATCCTTCATGTGAGAAGATCCAGAAGTTCGTGCTATCACTGTTACATTCCTGCGGACCGAGCAAGTACGCCATCGGCTCTTGTGAAATCTGTTGGCCATTGTGCGTTTGCCGAGCTATGCGGGTGCTGAGGAAGCAGTACCTGGCGAGTGCAGCTAGCTTTTCCAGAACGTAGAAAGGATTTTTTAAATGATAGAGAACGCCAAGGAGAAAGATGGAGTCGTATTTTTCGCCAGACAGAGTAAACTGCGAATCCAAATCAACTGTTCGGATTGTGACATTTGAGTGTAGAACTTCCTTGAGAACCCGCGCCCCGTCGAGGTGATTAAAATTCGTGGGTTCGTTGTCGATTAAATCCACAGACAGCCCCATTTGCTCCAAAAAAAATGCGAGGTCGCCGTCCGCGCCTCCGATATCAGCGATTTTCCCATGCGGACCTTGGCATAATTGCATCAAATCAAGTCCCGCACTTGCCAACAGTTGTTCCAAGACGCCGACGTTGCGCAAAGTGTGATAGGGGTACCAAAATGACTCGGGACGGTGCGCCAGTTTGATTCTCCAGAAATTCTGCTCAGTTTTCGTGGCGATCTCGCGAAGCGGAGGCTTAGTGCGTTCACAACTTTTTCGTTGCCGCCCTGCGTCGAGAAATGGAGTAGGGCCACGTCGTGCGCGATCGGAGCCTGCACGCGGAAAGCAGTCAGAAAGTCGCCGGAGCGCGTCCGACAGCGTCGCTCCAGAGGCGTTGCCGTGCCCGACGGCGAGAAGCTGTTTCAGTCTCACGCCACAATGTGGCGCACCTGACGGCCATGGACAGAGGGACCTTGTCGAATGTTTCTGTAGTACCAAGCCCTACAGACATCCGGTCGTGTTTAACTCGGAAAATGAATGCTCACTTTAAATTGGTAGCATCTTCCCAGCGAATGGCTGCACGGAGCAGCTCGCCCAGTGAGCTAACACCGAATTTTTCCTTCGCGCGTGCGCAGTAGGCTTGCACAGTTTTCAAACTCAAATGCAAATCCTCGGCAATCTGCGCGGTTGTTCTTCCTTGTCCAAGGAGCCGGAATATCTCAAGCTCGCGATCGCTTAAACGTTCCACGGGAGAACTCTCTGCTCCCTTCGGCGATGAGCTAAATCGTCGAGCCATACTGTTAACGACCCTTTCACTGACATAAACGCCGCCTTCCAGCACTCGGCGAATGGACGCGAGGACGCTTTTTGTGCTCTCTCGCTTCATAACGTACCCGCGTGCGCCAGCGCGCAAGGCGCGCTCGGCGTAAAGGGCTTCATCGTGCATGGAAAGCACGATTAGGGCGACGAGCGGGAATTGGCTCTCCAAGTTTTTGACCAATTCCAAGCCAGACTCATTCTTCAATGAAATGTCCACAAGGACCACATCAGGTCGTGTCTTTGGGATTTCCGTCATGGCTCCAGCGGAATCCTCTGCTTCGCCGCAAACAATCAGGTCATTCTGTTCGTTGATGAGATTAGTGAGCCCCTCGCGTACCAAAGGATGATCATCGACAAGGAAAATCCGATGCTTACGCGCGGCAGTGGCAGATGCATTTGAATTCATTGTAGGAAACTTAGCTCGTTGTGGTTTGACACTGTTACCTTGCATGTTGCAATCGTTCCGCGCCGCCCATTTCGCCTGACATTAAATGTCCCGCCAATTAACGCCGCGCCGTGGCGCATCAGGCGCAGCCCTAGCCCTTTTGAATCTGAGAGGTTACCTGGAAAACCAACTCCATCATCTGTAATTGCGAGGGTAAGTTCGGAAGCCTCTACGCTAATGCGAATATCCACCTGCTCGGCAGCAGCGTGTTTCGCGGCATTTGTAGCGGCTTCCTGAGCAATCCGATAGAGCTGTGTTGCAACCGTAGAATCGTAGACTGGAACAGATTCTTCTCCATGAAAAATGCAGTTGACTGCGAACCGTTCGCTTATGTTCTCGGCTAGGCCCTCCAAGGCTGTAGTTAGCCCGTCCGCCTCAAGTTCGGGCGAGAAGAAACCGCGTGCCAGGTTGCGGGTGAGCTCGATTCCTTCTTCAACGTAATTCACGAGCTTCCCTGCTTCAGTTACCTCTGGAGCGCCTTTGGCTGCAAGCTTTTCTTTCAGTACCTGAGCGGCGAGCGCCGTTCCTGTCAGGTGCTGACCCAGGCGGTCGTGAAGGTCCTGTCCCAAGCGTCGGCGCTCGCGATCTGCCACCTGCGCAATTTCCTGGTCCAGATGCTGTCTCTCAACCACCTCGCGTTGCAATGCAGCAGTCCGTTCCTGGACGCGGCGATCCAACTCGCCTACCAGGGTGCGCAGCTTGGACAATACTCCGGCAAACAGCGCATAAGAGACAAAAGCCATCGCTGCGTTCCAGAAACGTAGAGCAGGGATTCCAGCCGCAACGTCGGACAACATTGATACCGCGACACTGAGGACGGCGATTCCCAAACCGGTACGGAGTGACACAAACCATGTGGCCAACCAGATCGGCAAAAGATAGAACAAGGCAAGGGGACGTTCGTATCCCGTCAAATAGTCGACGTATCCCACAATCACCACCCCACAGAGACATGTTACAATTAGAGCGACCCGTGAAACTCCAAAGAGTGGAGGACGCCGTAGACGGGCTAGAATCTTATCGAACTTGCTTCGGCGCAGGACTTTCTCAATCGCCACGTTCATTTTTTCACGAAACTCACAGCAAAGCAGAAAATATTATGGCCGGTCTTTGCTTGAACCTTCCACAAGTTACTAAGTCCTCCGATTAATGTCCGTAGGCTGATTACAATTCGACAGGGGACTCCTCGAGGCCCCGTGTCCTTTGGATGGGTCTCCTTTCTCTTTTTGCTTTGTCGCTGAAACGTTTCTTCGCACTGCTCCAAAGAGATGGTCGAGGCATTTGGAATGGTTCCAGCTAGCGCGAAGATTCCGAAAAATGGCGCTCTTCTTTTTGTCTTCCATGACGACTCTTTCTGCTCGGGCGGCGATTCATTGATTTTGCTTTTTTAGCATTTGCCGAGCTTTTTGATACGCGCCATCCATGTCCGCCACATATTTGACCCGTTCTCGAAAGGCCGCCTCCATTTCCTCGGCCGCAGCGAGAGAAGGTTGGCATGGCTGAGGGAGTCTTTGCAATTCATCGCTCAATTTCCTAGCCCGCGCTACGACCATGGGGTCAGTTGCCGAATCACGCTCGTTGAAATCGGGTGGCACCTTGGAAGTGTTAACGCGTAGCGCCAGCGGCTCGAGACACTGTGAAGAGTAGGGTTCGCCAAGGAAGGTGAGCAATGACCGCATGGCGGACTCTGACCGTTCGATGAGATCTGAATAGCGTAATCGATAAACGACACTGGGACCATACGCTTGCTCCGCCTGAACACAGCAATTGACTCTCCGGAGCCAATATTCATAGGCGGCCTGCTCGTTCTTTACCAACCGGTGCGCGCCGTCGGGAAAGAAATTTAGCAATGAGGACACGACATCGGTAACGTCGCGAACAAGGTGAACAAACTGGCCTTTAGGAAAAAGTTTGCGCAGTCCACAGATGTAAAAACAGTTTTCCGGTGTTCCATCTACCCAACGGGATTTCGGCTCTTCGGAAGAACGCGAGACTTTGAAATGCGGGACGGTAGCTCCGGCTTGTCTGCTTTCGAACTGTTTTCGATGGCTCAGAATCAACTGGTCAATGGTTTCACCGAAGCGTTCGAGAAACTCTTCGCGCTCGATGAAATTTGCGCTGAGCTGTCCACGTTTTCCACGTTCGCTGCCACGTTGGTAACCGACGGCTGCGTCGACCGCGAAGGGTCCGAGCCAATTTGATTCTTCCTGTGGAAGAATGTTCGGGTGTTGGCCGATACACCAAGTAAGAATACTGGTTCCAGATCGAGGCGACCCAACTACAAAAATCGGTTTGCCTATTCCTTCTTCCATTTCAATTGGATAGTGGAGGGCGCAGTGGACTGTTTACAAGAGCTTGTGCCAGAAAGACCTTCATTCACTGGCGACTGTGGCGTTGGCGGCCTTCAACGGCGCTTCGTGTATTGTGGCTTCATGTAACGGCAAACAAGTGTCCGCCAAAAACCCAAATGATTCAAACGTCCATGATGCCGATAAGAAAGGCACTTCGTCAACTCTCTGACCGCTGTGACGAAACAACAGCATAAGGGCTTGTAAGTTCTACTGCTGCTGCCCCAGCTGCCAAGCCTGAAGGAACCCCCGAATCGTGCAACGCCTTGATTATTTGCTGAGCTCTTTGATACGCGCCATCCATGTCCGCCACATATTTGACCCGTTCTCGAAAGGCAACCTCCATTTCATCGGCCGCAGCGAACGAAGCCTCGACTGGCTGAGGACTCCGTTCCACTTCCGCGCAAAGCCGGATTGCACTTTCGGCTACGGCGGAATTGGCAGCAGCATCATCAGTTTTAACGTCGGCCGGGACATCGGAACTATTGATTCGTTGTGCGAGGGGCTCCAGGCAGCTGGCCGCATAAGATTCCCCGAGGAAGCCAAGCAAAGAACGCATCGCCGATTCAGGATTATCGATTAAGTCCGCGTATCGAATGCGGTAAACGACTTTTGGTCCATAAGCCCGCTCAGCCTCGATGCACGCGCTGACGGCTCGAAGCCAATAGCGGTAAGCCTCCTCTTCATCGGCAACCAACTGAGTCCCTGCTACGCGATGGAAATTCAGCATCGAGCGCACGACCGTGCGGACATTCCGGAAAATATGGATGAAGAGAGCGCCTGGAAACAGCTTGCGGAGGCCACAGATGTAGAACGAGTATTCTGGCGTTCCATCTACCCAACGTCCTTTCGGGCCCGTTGCGGTACTCGCGGCTTCGAGCCAACGCGGATCAATTTTTAACTGCCTACTGGTCTCGCGATTTCTTTCCAGATCCTTGCGGTGGTACAGGATCAAATCGTTTATGCTCCGACCGAACGTGGCGAACAATTCATCGTCTCGAATGTCCATCGCGCTCAAGACCGAGTAAATCCCGCGTGCCGCACCAATTTGGTGGGCAATGGCAACATTTACCGAAAAATCCCCCATCCAATTTGACTCGGGCACGGGAAACAAGTTCGGATGGTGACCCAGACACCATGTGAGAATGCTGGTTCCGGAGCGTGGCGATCCCACGACAAAAATCGGCCTATTCATGCTACGCTGCATTCAGCCCCTATCGGTTATTGTCTTTGTACGCGAAGTCAAGCTTTGAGCATGTTTGCCGCAGACACCTTCTTTCTAAGGATGTTTGTGCGCTCTGGTGACGCGGCAACTCCGGTCATCTGCTGGGAGCGGACTCATAATTCGCATTTCTCGGAGGTCACTTCGGATATACCGTGCGCCTGATGAATCCGATCCAGATTGAGTCAGGTAGAGAGTTCTCCTTGGGAGGTGAGAAATTTGTGATTGAGGTCGCGGTGCCGCCAAAAGACCGGCGCCCTTCGACCTCGCAGGCCTTTACGATTGCAAAAAATGAGCCGTATCTGCGAGTTTATGAGGACCTCGCTTCCGGCTTCTCACCAAGATCAATTCTTGAACTTGGGATTTTTCAGGGAGGGAGCTACGTATTCCTGGACAAACTATTCAAACCTCGCCGAATGTCTGCAGTCGAGATTAGGCCTAAGCCTGTGGCGCCCCTTTTGGATTATCTTTCCCGTACCGAAAATCGGTCTGTTCATTTTGGTACATCGCAGTGCGATGGTGATAAGTTGAGGCAGATCGTTCTGGGTGAGCTGGCGGATGAGCTGGACCTGGTAGTGGGTGATGCGTCTCACACCTATGAGGAAACAAGGGCGTCCTTCGAATTTCTCTTCCCATTGCTGAGTCCCGGTGGCATCTACGTGATTGAGGACTGGAGTTGGGCGCACCACCCTAATTACCAGTCAGCTGATGCTCGTTTTTCCAATCGCCGCGCGCTGTCCAATCTTTTGTTCGAACAAATTATGCTGACTGGGCTCTACGGCCGCGATCTCTGAGATTCGTGTTTGGAGGTTTCTTTATTTGATCCATAAGGCAAAAGCGCGGTTCGCAGGCGCGAGACTCCAGGAACGTCGAGAGCGGTTCCATTTTTGACCAAATCATAAGTCGCGACAAAAAGTTAAGCTTGATTTGAGCCCGGGCTTCTTTCTCTTTCGAGGACGGTTTAGGATCGATCGCAAACTTTTTGCGTAGAACCTTGCGAGTCTGCTTTTGCGGGCTGGCGGCCCATCCAGAAACGCCTCCGCCCCACCAAGGTGAATTCGGGAAGGTCGCTTTGAGATCTTCCATCTAGCGGTGGCCCAAGTAAGCGATGGCCATCAGCACTTCGATCACCCCTTACCTGCGAGCACCAGCCCTTTTTCTGCCATCGCCGGTGATGGCTCCGAGCCGTTCAGATGTTCGTCACTGAAGAGAAATTTCAGTTTCTCGCGGGCTGCTTCAACAGAATAAAGTTCACGCGTTTTCTTGATGCCGTTCTCTGAAAGGCGGTTCCAAAGCTGTTCCGACTCGTAGAGCTCAATTAATGCGTGCGCAAAGTCTTCCGGCTCGTCAGCGACGAGAATATCCTTACGATTGGTTAGCGGCATTCCCTCGACGGCGAGCGAAGTCGCGACAACCGGCACACCGAATCCCATACTTTGATTGATCTTGCCTTTGATGCCTGCCCCAAAACGCAGCGACGCAACAGATAGCTTTACGCTATCAAAAAACGGCCGAACATCTCTCTGCCATCCAGCTACAATGATCCTCTCGGTCGCCAAGGCGACGATTTCCGGAGGCGCCTTGTCGCCAATGATATAGAATTTCGCATCGCGTAGATGTTCGCTCACCAGCGGATAAATTTTCTGCACGAAAAACAGCACCGCATCGATGTTTGGCGTGTGCTGGAACCCGCCGATAAACAGCCAGTCTCGCCGCAGCGCGAACGGGGTCTTCGAGCCCGGGATCTCGGTAATCGTTGAAACGATCTCAACGGACTTGTGTGGCCTGGCTTCGCGGAGAAGCCTCTGTTCCACGCTGCTCACCACCCAAGTCTCATCGGCTTGGTCAATGAGATCGTACTCCAAGTCTTCTTTCTGGCGCGCCTTTTCTCGCGTCTGCGCGTCGCTCGTGACCTGGGCCTCTCGACCGGTACGAACAAAGTGTAGATCGACAGTATCAAAAATGATGCGGCTTCGCGGCGCGTGCAGTCGAGTATCCGCGATATGTTTGCGAGCAAAGTCGCACCGGCTTAAGACCACAGCGTCGAACTCGCGGCCGTGCGAAACGAGGTAATCACGCACTTTTTTGAAATAAGGATGGTAAATGATTTCAATCCCACGCTTCTGCAATTCGTCCCCGTAAGGCGAGATATTGGCGAGATTATCAGGAACAAATGTCACGCGATGGCCCAACTGATGAAGGATGTTAAGAATATGGAACATCCGGACTGATCCCGCGTCCTTATCGGACATTGGAAGATGATGGTCGATCACCAAAATGTCTTTTCGGCCGGGGGGCGCCTGATGTAAAAATCTCAAATCGCCAGCAACCGGTTTTGTCATCAGTTCAGCAGTCCAAGCTTCGGCAAAGCTCGAGCGATTGATCTCTTGATGCTTTTTTGTGCCGGTCGAGAGATCAGTCCCGCCCGTTGCTCCTTCGTAATGGATAACTTCGCTTAACGGCTGGTAGAAAACCTTGTAGCCCGCCCGGCGAACTTTGAAGGCCAGATCGGTATCCTCGTAGTAGGCTGGCGCATAACGCGAATCGAAACCGCCCACCCTCCAAAATAGCGCTTTCGGAATCATCAGCGCAGCCGCGGAGCAATAATCTACCTCGCGGAGATAATTGTACTTGGGTTTTTCTGGATCATCAGATTTGCCATAGTTCCACCCCGATCCATCGCGCCAGATGATACCGCCTGCTTCCTGCAATCGGCCATCCGGATAAAGAAGCTTTGAGCCAACGATGCCCGCGCGCGGCTCCTCGGCGAAAGTACCCAGCAACGCGCTCAACCACCCCGGCTGAACGAGTGCGTCGTTGTTCAAAAAGACGAGGTATTTGCCGCGCGCGGCTTCTGCACCGCGATTGCAGGAGGCGATGAAACCGGCATTCTTTTCGTTGTGCAGATAGATGACCCCTGGCATCCGCGGAACAGCCTCCGCAGTGCCATCGGTCGAGCAATCATCTACCACGATGACCTCAAAGGGCTCCGTTCCCTGATGCTCCTGAAGTGAAGCCAGACACGCTTGAGTGAAATGAAACTGGTTAAACACCGGGATGACGATTGAAATTTCGACTCGTTGACGAATCGGAAACTCAATCGGCCGCGTAGGCGCTGGAGGTTCGACCGCTGATGTTTTCTTCGACAGCGTCGAATTCGCGCCTGAAATCAGGGCCTGGATTTGCTCGTCAATCGCCGTAGCCTCGGGATGGGCGGCCAGCCAGGTTTCGTAGGTCGAGACGATTTTTTCTAGATGCCCGTAGCCTAACAAGTGCCGCGACTTCAGCGGAGAAAGTTTTGCCTTTAACGCAGCAACCGGATTTGCAATCTGCCAGCGCGCCGAAGAGCGAAGGCGGGCTGCTGCTCGGTCTGCCTCGTCCAGAAGTCGAGAAAGCCGCTGGGTTGCTTTCAATTGCTGCCGCAGGCGGTTTCGCAAGTCTTCTCCCTGCGCTTCGCTCTCTGCCACACTAACGCTTCTCTCACGCAGAAGCTCATTCATTTGCACAACGCGCTCGCGCAATTGCCCTATTTCGCTAGTGAATTCCTCGACTTGTGCCTTGTGCCGTGCCGTGAGTTCCTCGATTTGTGCCTTGTGCCGTGCCGTGAGTTCCTCGACTTGCGTCTTGTGGCGCGCTTCGGCCTGCGCGAGGAGCTCGCCGTAAAGGTGCTCAATCTGCGCGATCCGTTCCGGAACAAAAGTGTTCAGTCTACTGATCGAACCGGGGAGCAAATCGCCGTCGCTGGATGATACTTTCGCCACATAACCCTTGTTCGCTTCGCCCGGGGACGCTTCAGTAAGCAAGGCGCGATAAAGATCGATCACCTCCGCGGACACGCGGGCGTCAATTAGTTGTTCAATCGTGAAATGCGTATGCCGTTTTCGCGATGCGACCAGAGCAGCGGCGTTGCGTATTTTTTCGTTGGATAAGCCGATGAACTCCGTAATCCGCCGCAATTCCGATTCCGGCTCTTGGAAAAAGCGGTCATAATTGGTAATCACTCGGTCCTTCCCGGTTGCTGCTTCAAGCAATCGTCGGTTGTAGATCTCCCAGAGCCGCAAACCAAACGAATAGGAAGTCCCATTTCGTTCCCGCATGGAGTGCGCGACTTCGAGCGGGTTTCGCACGACGACGATCGTTTTGAGCCGGGGCAACAGCTGCTGCCAGAACGGCAGGGTCAAGCTATTGCGGGGATCCTTCCAGCCCCAAACAATTGCCGAATCGAATTTTTCGATGAGCAGCCGCGCTTTAAGACGCAACGGATCGAGTCGCGCGCTCGTGAGGTCCTCGTCTGCTCCGGGCGGCAGGTCCCACGCGCCGCCAAGCTCGCTGAGCAATTGATCGTTTAGCGCGACGAATCCCAAGTGCTCCCAAAAACCTTCGGGATTGTCCGCTTGCGGTGGCATCAACTCCGATGGCGGCCCGAGCTCCAAGCCGCAGCAATGAAGGAGCCGCGTCACCATGCTGGTGCCTGAACGGTGCGCGCCGGCAATGCAAATCGCCGTCTGGGTTTCAGCGATACTTTTCACGCAAAGGCTTTATAGAACGACGCTCCGCTGGATGCGTCAAGCCGATTGCTCCGCTGGGCCACTACTAGAAAATCCTCGTCGCGCGAATGATGCTCCAGATTTAAGTTCCAGATCGATGCAGCGTAATGACGGCCGCGCGCCCGATGAAATCCGCCCGGTCAATTTCGACTTGAACGTGGCGCAACATGCGAGCGGTTCGGTGCTCGTCTCGATGGGTAACACGCGCGTTATTTGCGCCGTCACAATCGAAGAAGCTGTGCCACGTTGGATGAAAGAACAGGCAGTGACCGGCGGATGGCTGACTGCGGAATATTCGATGCTGCCGTACTCCACTCAGCCGCGTAAACCTCGCGACATAACAAAAGGCCGCATCGACGGTCGGAGCGTCGAGATTCAACGGTTGATTGGCCGGTCGTTGCGCGCAGTGATCGACTTGGAGAAACTCGGACCGCGGACGATTTGGGTCGATTGCGACGTTCTGCAAGCCGATGGAGGAACTCGCACGACCGCAATCACCGGAGCCAGTCTGGCGCTGGCGATT
Source organism: uncultured Verrucomicrobiae bacterium (assembly GCA_963791385.1). Taxonomy (GTDB): domain Bacteria; phylum Verrucomicrobiota; class Verrucomicrobiia; order Chthoniobacterales; family UBA10450; genus Udaeobacter. The sequence continues at coordinate 156,104 of CAWBSH010000002.1, forward strand.
GCCTGCCGGAAACTTGTGAGGGAAAAAAAGCTCGACGCACCTCCAATGCAAAAATTGGTCGCTGCAATGAGTGCTGGCATTCTGGATGGACAGGCCGTGCTGGATCTTAACTATGAAGAAGACAAACTCGTTACGGTTGACTTCAATCTTGTGGCTACCGAAGACGGCGAATTCGTAGAAGTGCAGGGCTCGGGTGAAGAAGCGACCTTTGCCGGCTCAGAATTGGATGAAATGCTCGCCCTGGGGCGCAACGGCATCAGCGCACTCATCGGCGCCCAGCGGGCTGTTCTGGCGCGGATTATGGTAACACCACCGGAAAATCCGTTGTAGGGGGTAAGCGGCCAGAATTATTTAGCGTGGCGTTTCATAGAAACGCCCTAGAATTATTGATCAAATGAAACGGGCGCTGATCACAGGCATTACTGGCCAGGACGGAAGTTATCTGGCTGATTTGCTGCTCGAGAAAAGCTACGAAGTCCACGGGATCGTTCGGCGCGCCAGCACCTTCAACACTTCGCGCATTGACCACCTCTATGCCGACCCGCACGTGAACGGTGTCCGAATGTTTCTGCACTACGGTGATCTCAGCGATTCGGTGAATCTGGTAAAGCTTCTTTATGAATTGAAACCAGATGAGATTTATCATCTCGGCGCACAAAGCCACGTGCGCGTGAGTTTCGACATTCCTGAATACACTTCCGACGTTACTGGAGTGGGCACCATCCGCATTTTGGAAGCAATTCGCGAAGCGGGTTTGCGTTCTCGTTTCTATCAGGCATCAAGCAGCGAAATGTTTGGCAAGGCGCAGCAAGTACCGCAAACCGAGAAGACGCCGTTCTGGCCGCGCAGCCCGTATGGTGTGGCGAAGGCGTTCGCCTATTGGGCGACGGTAAACTACCGCGAGAGCTATGGCCTTTGCGCCAGCAATGGCATTTTGTTCAATCACGAAAGTCCGCGACGCGGCGAAACTTTCGTCACACGTAAAATCTCACGCGCAGTCGCCGCGATCAAACATGGGCTGCAAAAGGAATTGTTCCTCGGTAATCTCGATGCAAAACGAGATTGGGGATATGCACCTGAGTACGTGGAAGGGATGTGGCGAATTCTTCAGCATGGAGAAGGGGACGATTTTGTGTTGGCCACTGGCGAAACCCACACCGTGCGTGAGTTTGTCGAAACGGCCTTTTCACATGTCGATCTCGATTGGAAGGAATTTGTCAAACACGATCCACGCTATGAGCGTCCGGCGGAAGTAGATCTCCTGATTGGTGACCCCTCCAAAGCGAAAAAAATCCTCGGTTGGGAACCGAAAGTGCGATTTCACGAACTCGTCCGCATCATGGTTGACGCGGACATGGAATTGCTTTCCCGTGAAACATCAAGAAGACATCTCGGTCAGATGCCATGAGCGACGGTCGTGGTCCTTGACCGCGGCCCGGCCTCAGCGACGCCCACTGCAAAAGACGATATCCAAATGGGCCAGACGGCCGGAATCCATTTGATCGTAGCGACGCAAAGGCTGCGTGCCGAAGTCGTCACCAATGTCATCGAAGCAAACATTCCCAATAGGATTGCATTCCAAATCGCCGCCAAAACGCCCGCTAGTGGTTGTCGACGAAAACAGAGCCGACCGTTTTGCTCGGGCAGGCCGATATGCTTTATCTCTCACCTCGCATTTCACGTGTCGCCCAGCGGTCGCGCCGCACAGGCAG
>CAWBSH010000003.1:0-378792 GCA_963791385.1 uncultured Verrucomicrobiae bacterium
ATAGCAGCACCAGCAGTGATGCGATTATCCAGCACGCGACCATAAAAATAAATCCGCCGCGGAATGAGCCGGTGCGCTGGCTCAGATCGCCAATGATCTTAGGACCAAAGAATCCGCCAATGCTGGCCGTGCAATTGATGAAGCCGACCGCTGCTGCAGCCGCCGAGCTGGTGAGAAATGAAGACGGGAGCGCCCAGAACGATGGCAGATATGCCACCGTTCCGAAGCCGATCAGCGTGAACACCACGATTAGCAGTGCGATGGAATGCGGAGCAAGGAACCACGCGCCCAACGCTAGCGCAGCGGTTAATTGTGGGACGGCAAAATGCCAGCGGCGCTCGCGCGTGCGATCGGAGTTCCAGCCAAGCAGCAGCATTCCGATGAGACCCGCAACAAACGGAATCGCGCCGATCCAGCCAATGCGCTGAACATCAGTCCAACCGGTGAGCCGCTGAAGCATGGTCGGCATCCAAAACCAAAAGGCGTAGCCGCCGGTATAACAGAAGAACAACCCGGCAGTGAGCATCAACACCGCCGGATGCCGAAGCGCTTGCCAAATCGTAACGTGTTCTACATGTGCTTTGGCGCGCCGCTCTTCAGCAAGACGAGCACTTAACCAATCGCGCTCGTTAGGCTGCAACCATCGCACTTCGTTAGGCCGATCCGGCAGCACGAACAATGTCGCGATTCCAAGTAAGATCGCGGGCACGCCTTCCAGCAGGAAGAGCCATCGCCATCCGGCAGTGTCGAGCCAATGAACACGCAGGATCATGCCGGCAAGAGGCCCGCCGAGAATGTAAGCAATGGGAATAGCCGACATAAACCGCGCCACCGCCTTGGCCCGATCCTGATAAACGAACCAGTGCGAAAGATAAACAATCACACCGGGGAAAAAGCCTGCCTCGGCTGCGCCGAGCAGGAAACGCGCGCCGTAAAGCTCCAGCGGCGTGCGGACAAAACCAGTGAGTGTTGTGAGTGCGCCCCAGATTATCAGCGTTGTCGCGAGGAGAAGTCTGGCGCTCCAGCGTTCCACCAGCAGCGCCCCGGGAATTTGCAGCGCAAAATATCCAATAAAAAAAATTCCGCTGGCCGTGCCAAACACTGAATCGCTTAAACCCAGGTCGCCTTTCATTCCAAGCGTCGCATACGCGATGTTTGTGCGATCGAGGTAATTCGCGACGTAAAGCAGAAACAGAAACGGCAGAAGCCGCCACGCGATTCGACTGCGCGCACTTTCGCCGGCGTCTGCTTGCAAAGAAGCCATCGTTGCGCGCATCATAACGCCGTTCAAAACGCTCACAATTTAGAAAACGCGTTCGCCGCCCAACCTGGCAAAGCGCTCGCTCCCAAGGAAGTTTTGTTCGTCGGCGACATCCCAAAAACGCGCAACGCAAAAGTCATGCGCCGCGATCATACGGGCCGCTTATCTCGGCGAAAAACTCGGCGATACGTCTGCTTTGGAAAACCCGGCGTCGCTGGAGGAAATCAAGCGCGCGGCAAGGTAGGGCGCGTTGGTAGGGCGGTCACTCCGTGCGCGCCGTTTTGGTCTGCCGACGAGCGGCGTGCAGAGGACTGCCCGCCCTACCAACCCGGCGGCGGACGGTCATTAGAACGATAAACCCACAGCCAATCGTCCACTCGTTCGCACAGCCCTTTGCGAACCGGATTCATCAGGATATAGCTGGTTTTTTCCTCCAGTTCGTGATGGTCACGAAGACGGTGATCGAAGAAATCGCGTTGCCAATCCACGCCATGTTTTCCGGCAACGAACTTCTTCCAATTCTTCACGTCGTTGCCATTCCTGGATCGCGCGGAAACGCAATAATCGCATGCAGATGATCTGGCATAAGCAGACACAGCCGACAATGCCATACGAATCTCTCGTGGTTAAATTTCATCGCGGCCAGCACGGCATCGCCAGTGTCTACGCGGCACAATTGGTTTTTCCACCGCTGAGCGACACAGTTGATCTGTATTGATAAAGAACCAACTGCCGTCCTGTGCCCCCATTGATGGAATCGTGTGAGGCAGCTTTTTGCGGACAGGCAAATCCATGCGCGACAGCGTACGAGACACTCGCATGGCGGCAACGAAAGGTAGGGCGCGACAGTCCTCTGCGCGCCGGTAATTCTAAAGAAGGCGGCGCGCACGGAGTGAGGCGCCCTACCAAAAAATTCCGGTAGGTCTCTTCAGCACGTCGTATGGAACAAGCCGCCAACCGCCTCGGTTTGCGCGAGCTTGTTGTAAAGCGCAACGGCATGCTCGTCGGTAAAACATGCACAGCGATTTGCCGTTCCTCCAAAAAGTCCAGCGTCTCGCGCGGAACGTGAAGGCACTCGGCCATTCCACGCGAGAGCACAACAGTTTCGCGCCGTGGTCCAACAATTCCTGCACATCGGCGATTTGAATCCCGGGCCTGTGGCTCGTTTGCGTGTCACGCCAGTTCCATTCGCGCGAGCCGCCGGGGAAAAGCTTTGCATCTTTGTATGGTTCGGTTTCGCCTTCGACCTCAAGCCGGCCCCACGAAACGTTTGTGATTCGCGGCGAACGATTGGTGGTTTCCATGATGATAAAGAGTTGTCCACTAAATTAATGCACGTCAATCGCCTGATCGTCCTACACAAGAGCACGTCGTGTTAAAACAAGAAGCGTCTGCTGTAGCCACGGACATGTGGGCCGTCTTTACTGTAAGATTTCTTCCGCGTGGATGGATCGGCCATAGGGCTGTGGCTACACGCGATCATTTGTAACATCGCTCTAGGGTGCAGCGCTGAAACTCACGTTCCTCGGCACGCGTGGCGAGATCGCGCGCGCACGCGGAGGCATTGGATGTTACGCCCAGCTGACATTGAAAGTACTCTGATTCAGCACGTCGAGTTGGTAGCAGTTGTCTCAGGGACTGAAATTACCTGTCTCGGTAATGGGTCCATTCATAGTGATCGAAAGCGGGTTGTTCGGGCCAGTGTAGGAACCCGTGCCGCTGCCCACCCAGCCGGCAAAAGTGAAGCCACGATTTGCTTGCGCCTTAATGGTCACACTCGATCCGGCGTTATGCCAGCCGCTGGCCGGTTGCACTGTGCCCCCAGATCCCGCACTCATCGTCAGGAAGTATTGCGTTTGGAATTGCGCCGTATAGGTCTTGTTGGTCGTCGGAGCGACAACATGGGAGATCGCTCCGTTATCACTCCACTTCTTCCAGACATACTGCACACCGGACCCACCGCTTTGAGGTGAAGTGGTGGCAATGGTGTGACTCGAACCGGATACCCAAGTGAACTGTTGCTGGGAGCTGTAGGTCGTGCCGTCAACCGAGAAGGTGGGGCCAACGGGGCTTGTTAGCACTGTTACCGTGACCATTGCTGCTGTCGCCGTTGGCGTTGGCGTAGGAGCGTCTGCTGTAGCCGTAGCAGTTGCTGTAGCTGTCGCAGTAGCAGTGGCTGTAGCTGTGGGAGTAATGTGGCGGTCGCAGTAAGCGTAGCTGTCGCTGTCGCCGTTGCTGTGGGTGTAAAGGTAGCGGTTGCTGTCGGGGTTGGACTCTCCTCCGGAGTCGGCGTCGGCGTAAATGTCGCCGTCGCGGTGGGAGTTGGAGTAAAGGTAGCAGTAGCCGTAGGCGTAAACGTGGCTGTCGCTGTCGGGGTAAAGGTCGCCGTAGCCGTTGGCGTCGGGGTAAATGTCGCTGTAGCTGTCGGCGTGAACGTAGCTGTTGCTGTTGCTGTTGCAGTGGCTACGGCTGTGGCCGTAGGGGTAGGGGTAGGCGTTGGTGCAGCGCAGCCGGGGAACTTGAACGATCCAATGCGGGTGGCCCAACCCGCGCTACTTGTCGCGGTATAATATTCGTTCACATGCCAGAACGTACAACTGTCAGTCGGATCGACGAACATCGTGCTATAGTCGCCCCAGCGATGAGCGGTGCTGGTCTGATGTCCACCAGCCGTAATGAGCGTCGCTTCGCCCTGGCTCATGTTATTGGGCGGATCACCGGCCAAACGACCAGCATAACGAATCTCGGGGTTGAGGGTCCTGCTGGAGGTGGAATAACCGATTGCGACGTTGCCCTGCCAGTCCACGTTGATGCTGGGCATCCAGCGAAACAACCCGTCGGCTCCGTTGTTCCAATCTTGTTGCTGTGCCGGCGTCGCGGGAACGGTGTTGCCGGTCATGTTAAACTGATACCAGCGCACAGCCGTCGGTCCGGTCAGGGTGTTATCGGTAGCGAGCAGGATCGTTTGATCAGCATAAATGGATTCGATACCACCGCGGTTCTGGTAGATCAGCGGATACATGATCTTGTCACCCAAGGTGTCCAGCCACTGACTCGTGGTAGCGGTCCCGTTCGGCACAATATCGCTACTACTGGCGTTAAACGCGTCCTTGAAGCCATTGACCGTGATAATTCCGTCGGGTGAATGCGTGGCTCCAACACCAAAGATGGAATTGGCAGGTGTCACAAAATCAACGTGAAAGCGCCGAACAAAGACCTGGGTCTCAACTGTGCCTGCGGTCGCGGAGCTGTTCACATCCATGAACCACTCCGGTTGACCCGCTGGCGGCGGATCGCCTGTCCGGAAGCTGGCGGGAACCAAGCTGTATTGATCGCCCAGGTTGGCAGGCAGAATGGAGAACCCGATCGCGTTTGCCGAGCCGCCATTGACCATGCTGTTGCGATCGAGGGCATACACACGAACACCATTGAAAGTCGTGGTATTAGAAAACTCGTTCATCGACAAATAATAGGCGTCGGGCCACAAGCCAAATTTTGGATAGTCGCCAAGGTAGATTGTTATGCGCTGGATCGACTTGCACGGCGTACAACCACCAGCCGCCGGAAACCGGATTGCTTGTCTTGCTGACCCCAATGCACTGATAAAACGAAGTGCCGGGAAACGCGGGAAACGCAAAATCGCTGACCACCCACCGGTCAGCCATATGGTCGTAGAAAACTATCCCGTCTCCGTCATTCTTATTGTTGCCGCAGGGATTACCCGTGCCCAACGCGGAAAAGAATGAATTGTAAGTTGTACCGTTGGTGCCGTTCAGCGGGTTACCCAATTTGTCAAAGATCTTGACGGAGGAATTGACCGAATTGACGTAGTGGTTCGGTCCCACGTCGCCATCGGAATCGGGCGGAAGGCAACCGCACCCGCTCTGGGTTGAGTTCATCCCGGCGAACGTCAGTATTGGAGAAGGCATGTTGGGAATTGGCGCCAGCACACGCTGCATTAACTGCTCAGTGAATGGCGACTGCTGGATCTGGCCTCCGGCCAAGGGGAAAGGATGGCGCCTGAGAGGAATCTCGTCTTCTTCGGACGTTGGCGGGACGTATCGCAGCGCTCTCAGGTCGACGTCCTGCGACACAGGACCAACCAACGCCACGACGTCGGGCGCTGGTCTGTCGGGTTGCGGCCCAGCCACAGGCGGCCGGAGTGTGGAGGCCAATAGAATCGCCGAGATCGATGTGAGAGCGAGAGCGAGAGCAATTCGAAGGGCAAACGCGTGCGCGGAGTTCTTTTGCTGTTTCTTCATGTGGAGTTGGGGAGTGGGGGTTGGGGAGTTGGAAGTTAGCGGGGGCTAACTTTTGTGGAGGAGGAGTCTTTTTAGGCACTTGTGATCTTGAGTCAAGCGAAATCGACGACCGCGATCACGAGCAAGCACGCCACAACTTCAGTGCTGATACAGGTTTGTCGTTGTCGCGCAAAGCTGTTTGAGACACTCACCAACAAAGCCTCGGAGAATTGCTGATACTGCCAAGTGTGCATTCGGAGAAGCCTTTTTTCTGAGGCTCTACCGGATTGTTCGCCCCAGCAGATTGGCGTGAGTGTGTAGGGCAGGCACATCGCCTGCCGCTGTAACCGAGGCAAACCTTACAGTTCCGAAGTGTGCAGACGATCGGTGATCTTTTGCAAGAATTCCTCGACTTCCTCTGGATTGTGCAACCAATAACTCGCTGCCGTAACCTGCGGTTGCTCGCTGACAAGAATGGCGACCCCGCGTTTCTCAAGCGCGCTGAAGGCGTCTTCATCGGTACGATCGTCGCCGATGTAGATGGGCAGCACCTTCCCGCGCTCAAGTTTCAGCGTTTCCAACAGCCAGAGCACGGCCTTGCCTTTGTCCCAGTCAATATCGGGCAGCAGTTCGTAAACTTTTTTTCCGTTAATCCTGCGCAGCTCGTGATGTCGTGCTGCCACTGTGTCCACAGCTTGCGTGACTCTGAATGCGTCGCTTTCGTTCACGTTGCGATAGTGCGCGGCCACAGAAAAATGTTTCCGTTCCAACTGCGAGCCGGGAATTTCATCAAGCGCTTCGCGTAACTCCATCTCTGCCGCATCGAGCACGGGCAGATACGCGGCACCGAGTTCCCTGCGTAAGCCGCCTGCACCCGCGATATCAAATCCATGGCTGCCCGCGTAAACGATGCCATCAACGAGCACTCGACCCCGGACATCATCCAAATCGCGTCCGCTCAGGATCGCGACCGGCACACGCGCGGCGAGCGATCGCAGCGTTTCTCGCATTGATTCCGAAAGCCACGCGTCCTCGGGATGACTAACAATCGGCGTCAGTGTCCCGTCGTAGTCGAGAAAGACCGCTGCCTGACCGCTGCGCGAAGCAATCTCCTGAACGTGATCGAGTGCCGAGGGAATCATATCTGTTCGTCGATTTACCGATTCAACGCTTTAACGCTTTAACGCTTCAACGAAAGAAGTTAAAAGACTTACAACGTTACAAGGTTAAAACGGTTCCTGACTAGCTCTGTTGTAACAATGTAACTTAAATCCGTCGTTACATGAATCGTCTAATCGTCGTTTCCAATCGATTGCCATTCGCGCTCGATTCTACTGCTGAAGATCTGTGGACGGTCACGCCGGCAACAGGCGGACTGGTTTCTGCGGTGGAGCCGGTGCTGCGCGAGCGCGGCGGAACGTGGATTGGTTGGCCAGGAACTGCGGGAAAAATACCGAACAAGCCGCTGACCGAAGCCACGCGCAACGCCGGTTACAAGGTTGTGCCAGTCGCTCTTACCGAGACCGAGCGCGACGAATTTTACTACGGCTATTCCAACGAAGTGATCTGGCCGCTGTTTCACGATCTGCAAAACTTTTGCAACTTTCGAGCCGGCATACTGGGAGGCTTACAAGGCAAGTTAACGAGCGTTACGCAGAGGCCATCGGCTGGCTGCGCGCAACCCGACGATTTCATCTGGGTGCACGATTATCACCTGATGTACGTCGCCCAGGCATTGCGCGAGCAGGGCGTCTCCGGAAAACTTTCGGCATTGACTTTTTTCCTGCACATCCCCTTTCCGCCGTACGACATTTTTTCGAAGCTTCCGCAACAACAGCGGCTCCTGCACGCGCTGCTTCAGTTCGATTTGCTCGGCTTTCAGACGCGGCGCGATGTACGCAACTTTATGCAGTGCGTCCGTCGCGTGATGCTGGACGCAAAAATTGTTCCTCGCCGCGACCTGCAATTGATCCGCTTCGAAAAACGCAAAATTCGCGTCGGCCATTTCCCGATCGGGATCGACTTCGACTCGTTTGAAAATGGTGCGAGGTCCGACACGGTCACGCAAAGAGTCGCAGCGGCTGCGCGCCACTTTTCCTGGTTGTCAGTTGATTCTGGGTTCGGACCGGCTCGATTACAGCAAGGGAATTCCGGAACGATTGCGCTCGTTTCGCACCGCTTTGGAGCGTTATCCGGAACTGCGCGGCCGCGTGGTCCTGATCCAGGTCGTCGTGCCGAGCCGGGTGGAGATTCCCAGATATCACGAGTTCAAGCAACGCATCGATCGGCTGGTTGGCGACATCAACGGCCGCTTCTCGACCAGCACCTGGTTGCCGGTGCAATATCACTTTCGGTGCCTCGATCGCGACGATCTTCTCGCGCATTATCGCGCGTGCGACATCGGCTTCGTAACGCCGCTCAAAGACGGAATGAATCTCGTCGCAAAGGAATATTGCGCGTGCCGTATCGACGAGGATGGCGCGCTCATCCTAAGCCAGTTCGCCGGCGCGGCCGAGCAACTCAGGCCCGGCGCCATGCTCGTCAATCCTTACGATGTCGAGCAAATGGCGGACACGATTTTGCAAGCGTTCCGGATGAGCCAAACTGAGCGCAGAGCGCGCATGAAGCGCATGCGACGCGTCGTGCGCAATGAGAACGTCTTTTGGTGGGTCGATTCTTTTCTCAAAGCAGGAGCGAAACTGACCAGGCGAGGATCGCAAGCACCGCCCAGGCAGCGACAAGTCAGGTTCGCGCGCTGAGGAAGAAGTCTAAAAACGGTTCGGACACGTGGCACATCTGTTTTACGCTCGTCGAGCTCCGCCGATTGTCATTCTGAGCGAAGCGAAGAATCTCTGGTTACTTGCTCGACGGCACACCAAACCAATAATCCAGAGATGTTTCGCTTCGCTCAACATGACAGCTAAGACGCGCAATACGGTGCGGATACGCAAAAAGCCGGTGTCAAGAACAATGCTTTGCTGAGGCATGGCCCATGGCGATCATTGATACGCTCCACAAAATTTCGGACACAGTTTGGGAATTGTCTCCAAGTTACAAGCAAGGCATGCGCGTGCCGGCGCGGATCATCGCAACGGAAAAACTGGTGCGCGAGATGGACGAAGCGGTTTACCAGCAGATCAGCAACGTGGCCACTTTGCCGGGCGTCACGCGCTACGCGTTTTGCATGCCCGATGGCCACAGCGGTTACGGATTTCCCATCGGCGGAGTCGCCGCAATGGACATCCACGAAGGCGGCGTCATCTCGCCCGGCGGCATCGGATTCGATATCAACTGCGGCATGCGCCTCGTCACAACGAACCTGACGCTCGATGACGTGCAACCGCATTTGAAAGAAATTGTCGATCGGCTTTTCGAACGCGTGCCGGCGGGCGTTGGCACTCACGGATTTCTCAAGCTTTCGCACGGCGAGTTTCGGAATCTGGTGGAGCAAGGCGCGCGCTGGTGCGTTGAACACGATTTCGGCTGGCAGGAAGACCTCGAATTCACTGAGGAGAACGGTTGCATCGCCGGCGCGGACGCATCGAAAATCAGCGAGCGCGCGGTTGAGCGCGGCTATAACCAGGTCGGCACTCTGGGCAGCGGGAATCATTATCTCGAGGTGCAGGCCGCGCGACCGGAGGACGTGCGCGACAAACAGCTCGCGGAAAAATTCGGGATCACGATTCCAAACCAGATCGTGGTGATGTTTCACTGCGGCAGTCGCGGATTCGGACACCAGGTCGCCACTGATTATCTCCAGAAATTCCTGAAAGTGATGGAACCGAAATACGGCATCAAAGTTTTGGACCGCGAGCTGGCATGCGCGCCGTTCGATTCGCCGGAAGGCCGCGATTACTTCGCCGCGATGAAATGCGGCGTCAACATGTCGTTTGCCAATCGGCAGGTGATCCTTCATCGGATCCGCGAAGTCTTTTCCGAGATCTTCAGCCGCAGCGCCGAAGACCTCGGGATGCAGGTGGTTTACGACGTGTCGCACAATACCGCGAAACTCGAACGGCACGTCATCGATGGAAAAGAAAAGACATTGCTCGTTCACCGCAAAGGCGCGACTCGCGCGTTCGGTCCGGGCCATGACGAACTGCCCGAGCGCTATCGCGAGACGGGCCAGCCGGTGATCATCGGCGGCAGCATGGAGACAGGCTCATATCTGCTCGTCGGCACGGCCTCCGGCGCAGAAACATTCTTCAGCACCGCGCATGGAAGCGGCCGCACGATGAGCCGGACCAAGGCGCGCAAACAATGGCACGGGAAACAACTCCAGCGCGATCTTGAAGCACGCGGGATTTACGTCCGCAGCACCTCATGGGCTGGCCTCGCCGAGGAAGCCGGCGCGGCTTACAAAGACATTGACGAAGTAATCGCCGCGACCGAGTTGGCGGGAATCAGCAAGCCGGTCGCACGCTTCACGCCTATTGGGAACGTCAAGGGATGAATTGTCATTCTGAGCGAAGTGAAGCGCAGCGGAACGAAGTCGAAGAAGCCCCGTGAAACTACTTAAAGGCTGTTCACCGGGATCCCTCGACTTCGCTGCGCTCCCCTCCGGATGACGCGCAAGATGATTTTTAAATGAATCCGCGAACGCCGATGACTCTTATCACTGGTCCGCTGGGCAGTGGCAAGACCACGCTGCTTCGACACATTCTCGCTACCTATCCTGCGAAGATCGCTATTGTGATGAATGAATTCGGCGAAATCGCAATTGATGCAAAAGTGATTGAAGGCAAAAACGTGCGGATCGCCGAGCTGGGCGGCGGCTGCGTTTGTTGCTCGTTGCTTGGCGAATTCGAAGCGGCGGTGAATGAGATCATCGAGAAAGTTGCGCCCGAGAGAATTGTGGTCGAGACGACAGGGCTCGCGGAACCCGAGGCGCTCGTGTTCAACATTCAGGAAGCGCTGCCGCAATGCCGGCTCGACGGCGTTATTTCGGTCATGGACGCGGACATGCTGGTTCGTTTCCCCGAGATCGGGCACACTGCGCGCCTGCAAATCGAAGGCGCTGACATCTTGCTATTGAACAAGACCGATCTTATCGAGCCGATACAGATTGAGCCGCTCGAAACCAAGCTGCGCGAAATCAATGCAACCGCGTCAATTATTCGCACCGAGCGCTGCCGAGTCGATCCGGAACTATTGTTCGGCATTGGACGCGAGACAAAAATCGCGCGTCCGGAACATCGGCATCAACCGGAGTTTGAGTCGTTCGCATTTAGTTCCTCCAAAACTTTCTCTCGCGATTGCTTCGAAAATTTCGCAGACGCCCTGCCTGCGAGCGTGGTTCGAGCGAAAGGTTTCATCCGGCTTACGGACGGCACGCATCTTTTCAATCTCGTCGCAGGCCGCTGGGAAGTGGAGCCGTTCCAATCAGACCGGACCGAACTGGTGTTTATCGGAAGGAAAATCGCCGCAGAAAAATCGACAATCGTCGGTGCTCTGCAAAAATGCGAGGTTTAGCTGACAGGTCATTCCGAGTGGAGTCGAGGCATCGCGTGGCGCAACTTCAAGCTAATGTCACGGGATTTCTCCATTTCGCTTCGCTCCGGTCGGAATAACAGCTTTTGTAATGGCTTATAGGTTTCTCGAGGAAATCGGTACTGCCGACATCGCATTTGAAGCGACCGCACGTGATTTGCCGGAACTATTCCGCGACGCGGCGGACGCCACCACAAACGTGATGATCGATAATCTCGACGCGATAGAGCCGCGCGAAACGCGCCGGATCGAACTCTCGAATGATGAGCTCGACATGTTGCTATTCGATCTCCTGCAGGAGCTGATTTATCTCAAAGACTCCGAGCGGCTCTTGCTGCGCATCCAGAATGTCCATATCGACGAGAAAGAGGGAACATACTTTTTGAAAGCAACCGGCGAAGGGGAACCACTTAACGCGGAGCGGCATCACCAGCGCGCGGACGTGAAGGCGGTCACGCTTCACGATTTCTCTGTCGAGCGAGTGGAAGACGGTTGGAAGGCACAGGTGCTTTTGGACATTTGACGTGACGCACCCATTGCGGACGGGCAGTGACCCCCGCTACAAATCACCGATCACGGGGAGTCAGCGCTACGGGCGTCCGGCAACTGCCAGACGCCGCGTTGATAGAAAAGCGGTTTGGTTGTTCCCTATTACGGGAAATTCACAGTCACAGTGTTAGAACAGTTCTGGGTTGCAGCTTCACACACTTTGTACATGAAGCTAGCCTGGCCAGTGGTGCCGGTGGAGTCGTCATACGATCCATCGTTCGGCGTTGTCGTGATCACAACTCCATCGCGGTAGACGTCGATGTTGGCCGAGGTCGCCCCCCTCCATTTGAGACGCGATGTATTCATTCCTGCTACCCTTTTCCCCTTGCCCTGGAGCTGAATCGGTCCAGGCGTCGCCGTGGGAGTTGCCGTTGGAGTCGCGGTTGGAGTCGGAGTTGGCATGCCGCTGGTTACAGCGGCCAAGATATCGACCCGGCCCCATCCATAGACGTTGTTTGGCGGTCCGCCTGTGCCACACTGGGTAGAAGCGATATGAACAGCCGCGTTATTCAAGGCTGCCCGGCTGGGGTCGATCTGGTTCTGCAAGCTCGGAATGGCAGACCAGAGCAGCGCCATGGCACCGGCGATATGTGGAGTAGCCATGGAAGTGCCACTGGCAATCGTATATGCATTATCGGAGGTGTTAGAAGCAGACCGCGTGTTTGTCCCCGGAGCAGAGATATCTGGTTTTATCCGCCCGCTTCCATCGGCTGTGACCGGGCCGCGGCTGCTAAAGGAAGCAATCGTATCGGTGCCGGTGTTCAGCGCCCCGGCGGTGTAAGATGTCGCATACAATGATGGCGGATCTGTCACGGTGGAACAGCTCGACCCGGAGTTACCCGCCGCGACCACCATCATAATGCCAGCAGCGGCTTGGGCGTCAACGGCAGCTTGCAATGTGTTAGGCGAACAGCCTTCCGAGCTCGGACAACCCCATGAGTTAATAGTAATATCAGGGGCCTTGGTTGGGTCGCCTTGTCCGCCGCCTATCGGGTAGGGCGCGAGGAACCATTCCATACACTCGATGTATCTGGCCGGTGTGCCGGTACCTACGTCCATATTGCGGCAACCAATCCACTTTGCGCCGGGCGCCATTCCAATCTGGTTCGCGCCGCCGTCGTCGCCGATCGCTGTGCCAGTGGTGTGAGTTCCGTGGAAGTAATCATCGCAAGGCTGTGGCGAATCATTCCCGCAGGGATTGCCAACGCTGTCGTGGATGGAATCATGCCAGTTGTAATCGTGATCGGCTGTTACCCCATTCCAGCCGCGGTAATGAGGCTTAAGCGCGTTATGTGTCCAGCGTTGACCCGTATCGGCGCTCGCCACCACAATATTCTGCCCGTTGAATCCGAGCGCCCAGACCTGAGGCGCGTGTGTATAATTGATTCCCGGTTCGATCGTCTCCGGAGTCGCAGGTTGCGAAGATGCATCAGCCGCGGGACCGGGTTGAGGAAGCGAATTTTTAATGTGCGGATTGCCCTCGATGCGCGCCACGTCCTGCCGGGCAGCCAATGCCTCGGCGATCTCGCGGCTGCCCTTCACTAAAATCGCGTTAACGATGTAGAAAGATTGATGCTTGAGTCCGCGTTCACTCAGCCAATGCAGAATCGGTCCCTGAGTCGCCTGACTTTTATTCCAGAGCGCATCGTACACGTACCGACTCTTTTCATTCTTTGTCGGCAAGGCCGCTGCCCCACTCAGGTCGGCCTGGTCAGCGAGCACGACGAAAAATTCCGCCTCCTGCCCGGTGGCCGTATGTTCCATGACCCAACGCGCAATCTTCGTTGAGGGCGAGCTGCCCTGACCGGCGGCGCGCGAGGAGGCCATTGCCCCCAGTGCTGCTGCACCAGCGGCCACGATGAATAATGAGCAGAAAAGGTGCCGCAATCGCGGCGATGTGAATGCGCGGTTTGATGTCATAGAACTTTTCTTGTTTCGCCTCTATGTGGCGGCGTCCGGCAAACTGCCGGACGCCGCATGGATAGAGAAAGTGGCCCGTTTGTCTCCTACTGCCGGAGCCTAACTTGATCCTGCAATATGAGTTTCGAGCATGAAGATGATGAATTCATTGCACTAACAGTCTGCATTAGGGACAAGACGGCATAGACGCCGGGAAACAACCGGCTGGATTAGTAAGTTGAACTGTGTGTACCCCGACCCCCGGGTTGTTAATCTGAAGTTTGGCCTTGTTGCCACTGATTGTTACCTGATGGGGAGTACTATCGACCGTGATGGTGACCTGCTGGCCCGAGTGGCTCGTATTGGTGAGGGTAAGTTGGGCCTGCAATTTGTCGCCTCGGGGACTAGACTTGCACTGCACCCGGAAAGAAACCAGGTCTCCGCATGGGATGCCTGCAGGCGTAGCCGTCGGAGTTGGAGTTGGTGTCCCAGCCGAGATTGGCTCCTTGTCGGTGAACGCGTCCTGCTGGGATTGGCCGCTGATTGTCACGCGCCCGTCAACCCATGAAGTAAGGTGCTTGGTGGCTATCGCAGAGCCATAGTCGTAATCACCCGCATACACCGATTGAACGGTAGAATCAGGTTGCGCGGGGAGCGGGCTGGCGACGTCCGATAAAGAATCGTCAGCCAACCAAGTCGCGCCGTTGTCGGTGGACTTGCGCGACCACATCCGGTAACACGAAACGGATGGGCTACCATATGTGCAGCTGGCGAACTCGCGCCCGTCATACCACGTCGCGAAGAGGCTGCCAGTCGGGCTCACCGAGATGTTAGGCTGCCACTGAGGACGGGTTGTGGCATCACTGTTCAACTTGAATGGCGCGCTAAACGTCACGCCGCTATCGGTGGAGCGGATGTAATAGACATCGCCAGCGTCAGCGCCCGCGCCGTGCTGGGCATAGACTAGGTGAACCACGTTGTTTAAAGCAGCAGGCTCACCCCAGCCCTCGTGCCGCCAGTAGACACCGCTCGGGCTCCCGGTAAACATGCAGGCAAAGTAACCGGATGCTCCAACGCCCGGGCCGGCAAAGCTGGGGCCGGTGTAAGTGTTCGTCCAAGTGTTCCCACCGTCGGTTGACCTGTAAATGTGATTGATGTTGTTGTGAGGAAAGCCGCCCCCGCCTTCGTCCATACCCGCGATATAGATGGTCCCGTTGCCCGACAGGTCACCCGTGATCTGGGTATCGCGAATGAAGGTACTGGTGTTGCTCACTACTACCGGGGCGTGCCACGTGGCGCCGTTATCAGTGGAGAAGGTGACTTCCAGAGCGCCGCTGCCAACACTGAAGTTGTTCCAGGAAACGTACATGCGTCCGAAAAATGGAGACGATGGATTGTTGTCGGACCAGCCAGATTCGCGATCATCAGAAGCTCCGTTGTGAACGCAAGCGCCAGTAGCCCAGGTGACCCCACCGTCAAGGGACTTCCAGGCGCCGATGCCCTGTCCGCCGCAGCCCGTAGCGAGAAAAATTGCAAAGAAACTGCTGGTAGGCTTGTTGTAGAGAGTAACCGGGTCGCCAAAGTTCGTCCCGTGTCCACTTGCGAAGGGGCTTGGGTTGAGGCGGGTGAATGTGGTGCCACCGTCGCTGGAGAACGATGCGCCGGAGTAGTTGGTGGAGGCGGTCCGAGAATCGTTGTAGGTGACGACGACCTGGTTGGGGTTATCCGGGTTGGCCAGGGTGTATGTCTCAGACTGGGTGGGGTGCGTAATGCTGTCCGCGCCGGTGATCAAATCGACATCCGCGCCGCCATAAGCCAGGGGGGCTGTCACTCGATCGAGAAGCTGAGAAAAGCCACCGTAAGGCGAAGCTGAGCCTCCCTGTGCCTCGCCGCAGGCAATCATGATCGTACCGGCCAGTAAGTTTTCTTGCCGGTCGATGCCCTTCTCATGAATGGTGGCACAGTCAAATCCCGGAGAAAGGCCCTCGACGTAGATAATTTTGTGGTTTTGCTGCGCTTGCGCGGAGCTGGCACTAAGTCCTGAGAACGTCCCAAGGCCTATCAAGGCCAGAAAGGCGCCGGCCAGGACTACAGTCAGTCCGATGAAGACACGCAGGTTGAAGAATGCGGATTGTGAAGTGGATGTTTTTTTCATAGATGTGGAGCATGGATGGAGTTTGAGCTGAGGTTTTTAGTGTTTGCTCGTTTAACGGTGATATCGAAACCAGTCAATATCTTTCTTTTGATTTCCTTGCGAACTGGCAACCAAGAAAGTAACAGTTTTGTTACTTTATCATTCGACCCCCAGCAGTTGCCGGTTGCCATTTGAAATCTCTACAGGATAACCGTCACAAAACGAACCCAAGCAGCCGCGGCACAGTTCGAGGGGTAAACACCGTTACCGCATTCGGTGCGCCCTTTTCCACGGCAGGCGCTAAAGTCGTGATAATTCGCACGCGCCGCTGCCGGGGTTGCTGCCGTTTTGCTTGCAAAGAGAATCGGACGCACAAACACCGTAAGCTTTCTTTTGTGATCCGTCCGTTTGTGGCGTGATCTCGTTAACGATCGCAAGTCAACGGCGGACAGAGGACTGCCCGAGTCCAAAAACGAATGCGTCGTTTTGTAGGTAGGGCGCGTCACTCCGTGCGCGCCGTCGCCGGCAACCGGATGACCAATCACTCACCAAGCCTCAATGCGAACTCGTTCAGCAGTTTATGGGCGAGGCGCTGGTGTCGGGCGAGGCCGCGGTGTTGGCGCAGGTCGAAACCCGACTGGTGTAGGGGTCGGCGTTACGGTGCCGGTGGCACTTGGAGTAGCTGTTGGTGTCCCACTTGGCGTTGTAGTTGCAGTTGCTGTCGCGGTTGGCGTAGCCGTGGCACTTGCTGTTGTCGTCGCTGTGGCAGTTGCCGTCGCGGTTGGCGTTGCGGTTGCAGTTGGTGTGGAAGTTGCTGTTGGTGTTGGCGTTGGGGAACCGGCTGAAACGTTGACAGCGCCAATCATACCGAAGTGGCAATGGACACAGCAAAAATAAGAAAAATTCCCAGCCTGTGTAAAAGTGAATTCGTAAACAAAGCCCAGATTGGAAGTCACGCACGTGGAGCAGTTCGTGTTATTCGGAGAACAGAACTGCCCATCAGCTGTGCAGGACGCGGAATCGCCACTGGTGACACTGTGGCCGCTGGCAGCCCATGTCCATCGCACCGTATCGCCCACCGAGATGTTTACTGTGCTCGGATCGAACGTAAGCGTCCCACCCGGTGCCACCGTCACATCGACAATCGTGCTGGTTGCCGAGGGAATACCGCTCACCGCCGGCTGGCCGTTTTGATCGACAATGCGCAGGGGTGGCGCGCTTTGTCGGCTGGGCATGCTTGCGCGCTTTTCACCAGATTCAGCCCGCACCACGAATCCTATCGCCATGATCGCGGTGACCCAGAAAATTAACCGTGCTGCATTTGATATTTTCATACGCGTGTTCGTTTCTCTACGCGCCAGCAATCCGGATTTGTTCCACTGAAGCGCAGCTGACGCTCTGCCGTTCAGCACCGGGATATTGCGCGGACGCTTCTGAGACTGGCAAGCAGAATGTCTGACAAAAGGTAACAAAACTGTTACCAACGCGGCTTGACCGGACCATCTTCTGCCGGGCTTTCCTCCGTAAGTCCGGCGTGATTACCTATTCACTCTTGTGTCACCGCTGCCGTGCAGCATGCCGTTTCCGCTCACCGGAATTGGCCGAGCAGATCAAATCGATCCTCAAGGACGAGCCTGACTGAAGTAATCTATCCGCAGAGCGCTATGCGCTTTTTGCAAGTTGCGTCCGTTGCTTGTCCGCCTCTGCGTCCAGCTCCGCCACTAGCTGGCGTGCGATGCTTGAAAGCTTGCCGGACCATGCAACCCCGACGACCACCGGCGGGAACTGCGCGAGCGGAAGAGCGCGTAATTGCGGGTGCGGTTTGAAGCCAGGCACAGCGACCGCCAGACCGATTCCGTAACCGCTGGCAACATAGTGCTCGATCAATCGCTCTGATGTGACCTCGATCCCGCAAAACCATTCAACCCCAAGCCGTTCAAGGCCGCGCTGAAAATACGCATAAACAGGATCGTTCCGCGGGAAACTCACCAGTGTGTCCTCGATTTTATCGCGTTTCCACAATTGTTCTGCGCGCGTGAGCCTGGATTTGCGGTGCACCAGTAAAACCAACGGCAGCTCGAGCAGCGCTCGCTCCTGAATTCCGGTACGCGATTTTTTGTCGATCAGCATGATGGCAAGATCGACATCACGAACCAAAAGCAGTCTTTCCGCTTCAGTCCGAGTGGCTTCGTGCAGATAAAGCCGGAACGCCGGGAATTGTGCCCGCACGCGTTGAAGAATTTGGGGCAGGTAATCGTGCAACACAATCTCCGGAGCGGCGATGCGCAACTGCGGCGAACTGTTCTGACGCAACTTGTCGGCGACAACGCCGATCCTGTCGAAGAATGGCCGGATGAACTCAAAAAGCTCCATGCCCGCGGGCGAAAGTCCGAATGGCCGCCGGTGGAAAAGCTTGGTTCCGAGAGATTCTTCCAGTTTGGCAATCTGACTGCTGACCGCCGGTTGCTGAATCCCGTAGGGAATATTGCGCACCGCGGCGGCGATGCCGCCGTGTTTAGCGACGAAATAGAACAGCTCCAGGTAATGAATGTTCATGATCGAAAACATCGATGAAATCCGGCATTTTTATCAATTCACAGTCGTTGCGCAAAGCAGCTATCTTCTTTCGCAACCGCCGGAGCATCCAGCCAAACCCCCAACAACACATGGAACTTTTGATTCTTATACTGATCGGTTTTGTGATCGCAATTCTTGTTCTGCCCTTCGTTGCGCTTGCGAAAGCAAACAACGTTAAGCGCGTCGTAGACGATCTGGTCACACGCATATCATCACTCGAGAACGAAATGCGCAGCTTACGGGGGCAACTCATTCCTCCGATGAAACCAGAAACGTCTGCGCCAGCGACTGAGATCGTCCCGCCACCTTTTCCCATCATTGCGCCTGCTCCAGTCGTTCCGGAGACAGCGCCAGAGCCGCCGCCAATCCCGCGAGAACTTCTCGAACCGAGTGCTCGTCAAAAGCGCGAGACCAGTCAAACCCCCAATTGATTGGGAGCAATTCATGGGCGCGAAATTGTTCGCGTGGATTGGCGGCCTGGCACTCTTCCTGGGCGTGGCGTTTTTTGTAAAATATTCATTCGAGCACAATCTGATCCCGCCGGAGTTGCGGGTTGCGATCGGCTTCGTCGTGGGCGCCGGCCTTGTTACTGGCGGTTTATTTCTAAAACGGAAAGAAAACGCTGTCACTGCACAAACGCTCTGCGCAACCGGCATTCTGGTGCTCTACTCGGTGACCTTTGCCTGTCGGGCTTACTATCACTTCGCGTTGTTTGGTCTCGTTCCAACGTTTCTGTTGATGACGCTGATCACAGCAGTCGCGTTTCTACTCGCCGTACGGTTGAATGCGATCGTCGTCGCAGTGCTCGGCATCGCGGGCGGCTTTCTCACGCCGGTTTTGCTTTCAACGGGCCAGGACAATCCGCTCGGACTCTTCGGTTACATCGCGCTGCTCGATATCGGCCTGCTAGCAGTGGCGCAGCGACAACGGTGGAATGCGCTCCCGATCCTGGGGGCGATTGGAACTGCGCTGATGCAAATCGGCTGGGTCGCGGCGTTTTTTGTTCCCGAGAAATATTTCACCGGTAACAAAGTCCTTGTCTTCATGACGGTATTCACCGGATTTCAAGCGCTGTTTCTAGCCGCAGCGATATGGGCGAAGCACACTGGAAGAGCAAGTCGTGAACTCTTTGCCTGCACGATCGGCCTTGGCGCCATCGCCATGTTCTCAGCATTTTATTTGCTCTCGTTTCCGACGGTCGCGCGTCGGCCGGCGCTTCTGTTCACCTATCTATTCGTCATCGATTTTGGTTTGCTCACGCTGACGCTGATCGAGAAGAGGCTTGTACCTGTTCAAGCCGTGACCGGACTCGCGGCATTTATTTTTCTCGGCGCGTGGACCGGAAATTACCTAACCATCGATTACCTTTATACTGCACTGGCATTTTATTTTGTTTTTACGTTGTTTCACGCGGCAGCTCCATTGGCACTTCAACGCCTGCGCAAAATCGACATGCCGGGGTGGAGCCATGCTTTTCCCGCTTTTGGCCTTGTGCTCGCGCTGATCCCCATGTTTCAGCTCACGGAGGTTCCGCTGCTGATCTGGCCGTTTGTGTTGATTGTCGATCTGATCGGAATCGCTCTGGCCCTGACGACTGCGACTCTGCTGCCCGCCATCGCCTTGCTCCTCCTAACCCTGGTCGCGATTGGTGAGTGGCTTTGGCGAATCCCGAGCGAGCTGACCGGTTTACCAACCGCACTTTGTATTCTGGCCGGGTTTGCAATTTTCTTTTTCGTCGCGACGAATTGGGCTGCGCGGCGCACCAAACCGACTGCGAAGTTTGCTCAACAACTTCCCACGCTGTCAGCGACTCTGCCGTTTCTGCTGCTCGTCATGGTGACGCTGCGGTTGCCGCTGGCGAACCCGTCGCCTGTATTTGGTCTGGCGTTGCTTTTGGTGATTTTGCTCCTTGGCATGAGCGAGATTTTTTCGCTCGACCTTGTTCCCACCGTTGCGCTCGTGTCCGCGCTGGTGCTCGAGCATGCCTGGCATTCTCAAGATTTCGATCCGACCCATGCCGTGCTCCCGCTGATTTGGTATCTCGCGTTTTACGCGCTGTTCACAACATTTCCGTTCCTGTTCCACGACAAGTTTGCGGGCAAAAGCATGCCTTGGGCGGCAGCGGCCCTCGCTGGGCCATTGCACTTTTATCTCGTATATGACCTGATTCGGTCTGCCTACCCGAGCGTAGTTCCCGGTTTGGTGCCGGCCGCGTTCGGGCTGCCCTCGTTACTCGGACTGTCGGTGCTCATCAAACGCACACCGGTCACCAGCCCGGCACGAAACGCACAACTCGCGCTGTTCGGCGGTGCCACCCTGTTTTTCATCACCCTAATTTTCCCAATCGAGTTCGAACGCCAATGGATCACGGTGGGCTGGGCCTTGGAAGGTGCCGCGCTCTGCTGGCTCTTTCGGCGTGTACCGCATCCGGGGCTGCGCCTTGCCGGTGTCGCTTTGCTTGTCGTCGTATTCATGCGGCTCGCGCTCAATCCGGCCGTGCTCAGCTATCATCCCCGCGCCGCATTTCCGATTTTTAACTGGTATCTCTACACCTACGGGATCGCGACGATCTGTGTGTTCGCGGCCGCGCGATTCCTCGTGCCGCCACACAATCGCGTACTCGGGTACAATGCGCTGCCGTTGCTTTACACGCTCGGGACGGTGCTCTCTTTTCTGATCGTCAACATCGAGATCGCGGATTACTTCAGCACACCGGGGACCGCTGCATTGACATTTCGATTCTCAGGTAACTTCGCCCGCGACATGAGCTACAGCATTGCATGGGGCTTGTTCGCGCTCTTGCTGCTCATTATTGGAATGCGAAAACGCACCGCGCCGGCGCGTTACGCAGGTCTCGGACTGCTCGGCATCACAGTGGTGAAACTTTTCTTTCACGATCTTTCTCAGCTCGATCAACTCTATCGGATCGGCGCGTTTATCGTCGTCGCCGTGATCGCAATCGTTGCGTCGTTTTTGTATCAGCGGTTCCTGGCCGCAGCTACGAAAGACAATGAAGCCAAATCTGCGGTTTCAGCCGCTCCTTAAATCTGGCCCCACAAAATATGCGAAAGCACGCGAAATTTCAGTCGCACGTGGACGCAACGCTTTTCGATAACTTCTCGCTTCATTTTTTTCGCGTTATTAATGTGTTTCGTGGCCTGAAGAATGTGCGGCCAAGAATTGTTCCACCGCCTTGGCGCTTGCTCGTAATTGGAATCGTATACTTCACGATAATGTTTTTCGGTCACTTGCCGGACCACTTGATTCTCTTTCCGACGAAGGCGCCGATTGATGCCGGCCGCGCCGTTCGGAAAGCGGTTCCCTTCGAAAATGGCGAGTTGGAAATCTGGACAGCGCAATCGCACCGAGCACGGCTACAGGGCAGCGCAGATGTGTTCATTCTGCGTTTTTACGGCAACGCCGATCGCGCCGATCGCTGGGCTGCAATCGAAGCGGAGATGTGGGATGATCGCGCAGTTGAAATCTGGGGAATGAATTACCCCGGATTCGGCGGCAGCACAGGACCAGCGCGGCTGTCGAGGATCGGGCCGGCAGCGCTCAGCGCATTTGATGAATTAAGACGCCACGCAAACCATCGGCCAATCGTGCCTTTTGGAACGAGCATCGGCGCTACGGCCGCGCTTTATCTGGCAGCATCGCGGCCTGGCGGGATCGCCGGAGTAATTCTGCAGAATCCACCGCCACTGCGTGAAATGATTCTGCGTCAATTTGGCTGGTGGAACCTCTGGCTGTTGGCAGGTCCAGTCGCATTGCAGATGCCGCGAGATCTCGACAGCATCACAAACGCGAGAGCGAGTGTCCCACCGGCGATTTTCCTCCTTGCCGAAAGAGATGAAGTGGTGGCGCCTCGTTTTCACCGCTTGGTAGTTGACGCCTATGCTGGAGAAAAACGCGTGATCGCGTTGCGCGACGCTTATCACAATGATCCGATCGAAGGCACAGCGCTGGCAGATCTTAATCAAGCGCTGATTGGCTGGTTGGTAGCGAAGACGTCGCTACAGGGAAGTAGTGAACGCGCCCGCGGGTCGTGATTTCCGGGTAGCACAGCTGCCAGCCTGGTAATTACCGGCAATATCTTTGACACGCGCAGTCTTCGAATCACCTCAGTCTCGGCGAGTTGAGACGTGCAGGCTAGGAACCTGCGTTCCCCAGATAGCACCCGCCATTTCTAACTCGATTCAACGAGTCGGCGTGCGTTAAGCTTAGCGCGCCATGCAGAACGCGCAAAATCTGATGAGCAGCTTCGAGTTCATCGCCGCGCTCATGTCCATCATTATCGGTCTGGGTGTGACCAATCTGCTCGCGGGAGCCGGGCGCGCCTTTTACCGCCGCAAAGAGAACCCGCTCGACGAAGTCCACATTGTCCTCACCCTTGCAACGTTGCTGCTGCTGGTTTTGCAATGGTGGGTGACGTTTAAATGGAACACCGAGGTCATCTGGAGCTTCGACAGGTTTCTCGTGCTGATCGTTTGGACGATCACACTTTACATGCTCACCGTTTTCCTTTACCCGCCCGATTTATCCGAAGCGGAAGAACACCAGCGACGCTTTCAACGGAACCGAGTCGGTTATTATTCGGCGTTCATTGCGATGTGTGTGCTCGACATCGCGCAAACCGCAATCCACGGCGATCTTTTTCATCCCGTTTGGTACGTCCCCTTTGTCAGTCAATATGCGATGCTGGCGGCCATCGGTCTTATCGCCCACCGACGGGGATACGATCGGTTCTTCGCGTGGTATCAACTGATCACGTTGCTGATCTGGGCGCTGATCGTAAGAAGATATCTCGTGGGAGACGCAATGACGCCGTAGAACGTTTGGTGGGTTCAGTCTTTGATTGCCACCCATTCGTTGCGGGCACGAGAATCAGCGACAGCTTGCACGACGCGCATGTAGCGAAGTCCCTCTTCAAAATTCGGATGGGGTCGCACGCGTCCCTTTGATTTCACAGCGGCGAGAAAATCTTCCTCCACGCGCCATTCGCCTTGCAATTCCGCGGGAATATCCACCATGTGCAATGCGCGATCGCCGACCTTACCCGCCTGCATCACGTCAGATGTGAAATCATACGTCAAAGTGCCAGTGCTGCCGTAAATCTCGAGCCGATCGCCTTCCGCCAGGGCATTGATTCCGCTGAACTCCAACACGCCCTTCCGCGCCATTGTCGAAACTGCACAGGACGGTGAGCAAATCGGGGACGATCACGTTGTATGCTTCGCGAACGGGTTGAATGATTTTCCCGCGCGCGAACACGCCGGTGATGTCGCCGAGCCAGCGCTGCAAAACTTCCACGTAAATTCCCAGCGTGAGCGTATTGAGCCCGCTGATCTCAATCTTTTGCCTCCAATGCGCCGGCGCATCGGGATCCAAATAATTTCCGTGGAAACTTTGCAGTCGAACGTGATGCGGCTGGCCAATGTAGTTTTCCGCGAGGATTTTCTTGAACATCAGATCGCCGCGTAATCCGAAGGGCGGCGGGCATAGCATGGTCACCAACTCCGGATACCGCTTCGATACGGCGAGCATTTCTTCCGCCTCGGCCTGGTCCATCGACATGCGCGCCTGGCAAAAAACATGTTTGCCAGCTTCAAGCGCGGAAATCGTCACCGCTGAATGCATGTAAGGCGTTGTGCCGATCCAGACAATATCAATATCCGGCAACGCAACGAGCTCCGCCCAGTCGCGCATCGGGAGCGCCGATAGTGAATTTTCGCGGCAAAAATTTTCCGAGCTTTCGTATGTGGAATTTGAAACCGCGACAATTTCCACATCAGGATGTTTTTTCAGCGCCGGCAAATGGCGGGTCCGCACAATGTTGCCCGCGCCGACAATCCCGATCCGCAGTTTATGATTGTTTTTGTGCATTAGCTCTGTGCGATGATCAGTGCTGTAAAGGCGATTGGCTGTGGTGCGAGCTAACTTTGACCGCGTCAAGCGATGGCGCGTTCAACGCATTTGGTATGGCGCGTCAGTCCGTGCGCGCCGAAGCCACACGGACCGGCGCCCAAAAGACTGTCCGCACTACTCAAAGGGACGAACGATCTGCTTGACCCAGGCACCGAGACGCGGCAGGTTACGCGGCTTTTTCGCGATATGAAAGTCTGTCACATCACAGGATCAAGAGCCGTGCGGGGCAGCGTGATTCACCGGCGTGGTTTGGCCAAGAAAAAAGGCGGGGTGGGCCGGCACATCACGAAGATGGTGCCGCGCATTTTCGCGCCGAATTTGCGCCGGCAGCGTATTTGGGTCCCGGAGCTGAAGAAGTTTGTGCGTGTTCGCGTCACCGCGCGCGGCCTGAAGACGATCAATAAGAAGGGCGCGTACAAGGCGCTGAAAAGAGCGGGGGCGATCTAAATTGTAAGGCATCTTTGTCAGCCCCGAACGCTTTCGGGACTACTTGCCGGTGCCCTGGAAATTCAATCGATGCAACTGACTCTTCTCAAATCGAAGATCCATCACGCGACCGTCACGGGGGCGAGTCTCGATTACGAAGGAAGCCTCACGGTCTCCGCGGATCTCGCCGAGCTAGTTGGCCTGGTTCCATACGAAAAAATTCTCGTGTCCAACTTGCGCAACGGCGAGCGTTTCGAGACGTATGCAATTTACGGCCCGGCACGACGAGCAATAATTGAATTAAATGGCGCTACTGCGCACCTCGGAAAAATTGGCGACCGCTTGACTATCATGAGCTTCGCGCGCTGCACGCCGGAAGAAGCGGCGACACATCAGCCGCGCATTGTTCTCCTCAACGAGAAGAATGAAGTCATCCGCTACGATGAAGGGGGCTGCAGGCGCTCTTTCAAGATTGTCGGCGAATAAAGCGCAAGCGCTCTCGGCAAAGCAAGCGCCAGCTCAAGGCTTCCCACAAATGGTCCACTCGACGAACCTACCGTTGTTTCGTCGGCTGCTCCGGCTTCCTGCGGCTTGGATTTCGTCCGTGGGAGATCAAGTGAGCCGTCGTTAAACTCGATCACGTAACCCTCATTGATCAGCCAACGAAGGTCGGCCGCCAACGCCAGTCTGCGCGGCTCTGCTTCTTCGGTAGCGCCATCGCCAGTCAACTTTTCAAAAAGCTGCTTTCGATTGATTCCCGCCGCCGACAACACGGTCTCGAGGATCGCGTTCACAGGCGAAGAGACCCTGGCGTGTTCGTGAACAAACGCCCGGATGCGGATGGGTGCCACAAACAACATGCCTCGCCGGTGACGAAAAATGTGCAGCCCATCTTGTCGAAATCGTCCGGCCAACTCGCGCATCATGTTCGAAGGCGAGCGGGTTTCATGGACCCACGCCTGTTCGATCGCGCGGTTCAATGTCCGATCTGGCAATCGCCGGCTCAACGCACCGCCGATCGTCACGTCCTCGCAGCTACGGATCAATCCGGAGGAATAATTCGAACGAAAATGCCGTTCCGTTTCCGCGGCCGACGAAAACGTCACAGGACTTTCTTCGCGCAAAGTTGTGTAAGTCGTCACCTTCCGGGCTTCGTCTTTCCAGCGCTCGACCAAGACGGAGTCGCTTACGATTTCGATTTGCCGCTGATAATCGGCAAAGTTCATTCGCCGGCTGAAACGTTGCTCATACAAGCTCCGCAGTTGCGGCTGGTAAGCGTGGTAATTCGTCGGGCCCAGAAGCGTTCCACTCAACGGGCAACGCGCCACATTCGAGAAATTTCCTTTTATCGGATTGCTTTCTACAACATCGATCTGGTAAAAATCGCGTTGAGCGAATCGAAATGCATTTCGCTCGAGGAATTCCCGGTCTACAGAGACAGCGCCAGCCTCGCCTAGCTGATAAAGCGGCGCTTCGGCCTTTGCTGTGAGACGAACTTCATAGCGCCCCGGTTTCTCCAGAAGCAAACGCGCGAGCGCAAAAAGCGAATAAGCAACTGACCCCGACTTGATCTGTGCAACGACATTTTCCAATACAGTCTGGCGCGGTAGAAAACGAATGTTTATCGACGACAGCTGCTGCGCAGCCTCAGCGCCCCGGTCAGGTGACTGGCGATTTTTGCCTCGATCGGAATGGCGACGCCTGTTGTGGGATGGCTTTGACATTCCACCCCGGTCGCGCCTGTCGGGCTTCAATCGTGCCTGTTGGCTGTGTCGTTGCCGTTCGCGGGACCTGAATTTTCGATCCTTGTGTCCGCCATCGCCATCGCGGCGGCGCAGCTCCGAGACGTCCTCTTCTGGCGTGTAATGCTCATAATGATTCTTCGCGTCTGATTTCTTCAGCCACGCAGGCAAAAGCTTTAGATTGAGGAGATCAGCAGGCTCGATCAGCGGAGCACTCATCACGTTCATCTACTCGAAGCCCAAACGGAAGCAAACGCGAAGGTGTCACTGCTCCCGAAAATGATTGACATCCTCCTTAATTCATTTACTTGCGATGCTGTGCCCGGACTGTCTGGCAGCCGCCGGACATAACTCCCGCGCGATTAACACCAACCGAACAAATTTTATGGCGGAAAAATCGATCGAAGAGAAGGTCAAGGACATCATCGTCGAGCAACTCGGCGTGAACCCGGAGCAGGTCACGCCACAGGCCTCTTTCATCGAGGATTTAGGGGCAGACTCTCTGGATATTGTCGAACTGGTGATGGCGTTTGAAGAAGAATTTGGGGTCGAAGTGCCGGACGAAGACGCGGAAAAACTCCAAACCGTCGGCGACGTCATCAAATACATCGAAGAGAAATCGTCCAAGCAGTAGCGGCGTTACGGAAAATATCCGACCGTCGCGCTGAGAACCGAGGCGCTCGCCGCAGCGAACCCTCTGGAACACGCTGGTTGCGAAGACCCATGACACGTTCACACTAAGGGGCGTGGAAATGACGCTTCTGGAGCGGCCGCTGTTTCATGTTGGCCACCACTATATCAGTGTACTTGGGCTCATTGCCTTTGCCGGGTTTTTCGCCGCCGGACTGATCATTGCGCGATTTTTACAAAGCCAGATCGTCCGGCGGTTCTTCAGCCGTTTTAAGATCGATACAAGTTTCATCGCGATCGTCACGACCATCCTGAGTGTGGCGGCGATTGTCTTTTTCACGGTCACCGCCGTAAATGCTGCGGGAATTCCGCTGGCCTGGACCGCGCCCCTTCCGGCAATCCAGTTGAGCCTGGTCCAAATTTTTCTACTCGTCGCGCTGCTAGTGGCCGTATTTTGGCTCTCGTCAGGGACTAAACGGGTTCTCTTTAACCGTCTGCTTGCACAAAGTGGGTTGGACCGTTCTTTGCAGTACGCCATCGCTCAGGTCGTCAGCAACATCGTGCTGGTGGTTGGAATCTTCATTGTCCTGGAGAATACCGGATTTCATCTTGCTGCACTCGCGGTTTTCGCCGGCGCCGTGGGCGTGGGCGTGGGTTTTGGCCTGCAAAATATCGCGAGCAATTTCATCAGTGGTCTGGTGATTCTGGCCGAGCGACCGATCACCATCGGAGACCGCGTCGAGGTGGCGGGCATTGCGGGTCAGGTGGAACACATTCGCGCATGAAGCACCGTCATCCGCACCAATGACAACATCATGATGATTGTGCCGAACACGAAATTCATCGATTCAGCTGTAACCAACTGGACATACGGCGACCGGCGGGTGCGCTTTCGAATCCCGGTTGGGGTAGCCTACGGCAGCGATGTAAATAAAGTTCGTGATGCGCTGCTTGCGGTCGCGCATGAGAATCCTTACACTTTGAAAGAACCGGCGCCGACTGTCTCTCTCGACCAATTCGGCGACAGCTCGATTGATTTCAAGCTGATGGTCTGGAGCAGTGAAATGAGCGACCATCCAAGCCGGTACCGCAGCGATCTCAACTTTGCGATCGCTGACAAGTTTCATAAAGTCGGGATCGAGTTTCCGTTTCCCCAGCACGACGTGCATATTCGTGACGGCGTGCTCAAGGTGGAAAACGTCGTAGCCGAACAACCGGCGGAGCAATCAGAGGCGTAGGCGCTTCAGTGTCATTCCGAGCGGAGTCGAGGAATCCCCGTGGCGATTACCCAACGACAATTCCACGGGATCCTCCGATTCCGCTCAGGATGACACGCCATTAGATGAATTCTTGTTTTTCCAGGGTGCGCAACAATCTCTTTCCAATTCCGCAGGGAGTGGCAAAAGCGGTTACGCTTGCTGAGCTCCAAAATTGCGACGCATGGCGACGCGCGCTACAGAACAAATCCAAAGATCATCGCTATTACGAGATCGTGGAAGAGACACTGGAGTGCGGATTCGAACATTACTATCTCCTGATCGAAGACGAGACCGGCAACGTGCGCGCCGTTCAGCCGGTGTTCTTTGTCAGGCAAAATCTTGTGGAAGGCGTTCCGGTCAAGATTCGCTCGGTAGTCGATTTCTTCCGCAAAATCTTCCCGCGCTTTCTCACGATGCGTGTGTTGATGGTTGGCTGCGGAGCCGGCACGGGCGATCTGGGCGCATGCGGCGACAATGACGAGTCATCGGTGGCAAACGCGCTACAGGCCACTCTTCCAACTTTCGCAAAGCAAAACAGAGCTTCCCTGATTGTTTTCAAGGATTTTCCAGAGAACTATCGCTCAGCGCTCGACACGCTTCGGTCGAATGGCTACGCGCGGATCCCAAGCATGCCGATGACACGGCTGCCGCTCCACTATGAAAATTGGGATGAATACTTTGCCACGCTGAGCAAGGCGACCCGGAAAGACTTGCGCCGGAAGTTTCGTAAAGCGGAGCGCGCGCCGAAGATCGAGCTGGAGGTGGTGAATGACATCACTCCTTTTGTTGATGAGATCCATCCGCTGTATCTGGCCGTCCACGAGCGGTCGCTCCTGAAATTTGAGACACTGACCAAAGATTATTTCCGCGCGATTGCCGAGCGAATGCCGGAACGCGCACGCTTTTTTATCTGGCGACAAAACGACAAAATCGTCGCGTTCAGTTTTTGCCTGGTGTGCGGCGACGCGATTTATGACGAGTGCATCGGGCTGGATTACAGCGTCGCGCTGGATCTGCACCTGTACTTTTACACACTGCGCGACATCATCTCCTGGGCGCTGCAACAAAGGCTAAAATATTACTACAGCAATCCGCTCAATTATGAACCGAAGCTGCATCTGGATTGTGAATTGGTGCCGCTCGACCTGTACGTGATGCATACGAATCCTCTCCTGAATCCAATCTTTCGGCGGGTGCTCAAATATCTTGGACCGACGCGGCACGATCCAGTCTTGCAGCGATTTCCAAACGCAAATGAGCTTTAAGGAACGTCCTTTAGCCGTCCGCTCACCGAGCACTGTCCAAACCGGCCACAGGCCGGTGGCTACAGTTTAGCTGTATTCAAAACCGGTTGCGGTGATTTGATCGCGCGCTACAAAGACCGGATGCAAAATCGCCTCTCAGGCTTTGGTAATCCGAGGTTGCAACTTGGCCTGAGCGTCGCGTGTGTGTTTGTGTCGGAACTCCTTTTGAAACGCGGTGCAACTGATGTAGCCGACCCGGACAGCGCGTTCTCGTGGACAGGCATCAATGGCCTGGCGTCGCCGCTGGTGTGGTGGGCCATTCTTCTCATCGTCGCCAGTTTCATCAGCTGGCTTTACGTGCTTCGGTATATCCCGCTCAACGTCGCCTATCCGCTCTCCCGCGTGGTCGACATTCTTGTTCCGCTGGGCTGCTGGATTTTTCTGGGCGAAATGATTTCCGCGTTGCGCTGGTGCGGAATCGCATTGGTGGTTATCGGATTGGCTATCGTTGCCAAACCGATCGCACGGATGGAGGAACGCTTGTGAGTTTTCTCGCCTTTGCGTTGATCGTTATTTCTCTGGTCACTTTTGTGGCCGCCCAGCTCATCCTCAAACGAGCAATGGAATTCTCAGCGACAAACGGTATGCGCAACTCGTATTTTGTCTCGCGCGTTGCGGTCGGCGTCGGTTTAATGACGGTTTCGTTTTTCCTGACTCTCGGACTCCTCCAGCGTTTCGACCTGAGCTATCTTTATCCCTTTCAAGGTCTGAGTGTCATCTTTATCACCACTCTTGCGGCAGTGGTTTTAAAAGAAAAATTGAGCGCGCGCCTCACCATCGGCGCGCTTCTGATCACCGCGGGAATTATCCTCGTCTCATGGAGCTAAAATCGTAGGACGACGCTTCGTTGCCTGGCTTACAAGCGACGCGCTTGCCCTACAACGATCCTGCCAGTAAGGGCCAGAGTTTTTGCAAGGTCGCCACATTTATGGCGCGCGCTTGTTCCAGATTTCGTGGCCCGAGCTTCGGCCGGTCAAACTCGGCAGCGAAGCGCTGCTTCCAACGAGCGTAATTCGGCGGCGAGTATGCGCCGCAAATGTCACCAGCCACAATCCGGGAAGATTGTCCAATGCTTTGAAGCGCCCACTCAAGATCGGCAACGGTGAAGCGGCCGCTCTCCCAGTTCGTCACCGCCTCTTGGAGGCGCAGGCAATCGAGATCGATGGTGACGTAGACATTTTCGCCGGCGACGCGTTTCGAGAATTCTTCAAAGCGCTCACGCCAATTATCGCGCAGGATTGCGCCTTTCCGTTGTCGATCCTTCCCCGCTCGATCGTCTGCCCACGGATGCACTTCAAGGATTCCGGCGCGTTCCGCGCGGCGGTTGCCGAAAATCTCGTGCGGCCACCAGCATTCGAAGTTGCCACAACCCCAAACGCTCGCATGTCGCACATTTGGAAGTTCCAGGGCGCGATTGATCCATCCACCACAAGCCCATTTCGGCGGACGCACATCCCAATCCGGATGATTATCGAAGGAGACGAGGACGATCGGTTCGGCAACAGGCCGCAACCGCAACGCGGTCAGATGGTGAAAATCACCAGACCCGTAGAGCAGGAATTTCGCCGCAATATTTGTCTGGTGTTCGCGATAGAATTGTTCAATCAGACGCGGCGGCGCAGAGAAACGCAATTGCGTTCCCCAGTTTCGCGCCTCAATCACAGGAAGACCGAGCGATTCGTTAGGCCACGCATCATCCAGTTTAAAATGAAGTGGCTCAGACGGCGTGCCCATAAGCGTTGATTCTACTTTATCTGAAAGCGGCGGAGCAGCGCCGCATTCTAAAACGCAAGCACAATATGCGCCCGGAATGACGGCCATCCCGCGCCTGCGGGAGAGTGCGCCAGCGTTCTGGCGCTTTCAACCGAATTAATTGTGCGTTGGCCGAAGAAACTGGTCGCTTGCCCTGGCAACACGCAGGTTTTCCTCGGCTTCCTTGTAGTCTGGATTACGCCGCAGCGCTTCGCTGAACTGGACCACGGCCTGGGAGATCTGGCCCTGAGCGAGGTACACTCTGCCCAAATTGTTATAGGCAACCGTGAGCTCCGGGTTGGCGCGTAGCGCGGCCCGGTAATATCCCTCTGCCTCCTTCAGATTGCCTTTCGCGAAAAGCGCATCGGCCAGAAGGAGCTCAGCGTAAGGATAATTCGGCTTGAGCCGAAGAACTGTCCGAAGCTCGCTGATGGACTCATCATTTTTGCCAAGTTCAGCGAGGAACGCTGCGTAGTTGTAATGTGCGTCTGGCGAGTTTGACTTCAGGCGTGTGCCGGTTTCGAAGTGAAGCGCAGCCTCGTCGCTGCGCCCGATCCGTTGCAGCAAATTTGCGTACTTCAGATGAAAGTCCCCCTTGTTGGGTTCAAGCCGCAACGCTGTTTCCATGTGCGGCACGGCTGCATCGAACTTCGCCTGCCCGCTTAAGGCAGTCCCAAGGTTCATCTGGGCGTCCGCGTAATTGGGATCGAACTGGAGCGCGATTTTATACTGTTCGATTGCTTGTTCCAGCTTCCCATCCTTTTGCAATGCCGAGCCGTAATCAAAATGCGGTTTTGCGCCGTTAGGCACATCTGCGACCACCCGCGCCATGCGTTGCACATCGGGAACAGCGAGATGCGTCTGCCAAAACCACAACGCGCCGAGTGGCACCACGAATACGCCTACCCATTTCAAGCCGTGCCACGCCCACCCCGGAAGCATACCACCGAGCGATACATCGGCGGTTCCCCCGGCGAGTCCTAGCGATTGACGGGTCGAACGCTCTCGAACTTTCCAGATAAATCCGTCGTAATAGAAATGGAGCAAGGTGGAAGCGGTCACTACACCGGTGAGGATGCGTTTGACGGTTTCCATTCCGAGATGCGCATTGATGTACGAGACCGAGCCGTAGGCGAAAACGAGTCCCACATAGAGACCAACCAGCGAACCGCTCCTTCGGAACACGAATCGCATAAAACCGCCAATGTTGCTGTCTTTCTCGACACGGTTGCGGTTGTAGATCCAAACGAGCGACAGGTATTGCACGTCATGAAAGACTTCGAACAGGGCGATGCCCACGAGGATGTTTGAGACAAGATTGTTGCAGTACCACCAAAACGCGATGCTGGTGACCAACAATCCGAGTTTCACCGGATTCGGCCGGCTTCCGGCGATCCACGTGCGAACAAAATGCGCGGCGAACAAAACCGACACAAAAATGGCGGCGCCCAAAATCACGTTCTGCCCGAGCTGTACAACTGAAGGCGGGATGAATGGCCCGCCACACATGTAGTACGTGTCCAGGGTGTCGCTCAGCCGATATGGGGAAAGCGCCACCGCAGTGGCAAACCAGATCAGGCACACCGCGAAATCGAGCCGGCGCGTGAGCGTATCGAAGGTTCCTGTTTTCGCGTCGTAGATCCGGCAAAAGCCGTAGGTCTGCATCAATCCGTGCCAGACGCCCCAGAAGAAAACAACCAGCAGGATGCCTTTCAGGTCCCACCAAAAGAATGCGACACACGTTACCAGCAGAAACAGCGGCGCGAAGATGAAGCGCCATTTGAAGCGTGTCGAACAATGCGCGATCGCCGTAGGCGCGAATCATTCCAGGCAGGTGATGACCCATTGCGCCGAACGCAGCGACAAAAAGATAAATATCCTGCGGACTCCACTTGGCCTGGGCCAGCGCAAACGCAGGGATCAGCAACAGCGGTGTCCCGACGTACAGGATCAGGTCCCGCCAGGAGTTCAGTATCCACAGCTTCGGCCGGGCGGTGGTCGCCGGCCCAGACGGGACAGTTTGCAGACGTGAAAACGCGGGAACCTGCTGCATGAATTCGGGAACTAAGTTTTCCGTAAAACAATGGGAAAATCAATGCGCTTTTGCCCTGGCACAGCTTTGTGCGTGCAGTCTTCGTGCGCGCAAGCTCAGGCTCACGCGCGAAAGATAAATGGCACCATGAACAAAACCCAGGAGGAAGAACTAAAACAACACGAGCAACAACGCGATTTCTTTTGCGTGGTCAGCGACGCATTCCGCGTTTTCGCGCAGCGTTCCTCGGTCATGCTCGGCAGCGCGTGGGCATTTACTGGAGCTGTGCTTGTGATCGTTGTCTGGCTCGTTACTGGGCCGACATTTCATTTTTCCGACACATGGCAGCTGATCATTAACACGGCCACGACAGTCATCACGTTTCTCATGGTGTTTTTGATTCAGAACACACAGAATCGTGACGCCAAAGTAATGCACCTGAAACTGGACGAGCTGATCCGTGCGGTAAAAGGCGCACGCAATCAACTCGTCGACCTCGAAAATTTATCCGACGAGGAACTGAAAAAACTCGAAAAACAATTCCAGCGCATGCGCAAACGAGCCGAGAATGACGGAAGCCCTTCGCGCCATGTCGTGCCCGCCGACAGTGCTGAGGTCGCGCGTTAAACAGTTGGTGTCCGTTCGCTGGCGTTAATGCGGAGTTGGCCGTGGTGCCGGAAGTTGGACAGCGTGGTTGCGGTTGCGCCTCAACCGACCCGACATCAATGCGACGACTGAAGACGCGATGGAAAGCAGGAGGTTCTCTGCGCTAGGTCGAGCAAAAAGCCAAACAACATTTGAAATCGAATCGCGCCAATGCGCTGTTCAGTTCGCCGTTTCGACACCCTGATCGCCAATGCCTTCGACAGAAATTTTTTCCTCGGCCAGTCGGCCGGGGCTGACGGCGCGGATGTTCCACTCGCCAGCGGCGAGTTGCCAGAAAAATCGGCCGTCACGAGCGGGCGTGACTCGCATGCCATTCACGAACCATTGCACGTCGCCGGCGCAGGCCGCAGTGAGTTCGACCATCTGCTGTGACCCTGGCAGGACAGGATCGATCTGATAACGCGCGTTCGGCGGCGGACTGGTGATGCGAAAATCGGAGCGCACGTGTGCGTCGATTGCGTTATCGCGGCTCGCGCACCAACGCGCGTATGCGTCTGGCAAAATTAACTTTCCATCGCTCGCGAAGTACTCTGCAGAATTTTCGCGCGGCTCCGTTCCCGCGAGAAAAAGCTCGCTCATTGTTGCGTTGCTAAACCGAGACGGCAGCAGTCCCGTGGTCTTGCAAATTTCGCGTCGCACGAGTCTGTCGTTTTCCGCTGGTGGATCGAGCGGGTGATCGCGCCTGAGCAATTCCTGCATGACTGTCGCCCAGAGCGGTGTCGCCGCGCGCACAGCAAACGTGTCGCGCATTGGGCGTCCATCAAAATTTCCCGCCCAAACGGCGACAGTGTGCTCCTTGTCAAATCCGACAGTCCACGTATCGCGGAAGCCGCTGCTGGTTCCGGTCTTTGCCGCAACGCGTTGCTCGAACGCGAGCGGCGAATCGAGGCCGAAACTCTTCTGCCTCGCCTCGTTGTCGCACAAAATATCAGTAATGATTGCCGTCGTCTCAGGCGATGCGATTCGCGTGATCGGTTGATGTTCTGCCGCCAAAAATTTGGCGCGCATCCCCGTGCCGCCCCGAGCCAGTCCGGCATAGGCAGCGGCAAGATCCACGAGACGCGTCTCGGCATTTCCCAAAACAAAACCGGCGCCGTAATCATCGAGACCTTGTGGAAAATTGAAGCCCCATTTTTGCAATTGATAAAACGTTGGTCGCGCGCCGAGCTGGCTCAGCACAAAAACAGCCGGTACGTTCAATGAACAACCGAGCGCTTCGCGCAAACGAACCGGTCCGAAATAACGATGATTGTAATTTTGCGGATCGTAATCGGCGTACTCATTGCGAATGGCATCGGGCGTGTCCGGCAACAAGCTCGCAGCGGTAAACAGCCGTTTATCGATCGCGTCGAGGTAAACGAACGGTTTCAACGTCGATCCACAACTGCGCGGCTGCGTGGCGCCATTGATTTGCGATACTGCATAATTGTCAGAGCCAACCATGGCGCGAATTGCGCCCGTGCTGTTTTCGATCACGACCACCGCCGCCTGCGTGATGTCATGCCGGTTTAACGCCAACAAATGCAAGCGAACCAGTCGTTCGACCGTGGTTTGCAAATCGAGGTCGAGCGTGGTCCTGACCGTGCCGCGCAGTTCCGGGTTTCGTGCCACGACTGCATCCACAAAGTGCGGCGCCAGTCGCAACGGATCGACACGCACGGTGGTTGGCGGTTGGACTAAAAGCGACTGCTGTTCGCGTGTGATCATTCCCAACTCAACAAGCCGCGAGAGTGATCGCGCGTATTTGCGATTCGCTTCCTCCGTATGCCGCCACGGGTTAAAGCGGGTTGGCGCCTGCGGCAGACCGGCCAGGAAAATTGCTTCGCTTAAAGTGAGATCGCGAGCCGATTTTCCAAAGTATGCGCGAGCGGCGGCCTCCGGACCAATCCGGCGATTGCCGTAACTGCTGCGATTCAAATATTCAGATAGAATTCGCTGCTTGCTCCAGCGCCGCTCCAATTTCGACGCGACGATGGCTTCGTACAGTTTGCCCCACCAACTACGCCGCTCACGACTGGTTGCGAGTTTCACGAGTTGCTGGGTAATCGTCGACGCGCCTGAAACGATGTGTCTGGATCGCAAATTGCGTGCGCCCGCGGCAAGGGTTGCGCGCCAGTCAATGCCGCGATGCTCGTAAAACCGCCGGTCTTCCAGGGCGACAGTAACGCGCGGCAGCCATGGTCCCATTTGCTCGAACGAGAGCGGAAATTGCGTACGCGCCTCTGGCGACGCGAGCTCGGCAATTTCGCGACCACGATAATCGAATAGCGTTAAAGTTCCGGGAGGGGATTTTTGCAGTTCGTGGGGGATGGATAACCGCCACGCAAAGACGATGGTGACAAAAACGATAACAAGGACACCAGCGACCAAAACACGCCGGAAGCGTGGGTTCGCCAGAATTAATCGGCGGAGATGACGCATACGCTTGAAGGCGACAGTCCGGAGAAACGGCTGTCGTACATGGGCGCGACTTGCGTGGCGGGCCAGCGGAACATGCCTGCCGCCGTTGCGCGCGCCAGAATCGAGTAGGTGCCCGAGCCGGGATCAACGGTGTCGAAATAGAGAAGCGCCGCGCGATCGCGCATTTCCGAGTACCGACAATTCGAGCAAACGATCCTGCGGATCGGGCGGTGGCAGCTGGTAGAATTTTCCCACAAGCGCAAGATTCGGATTCACCACTTCAACGCCCGCTGGCAAGGAATCCTCCAGAGCCACAAAATTCTGAAGCTTCCGCGTGTTCAGCCGGTATGTGATGAGCAATTGATCGCCCAATTTTAACGGTGCACCGGGAGTACCAACACGCGTTGCGTCGGTCAGATTTTTTACGACACGCTCGATCCGAAATCCGCGGTCCACCCGGTCAGTATCGACTTCGCTCGTGGAATACTCTGCATGCATCAGAAAGGTGAGAGCGCTTTGATTCAGGCCTTTGATGACAAGGTCGTTTTCGATTTTGCGGTCGAGCCACGCAGCCGACCGGCCATTTTTCGAAAGCACACCAGGGTGCGGCTGCGGCGTGCGCAGTTCCGGCGTCGTTTCCGCACCCAGCATTGATTTGAATGCCAGCAGGAGCCAGAGATTTTCCTGTGTTGAAAGCGATCCGGCGTCGTCCATCAACTTCGACATGCGATCACGCGCTTGTTGTCTCCGTTGCTTCGTCCACATCGGGGGCGAGATCATATTGAACGCGAACGCACGTATCGCTTCAGCGCGCGTCATTGATGTGAACGTTGCGGGATTGAACGCGCGCTCTTTGATTGGCTTATCGATCTCGCGCAGCAGTTGCTGCTGCTCGCGCGTCATGATGTTTTGCTGATGCAGCGCGATTGCTAGCAACGCGCGGTCTTCATCGGTGCCTTCATTACGATGCAGATATAATTCCTGCGATTCGTTCCGGAAATCGTCGGACTTGCCCGTTTG
Organism: uncultured Verrucomicrobiae bacterium; assembly: GCA_963791385.1. Classification (GTDB taxonomy): domain Bacteria; phylum Verrucomicrobiota; class Verrucomicrobiia; order Chthoniobacterales; family UBA10450; genus Udaeobacter. Next base: position 37,311 of record CAWBSH010000003.1, read on the forward strand.
CGTGAGAACAAAAAGCGCAAAGCATTTTTCAAATCGAGACGCCGGCAGTTGGCCCTGCACAATTTTACTGACCGCGCTGGCAAGTTTCTCCTGTAACTCCGCCGGCGGCTCGAAACCGGCGTTGACCGATTCGTTGACTGACCAGAGCGCCTGGCACGTAACGAAACCGTTGCCGGTGTTTCCGCCGGGCCAGTAGGGAAGCATGCCGTCGCTTAGAAGCGAATCGGCAAACTGTTTCATTCCACGTTCCAGCGTGGCGCGATATTCTGCATCGCGTCGCTGCAAATCCGGCAGATACGCGAGAAGATTCGCGAGCAAACTGTAGCCGAGGAGTTTCGTCGAAATTTGTTCGAAACAGCCATGCGGATATTCCAGAATCACCGGAAGACCTGCGATCTGTGGAAGCCATGGCGAGGTTGAGATCGTGGTGCTGAAGCGCCCACGGCCACGCTTCCATTCTTGCGGCATCGCGCGGTGAGCATCGAACTGCGGACCATCGAACGAACCTGCCAGGCTTTCCTTGCGCACAATCGTTGGCGCCTGCACGGGAATCGCGATTTCCACGGCGTCCGACATCTGGTTGTTCGAATTCGAGACCGCTTCGAAGCGCACTTTCGTCGGCGCGAGATCGGGGTCGGTGACCTTTGCCTTGAAACGGAACACCGCCGGCGCGTCGCGTTGCGCAGACTGGGTTGTCACATCGCCGCCGAGCAACTTTAAGTGGGCGTCCGTGACACATCGCGCCGTGATGCTATCGCTGTCGGCAAAATTTTGCCGAACAACGGCGCGCAATTCAACTTCATCGCCGTCGCGCAAGAAACGCGGCAAAGCCAGATCAATCAGCAGCGGCTTTGATATTTTTACCGTCTGTGTCGCGTCGCCGCCAAATTGATTCGCTTTGGTTTGGCCGACAGCCACGATGCGATATGTGGTGAGATTGTCGGGCGCGGTGAATTCAAACTTCACCTTGCCATCACCACCAGTTTTCAAACTCCCCTGCCAATAGGCGAGAGTACGAAATTCTTTGCGGACGTTTTTGACGTTTGAGACCGCTTCCTCACCCCCGTCGCCGATAGTGAATCCTTTTTGTGTGAGGCTAAGCTTGGCAATATTCTCGATGTAACCGTGGAGCGCCTCGTAAGTGCGGACCGAAAATGGATTCTTTGGATAAAATCTCTCGCCAATATTCGGCAGTTTCCAATCGCCTAGCGTCAGGACAGCATCATCCACTGCGAACACCAGCAGATCGACATCAGCGACCGGTTTGTTTTGGGAAGTCGCGAGCACTTCACCGCGCACCACATCACCCGGTCTCGCAGTCGCGCTCGCGACTCGCGGCTCGATTTTTAATTCGCGGTCCGGCCTGCGGACTTCGATATCGGTGTAAGCGAAACGTTCGAGCGGAAGCTCTTTGTCGCCGCCAGGTTTAACCAGATAGATGGAGACTGTCGCGTTCGGCGCGTAATTTTCCTTGATGGGTAATTCGATCCGGCCGGCGTTGCCTTTTACTGGAACAAGCAGCGTGTCGAGGACTTCATCCGTCTCGACCGACACCCACGCGACGCCGCCAAACGGCGCTTGTATGGTCAGCGCCGCTTTATCGCCAGGCAGAAATGGCTCGGCACGATGCTCGATCTTGAACGTGGTCTCGTTGATCACCGGCAACTCGGCCGGTTTTTCGCCCGTGACGGTCGTTTCATCGCTCACGACGGGCGTTTTGATTTTTGTGGCGTTGACCGCAACGACGTAGCGGCCAGTCTCGGTCGTTGGGAAAATCAGGTCCGCAGGCGTCTTCGATTCTTGTGAGGCGACTTTCGTCAAACTGGTCGGTGTTGCGATAACGATAGACGAACGGTGCGATCTGTTCCTTGACGGTCTTGGTTGTGACATGAAAGAGGTCGGCCCGAACGAGAACACCATCGATTTTCTTGTCCTCGGGATCAAGCGCGTCGATCTCGACCTTCACCCCTGCCGGTTCCGCTAATCTGCTCTTCCGTCCGAACTCCGAGGCGTGTTTCCGTCGGAAAAAGCGTCGCCGTGTCACCGCCGCTGAGCGTTTGTCCGTCGATTGACGTCACGTCCGCGCGCCAGATAACGCTCGTGCGCCCGACAGCCGGATTGTCTTTGAATGGCGATTCGCACGCAAGCGTGGCGAAACCGTGCGCATCGAGCTGCGTGTCACCTTCGATCGTCTTGATCTCTTCACTGTTAGGATCAAGGCTCGGACCGACCTCGGCGTAGGTGTTGAAACGTTTCCGATAAGTCCCTTCGACCTCGCTGCCGTACTCCGGCGATGTCGCCCAAATCGCTTTCCAGTGCACGCGTGCGCCCGCGTTCGGCGCGCCGTGAAAATATGCAGAGGAGATCCGGGCATGCGCGGTTGTGCCTACCTCTGGACTCGTCGCTTCAACCATCACCGAAAACAGCGGCACGCGGTACTCTTGAACGCTGACCAGAGTCACGCCTTCGTAGTCGCCACCGGGGCCGCGGCAACGAATTTCGTAACTCCCGAGCTTCGCCTTTTCCGGCACGCTCCATTCCCCTTCCCATCCGCCGTAAGATGAAAGCGTGGTGTCTCCTTCGCTAACAACACGGCTGCCGTCGGCTTCGGTTATGCTCCAGTGGACGCCGGCCCCGAAGGGAATCGTGAGCCCGCTGAACTGAGTGACGTCGCGCACCAAGCCTTTCATCTTCACCGTCTGGCCGGGGCGATAGAGATTACGGTCGGTGATGATCTCGGCATGCGATCTCCTCGCCGCGCGTGCATAATCATTGCCGGACGGATACGCTGTGGCTTCGGCAAATTGCAGCGCCGGACCAGCTGGCGTGTCGGCGATAAACAGATGCGTGCCCTTAGAATTGCGGACTTTTGGGAAAACTGTGTCCCTCGCGAACTCTGCCATGCCATCCTTATCAGTGATGGCGCGAGCCAGCTCGATATTCTCCTCGGTCACGGCGCGAACAGTCACGCCGGACACGGAACTTCCGTCAGACATTTTTGCGAGACGCACGATGACCTTGTCCGGCGATCGCTTCTGTGTGAGCAAATAGTCGTTTACGCAAATGATGGAGCGGTTCCCAACGATCCGGCCGTCAGGCAACACCGCGCTCGCTTCGAAAAGATACGGGCCGGCGAACGCTTCGTTTGCCGCTGGGGTGCCCGCCTTCGCCGAGGCTACGGCGGGTGTACAACGAACATCGCGTCGCGTTTCGATATCGCCGGTCGCGGCGTCGAACGTCCCACTGGCTGAAACCGGCAGTTGAAACGCGTCAACGAGCAGTTCAGTTTGAAACTGTTTCGCAAACCCTGTGCGCGGATCGGTGATCGCCTTGCCGGTGACGGGATCAGTGGCGTCCTTCTCAAATTCTTTTACTCGCGCGCTGACCATCGAAAGTTTCTCCGCTGGAATGCGCGCCAATTTCCAAGTTACCTGCGGCGTGTTGACCTGGAAAAAAGCGAAGCGCAATTCCTGGCGCGCACGTGCGAATACTTGCGTGGCCGGAAAGATCAGGCACGATTCTTTCGGGCGAAACGTCGCGCCCCAGTGTGATTCAGCGGTGAGCCCGTAGCCGCGATCACCCTTTAGCTCCGGCGAAATCGTGACCTTGTAGTGCTGCTTGAGATCGAAGCTGCCCGTGATTTCAATCTCGTCGTTGCTCGCAAGGAGTTTCATTTTCTCTACGGCAGGCTCGACACGGATTTGCTCCGGCGTCGCATCCACCGGGTCGATGTAGTCGTTGAACTTGATGCGAATCGCCGGGTCCTCGAGCGCATGATTGAATGCGCCGAGCCATTGCACCTGGAGCGGTTCGGTTTTCCCCACGGGCATCACTTGCAAGTACGGAAGCGGCCGGCGGCTTTTTGCGTCGAGTAAGCCATTCACAATCAGATCGAATGTGCGGCCAACCGGCAGGGATTCTCGTGGCGCGACTCGAAACCCGGTCGCGTCCAGCGAACCCGCACTTTTATCTTCGGCGGTTTGAATTACTTCGACAGCAAAACGCTGGCGCGATTCCCGATCTTGAAAATAGATGTGCTGGGCGGCTTCATCGAGACGAACTGCGTAAGTTGAATCGAGATATATTTGCGGTCGTGCAGGCAACTGTTTGCGCTCGCCGAAATCTGAGGTGATCGCGAACGTCGGCGTTGTGAATTCGGCGCTCCAATCTTTGACCACGAACAGCTTTCCAGTCGCGTCTTTCAACTGTGGAGCAAGCGTCAACCGATGTCGTGCGCCGGCTACAACGCCGCTGACCGTGAAAACACCTTCAGTCTGACTTTTCCAAAGAAACGTGCCGTCGAGCTTCGGTTCGCTGACGAACGGGACCGGCTGATCACCGACATCGATGAGCTCGGGAGCAACCATCGCCACCGGGAACGTGATGGTGATCGTATCGCCTTCGGCGATTTTTCCGCGCGACGGCTCGATCATAATGCCGCCGGCATCAGGCTTCACATTTGATGTTTCTTCTTCTTCCTGATCTTCATCGGCATCCGATCGAGCCAGGATGCCTGGCGGTTTAAATGCGAGACCGCAAGTTACAAGCAGCAGGATTGCGATTAAGAATCGCCGGTTCATTCGTGTTCTGGCGCCAGTTCCTGAATCCGGCGAAGATCGGCATCGGCTTCATTCGTCTTCCCGATGCGACGTTCGCATTGTTCGCGTTCGCTTAAGGCGACACGGGACTCGCTGATTTCAATCGAGCGCGTTTGCGATGCGATGGCTCCCGTGAAATCCGCGCGCTGTCTTTCGAGCACGCCGCGGAAAAGCCATTTTGCCGAATCATGAGGATCCAACTCGGTCGCGATGCGAGCGTGCAAGAGCGCCTCCTTCTGCTGCCCCAACCCATCAAGGTCGTACGCGGCCTCGAACTGCGCGGCTGCTGATTTATCATTGATTGCCAGGGCAGCATTCGCGTCAGCCAGCGCCAGCGTGAATTGACGCAGGTCTCTCAAAATCTTCGCGCGCGCGATAAGCGCGTCGATGTCCTTGGGATTCTGCACGAGGCGCGAATCCAGCGCGCCGAGCTCGCGCAGGGCCTGATCGCTGACGTGTTTGTCTTCCCCACGGCGAAGATATTTGCTGACCTCCAATTTTGCTGCGTCATCCGCGCGATCCATATCCAGCAACGCTTCCGCCGTTTGGATACGCGCACGCATCGACGCGGGTTGAAGCTTGAATGCTCGCTCGGTGTCATCGAGCGCCAGCAGCGGGCGGCCGGCAAGAGTGAAAAGCCGTGCTCGATCAAGCAACAGTCCCGCGACTGCGGGATCATTCGGCGATTTCGCGATCTGCGCGTCGAGCGCCTTGATGCGCGGCAGAAACTTTTGCAACCGCTCAAATTGCGGGAGCCACTCCTTCACTTGCGGATCGGTGGCATCCATTTTGTTCGCCTTCGCCATGTCGGCGTACGCTGCGTCCCACTTGTGCAGACGAAGGAAAGCGCATGCGCGTAAGACACGCCGTGCGGCTGTGTCCTGCGCCGCAATCGCCTTAGTCCGGTACGCGGCGTGGTCTGCCCAACGGCTCTGGGCCGCGCATAACTCCGCCAGATTGTCGTAAGCGGTGGCGACGGTCAGCTGACGGCGGTTTCGTGGCGATGAAGGCAAGCCAATGCTGCTCCGCGCACTGGTAATCCTCGCGCTTGAAGCACAGACCGCCCCGGAAATCTTCAATTGCTGCCGGCGGTCGACGGAAAGCCTTTTGCCACGCATCGAGCGTTCGCTCCAAGCCGTCGAGATCTTCCATCTCCAACTGCGTCTGCGCGAGGGTGTCCCATGTGTCGGAATCGTTAGGCGCGATGGCGACAATGCGCCGGCTCAATTCAATGATTGCAGGTTTGTCGTTTGCGTCTTGAGCTGTTTTGAGTTGGCTCCTCAACTGCTGCAGCTCCGGCGGATCTGCGGCGAAAGCGATGGCAGCCAGCAGAGTAAGAACGGCGATTCCGAGCGTTCTCAATTGGTGCGCGATCTTCGCCGGAGCAATGTCGCCGTTCAAGTAATTTCGCGTCTGCCCAGCGCCATCAGGAACCAGTGCATTTGTTGTCACATAGGTGACCGTGATTCTTGCAGTAAATTTTTGATCATACATGTGATCTGGGTTTGTAATTGCCCATTGGCGGGCGAGCGAGCGGCGCGCACGGAGTGACGCGCCCTACCAATAAGCGCGCACCGGTAGGGCGGGCCGTCCTCTGCACGCCGCTCGCGGAATTACGACGGCTAAGACGCCGCCGTTGGTTGGGGATTTTGAGCCTTCCCGGTGCGCAGGAAAACTTTCCCGCTGGGACAAAGCTTGAACACTTCGCACCGGCTGCAGTCCGGCTTGCGCGCGTAGCAACGGCGGCGCCCGTGCCAGATGAGCCAATGACTCCAGTCCGTCCAATGCTCGCGCGGGATCAGCTTCATTAAATCCTGCTCGATCTTCACCGGATCCTTGTGTTTCGTCAGGCCGAGCCGCTGCGACAGCCGGATCACGTGCGTGTCCACAACGATCCCCTCGTCTTTATGAAAGGCGTTACCAAGAACGACGTTCGCCGTTTTGCGGCCAACACCCGGCAACGCGCATAACTTTTCCATTGTGTCGGGCACTTTGCCGCCATGTTTCTCCACGATTTCGCGCATCGCACCGCGAATGCTTTTCGCTTTGTTGCGATAGAATCCCGTGGATTTGATCGCTTTTTCCAGCTGTGGGAGCGGCGCGTCTGCATAATCTTTTGCCGTCCGGTATCTCCTGAACAGCGCAGGCGTAACCATGTTGACGCGTTTGTCCGTCGATTGCGCGGAGAGAATTGTGGCTACAAGAAGCTGCAGCGGGTTACGAAAATCCAGCTCGCAATGCGCGTTTGGGTAAATCTTTGGCCAGCCCTTCAAAAGCTGGGCGACGCGCTCTCGAGTGGTCATCACACTATTATTCTGAGGCTGCTATGGATTTCAATCCGCCTCTGGGGAACGGCGCGAAACCTCAATGGCACGCGTCACGCCAATGGGCGGTGCGGTATTTCTCAAGAACCAACGCAGCCCGACGTGACAACAGGCGCTCAGATTTATTGGGGCGTGGGCGACGGAGACGGCGAAGTGGCGTCAGCCTCGGGAGCTGCTCCTGCGGGAGCTGCTGTCCCAAACATCTTCCTTTTTCTTACGTCTTCGGGGCTACGCTGCATTTGGACGGCTCGGTCTTGTGCTGCCGCGTCTTTTTCGGCTTTCGCCGCATCCATCCGGGAGCGATCGGGAATCAGGGCCCGAAGCTCGGGAGGAAGCTGTTGTATTCTTCTCTGTCGTTCAGCTTCGGCCTGCGCGGCGTCGGGCACTTGGCGCTGCGACTGAATAATGCGGGGGCTGGCTACGGTCTTTTCCCGTTCGGCCACTGCTTTCTCCCTTTCATCCACTGCTTTCTCTCTTTGAACCAATGCTTCCTCGCGTACATCCAGCTCCGTTTTGCGTTGAGCAAGTTGTGCTTCAGCGGTCGAATCCTGCTTTTGACAGGAGCAAATCATCGCCAAAGCGGCGAGTGTCGAAAGCAAGAACGTTTTTTTCATATTAGGAGATCTTCAATAATTCGAAACATGAAAATGAAAAGCCAAGAGCTCGTCAAATGAAACTTAAGGCTGGAACCGAATCTGGTGTGGTCTGGAGTAGCTGAGGCCTGTTCTTTGCCCACAAAGCTGACTGGCCTTATCGATTCTATGCCGATTTTACCGACCGTTGCAAGACATGCGTGAACGCTACAAGACCGATTCTGTCGAAAGACCGAAGGTGTAGAGGCGGTCTGTCCTCAGCCGCAATGCTTGGGTCCGCGCCTGCGCGTGAGGACACGCGCCTCTACACGTCACGCGCGGCCGATATCGACGATCTCGCCCTGATAAGGCCAATATTCCGAGCAGCGCACTAAGCCAGCGCGAACTGGATTTTCGCGGACGTATTCCCATTTCTGCGCGTAGCTTTCGTCATTGCGCAATAGATGATCAAAAAAACCGGGCTGCCAAAAGAATCGCCGCTGTTCGTGTGGGAATGCTTCCAATATCGCGCGTTTCAGTCCCTTGACCCAGGTAGCGAGAACAAAGTTTTGATCACCGCGAACAAAGAAATGCAAATGATCTGGCATGATCACATAACGACCTAGGGCGACATTGAATTCCTTTATCGCTCGCGTGCCGTACACCACGAGGGCTTCGTTGGCTGCCTTCAAAGAAGGAATCTTGCGGCGATGAAGCGTGCACATGGTGACGAAGAACAATGGCGCTTCGTAGGACTGAAAAATTTGCGATAATCGCGACGGCCGTCCCTTGATCACACATTTATTTGTAGGGGCGGCTGTCCTCAGCCGCAACGCTTGGGCCCGCGCCTGCGCGTGAGGACACGCGCCTCTACACGAGGAACCAAATGGTAAGGCGTTCGCCAGGCGAACGCCTTCAATTCACAGCCTTGGTCTAAACACAAGGCTATTTACGCGTTTGTTCACGACCACTTTTGTCGCCGGCTTGCTCATCTCAATCTGGGCGCTCACTTTTTGGATTTGCGCGGCCTGCTCTTTCACCATTGCCGCGAGCCGCTCAACCGTGCCTTCCAATTCCGTGATCCTCTTTTGTTGTTTAAGGGATTCATCGAGCATGGCTTGGGGCGTAGCCACTTTGTTTCCGTTGGCATCGACGAGATTCGTGCCTAGCTTTCCGGTGTCATCGACGAACACAAACAGGGCGGTGGTCGAATCAACGTCCCGATCGAAGATGCCGGCAATATAGGTGTCATACGGAAAAGTAAAAGCCGCGTCGTTGCCGATGCGGATGAATTCGAATTCACCAGAATCACCGGTGTTCACTTGTGCGCCGATATAGATGTTACCTTCGCCATCTACTAAGTTAGTACCGGCCTCATCTCCCAGAGCCGTGTTAGAATCACCGGTGGTGCATTCATCGAGCGCGTCATCGCCGACGGCAGTGTTGGATGAGCCCGACGTGACGTTGAACATGGCGTCATCCCCGAACGAATCATTTTCGTTGCCGATCGTATTGGCTTGGAGCGAGTCACGGCCAACAGCATTGTTGTAGAAGCCCGTAGTATTGTTCAGGAGCGCGAAAGCACCGAAAGCATTGTTGTCGCCGCCGCTGTCGTTATTGACCATCGCATCAGTTCCAACGGCAGTATTCTCAAAGCCGGTGGTGTTGAGCAACAACGCTACAGTGCCAACTGCGGTATTGGAACTGCCGTCGTTGAGGAGCAGCGCTCCAGCGCCTACTCCGGTATTGAAGCTGCCGTCGGTATTCGTGAAGAGCGCCCACCAACCTAGCCCTGTATTTCCAGCACCGGTGGAGAGGGAGTTAAGTGCATTGCACCCTTCAGCTGTCGTGAAGTTGGGATAGCATCCGTCCGGGGCTGGATTCAGCCCTGCTTGCGTTCCTGGTAAAAGCGCAAAGCAGGCCAATACCGGCAGGATGGCCATCAATATTCGATTTTTCATAGATTTAATTTCCTTTCGTTGTCCTTTGTTTGTTTTAGCTGTCCGTGAACTCTTCCTGACGCGCCGGTAAACCCGCACACGCGGAGTCGGCTCCCGTAAAATTCATGTCGGCTATTTGATCATGTCCTCGATAAAGGCTTTTGCCAAAATTGCGGGTAACCTGTCAATAAAATAAAAAATAATAAAAAAGAACGCCTGCGCGGGGTTTTTGGAAGATCAAGCACAATGCCGTGGCCTTTAATGCACAAAGAAGCTCCCTCGGCGCTCGCAAAAATCTTTTCTCGCTTCCCTGATTCGCCTGGTTTGCTGTCGTGCAAACGACGATGAAGGCGGCTGTCCTCAGCCGCAACGCCTGGACCCGCGCCTGCGCGTGAGGACACACGCCTCTACACCAGGAACCAAAACGGTAAATTCAATTAGCCTCGGTGCCAGACACACAAGGCCGCTCTAAATCCGAACTTTACGGTTTGTTGACCACTACTTGCGGCGCGGCTTTGTTCACTTGAAGCTGCGCGCTCACTTTTTGGATTTGCGCAGCCTGCTCTTTGAGCTGGCCTGTGAGGACTTCCATTCCTTTTTGTTGCTGAGCGACCATTGACTTCAACTCCGCAACGGTTGCCTGCTGCTCCTCGACTTTTTTATGCTCTTTGAGGAACTCGTTAAGCAACATCGCATTCACCATTTCGTAGTGGACGCTCTCCGGCTGTCCTTGAGCATTGTTCGCTACCAGATCCGGATTCACTTCGGCCACTTCCTCGGCAATTAGTCCAAAGGCAAGGCTTTGAGTTTTGTCGATCTCTTTCTTGTACCGGTAAGTGACTGGCTTAAGCCGGTAGAGCGCTTCACTGCCGTTGTCCATCGGGTTTATATCTTCCTTGTAACGGCGTGAAGAGGTAAGATGGCCAAGCAAGCCGGTGGTTAAATCTATAGTAACGGTATCGGTGTCTCCGCCACTTACATCGGTGAAATTAATATTGCCGATGTAAGTGTGGCCGTCCTCCATGTTATTAGCGGGTCCTTGGCCTGTCCCGATAAAGATGTTGTTGTTGCCGGATGTGAGACCCAAACCAGCCTGAAAACCGACCGCGACATTTGAGATGCCGTCGGTAAGATCCAAGGAGGCCTGATAGCCAAGTGCGGTGTTGGCGGCGTTATACAGCGTCGCCGAGCCAGTGACATTTGCGAGAGCTTCAAACCCGATCGCCGTGTTGCCGGCGAAGTGGGGATCCCCTACAGCAGCCCACCCGGTAACCTGATTGTGCAACGCGTTATAACCCACCGCAGTACTGGCACTGGCGTCGACGTTGTTTTCCAGCGCGCCGGAACCGATGGCCGTGTTAGGACCGATGGCAAAACCGAAGACACTTGTCTCCAGAGTACCCCCGGTAGTGTTAGCGAAGAGTGCAGAAAACCCAGTGGCTGTGTTGCCGTCGACGGTGTTGTTCACAAGCGCATCCGTCCCAACGGCCGTGTTATTGGAACCAGTGCTGTTGAGCAACAACGCCACAGCACCCACCGCGGTATTGGAATCCCCGGTGTTGAGCGTCAGCGCACCAGCGCCTACACCGGTATTAAAACTCCCAGTGGAATCGCTAGAGAGCGCAAACCAACCGACACCTGTGTTTCCAGAACCCGTGCTTAGGGAGTTAAGTGCGTTGCACCCTTCCGCCGTCGTAAAGTTGGGATAACATCCATCTGGCGCTGGACTAACAGCTTGCGTTGTTGCTAAAAACGCAACATTGGCCACCATCGGCAGAATGAGCACCAACATGTTTCGAGCTTTCATAGATCAATTTCCTTTCGTTGTTCTTTAGTTTGTGTTGGCTGTCCGTGATTTCTCCCTGATGCGGCTCTAAACTTGCACATACAGAGCCGGCCCCGTTAGAAATTCACGTCCAGCCATCGCGGTTCTGTTCCGAAACCCGGTTTGCCAAAAAACAGGATCGGAGTCGAGAAGAAAGAACGGTGCGCCGCGGCGGGCGAATGCCTTTCCAATTCAATCGCCTTGGCGCTAGGCACAGGGCTGCGCCGATTCAAGCTTTATGGTTGATCGACCACGACTTTTGATGCCGGCTTGCTCATTTCGAGCTGCGCGCTCACCTTCTGAATTTGCGCGACCTGCTCCTTGAGGTGCGCCGTGAGGACTTCCATTCCCTTCTGCTGCTGGGCGACCATCGCCTTCAACTCGGCAATGCTTGCTTGCTGGTATTCCATTTTACACTGCTGTTCCTCAACTTTTTTGTGCTCTTTAAGGAACTCGTTGAGCAACATCGCATTCACCATTTCGTAGTGCACGCTCTCGGGCTGTCCCTGGGCATTGTGTGCTACCAGACCTGGATTCACTGCGGCCACTTCCTCAGCAACCAACCCAAAGGCGAGGCTTTGAGTTTTGTCAACTTCCTTCTTGTATCGGTAGGTGACCGGCTTAAGCTGGTAGAGCTCTTCACTCGCTTTGTCCATCGGCTTGATATCTTCCTTGTAACGGCGCGAAGAGGTAAGATGGCCAAGCAAACCAGTGCCTAAATCTATCGTAACAGTGTCGGCGCCTCCGCCACTTACTCCGGTGATGTCAATATTACCAATATAAGTGTGGCCGGACTCGGTGGCGCTACCTGATCCTTCCTCTGTGCCGATAAATATGTTGAAGTTTCCGGATGTGAGACCCAAACCGGCCAGAGCCCCAATGGCAATATTTTCGTCTCCGGTTGTGAGGTTCGAGCAGGCCTGATCTCCCACGGCGACATTTGCCTCGCCATCGGTAAGACCAACGAGCGCTTGGTAGCCCAGTGCGGTGTTCGCGGCGTTATCGCCCACCGCTGAGCCAGTGACGTTAGCAAGAGCCTCAAAACCGACGGCGGTATTGGCAGCCAAGTGAGGGTCGCCGGCAATCCCGGTCACCTGGTTGTGCAACGCGTTATACCCCACCGCAGTATTGGCACTGGCGTCGACGTTGTTTTCCAGCGCGCCGGAACCGATGGCCGTGTTAGGACCGATGGCAAAACCGAAGACACTTGTCTCCAGAGTACCCCCGGTAGTGTTAGCGAAGAGTGCAGAAAACCCAGTGGCTGTGTTGCCGTCGACGGTGTTGTTCACAAGCGCATCCGTCCCAACGGCCGTGTTATTGGAACCAGTGCTGTTGAGCAACAACGCCACAGCACCCACCGCGGTATTGGAATCCCCGGTGTTGAGCGTCAGCGCACCAGCGCCTACACCGGTATTAAAACTCCCAGTGGAATCGCTAGAGAGCGCAAACCAACCGACACCTGTGTTTCCAGAACCCGTGCTTAGGGAGTTAAGTGCGTTGCACCCTTCCGCCGTCGTAAAGTTGGGATAACATCCATCTGGCGCTGGACTGATCGCTTGCGCTCCGGGTAAAAGCGCGAAACAAGCCAACACCGGCAGGATGCCCATCAATATTCGATTGTTCATAGATTTGATTTCCTTTCGTTGTCCTTTGTTTGTTTTAGCTGTCGTGAATTCTCCCTGTTATGCCGGTAAATCTGCACATGCGGAGTCGGCCCCCATTAGAAATTCAAGTCCGGGCATTGCAGCTCTCCAGCAAAACTGGTTTTGCCAAAATCGTGGGCAACGTGTCAATAGAAAACCGGACGTTTGCGCGGGCTTTTTGGAAGATCAAGCACCGTGCTGTGGCCTTTCATGCCCAAAGAAGCTGCCTCGGCGCTCGCAAAAATCTTTTCTCGCTTCCCTAGTTCGCCTAGTTTGCTGTCGTGCAAACGACCATGAAGGCGATTGTCAAAGCGAAACCCGAGCCCGGTCTATGGCTTGAAGAAGTTCCCGTTCCAGATGTCGGCGGGGACGATGTGCTGATCCGCGTGTTGAAAGCATCAATCTGCGGCACCGACGTGCACATCTACAACTGGGATGCCTGGGCGCAGAAAGCCATTCCCGTGCCGATGATCATCGGCCATGAGTTTGTCGGTGTCGTCGATGGCGCGGGCGATCACGTAAAAGGGTTCGCCCGCGGCGATCTCGTCGTTGCCGAGGGCCACATCACCTGCGGGCATTGTCGGAATTGCCTCGCCGGACGGCGGCATCTTTGTCCGAACACTCAGGGCGTCGGCGTTGATCGTCCCGGCGGATGGGCGGAGTTCGTGGCGATCCCGCAGGAGAACTGCTGGCATGCCGACCCGACGATTCCGCTGGATGTACTTTCCTGTTTCGATCCGTTAGGCAACGCCGTTCACACGGCGCTCTCGTTCGATCTCGTCGGAGAAGACGTGCTCATCACCGGCGCGGGGCCGATCGGTTGCATGGCGATTCCGATTTGCAAACGCGCCGGCGCGCGTCATGTCGTCGTCACCGACGTCAATGCGTATCGGTTGAATCTCGCGCGCAAAATGGGCGCGGATCTCGCATTGGATGTTCGTTCCGAAAAAGTCACCGACGCAATGCAGAAGCTCGGGATGAAGGAAGGGTTCGACGTCGCGCTGGAAATGTCGGGCAACCCGAAAGCGTTCGACGACATTTTGCCGAACATGTTTCACGGCGGCAAAATCGCCCTGCTAGGCATCATGCCCGGCAACGCCGCGATCGATTGGAACACGGTCGTATTCAGCGCGCTCACAATCAAAGGCGTTTACGGCCGCGAGATGTACGAAACCTGGTACAAAATGACCGCAATGATCCAGAGCGGCCTCGACATCACGCCGGTTATCACCCACCACTTTCCCTACACGGAATTCAAGGAAGCCATGGAGCTGATGAAATCCGGTAACTCCGGCAAAATCGTGCTCAACTGGAGCGAACGCTAAACAGAGCCACCGCGGATAACACGGATTTCGCGGATGTTTCTGGGTAGCGCACGCGTCTCGCGTGTTGGCGATGGTGTCTCGCCATCGCGAACTTTGCTGGCGCTCCGCGATGACCGCCGATTTCGTCTTGAGAAAAGCGTGTTTCGGCGCGACGCCGAAACCAGCACGCGAGACGCGTGCGCTACCCAGATTTGTTACCGCAGTGAGGCAGCTTCTTTTTCGCGGCCTTCCAACTCGAGCACCATGCGTTTGATATGTCTGTAATCCTGGTGCCTTTGCAGGAATTGCAAGCTTTCATGCGGATCGCCCCATTTTAGGATTTCGATTGTCTCCTGACGCGCGCCCCAGGAATTCATCTCGCGCTGGTTCGGCATGTAAAGATCGATCGTGTTCCTTCCCGAAAGCGCCCAGCCGTAATCTTCTACGCGGTAACTTTGCCCGGTCGAAAGCAGTCGAAACAATGTGCCGGCCGGCCATCGCGACCAGTCAGCCGCAGCGCTTCCGATCTGCGGCGGTTTGCCGCCTTCGCCAAGGCTACGGCGTCCAGGTGAAACGGCGACTGCGCGCTTCACGTTGCGCGGTGTTTTTGCCGGGCGTTTTGCCGTGCGCGTGCTCCTTCGCGTGTCGTCCATCGAGAACGGTTGAAGCTGGGGGCTGTAGGCAGCGCGGCGCACGTCGCTTTCAGGAGGATCGTCCACCGCAACGGCGCGAGGGACTTCATACGCCAGCGTTGAACGGGGCAGAATTTCAGCTCGATGGATCGGCGGACCTGCCGCGTGCAATTCTCCGCCAAGGGCGTTGTGATTGCTATACTGGCGATGGTCCGATTCCGTATCCGTATACGCGGTCGTGCGCACATGTTGGAAGTCTGCTTTCGCCAGGGGCGGCTCGTATTGCGGCAATGGGTGGGTCGTACCGCAGGCAGTAAGGAGAAGAAGGGCGACGAACGCCGCCAGCAGGATCAGCGCAAGGTTACGTCGCTCAGCGTAGGTCAAGGCGAACCACCTGCCGGAGTTATTAACAGTTATTCACAACTTGGCAAGTCCATTTTTGCGAAATTCTTCAGCCACGGATTCACACGGATTAAACAGAGATACGGAAAACTTTTGCTATCCGCGATATCCGCGTAATCTGCGGTTCTATGATTGCTGAATTCGAAAAACAGCTTTCTCAAACCCTCGAAGAAATTAAATCGCAAGGTCTCTTCAAAACCGAGCGGGTGATTACCACCCCCCAGGATGCCCATATCGCCATTACCGGTGGCAAACGCGTGCTGAACATGTGCGCGAACAATTATCTGGGCCTGGCCGATCATCCTGCGCTGATCGCTGCTGCAAAAGAAGCGCTCGATACGCATGGCTTTGGCATGGCGAGCGTGCGCTTCATCTGCGGCACACAGGACATTCACAAGGAACTGGAAGCAGCGCTCACGAAATTTCTCGGCACTGAAGAAACGATCCTTTATCCCTCCTGCTTCGACGCGAACGGCGGCTTATTCGAAACGCTGCTAACCGAAAAGGACGCAGTGATCAGTGATGAACTGAATCACGCCAGCATCATCGACGGCGTCCGCCTCTGTAAAGCGCAACGGTTTCGTTACAAGCACAACGATATGGCAGATCTCGAAGCGCAACTCCGTGCCGCGCAAAATACGCGCTTCAGATTGATCGCCACTGACGGTTGTTTTTCCATGGACGGCACGATCGCGAATCTGGCCGCGATTTGTGATCTCGCGGAAAAATACAACGCCCTGACGATGATCGACGACGCGCACGCGACCGGTTTTCTCGGCAAGACCGGGCGCGGCACGCACGAATATCGCGGCGTGATGGGCAGGATCGACATCATCACCGGCACGCTCGGCAAAGCCTTGGGGGGCGCCAGCGGCGGCTTCACAAGCGCGCGAAAAGAGATTGTCGATCTTTTGCGGCAACGTTCACGGCCTTATCTATTTTCCAATACCATCGCGCCACCGGTTGTCGCCGCATCGCTCAAAGCGCTCGAGCTTCTCAGCGCGTCCACCGAACTGCGCGACAAGCTTGAGGAGAACACAAAATACTTTCGCGCTGCGCTGACCGAGCGCGGCCTGACGATCAAGCCCGGCGTTCATCCTATCGTTCCGATCATGATTGGTGACGCGGCGAAGTCACAAAAGTTCGCCGCGCGCATGTTGGATAAAGGCGTTTATGTCATCGGATTTTTTTACCCGGTTGTTCCGCACGGGACCGCGCGAGTCCGCACACAAGTGTCCGCTGCGCATTCCCGCGAAGACCTGGAGTTCGCCGTGAACGCCTTTGCCGAAGTGAACCAGGAGCTGAAGTAAAGTTGTGAAGTTACGAAGCTTTCATCTGAACCGAACGAGTTCACCCCTGCCAGCGGCCTCAACGATTTCTGCGGCTTATTCTTAACTGGAGCTTGATCCAACGAGGAGCGCGCCTGCAGTCCAAAACACGCCAGACTCTGATCTCTTCTTCGTGCAGGTCGTAATACACGGCGAACGGAAAGCGCTTCGAAAGCATTCGATAATAACCAAAGACTTGCGGATGGATGCCCGCGTAGAGTCGAAGAGACTCGATATCCGAATTGAGTGTCTCAAGGAAATACCAACCCACACCGCTGCTTTGCCGTTCGTAGAAGCGAAAACCTGCGAGAAGATCGGATTCCGCCAGGCTAAGTATTCGAAGCCTCACGCAAGCTTCGCTGCCTTTCGGCGAACTCGCTTTTTGGCGTCTTCCCAATCGCTAAACTGTGCCTTGCCAGACTTCACGGCGCGCTCGGCCTCGCGCAACGCGTTCTCGTGCCAGGCCGGAGATTCAAATTGATCTTCGTCCTTCGAGAGATCTGCCCAAATCGCCTCCATCGCGCGAAGTTTCTCGTCGCGGGACATGCGTTTCAGAGCAAGAGCAATTGCCATGAAAAGATGATAGGCCACGAACTCACGGTAGCAAGCCTGCAAAGATGAAGTCGAAGGATCTTTCAACCAACCGCGGATTACGCGGATATCACGGATTCGCTTCGGCGCCAGGCGGCGCACACGGAACATACGGCCGCGCGAAAAAAGGTAGGGGCGATTGACTCAATCGCCTTTGCCTCTGGCCGCATCGAGCAAATCCGCGAAATCCGTGGTTCAATAATTCTTCTATTCCCAAAAAAAATACTATTGACACCGCTCGGGGGGGCGGCAGCATGGCACCCGCGCTAAGTCCGTTAGGCATCTCGGCCGGGAGCTCGACCTGACCCTCTTCCCGCCAGGGTTAATCGTGAACGAAGGCTCGTTCACACAACCAACCAATTAACCAAATTGCTCCGCGAAATTCCTGTTCTGGAACATTTTTAGGAACTTCCTCCCGGAAATCTCGGAGAAGAATGATGAAAGGAATAAACCCGTGAAAACAAGAACGAATATTACTTATCCCGCGTTCGCGCTTCTCGCGCTCG
Organism: uncultured Verrucomicrobiae bacterium; assembly: GCA_963791385.1. Taxonomy (GTDB): domain Bacteria; phylum Verrucomicrobiota; class Verrucomicrobiia; order Chthoniobacterales; family UBA10450; genus Udaeobacter. Next base: position 54,976 of record CAWBSH010000003.1, read on the forward strand.
CCTGGGTTCTGTCGCCGATCGCCCGAGCAGTGACCCCGCTACCGGATGGGTGCTATCCCGGATACACGACAGCGGAAGGGTGCGACGCGCTTAGTTTGCTGACGACAGGTGCTGGAAACACAGGTCTCGGTTGGGATTCGCTCTTTTTCGATACCACCGGCAGCTTCAACACTGGTGTTGGCGCGGCAGCGTTGACCCTCAACGCCGGCGATTCCAATACAGCAGTTGGCGCGGTAGCACTCTTGCTCAACACCACCGGCACACAAAACACTGCCGTTGGAACAGACGCGATGGTATATAATGACACCGGCATCCAAAATACGGCTGTCGGAGGGTTCGCACTCTTCAGTAACACGACGGGCGAAGACAACACCGCCATCGGCGACCAATCACTGTTCAGTAACACGATCGGTAATGGAAGTACTGCGGTCGGTAGCCAAGCTCTTTATAATAGTAACGTGACAGATCTTGGGGTAGACGCGCCAAACACCGCAGTGGGTTTTCAAGCGTTATATAACAACACAACCGGCAATGAAAACACGGCCACTGGTTATCAAGCACTTTTTAGCAGTACAACCGCAACCGACAACACGGCAACTGGCTCTCTAGCTATGTATAGCAATACGTTAGGTTTCACCAACACGGCGACGGGCTCAGAAACACTCTATTACAACACAACCGGTCAGGCGAATACTGCCACTGGCTTTCAAGCGCTGTTTAGCAACGTAGGTGGCACCGCGCCCCAGGGCAGCTACAACACCGCCACGGGTTTCTTTGCGCTCGGACTCAACACCACCGGCAGTAGTAACACTGCGACTGGCGCGTTTGCGCTCAACAATACTTTGTCAGGTTACGGAAATACCGCTTACGGCAACTTTTCTCTTGGAAATTCAACAGGCTCGCGAAACATCGGGATTGGCTTACACGCTGGTTGTGTTCTCACCTCTGGCGACGACAATATCCTCATCGGCAACGTGGGGGTTAATTCCGAATCGAACACGATCCGCATCGGGACAACGGTCACCGGCACGAATTGCATAGGTGGTGTCGAACCCGCCCACACTGCTACTTACATCGCTGGCATTTTCGGGTCGACGGCATCCGGAGGGAGCCCCGTTTATATCACCTCGGATGGGCACGTCGGTACCCTAACATCCTCGGCGCGTTTCAAAGAAGCAATTAAACCGATGGACAAAGCGAGCGAAGCAATTCTCGCGCTGAAACCGGTAACATTCCGCTACAAGAAAGAGCTGGATCCGAAAGGAGCGCCGCAGTTCGGGCTCGTAGCAGAGGAAGTAGCCAAAGTGAATCCAGATCTTGTCGTCGCGGACGACCAAGGCAAGCCCTTCACAGTGCGCTACGAGGAAGTGAACGCGATGCTCCTCAACGAATTCCTCAAAGAGCACCGCACACTGCAAGCGCAGCAGAAGGAGATTGCGGCCCTGAGAGCGGAACTAAAAGAGCAACGGACGTTGATTCAAAACGTCAAGGACAAAGTGGAGCTGAACAGACCTGCGCCGCAAACGGTTGCGAACGATCAATAAAATTGCGGCGGTGTAGCGGTGCTCGCCGCGGCGAGCACCGACCAAAGTTGGCAGGCGACGCGTGACGTTTCGCACCCGCCTTCGAAAACTTCGGCGTGGCAAGCAGCGAGCGGCTACAGCGGTGGCCGGGGCAGATTGTAGCGTGCACAAGAGCGCTGTAAGCAGGCCGGAAGTTTCGTTCACCGGCGGCTATGTCGAGCGGAAGCAGGGATGACTTCAATGTGCCTGGTTTCGGGAGAATTTGGAGGCAGCAGCGCCAGTAATCCGCGATCGAATGTAGCCAGTTTGTGATTATGACGTGTGGCCAGCGAAAAAAGCGCTGCATCCATTACTTGCTTGTGCCCGACCAGGCGATCGCAAACTCCACTTAGTGCCTTGCCGACGGACAAGTCTTCGGCCCAGAATTCATGACCCGGCCGTTGCAAGTTGCGCTCCAGTAATTCCAGAGCTTCCGCTCCGCAGAGGGACTGTTTTACGATTGCGGGCTGCATCGAAATACGGACGAAGGCCAGTTCGGTGCTGGGACATGTCGCCCACCGGAATCTTCGCTGTTGGGCGCACCATGCGTGAGCCGCATCGTGTTGCTCATGATTTGACCATGCGAGCGCGAGCAGCACGTTAGCGTCGAGGAGAAACACGCTCATCGATGCAGTTGTGCCTGGTCGACGTCGTCCCTGCCCAATGCTGAAGTTACATCGTCGCTGGAGAATGTTCCCGCGCCGCCGGTATCCAGAACTGCGAATCCATTTCGGAGCTTAATCGGCAGGGGTTGGCGGACCTGCCGGACGCCACGCCGGGCTAATTCCGAAATCGCCTCTCCTCGAGAGATGGTACGGCTCTCGGCCAATTTATCGGCAACGCGCAATATATCGTCATCCAGATTGACAGTCGTTCGCATGGTAAGCTGAATGATGATCAATGCTTAGGTTGATGTCAAACTCTAACTTTGATGCGGAATTGGGCGGCATTCAACGTATCGAAACCCAAGTAGGACGATTTTCGCCATATGGCGTTTGTGAATAGAGGTGGCACGCAGCGGCCTCTGGAGCAGATTATGACGTGCACAAAACTGTGGCGAGCCACGTGGACTGGGGTGCCATTCGCGACGATTTCCCGATTCTGCGCGAGCAGGCGCACGGGCATCCGCTGATCTACTTCGATAGCGCTGCGACTTCGCAGAAACCGCGCGCCGTCATTGAGGCCTTGCAGAGTTTTTACGAACACGACAACGCAAATGTTCATCGCGGATTGCACACGCTCAGCGGGCGTGCAACCGAAGCTTATGAGCACGCGCGGCAGCGTGTTGCGGACTACATCGGCGCCACAAGCGCGGACCAAATCATCTTTACCCGCGGAACAACTGAGAGCATCAATCTCGTGGCTCAGGCATGGGGCGGAAAGTTTATACGCAAAGGAGACGTAGTTCTTCTGACCGTGATGGAGCATCACAGCAATTTAGTGCCATGGCAGTTGCTGGCGGAACGCACAGGTGCGGAACTCCGATTTCTGCCGGTGCTTGACGACGGGACTCTCGATCTCGAGCAGCTTTCTTCGTTGCTGACACCGGACGTAAAGCTTTTCGCCTTCACGCACATCTCAAACTCGCTCGGCACGATTAATCCAGTCGCCGAGCTTTGTGCCAAAGCTCGGGCTATGGGCGCGCTGACGTTGGTCGACGCAGCGCAGAGCGTCGGGCACATGCCGCTCGATGTTCAGGAACTGGGTTGCGATTTTCTGGCGTTTTCCGGACACAAAATGTGCGGTCCGACCGGCATCGGCGCGCTTTACGGACGATCCGAGATCCTCGATTTGGTCCCACCGTGGCACGGCGGAGGCGAAATGATCGTAAGCGTCACACTCGAAAAGAGCACGTTCAAGAAACCACCTCACCGGTTCGAAGCCGGTACGCCGAATATTGCCGGCGCGATCGGACTCGCGACAGCAATCGATTACATCGAGAGCATCGGACGCCAGGAGATTTTCGAACACGACTCGGAGCTTGCGCACCATGCAGCCGAACGACTCGCGGAATTGCCGGGAACTCGCATTTTGGGGCCGTCCGGAGAGCGCGGCGCGCTCGTAGGCTTTGTAATGGACGCTGCGCATCCCCACGATCTGACCACGTTCGCGGATCAGTTCGGTCTGGCCATGCGCGGCGGGCATCATTGCAATCAGCCGTTGATGCGCCGGTTCGACGTGTCCGGCACAACACGCGCCAGCTTTTATTTCTACAACACGATCGAGGAGATCCATCGAATGATTGAGATCCTTCAACGCGCCGTGCGTTTCTTTTCATGATTCGCCTATCCTGTCATTCTGAGCGTAGCGAAGCTGCAACGCAGCGGACGAAGTCCGCGAGGCCAGGCTTTCAATCTCTGATCAATTTGATCGGCCAGACTGGGATTCAACTAGCCAGAGATGTTTCGCTTCGCTCAACATGACAGACGACCACGCGGGTTTGTTTTCATGACACCGGAAATCGAAGAGCTTTATCAGGAAGTGATCCTCGATCATTCGCGGCGGCCGCGGAATTTTGGCGAACTGCTTGATGCCACGGTGCGCGTGCACGGCGACAATCCGGCCTGCGGCGATGAAATTCATCTCGCGGTAAAGTTCGATGCGGACGGAGGATTGCAGGATATCAAGTTCACCGGGCACGGGTGCGCCATCAGCCAGGCGTCGGCGTCATTAATGACGATGAAATTGAAGGGCAAAAGCCGCGCTGAAGTAACGGAAATGCTCCGCGCATTTCACGATCTTGTGACAAAAGAAACAAGTGACGCGCCGAAAACGCTCGGCGATCTGCGTGTGATGCAAGGGGTTCGAAAATTCCCGCAGCGGGTCAAGTGCGCCATGCTGGCGTGGCGCGCAGTGCAACAGGCATTCGAGCAAGGTTCCGGTGAAGCAACGGTCTCAACGGAACCGGCCTAATCGCGCGCACGAAGGTGCAAAGGCGAATTGCGTACAGGTTCGGAACGCTACCTTAGACGATGCCGCGAGCGATTGCTGAGATTTACAATCAAGGCATCGAGGACCGCGTCGCCACCTATGAAACCGAGCTACGATCTGCGGGAGAACAGCAAGCGTGGCTTCGAGCTATCGCTGGTCGTTATCCCGCCGTAGTTGCGCATATCGATGGCGAAATCGTCGGCTGGGCTGGCGCTGCACCGTACCGGGCGCGGGAATGTTATCGGGGTATTGGCGAATTTTCGATGTACGTCCGTCGAGACTGGAGAGGCCACGGCGTGGGCGATCTACTGGTCGCCGCTCTGATCAGTGAGGCGGAACGCCTGGGATTGTGGAAACTGGTGTCGCGCATCTTTCCTTTTAACAAGGCCAGCCGCGCACTCTGCAAAAAACATGGATTTCGTGAGGTCGGCGTGTACGAGAAACATGCGCGCCTTGATGGCCGTTGGCTTGATGTCGTGATCGTCGAACGGCTTATCGCCGAGAATGCGAAAGGCGTCACTTTGTGACGGCCTAACGTTCCGCCGGTTCGTGGAGCGCGATCGTCGCGCCAACCCACGTTTTGTCGACGTTGAAGTCCACACCCGTCATTTTGCCATTGCTGAACCGCGATCATTTCAAGCGTTAGTCCTGTTCTCTCCAAAATGTTTTGGAACATCGCCTTGTTTCATTCGCGCACGAATCGTTCGCCGCCAAAATCAGACTCGGTCCGGTTGGCTCGCAATGATTGGTGAGAGCGAGGGGCGCGTTACAGAAATTTGGGCCAGCCGATTTTTGCGATCACACCCGTCATAGAGGGTGAATTCATATGTAACATCTGTCTCAATCCCGGACAGCTCTTCCGATCCGTGTGGACGCTTTGCAAACAGGACTTCTTCAGCAGCGTTCCTTGACACATATACTGCGGCATCCGGGGCGCCGTGACAGAACCAACTGATAGGTACTTTTGCCGAGATCATTGCCGCGTGGCACGGGATTTGGCGAAGCAGAAAGCTTTGCGGACGTTACGGGAACTCCCGAAAAGTAGTTGCGCAAGAACAACCTCATAATGTGCTGGACAACCTGGCCCTTCACATGTCGCCGGTCTTCCTCCCAAGTCAGTCTGGGGTCCGAGTTTTGAACGATCTCGTAACTTGGAAAGTAGTGCACATTTCCGTGCTTGGCCGCCCATTCCTGCGCAACGGCGCGGAGGAGTGATTTGGAATAGGTGTTGGCAACAACAACATCCTCTGTAGAGAAGGTCGCCATTAATGGTACCGGTGACACAGTCACTATGATTCGCACATCGTGATGACCGAATTGTTTGAGCAACGCATGAACAGCCTCAAGGTTCGAAAGGTTGTCGGCAAAATTCGTGGTATGAAGCTCGTAGCGATCCCGATAGAGGCTGAGCATATCAGGAATCACCTGATTGATGAAAACATTCGCAGTCTTGTCGCGCCACACTTCGACCAGGCCGAGAGTAATCACCACAACCCGGCATTTGGAAACTCGACGCGTGACGGATCTAATTAGCTCACGTCGACGCAATACCTCGTCGAAATCGCCTGGCTGAAGTGTAGGATTAGTGTGCGGATCATAAAAGGTCCCATTCCCAACATGAACAATGCTGTTACGCGGGAATTCAGCATTCGGATCGAGAGCCCAGCGCAACTCGTTGTAAATCGAAAATGTATTGTACTTATTGGTAAAGCCTAATTTTCCATCGTCATTTATGGCCGGGAAGGAATCAAATTCCACCGCTCTGCTTAAAACCTCCATGCCTTGTCCAACTAGTGCCCCCTCTATACCGCGAGCAAAACATGACCCTATGGCGAAAACTCTGTCTTCCGGCTGTAACTTAAATCCTGGCGAGATGGCCGGCGTGAAAAGCGGCTCGCACAGGCGTTGGCATGCAAGCGTACCCTTTAACTCGGGAGGCAATGCCTTTTTTTGATGCCACCGGCTGAACGCGCTCGCGAAGTTGCGTCGGGCTTCAGTTGTCGTGATAGGACTGGACATTTCAATCCGGCGGCTTGCACGTGTTTCGCTGTTCCTAGTTTTTCGCAAAGAATAGGGCTTCCTCAAGTGAAAAGTGAAAGACTGCGTTCTGTGTTGGGAGCGACAAATCTCATGCAAGGGAATGATCCTTTGTGCGAACTGCCAGACGAGGCGCCTTGGCCCTTACTGCAGGTTGCTGAAAGCGAGCCGCAGGATGTGTGCGTTACGTTTCGTGCAGCGCGATGCTGGCGCCCACCCATGTTTTGTCGATGTTAAAATCGACGCCCATCATTTTGCCCTGACTCATCCGGACGAGATTGTTCACGAGCGTGGGATCGCGATCCTGATCGGGCCACACAAACATCATCCGGATCTCGGCCTTCGATTTGTGACCATCCACTGTCGGCACGAACGGCGCGTAATCGATTTTCCTCTGCAAAATCCATTCGTGCGGATTTTGCAGCGCAGCGATTTTTTCGCTCGTCGGCTCCATGTTCACACCGTGGCCAGCGAATGAATAAAGCGGTTTCAACACGTAATCACCGACGTTTTCCTCAGATGGAAATTCATCAACAAAAAACGTCGGTGGCGTGTGCTCGGTCTTGAGAAACGGCAGCGAATGCTTGCTGATCCGGTAATACCAGTTCGGATGATCAACCCATCTGACATCGAGATCATCCTGAAACCGAAACTGCAGATTCAGGTCAGACCGATGACTCAGTTCATCAAAAATGACGCGATTATAAATCCGCTCGATCCGCACTTCGCGGCCCTCACGATCATAGAACAATTGCCGGCCGCGCTTCCTGATTTTGGTCACGCAAACCGGTCGAATGCCGAGGAACGTTTCGGTAGCGGCGAAATCCACGCGCGTTTTTTGTTTTTCCGGGTCGATGTCGAGCAACACCACGCTCTCTATCGGTGAATCTGCGATGATGGTGCGCCGCAGAAGTTCGAGATACGCGTCATCTTTGATTCCACCAAACGAGGAGGTCCAATTGCGCGGAATAACTGCGTACGCTTTGCGGATGCAATCCAAAAGCAGCAACTGAAAACCGAACAAGCTCGGGAACGCCTGTAATTCGATCAGGCGAGGGACCAACCGGTCTCCTTCGGCGCAAATCGCAAAATCGACCAGCAGAAAATTCGGATGCGCTGATTCGTTCGGCACTTCCAGTCCCTTCGGAATCGCCGATGCCGCGTGCTTGGCGAATTCCGGGGTGCGCGTGGCGGCGACAATCTCATTCGCCGCGCGCGTGGCTTCGTCCGTGAACTCGCGCGTCAGGAAAATCGGTGTCTCGGAAATCCGGAAATCTGCCGGCCACTTCTCGGTTTCATTTACGCAGCGCACCAGCGCCTCGTATTTGTCCGGCGTAAAATCGGCATTGAAAGCGGCGCGAAGTTTCGGATCCACGTGACGATCCGCCGTTTGCTATTCGCCGTTAGGCCGCAAATCAATTATGCTGTTGATGTGAAGCGGGCTCAATATGGCGGTTGCATCCTCGTCCGTAAACACAACTAGGCGGTGTCCGCGCGGAGAGATCTTGGCATGATCAACGGTCGGCACTGAATACTCGTGAGCGTCTGAAGTGCGGATCGACGAACGGCACGAATGGAACCCGCTCAAGGCGCCTGCGAACATCAGCAATCATTGCCGCACTATATCAGAAACTTCCCGCCTCGCATTACCTGCTGGCCGTCGAACCAGATGTCGAAATCGCGGCCGACGCAGTCGATGTGCGTTTTGGAAGCCCAGTTTGCGCCGGTGTGCTCGGCATAAGGATGACCAAACGCGATGTGGACTCCGGGAATTTTTTCGTCCTGTAAGATGTGACCGATGATGTGCGTGCACGCGATATTGGTGCCGATGGCAAATTCACCAACGCGGTTGCTGTTTTCGTCGGTGCTCGTGTAAGCACGAAATTCGTCGCGTAAATCCTTGTTCTCCGAACGCAGCGCTCGGATCCGATTGTCTTCCACCTCGATGGTGAGCGGATTCGATTGCAGATCGCCAAAGCGTTCGCACAAGTAATCGCCGACCACGCCATCCACCACAAACACGCCGTTGGTATTCATCGGCGTGGTGAAAATCTCGCCGCCGGGGAGATTGCCCCATTTGTCGCGAGTGATGATGCCGCTGGTTTTGAGCCACTTGAGTTTCGGCGACAACTCCGCCTGGAATTCAGTGCCATGCCGCGTTTTGCAAGTAATGTGATCCACCTGACGCGCATGTTCGACCAGACGCTGGCTAAGCTCATCAATTGCGCAAAAATCGGCGCGCATGCCTTCGAGCATGATCTGGCGATTAATGTTCACCATGTGAGCGTGCCGGATTCGGTGATGGTTCACCACTGCCGTCATTTCCGTGCGCGAGTCGAGTTCGCCGGGCTGAGCTTGTGCGGCGAAAACCGAGACCTGCGAGAGCGCCAGGTCGTCCAGAATAATCTCGGGCATGTAGGAGAGCGGCCGTCGCGCATGATGCTCCAGGACAAACAAACTGTACTCCGACCCGACACGCTCCACTTCTGATTGCAACGCCGCCGCGATGCCACGCGTGACCGTGTCGGTGATGATCGTGATTCGCTCCTGCGGCTTCAATCGCAGACAGGTATGGATCGCATTGTGCGCCCCCGGGAGCAGTTCCGGGTCAATCGGATGCAGATAAACGCGATCGGGCATACTGAAAGCTCACAGAATTACTCGGAAACCAAACGCAGGCAAACGTTGCTCTGCGCCCAAACTTCTGTGTTCCAAACCATGTCCATCAGAAAGTTCGCCTGCAGACGAACGTGTTGTCACTGCCAAAATCGTCAAAGATGAAGACAACGAAGTATGCGCCTATTCGCCGTTGTTCTTGACGAGTCGGTGCAGAGTTTCTTTCCTGTCTAAATCCACGAAAGTAATCCATGGATCTGACGACGAAGTATCTCGGGCTCTCGCTGCGTTCGCCACTGGTCCCGTCCGCCTCGCCGCTTTCGGAGAAGATTGATAACGTGCGTGCGATGGAACAAGCGGGCGCCGCCGCGGTGGTTTTTCATTCGCTATTCGAAGAACAAATCGAAGCTACTGCGCCGGAATTCCGAGTCGATCCAAACACTTATCTTGAGAACATCGCGCAAGCGAAACGCGCGGTCGCGATTCCAATCATTGGCAGCCTCAATTGCACGACGCTCGGCGGTTGGATCAGCTACGCGCGACGAATCACCGACGCCGGCGCGGACGCGTTGGAATTAAATATCTACAAAATACCGACGCGCACCGAGATTAGCGGCAGCATCATCGAAGATGTTTACACCGACACTGTTCGCAGCGTTCGCGCTGCCACCAAAATCCCACTCGCGGTAAAGTTGAGTCCGTATTTCAGTAGTTTGGCAAACATGGCGGCCAGTCTGGACGCGCTCAATGTAGACGGTCTCGTGTTGTTCAACCGATTCTATCAACCCGACATCGATTTGGAGAAAATGGAGGTCGCGCCAAATTTCACGTTAAGCACGCCGGCCGATATGCGATTACCGTTGCATTGGATCGGAATTCTTTACGGAAAAATTCGCGCGAACCTCGCAGCTACGAGCGGGATTTACCAAGCGCAGGACGTGATCAAGCTGGTGATGGCCGGGGCCGATGTGACCATGTTATGCAGCGCTCTGATGCGTCACGGGATCACGCATATCCAGCGAATCGAGATGGATCTCGCCGCATGGGCGCAGGAGCACGGACATAAATCATTGCGCGAACTTAAAGGCATCATGAGTCAGCAGAATTGTCCGGACCCGAGCGCGTTCGAGCGCGCGCAATACGTGCGCGGCCTTTCGAGTTATACGTCGCTGTTCCCGATGCGTCGGTGAAAACCACTCGGCACAGTGCCACGCTGGAGCATTTTACATCTCTGTCATGTTGAGCAAGGCGAAACATCTCTGACTATGGACTGGCGCACTGTGGAAACACTGTAAAGCAATGATCAGAGATTCTTCGCTTCGGTCAGAATGACAAGAAGCGGCGACTTGGCCGTCGTAGTAGTAAGCCTACCCCGCCAGTCCGTCGTTTGTCTCGGCCACTATCTGATCGACCACAGCCTTCATGCACTGGGTGCGTTCCCACACCATCAGTTGTCGGTCAGCGCCGGTGCCTTCACGCATGATCCGCTTGATGTGCTCCAGCTCTCGCTGATTGCCCAGCTCCTCAACCTCAGCGGAAACAAATTCGAGCATCTCTTCGAGCAGATCGCGCTCGTCCACTTCGCATTTGCGGCCGAAATCAATCAGCTTGCCGTCCAGTCCGTACCGGCCCGCGCGCCATCGGTTTTCGTCGAGCAAACGTTTTTGATAGCTACGGAAGGTCACGTTATTGCGTCGCAGTTTTTGCAATTTGAAAACAATCGCCTGCATCAGAGCCGCCAGCGCGATGGTGTCGTCCACGCGCGATTGCGCATCACAAATCCGAAACTCTATGGTGTCGAAAAACGGGTGCAGCCGGACGTCCCACCAAATCTTCTTCGGATTATCGATGCAATTCGTAGCGACCAGCAATTTCCAATAGTCTTCGTATTCGCTGAGACTTTGGAACGCGTCCGGAATACCGGTGCGCGGAAGACGTTCAAAGATCATCTGGCGATATGCTTTCAGCCCGGTGTTTTGTCCCAGCCAAAAAGGTGAGTTCACTGAGAGCGCATACAGATGCGGCAGGAAGTAACGCGCCTGATTCATGATGTCGATCGCCTCTTCGCGGTCCGGAATTCCGACATGAACGTGCAGGCCAAATGTCAAACAGACTCGCGCCACCTGCTGCATGTCATTGACGACCGTGGTGTAGCGCTCGTTGACCGTGATCAATTGATCCATCCAATGAGAAAACGGATGCGTGCCGGCGGAAGCGATTACCAACCCGTGTTGCGCCGCAAGTCTTGCCAACTCAGTGCGAAGTGCAGTGATTTGCCGTCGCGCGTCTCGGGCATCGCTGCAAATCTCGGTGCCGATTTCCACAATCGACTGATGCAGCTCCGGTTTGATCTGCTCCTTCAAAATCATTTTACCGTCGGCGAGAATTTGCTGGATGTACGAACGCAGTTCGCGTGTCTCAGGATCGATGATCTGCAATTCTTCCTCGATCCCGAGAGTGAAAACATGATCGGGACTGCGAAGCCTCTTCGGTGTTTTCTTCAAATTGCTTGAAGCATTTTCCGGAGGGGAGGCAACGTCCATAGTATCGACTGTTGAAAGCATAGTTGATCGTGGGGCTTTCCTTCGCAACAGGCTCTGCGGGATTTGCGATTCACTGGCTCTTTTTTGTGCGATGCTGGCATATATTTATCAGCTGCTTGGATGACTTGAATAATTTCCGCTGGCGTCCAACCGTTGCCCCGTCCATTTTTGGGGTGACTACTAATTGTTCGACCCCTCGCGCTGATGTGACAAATTCGGAGAAATCTCCTGCGCTTTCTTTCGCGGAGCCGTTTCGGATTTTCTTTCCGCTCGGGCTGTTGCTCGGCATGACTGGCGTCGCGCTCTGGCCATTGTTCGTGTGGCACGCGATCGGTTTTTATCCAGCCAACGCCCATGTCCGGTTGATGATCGAGGGGCTGATGGGCTCGTTTATCATTGGGTTCCTTGGGACTGCCGGGCCGCGGCTGCTGGATGCGTCGCCGCTGATCGCTGCCGAAACTTCTGTGCTAATTGCGCTGCAAGTCGCCAGCGCTTTTCTGCATCTGATACAAAGGCAAACAGCAGGCGACGTCGTGTTTCTTGTTTTGCTTTTATTCTTCCTCGGGATGATGGCGAGGCGAGCGCGAAGCGCTCACGATCTGCCGCCGCCGCAGTTCGTGCTCGTCCTCTTCGGCTTGCTGAACGCGATCGCCGGCACCTTTCTGATTACGGCGGCGAAATCGATGACGAACGGCCTGTTCGCGAATCAACTCGGCAGCCTAATGCTCAATGAAGGTTTCGTCCTTTTTCCGATTCTCGGCGTCGGCGCATTTTTCTTTCCGAAACTTCTCGGCGGGGCAAAACCTGAGCCGTCCGATCTGCAAATCGCCGCCACATTGTGGCTGAAACGTGCAGGGATCGCAGCGCTGACTGCGGTGGTGATCTGGGGTTCATTTTTGTTCGAAGCGCTCGGCTGGATGCGCACCGCAGCGCTGGTTCGGGGGGTAACGGCTCTGACTTATTTTGTGACGCAAGGGTATTTGCTGGAAAGACCAAGCGGCCCGCCATTTCTCGCGCAGTGTTTTCGGCTGGGCGCGCTGCTGCTGATTGTGGGCTTGCTACTTCCGGCCGTGCTCCCCGGATATCGGCTCGCAAATCTACACCTCACGTTCATTGGCGGTTTCAGCATCATTCTTTTCACCGTGAGCACGCGCGTGATTATTGGCCATGCCGGGCAGAGCCATTTGTTTCGAAAACGGCTTCCTTTTCTAATCGTCGCTCTCGCGCTGCTGGTAGTCGCCACAATCGCCCGGGTTGGTGCTGATTTCATTCCGCCCGGGCGAAACAGCCACCTTGTTTATGCCGCGCTGATCTGGCTTCTTGCGGCTACTGTCTGGTTAGTGGCGCTCGGGCCGAAGTTATCTCTGCGCGACGACTAAACCGCGCTTTTTTCGTGCGACCTTGTTTTTGGGTAAGAGATAACATTCCGTGTGGCGCTGGAAAGCGGGCACGTTTCGAAAGGCAGTAGCCGAAAATACGCTGGGTAGTTGCCAGCTTTTCACGGACCTGCCAGCGGCGGACATCGCAGCGGATCGCCGCGTTTGTGATTCCGAAGCATCTCGATCAAAACCGCTAGAACCGCAAAAACTGTTGCAACGAAACCTGGACGAATTGTAGCTCGCCTGCTCGCCAAGTTCGTTATTCACTCACGCTAAGCAATCCGACGGCGCCGATCTCCATGTCGCGCATGCTGTGATCGACGATTGGATACTTTCCCGGGTGCGGCATGATCGCGTCGAAAATGACGCCTTGGCCCGGGGCGACGGTATAGACGGACACGCCAGTCAGCGCATGGTTCGCATCAGCGTCGGGATAAACCGCTGCGAACATTCCGCCAATGATGTGAAACGCGCTGAAAAGATTCGGTCCCGCATCGACGAAGTAGAGCCGCACCCGTTGTCCGACCTTCGCCTGAAGTGGATTATCCTTGTATTGAAAGGCGATGCCATTGAATACGACTTCGTCCGGAGTGACGGCGACCATCTTATTATAATCGCCGGTCATGAGCTTGCCTTCCACCTGCTGAGTGTACCATTCGCTTTGCACCAGAACGTAGCTGACGTCGGCCGGAGGCAGCGGCTTGAGCGGATCGACTATGATTGCGCCAAACATTCCGTTGCCGATGTGCTGCAACACAGGCGGCGTTCCGCAATGGTAAATGAATACGCCCGGCACCTGTGCTACAAACGAGAACTCCAGTTTCTCCCCTGGATTGATAGAGCGATAAGCAACGCTCCAGTCGATCTGTGCCGCGTGGAAATCGATCGAGTGCTGCATCATCCCGTTGTTGACGAATTTCACGTGCACAGTTTGTCCTTCGCGCACATGAAGGATTGGGGCCGGGACGGTGCCGTTGAATGTCCACGCCTGATATTGCACGCCGTTGACGATTTCGATCGTCGCGTCAGTCGCGACCAGGTTGATATTGACGTCGGCCCCGTTGCCGATCAGCGGAGGAAGAACCGGAAGCGCCCGCTTGGTCGTTTGTCCCGCCGTGGCCATGCTCAACGGCGAGACGGTCGTGGCGGCCAGTTTCAGAGGCGAGACGGCGGCCGCGGCATTCGACGGCGTGGCAGGCAAAATCTTCGCGTTTGTTGCACTGCCGAGAGTGGCGAGAGCCAGGGCAAGGACGACGATGATCGCGCCGATCGCTCCGAGTTGATGGTCCCAATCAAAGGCGGGGCGTACCTCTGGCCAGATCCGCTCCGGTTTCCATTCGGCCACTGATCTCCATTTCGGAAACCGGCGGCCGATATAATAATCAAGGCTATAGGGCGAGGGACCGAGGAAACGTTCAAAGAGTGCGGCGGCAACAAAAACCAGCGCATACATGAGAGCCGGTCCGAGATTCGTTGCGCCGGATGTGTAGGGCCCGCCAAAACCTTCCGCCGTTGACCAGATGAGCAAGCTGAACAAGGCACCGGCGACATAGGTCAACCGACGAGCGATGCCGAAGAGCAGCCCGACCGCGAGGGCGGTTTCAATCAGACGCGTGGCGAGAATAAAGAAGCCAGTCCGTGGTGAAACGAGTTGAATCCAGAAATGAAACCAGGGGACGAGCCAGGGAGGCTGCCCGTTGACGGCGTTTTGCAGGTAACCCGCATAATGCGCCGCAAAACCCGGCTGCCATTTCAGGTAGGCATCGATCGCGACGAAGATCCCAAACGCCGCCCGCACACCCGCCGCAGCCACGATCAACCAAGCCAACGTGCGCTGCCCTTCAACCGATTTCGAGTTCATAGGAGCTAAAATAACCTGAAAGTTCTATTTCAAAAAAAATCCGTCTAGCGGACAGACAGCCGGACAAAAATGCCGCACGGTTTGAATTCCAGTCAGTCTGCCCTCTCGATTACGAAGAATCCTGTCTCACCGCCGCCCGAAGTGACGTTAACGATTGGCGTGGCGGATAGACGAACCATTGCGCCGCAGACTTTCCCGCGAAAAAGAAATGGGTTCGTATCAACGAACATCGGCTGCAATTTCCAGTCCGTCTCGCTGAAGATCGGAAACAGTTCCGGCTGCAAATCGACCGCATCCTGGACGATGTAGTCAGCTGAAAGAGCAGTTTGAATCGCGTTGTCCCACTCGCGCTCGTCCAACTGCGCGCCGAAATGAACGCCGTGTCCCCCGTAATCGTCATTCGGTTTAAGAATAAGGCGTGAGCGGTTTCGGCGGATGAATTCGAGCAGATTGATTTTTCGCCGTTTGCGCGTGGTCTTTCGGTCGGCAACGCGCCGGGTCCATGGCACTGATCGATGGATTGCTTCCTGTTCGCTCGCGCTGAACCAATCCTGGCACCGCTCGTCCGTGAGCATCTCGAACACCGCTTTCTTGTGCATGATTTTGCACCGGAACGGATTCACGAGGCAAACGTCGTGGTTCACATATGCGCGGATGAGCGGATGCGTATCGTCATAGCGCGCGAGGAATTCGTGAATGATTACCCGTTTATAAACCAGATCGATGCGAAACGCGCCGCTTCGGAGTTGCCCTTGCTGATACTCGAGATCGTCCGGTGAACAGATGATGGTGGGAACCCCACGCGCGCTGAAATGCTCCTGCAGAAGAACGAACTCACTCGATGTAGGCAGGTCCTTCCAATCGAGGATCGCAATATTCGGCACTCCGCTGCCGCCCCATTCGCGATACGTGTGCAGGAGCGTTTCGAGCAGTCTTTCAACCGGCGAGAACTGGCGTAAACGATAGCGTCGGGCAAAGCTCGCCATTACCGGCAGCTCGAAGAGTAATCGATTCAATTCCTCTTGGTCCGGCAGGCTTGAAGGGTTCTCGGCGTTGGATTCTACAAATTTGATTTCATCGCCGCGAACGAACGCGTCGAGCCGGGTGGTTACACCGGCTGTTGAAAATCCCGGATCAACAAGCGCCATCTTGCGTTCTGCCTCTGTCATGCCGAGTTCATCCATCAGGTCCGGATCTTGCACGACTGCGGCTGCAACCCTTTCCAAAGCACTCGCAACGCGCTGCGCTGTCTGGGTCAGCTTCTCGAATTGTTCGTGGTGAAGAAGGTGCGGACGCAGCGCAACGCCGATTGGGCGTTCGCCATAGAGGAGTCGCTTTTTGCGCATCGCGCTGCGCAATTTCTCAAAAACCACAGGTGATAATGTCTCGTCAGCTGCGAGCAGGTCATGGAAATGGCTGATCGCTTCCTCACGGAGGGCGTGCGTCGGTGTTGTGCGTTTCTTTCGCAAGTTCGGCCCGGTGATGCCAAATCGAAATCACCGGGTGATTAGCAGCTATATTGAAAGAACAGTCGAGAGCCAAGCCGAATGTCCTTTCGGCCGCAGCCGGCGCGCAACATCGGGCAGTGCGCGCCGGCCAGGCACTCGCGTCTTATTGCACTTTGACTTCGATCGCTTCTGGTTTCGGCATGGGGCGTTTCGGCAGGTGAACCTGCAGCACGCCGTCATGAAACTCAGCCACGATCTTTGTCGTGTCCGCATCTTCCGGCACAGTGAATGTGCGCTCGAATGTGCCAAAAAAACGTTCGAGCCGATGGAATTTCCTCTTCTTTTCTTCCTTCTCGGTTTTGCGTTCGCCGGAAATGTAAAGGACGCCGTTTTCGATTGTGATTTTTACGTCATCCTTTCTCATCTCGGGCAGGTCGGCCTTGAACAGATACTCGTGATCGTCTTCGATGATATCCACCAGGGGCGACCAATCGGGCATCTTGAACCTCTCGCCGTTTTTAGGGAAACGAAACGGGAACGTCGGCAAACCGCCAAAGAATGTGCTGAAGCGGTTCTGAAATTCCTCCATCTCCCGGAGAGGGTTCCATGTGGTGAGTGTCTTCATAATTTTTTCCTTTCTGTATAAGACTGGTGGCCTGGTCTGTACATCGCGCTCACCGTAATTTGCGACAGTCTGTTCAAATTTTGCGATCCGCGCCTGCGTGCGGATTTCCCCGGCGCAAAAAATGCCTGTCTTTTCACAAGACTTGCACGGCGGAATTCAGCCGGAAGGCTCCTTATGACTGCAAAAGAAATCGCCAGATTAACCCTCACCAAGGAAGTCAGACTATGTTTACCAATCTCATTGCACACGACAGAACGCCCGCCCATCGTGACGACAGCACGATGCCGTTCGGCCCGCGTCGGGGTGGGTTCATTAATGCAGCGAACCGCGTGTTCGAAGAAGGCTGGCCGCTCGACGAGGCGACAGTCGAACAATGCGAAGCGTTCGATCTGGTTTACCGCACGCTGTGCGCCGTGATGTACAATTACGTGCCGCTATCAGGTCATCCCGGCGGCTCAATCTCATCAGGCCGCTTCGTCGCGCGGCTGTTGTTCGATACAATGGATTACGACCTCGCGCAGCCGAATCGTCAGGACGCGGACATCATCTCGTACGCAGCCGGACACAAGGCGCTCGGCCTTTACGCGATGTGGGCGCTGCGCAACGAAATAGCGCGCATCGCGGCGCCGGATTTGTTACCGCGCGATGAGAAATTCCAGTTGCGACTCGAAGATCTGCTCGGTTTTCGACGCAATCCGACAACGACCACGCCGCTGTACAAGAAATTTCACGCCAAACCACTCGATGGACATCCGACGCCGGCCACACCGTTCGTTAGACTGTCCACGGGCGCGTCGGGTGTTGGCGTTCCGGCCTCGTTTGGATTGGCCTGGGCCGCGGGCGATCTCTATGGTGAAGACGCGCCGCGCGTTCACATCATCGAGGGTGAAGGCGGAATGACGCCAGGCCGCGTGGCGGAGGCGTTCGCCGCGGCCGCGACCGCTTCGCTCGACAACATCATTCTGCATATCGATTGGAACCAGGCGTCCATCGATTCAAACCATGTCTGCCGCGATGGCGAAGCGCCCGGCGAATACGTGCAATGGACGCCGGCGGAGCTCGCGTATCTGCACGACTGGAATGTCGTGTACGTGCCGGACGGCTTCGATTGGCAGCAGATCACCGCAGCGCAACGCCTGGCGCTCGAATTTCAGAATGGCCAGCCGACCGCGATCGTTTATCGCACGGTCAAAGGCTGGCAATACGGAATCGAGGGGCGCGCATCGCACGGCGCGGGTCACGGCCTGTGCTCAAGTGCGTTCTTTGCGGCGGTCGCGCCGTTGTTGCCGAAGGATGTCGTGCCGCTGCCGTGCTGCGAAGGCGATAAACAACGCTGCCGCGGCGGAGCCGATGCGAGCGTGATCGAGGAATGTTACTGGAAAACGCTCAGCATCATTCGTGATTCGATGGAAGCGAGCCGGCCGATGGTCGAAGCGTTCGCCACACAGTTGCGCGCCGCGCAGACGCGATTGAATGCGCGCGCACGCAAACCTTCCAAGGACAGACCGCACGCGAATTTCACATATACGATCGCGGAAGCCGCTGCCGATGCGGCGACCCCGTCAGAACTGAGGCTGAACCCCGGGACAAAAACAACGCTGCGCGAGCAACTTGGCCGAGTGTTGAACTACTACAATGTCGTCACTGAGGGCGCTTTCGTTGTTGCAGCTGCCGATTTGCTCGGATCGACAAGTATCAATAAAGCGAACGACAAATTCCCGGGCGGTTTTTACAATCGCCGCACCAATCCTGGTGCGCGGGAAGTCGCGATTGGCGGAATTTGCGAGGATGCGATGATGGCGATGCTGTCAGGCATCAGCGCATTTGGCGCGCACATTGGCGCAGGCTCATCGTACGGCGCATTCAGCGCGCCGCTTGGTCACATCGCTGCGCGTCTGCACGCAATTGGGAACCAGGCGCGCGTGGCGACACAAGGCGGCGAGTATCGTCCGTTCTTTCTGGTGTGTGCGCACGCTGGATTAAAGACCGGCGAAGATGGTCCAACGCACGCCGACCCGCAGTCGTTGCAATTGCTTCAGGACAATTTCCCGCTTGGCACGATGATCACGCTAACGCCGTGGGATCCGCAGGAAATCTGGTTCCTCGTTTCCGCCGCGTTGGCGAAACGGCCCGCGATCATCGCGCCGTTTGTCACTCGTCCACCGGAACTGGTGCTCGATCGCGCCGCGCTTGGTTTGCCGCCCGCCTCGGCGGCAGCTCAAGGTGTTTATCGGTTGCGCGCTGCACGCTGGCTATCGCAGGGCACAATCGTGCTTCAAGGAACCGGCGTGACGAATGCGTTCCTGAACGAAACGCTCCCGTTGCTCGATCGGGAGAAACTCGATCTGAACGTTTACGTGATCACATCGTCCGAACTGTTCGACATGTTACCATCCGCGGAGCGTAAACAGATTTTCCCGGAAGCGCACCAGTACGAAGCCATGGGCATTACCGATTTCACGCTCGCGACAATGACGCGTTGGGTGCGCTCCGACTACGGACGCAAACATACGCTCCATCCGTTCCGGCATAAGCATTATCTCGGAAGCGGCCCAGGCGCAATCGTGATGGCGGAAGCCGGCCTCGACGGCGCGAGTCAGTTCGAAGCGATCCGCACTTACGTTCGGAACCGCTAAGCCAGAACGATGTCTGATACCTTGAAGACTGTAGGGGAAGCTGACAGCTTCCCTCGGGATAGCGACAGCCTCTCCCGCGACGCCGATGATCCGATGGCGCTTTTTCAAACGTGGTTCGCGGAAGCCGTTGACTCCGGAATCGAAGAGCCGTCCGCGATGACAGTAGCGACGGTCGATCCCGATGGTTATCCAGATGCCCGAATGATTTTGCTCAAGGGCGTGGACGAATGCGGCTTCGTTTTTTACACGAACCTCGGAAGCGCCAAAGCGAAGGCGCTCATGCACGATCCGCGCGTAGCACTCTGCTTCTATTGGGCTGAGATCGGTAAACAGGTGCGCGTCCGCGGCCGGGCGAACATCGTGAGCGACGAGGAGGCCGATGCGTATTTCGCCACGCGCCAACGGCTCAGTCAGATCAGTGCCTGGGCTTCCAAACAGTCGCAACCAATGCATGGCTACTTTGAGCTGGAGACCGAAGTTGCGAAATCTGCTCTCCGTTTTGGTTTGGGAAAAATACCGCGTCCGCCGTTCTGGTCAGGATTTCGAGTCGTGCCGGAACGGATTGAATTTTGGCTTCAAAAACCATTCCGTCGTCATCAGCGCATCGTGTATGAGCGTGTGCCTGATGGTTGGCGGAAAGATTGGCTCTATCCGTAAATGGACACCTTGGCTGGCATCCCAATGATCATCGCTGGCAACGCGGTAGCGTCTCGGAACAGATTACCTGTAATCAACCCCGCCACGGGCGCGCCGTTTGTATCGGTCGCCGCCGGCGACATCTCGCACCTCGACACCGCAGTCGCGGCGGCGCGCGCCGCTTTTCCGTCGTGGAGCCACCGCTCGGACCACGAGCGCCAGTCTCTTCTGCATGCAATCGGAAACGCGCTTGAGAAAAACATGCCCGCGCTAATGGAATTGGTCACGAAGGAAACAGGCAAGCCGGTGAAAGGCCTCAATGGCGTCGGTTCCGGGATGGAAGTGGGCGGCGCCATTGCGTGGACTCATGCCACAGCCGATCTCACTCTGCCGGTTGAACTGATTCAGGATAATGACGAAGCGCGCGTTGAGGTGCATCGCAAACCGCTGGGAGTGGTCGGTTCAATCACGCCTTGGAACTGGCCGCTGCTAATCGCGATCTGGCATGTGATTCCTGCTCTCCGCGCGGGCAATACCGTCGTGATCAAACCATCCGCGTTGACTCCGGTTGCCACCGCCAGGTTCGTTCAACTCGCAAACGAACTACTGCCGCCAGGCGTGCTCAACATCATCACCGCGACGTCTGATTCAGGTGTTGGCGCCGCCATCGCCAAACACCCGGGTATCGACAAGATCGTCTTTACCGGATCGACCGCCACCGGCAAGAAGATCATGCAGGATGCGGCGGCCAACGTGAAACGCCTCACGCTTGAGCTTGGTGGCAATGATGCCGGCATTGTCCTGCCCGATGTCGATCCAGAAACGATCGCGCCCAAACTGTTCGGCGTCGGGTTTCACAATAATGGTCAGACGTGCGCCTGCCTGAAACGGCTTTACGTCCACGAAAGCATTTACGAGCAATTGTGTGCCGAACTGGCCAAGCTCGCGAAGGCCGCAATTGTTGGCGACGGCCTGAATCCGGAGACCGAGCTCGGTCCTGTGCAGAACAAAGCGCAACTTCGCTACGTCCAGGAATTGGCGGATGACGCGCGCGCTCATGGCGGTCGCATTCTTTCAGGCGGCCAGGCAAGAAACGGCGATGGGTATTTTTTCGAACCGACAATTGTCGCCGACATGACCGATGGGATTCGCCTGGTCGATGAGGAGCAGTTCGGTCCGATTCTGCCGGTGATTAAGTATTTCGATATTGATGATGCCATTTGCCGGGCGAATTCCAGTCCGAACGGACTTGGCGGATCCATTTGGTCTAACGATATCGAAAAGGCCGCCGACCTCGCCTGTCGTCTGGAATGCGGTACCGCTTGGGTCAACGAGCACGGCGCGATCCAGCCCAATGCTCCCTTCGGCGGCGTCAAGCAATCGGGAATCGGAGTCGAATTCGGACGCTATGGTTTGGAGGAATACACTTCGATTCAGACGCTCAAAGTGATGAAGCCGCAGGTCTGAGCGCGCGGGCGTAGGTTCTCACGCGCGAAGTACCTGGGCTTCCAAACAATCCCAACCCATCCGCGGCTACTTTGAACTTGGAGTGCAACTCGCCAAGTCCGCTTTGCGTTTTGGCGTGGGAGAAGGGCCGCGTCCGCCGTTCTGGTCCGGATTTCGACTCGCGCCGGAGCGGATTGAATTTTGGCGTCAAAAACCATTTCGTCGTCATTAGCGCATTTTGTATGAGCGCGTCGCTGACGGTTGGCGAAAGCGCTGGCTGTATCCGTAATCGCAACGGGGGCGGCCTCTTTTTCCGTTTCTCACAGAGCTAAATTTCCGCTATTCTCGGCGCTTTCATGCAGACAGAAGCGGAAGCCCACTGGCGCGGCAGCCGGCAAATCTTTATCTTGTACTAGCTGCGCATCGAACCGATGAAAAAAATTCGCCTCAAGATCTCCGAAATTTTTGAACTCGATCCGCAAATCACTGATCAACCGAAAGACCTCGCGGCAATCACGACCTACGTACTAAAACATTACGCATTCCTGCCGAAGCCAATCATCGTCACACTGGAAGGCGATGAAGTGGTCATTTCATGTCCGGAAGAGGCCGATGCAAAGCGCGAGGAAGCAGCAAGGCTTGCGGCGCGAGCCATGAAGCATGCAAGCGAGGGCAACTACAAGAAGGCGATCGACATTTATAAGCGTGTGCTTGAATTGCAGCCTTCATTCCACTCTTCGCGCCGTGATCTCGCCATGGCGTACGTGGAAACAGGCGATGTGGAGAATGCCACGAATCATCTAATCGAAGTTCTACGCTTGGATCCAAAAGATGCGTGGAGCTGGGTCGTCCTAGGCAATCTGTATATCCGAGAAAAGGGCGATCCAGAGACTGGGGAGAAATTCCTTCGAAAAGCTTTAGAAATTAAGCCTGATGACGCGTGGGCGTTGAACAGTCTGGCCGCCGGCTTCCAGAAAAAGGGACAAACACGTGAGGCCGTCGATTACTTCGATAGGGCTATCGCTGCAAACCCCGATTTTGCCAATCCATACTATGGAAAAGCGCTGACGCTTGCGGAAGACGGTCAATCTCAAACTGCCAGCGACACGCTTACGCAGCTCTTTGCAGAGGCAAAGATGCAGGATGCTCGGTCGCAATCGGTTTTTGATGGCGCGCGAGAATTGTACGTGACGGTTCAACAAAAGCTCGCGGTGGAACATCATTCAGACGCTTTTAAATGCGTCCAGGATTACAAGGCCGAGATGGAGAAACTGCGGGATTCCCGGTCCGGTTCGAAGAGACCGATTTCGAGGACATGCTGGGAGCAACAATCCAAATGGCTTGGAAACACGGGCGCGATTATCACGTGATCAAAACCAGACGCGGTTACGATCCGGAACTTCTCGCACATTTGGAAGCGCACGAGCTTACGCACCTAAAACTCGAATCGGAGGCGCGACAAGAAGGGAAAAACCTATTCTTCGCGACATCGGCGCAGAGTCGCGAAGCGGGAATTCGCTCGATCGCTGGCGACATCCGAAAGCTCGAGAAACAGGGATATTCCGAAGAGTCGATCACAAAAATGACCCTCTCGATAGTTGCCGGGCTCACTGGCTTTTTGTTTAACTGCCCATTGGATATGACCATCGAGCGCTACATCCGAAACGCATTCCCATCTCTCCAGCCAGCGCAATTTCTGTCGTTGCGAGGACTGGCCCTCGAAGCGGCGCAGACAAATACGAACCCGCAAATTCGCCAAGTCACACCCCGTAAAATTATGCAAGCGAGCTTGGCGCTGAACGGCGCGTATAGCCTGTTTTTGGACAATCTTTTCGCTGGCGCGTCTACTTTTTCTGAAGTCTATCGGCGTTTCGATACCTTTGCGCTCTCGCAAAAGCTTTTCAACCGCTGGGCGGACCAGGTGGATAAGCTTCAGCCGGGCGATGAATATAAACTCGTCGATGAATTTGCGGAAATGACTGGCCTGCGCGCGTGGTATGAATGGAAAACTGATCCCGGCCAGCATCAGATTATCGAAACGCCGCCGACAGAGGGAACGACGAATCTCGCCCTTCTGCGAGAAAAACATCCAGCGGCGGTCTTTTACTTCCTTGACGCATTCAAGCGCTTCGATGCGATGACGCCGGAGCAGATTCATAACATCGCCTTTGAAATCGCACTTCTCGGCAGGAACGGACTCGACTACGCATCGCCTGATGAAAAATACGAACTCCGCAGCATTCCAAATCGGAAGTTTTCAGGACTGCATCTGATGTGCCTCATGTATGCGGGCTTCAAGCGCGTCGCGCCGGAGCAAGATGTCGGCATGGAATTAAATGAACCGTTCCTACAAGCAATCAGCCTCCACAATGCAAACAAGGACGCTTTATGACTAAGCATTTCATCATCGGTCCAAGAACTAACTTACGAGTCTGTCTAGAACAAAAACTTTACGGACATCGCCGAAATGTTTTGAAGGATTGGGCGTTAGGCGATCGCATCATTTATTATGCCGATGGGAAGCTTGCCGCTTTAGGCACCGTGACCGGAAAACCGTACTTCGATGATCAGACCAAAGTGTGGCCGGATGACATCTATCCCTACCGAATCAAAGTTACGCCTGATGTAGTGCTTGATCCGCCCAATTGGGTACCTGTCGAGGAGGAGATTAGGAAAACTCTGCAGAGGCATTTGGGGCAGCATTGGATTCTCTATATCCGAGACGTTCACCCAATTCCTCCGGCGCTATTTGGCGATTTACATTCACTGATTGTGTCGCGCGCAGGAATTACGCAGGAGCAGCCAT
The DNA here is from genome assembly GCA_963791385.1 of uncultured Verrucomicrobiae bacterium. Taxonomy (GTDB): domain Bacteria; phylum Verrucomicrobiota; class Verrucomicrobiia; order Chthoniobacterales; family UBA10450; genus Udaeobacter. Next base: position 79,502 of record CAWBSH010000003.1, read on the forward strand.
CGGGGGACTTCCAGGCCTTACAAAAGGAGGCGCAGAAACAGGTAGAGAAGCGCGAGCGTCAGCCAACTCCGCTGCCACAGAAGGTCATTGAAGAAGAGGCCGAAGACTTGATCGGCACCTCGAAAGAAGCTCAAAGTCATGATCGCACCCAATGGTATTTGATCAAACTAGGGCGCGCGCTCGGTTGCGACGTCTGGGTGGCTAGGAATGATCAAGGCAAGAGCTATAAGGGAGAAGCCTTCGCTGATCTTTGCATCAAAAGGATGCCGAACCTCGGCTTCGATACCGATACGTCGAGGATCATTGAGAACATTGACGTCATATGGCTGCAGTCGAATGTGATCCAGTGCGCGTTCGAGGTGGAGCACACCACCTCCATCTACTCGGGACTGCTCCGCCTCGCCGATCTCGTGGCGAGTCAGCCGCACATCAAGATTAAGCTTTTCATCGTCGCACCGACCGAGCGGCGGCCTCACGTGGTTTATCAATTGAACCGGCCAGTGTTTAGGAACCTGCTGCTCGATGTCTGCAAATACATTCCTTACGACAAACTTGAGTCGACCTTGGCTAAAATCGAAGATTTTCAGGGATACCTCCAAGTTGGGTTGGTTGAAAAAATCGCTGAATATTGCTCACAAGATAAGCGGTGATGTCGTTGCGCTTGAGCCCTAGGAGAAAAGAGCCATATCCTAAATTGACCGGCGCGTTGAGTTCGGTCCGAACTTGGCGCAATCGAGTTTTCCTCGTCAAGAAAAAATAGGATAGCACCAAACGGGCGTTTCTTGGTCTATGAACTGGCGTATTCCGCAATAGCTTCTGCCACATCGAGTGTAGGGTCTTTGCCGTCCTCGCCACGGCGAGTCCATGTCGCCGCGGCGACCGGACATGTTTTTCGTAGGTGCGCACTTTGCCTTCAGCGATCACGCGTGCGATGGCGGACTCAAGTCTAAATGTCCAATGCGATATCGTCGATCTTGCCGGCTGCTTCGTTGACGATGACAAAGTGACCGCCATTGTCGCCACGCGTAAACAATTGGAACAATTAGGAACAATTCGGGGTCAGTCATGGGGTCAGTCATCAATTCTTGACACCGATCCAAGCCCGGCAAGCCGCGCTTAATCGGTGCGCCGCCGTAACGCAGGTGGAAGGAGCGGCCGGGCTTTCAAATTGCCCACCACGGCGGGTAAATTGCAAGAAGTGAGAGCGATCTGACGTTTTAGCCGGCGATGGGAGTCAATTCCTTTAATTCCCTCATCGGCAATTGAACGGCAGCGCCAGCACCCGAGCAGCGCGCGTTCTTCGTCTGTTTGTCTAATCACCATGCGGAACTGGCGGTTTTCACTTGTCTTCTTGTGTATCAAGGCTCGGTCGGCCATCATTGTTCCCATGCAATGCCGCATCTTTTTGCGGTCTCTTAGTCCGGATAGGCCGAATTCGGCCTAGGCCATGTTGTGCGTCATGAATGACCTCTTGCGACAGCTTAAACCCTACCGGCTGCTGCCCCGTTGGAGCCTCGGTTTGTCCGAGTCCTGCCAACCACACAGCTCCGGAAGAAAGAGCAGCAGATCGCAGAGGTAATTGCCCGCAACAAAGGAGTGCCAGGGATCTCTTTGCTGGGTAATGAACTACGAGACGAGCACGTACCAGATCTATATCGGCCAAGCCTCTTCGCTCTCGGCCCGCTTGCTGAATTACTTGGCAGACTTCAGGTCCATTCACCAAATGACTACAAGCTTCAGGTCTTCCTTGCCTTCATTAACGAGCTGCTGCCAGGCGCATCTCTCACTTTGTATTTTGCGAAGGTCGATGGCGATCTGACCAAGGCTGAAACGAAGGCCTTGAAGCGCTCCGAATCCTTTGCTTTACAAGCTGCCGCGACCGACGGCGCGCGCGCGAAAGAGATTGGAAGAGGCTTTTAAGTTCTATTACTGCGAAGAGGCCTTTACGGGGCGGCTCACGAAATGACGCAGGAGCGATTCGATGTGTTCCTCACCGGCGATCGCAACCTGCAGTTTCAGCAGCATGTGCCAGCCACCGGCGTAGCCGTCGTTATGTTGCGGGCGAGGAAGCACACGGTTGGCGCGAAACGCTTCCGCTCATGCCGCAGATTGTTGGAAGCGGATAAACGCGTTACAGCCAGGCACAATCACGGTTATTCCCCGAGGAAACCTGACTATAGCGCGGGCGAAAGCACCGAGTTCCCCACTCTGTCCCATTGAGGCCAATCATTCACGCGCAGCCGGCGGGCTGCTTAATCAAATCCTGGCGGAAGAACTCGATTTTGTTGGCTGAGCAGCGGCCCGGCGCAATAACTGCACAGCAAAACGCGAGCACTCAAGAACAGGAGAGGCAGGCGCCGAGACAATGATTGCATGCGGTCGGCGGAACGATTTTAATGAGCGGCTGTGCAACTGCGCACGCAACGGATCACGCGACGAAGAATGGAGGGAAAAATTGGAAATATCTTCTCATCGCCCACGACATCATCGCCGAGAACATGACGCTTAGAGGGCTCGCAGCCCAATCGCTCGTGCAGTCCTAATCGGCGTTCTCAGTGTCGGCGCGATTACGGTTAGGCTAAGAGGATCTTCATTTCATCCGGCACAATCGGGCTGGCGTGAATCGCTCTGCGCAAGGCCGCGCGCAAAGGAATAGGCTAGTCACGTCGTAACGAAATTGCAGACTCCCTCGCGTCCCGCGCCCGGTCGCTGCTACCCTCGCAGCTTTACCTCTATGTCGCACGATCCCTCAGCTCCATTCAACGAGCGGACTTGATTGAGATCGATCTTCGAGAGAGAGCTATTGAATCCTGCCGTTAACGGCAACAATGAACGATTGGCCTGGCTTCGCTCGGCGCGCCTGATCCACGATCTGGGGAAAGCATCGGGCGAGCTTCTGCACTTGCTGCCAGAAATCGATGTTCGTCCATCCAGCTTTCAGGAAGAAAACGGTGTGGCCTGCTGCCTTCCACGCTTCCACCTCATGCGGGTTGCGGCCGATAGCCACGTCTCCGGACAAAATCACCCAGCCACTCTCAGCCGCTAATTGTCGCATCCAGTCAACGTCCGGCGTGTCTTCATCAAAGCGGTCGCGTAAATGAACAACCTCATGTTCGCCGAGCACGAATTGGTGAAAACCGCGCGCCAGCTTTGGCGCAAGATTGTTATCCAGAAAAAACCTCAAGCGGCCAAACGTGTTTCGAACTCCAGAGCATCGCGCACTTCACGCTCCGATACTTCGAACCAATGGCTGACGGTCTCGATGGATTGATTGGTTTTGACGCTCCGAGCGAGCACGCGTGTCGGCACGCCGGAACGGGCAACGCTCGGCTGACCGAAGTTGCGTTTCGGATCCAAAACGATCTGGCGTTCCTTCCCGAGCGGCCACCAAACAATATCACGGCCTGAGAACTCAAGTTGCTTTCGAAACGGCTCGACGACGCGCGAAAACTCAGTCTGATCTGTTGCAAGATTGATCAGGGCCCGATCGTCGTCCTCTTCTCCCTGCCGGAGCAATATGCTTCTGCCGTCTGTGAAAATGCGGTTCGAGCAGAATGGATGTGTTGTCTTCAGCTCGTGCTGCGCTTTTTTGTGCGCCCTGCGCATCGTCCGCCAACTGACCCCCGCGCGAATAAACGCGTCCACAAAGCGTAATTCGAGTAGATCGCGAAAGCTCAAAGCCAACTTGTTGTCCACTGGCCGCAGTTCTCCTTGCCACACAGCTTCGGAATGCCGCATGGATTCGCCGCTCCTAAAATCGTAGCCCTTGAGCCAACGACGGACCTTGCCGACAGAGACACGAGTGAGTCTTGCAGCTTCAGGAACAGTATACAGGCCAACGCCCAGGAACTGGGATGCGCGCGCGTGCACAGGCCGTAATCAAGCCGTTGCCGTGCCACGGTGCAATGAAAATGAGCGATCGCTCTCTAAAATAATAAACGCTGCCTTCGCGAAGCGGAGCCGCAGCTTTGGATCGATGCGTTGAGCGGGCAAGGCTCAACTCCAGCGGTCGTGAAAAGACTGCCGGTCGCGAATAAGATCGACAGCGATAGCGCGGCGCGTGGGCGAAGTGCAGCGCCCGCCGTTCTGGTCAGGCTTTCGCGTTGTGCCGGAGCACATGGAATTTTGGCTTCAAAAACCATTTCGTCGTCATCAGCGCGTCCTGTATGAGCGCGTCCCTGACGCTTGGCGAAAACAAGGGCTCTATCCGTAGGTTCTCAGGCGCGAAGACGGTGATTTGCCGTCGGAAGGGCTCGCTCGTTGCAGTCCTAATCGAACAATTGCAAATGCGGTCGCAAAGAAGTGATGAGTTCGCCGCAAGTATGGGAAGTGATGTGGTTGCCCGCGGGAAGTATGAAGATTAACATTTCGATATGAGCGCGGAGGATCTCAAAGGAATCGTTCACTCCGATCCCAACATCATGGGCGGCACGCCGGTATTTGTCGGAACGCGCGTTCCGCTACAGAACTTGATCGATTCGCTCGAAGGCGGCGAATCGATTGAAGATTTTCTCGATGGTTTCCCATCAGTGAAGCGGGAGCAGGTGATCGCGGTCATCGAAGCGGGCAAGCTGCGGATGTTGGAGACGGTGTGAGGGTGCTCATTGATGAGTGCCTCAACTGGAGGCTTGGCCGCGCGCTACCGGGGCATTTCTGCACGTCTGTGCAGCGAATGGGTTGGAGCGGAATAGAAAATGGCGCGCTCTTGGAAAAAATGAGGCAGGAGCGATTCGATGTGTTCCTCACCGGCGATCGCAACCTGCAGTTTCAGCAGCATGTGCCAGCCACCGGCATAGCCGTCGTTGTGTTGCGGGCGGGAAGCACACGGTTGGCCGAAACGCTTCCGCTCATGCCGCAATTGTTGGAACGGATAAACGCGTTACAGCCAGGCACAATCACGATTATTCCCGAGGAAACCTGACTATAGCGCGGGCGAAAGCACCGAGTTCCCACTCTGTCCCATTGAGCCAATCATTCACGCGCAGCCCGGCGGGCTGCTTAATCAAATCCTGGCGGAAGAACTCGATTTTGTTGGGCTGAGCAGCGGCCCGGCGCAATAACTGCACAGCAAAACGCAACGGACGTACATCGGTCGGACACGGTAGCCGATAGATTCGCAGCACTGTGAAGACAGACTATAAAATGTTGGATGCGAATGAAGCGGTGGCGCGCGTTGCGTATGCGTTGAACGAGGTGATCGCGATTTATCCGATCACGCCGGCGTCGCCGATGGGCGAATGGGCGGACGCGTGGTCGGCTGCCGGTGTGAAAAATCTATGGGGCACTGTGCCCAGTGTGATCGAGATGCAAAGCGAAGGCGGCGCCGCGGGAGTAATCCACGGCGCGCTTCAAACCGGCGCGCTCAGCACGACGTTTACGTCCTCGCAGGGATTGCTGCTGATGATCCCGAACATGTACAAGATCGCCGGCGAACTGACGCCAACCGTCTTTCACATCGCCGCCCGCTCGCATCGCTGCGCAGGCGCTGTCGATCTTCGGTGATCACAGCGATGTCATGGCCGCGCGCGCGACGGGCTGGGCAATGCTCTGTTCTGCGTCGGTGCAGGAGGCGCAGGATCTGGCGCTGATCGCGCATGCGGCCACACTCGAATCGCGCATTCCGTTTCTGCATTTCTTCGACGGCTTCCGCACTTCGCACGAGATCTCGAAAATCGTAACCCTGCCGGAAGAGGCGCTGCGCGAGATGATCAATGAGGAACGCGTGATTGAGCATCGCGCGCGAGCGCTTTCTCCCGATCATCCTGTCATCCGCGGCACGGCGCAAAATCCGGATGTCTATTTCCAGGCGCGCGAGACGGTGAACCCGTTTTACGCGGCTTGTCCGATCCATTGTGCAGCGAACGATGGACCGGTTCGCTGAGTTAACCGGACGGCGGTACGGTCTGTTTGAATATCACGGCGCAACCGATGCGGAGCGGGTGATCGTGTTGATGGGTTCAGGTTGCGAGGCTGTGCACGAGACTGTCGATTTCCTCGACGCGCAAAACGAAAAAGTTGGCGTCCTGAAAGTGCGGCTGTATCGGCCCTTCGATGCCGCTGCGTTCGTCAAAATGTTGCCGCAGAATGTGCGCGACATCGCCGTTCTCGACCGCACGAAAGAACCCGGATCGGGAGGCGAGCCGCTTTATCTCGATTGTGTGAACGCGCTTCACGAACAAGGTCGCGGCGACGTGCGAGTGATCGGCGGCCGCTACGGTTTGTCGTCGAAAGAATTCACGCCGGCGATGATCAAGGCGGTGTTCGAGAATCTTGCACGACCATCTCCCAAGAATCATTTCACGGTAGGCATCGACGACGATTTGTCGCATACGAGCCTCAATTTCGATTCCAATTTCTCGATCGAGCCTGACGACGTTGTGTGCGCGCAGTTCTTTGGGCTTGGATCGGATGGCACCGTTGGCGCGAACAAGGAATCGATCAAAATCATCGGCGAGAACACCGATTATTTCGCGCAAGGTTATTTCGTTTACGATTCAAAGAAATCCGGGGCGATGACGATCTCGCATTTGCGCTTCGGTCCGCGCCCAATCCGCTCAACCTATCTCATCACCAAAGCCAATTTCGTTGCGTGTCATCAGTCGTTTCTTCTCGAAAGCTGTGACGTTCTGCGAGACCTCGCGCCGGGCGGAACGTTTCCTGTTGAATTCGCCGTTGGGAGCCGACCGCGTGTGTGGCCGTCTGCCGGAAAATGTGCAGCGCCGGCTGATCGAGCAGCGCGCGAAGTTCTTCGTCATCGACGGGAACAAGGTGGCGCGCGACGCAGGCATGGGCGGACGCATCAACACGGTCATGCAGACCTGTTTCTTCGCCATCTCCGGTGTGCTGCCGTCACAGCAAGCCATCGAGGCGATTAAAAATTCAATTCGCAAAACGTATGCGAAAAAAGGCGATGAGATCGTGGAGATGAATCTCCGCGCGGTCGATCAAACGCTTGCGCATTTGTACGAAGTGAAAGTTCCGGAGGACGCTGTAGCCGGCGTCGTTGACGCCAGCGGCCGGGATCAACGATCCCGGCTACAACCCAACGGAGAACTCAAGCGTGCGCCGGAATTTGTGCGGAATGTGCTGGGCGAAATCATCGGGGGTCGCGGCGATCGCGTCCCGGTGAGCGCGATGCCTAACGACGGCACGTATCCGACCGGGACAACGCAATTCGAGAAGCGAAATCTCGCGAGCGAAGTGCCGGTCTGGGACCCGCAAGTTTGTATCCAGTGCGGCAGATGCGTGTTGGTCTGTCCGCACGCAGTGATTCGCAGCAAGGCGTATGAGGCGGCTGTTCTCCACGGTGCGCCTTCGTCGTTCAAATCGGCGGAGGCGCGATTACCGGAGTGGAAAGGATTGAAATACACGCTGCAGGTGGCGGTCGAAGATTGCACCGGCTGCGGGATCTGCGTGGATGTCTGCCCCGCGCGCAACAAATCCGAAGCGCGATTGAAAGCCATCAACATGCAGCCGCAGTTGCCGCTGCGCGAGACCGAGCGCGAGAACTGGAATTTCTTCCTTTCGATTCCGGAGATGGATCGCCGCCAGGTTTCAACTGAGCACGTGCGCAAAATGCAGGTGCAACAGCCGTTGTTTGAGTTCTCGGGAGCGTGCGCCGGTTGCGGCGAAACGCCTTACATCAAATTGCTCACCCAGCTCTTCGGCGACCGGTTGATCATCGCGAACGCGACGGGCTGCTCTTCGATTTACGGTGGCAATTTGCCGACTACGCCTTACACGAAAGATGGAAATGGACGCGGTCCGGCATGGGCAAATTCGCTATTTGAAGACAACGCCGAGTTCGGGCTTGGTTTCCGTGTTTCGCTCGACAAACAGCAGGAGTTCGCAGGCGAACTGCTCCAGCAGCTATCGCCACAAATCGGGCGCGGACTCGTCACCGAAATCTTGAACGCGCGCCAGCGCGATGAAGCGGACATCTTCGATCAGCGCGAACGCGTCGCCGAACTGAAGCGCAGACTCAGCTCGTTAGGCGATCCAGTTGCAAAGCGTTTACTGGCGCTGGCGGACACGCTTGTGCGCAAGAGCGTGTGGATCGTCGGCGGCGACGGCTGGGGTTATGACATCGGTTACGGGGGACTTGACCACGTGCTTGCAAGCGGCCGCAACGTCAAAGTCCTGCTGCTCGACACGGAGGTTTACTCCAATACCGGGGGACAATGCTCCAAATCCACGCCACGCGCTGCGGTCGCCAAGTTCGCTTCCGGCGGGAAACGCGCGCCGAAAAAAGATCTCGGCCTGATGGCGATGACTTACGGCACGATCTACGTCGCGTCTGTCGCGATGGGCGCGAGGGACGAGCACACGTTGAAAGCATTCCTCGAGGCGGAGGCATACGACGGCCCGGCGATCATCATCGCTTACAGCCATTGCATTGCGCACGGGATCAACATGACCACCGCCATGCAAAACCAGAAAGCCGCAGTAAACACTGGGCAGTGGCTGTTGTATCGTTACAATCCCGAGCGGCTGCGGCTCGGAGAAAACCCACTTCAGCTCGATTCCGCAGCGCCGCGCGTGAAAATCGCGGATTACTTCAAGCTCGAGCAGCGGTTCAAGATCCTCGAAAAAAGCGAACCGCGCGCCGCGAAAGAATTGCTCGCCCAGGCGCAGGCAGACGTGAACGACCGCCGCGCACTCTATGAATTTCTCGCCACGAGAAAATTCAACACCACGGCAAATCTATGAACCTAACGACCAGATACCTCGGCTTTAAGTTGCGCACGCCGCTCGTGCCCTCGGCGTCACCGCTTTCGGAAAAGATCGACAACATTAAACGAATGGAAGACGCAGGCGCTGCCGCGGTCGTTTTCCATTCACTTTTCGAAGAGCAGATTCGTCGCGACCACCACGACCTGGATTTTTATCTTGAACAGGGCACCGAAAGTTTTGCGGAATCGCTGACCTATTTTCCTGTTCGACCCGAATTCAAGGTCGGTCCGGAAGCGTACCTCGAGCACATTGCTCAGGCCAAGGCGGCGGTGAATATCCCAATCATCGGGAGCCTCAACGGCAGCACATTTGGCGGCTGGCTGGCCTATGCCCGCCAGATCGAAGCAAGCGGGCGCTGACGCGCTCGAGCTGAACATTTACTCTATTCCGAGTGATCCGGACATTAGCGGCGAAGATATCGAAGCGCACTACCTCAGCATTCTCGCGGCGATCAAAGCGCAGTTGAAAATACCGGTGGCCGTGAAGCTCAGCCCGTTCTTCACCAACTTCGCGCGATTCGCGCGCCGCGCCGATCGTGAGGGCGCCAACGCGCTGGTGCTCTTCAATCGTTTTTATCAGCCGGACATTGAACTGGAGACCCTGGAGATTTCGCCCAACGTGCTGCTGAGCACGCCGATGGCGATGCGTTTGCCGATGCGCTGGATCGCGATGCTCTACGGGCGTATAGGCGCGAACCTGGCTGCTACCAGTGGCATTCATCGCGCGACTGACGCGCTGAAAATGTTAATGGCCGGCGCCGATGTAACGATGCTTTGCTCAATTCTGTTGCGCCGCGGGATCGAACACATTGCGGTGATCGAACGCGAGATGCGCGAATGGATGGAAGAGCACGAATACGAATCGATCGAACAACTCAAAGGCAGCATGAGCCAGAAAAATTGCCCCGATCCCAGCGCATTCGAACGGGCCCAATATATGCGAGCGCTCGAGACGTATCCGGCGGCGGATGTTTGAGGGCCAGCGCAATAACTGCACAGCAAAACGCAATCCCGGTACATCGCTGCGGCGGGCAGCGACTATGATTTCGCCAATAAACAACACAGCCCCGGAGGCAATCCCATGAAACTGGCCACTACTTATCTTGGATTTAAACTGCGGACGCCCCTTATTCCGTCGGCGTCGCCGCTGTCCGAAAAACTCGACAACATTAAACGGATGGAGGACGCCGGCGCGTCGGCAATCGTTTTCCATTCCCTTTTCGAAGAACAGCTTCGTCCGGGAAATTATCGCATGCGCAGCGGTTCCGGGAATGGCGGTGAATTCTCGTCCGACGCGCTCAACGATTTTTCCGACGAACCGGATTTCAAGGTGGATCCAGAAGCGTACGTCAATCACATCGCAAAGGCGAAAGAGGCCGTGCACATTCCGATTATCGGCAGCTTGAACGGCTCGACCTTTGGCGGCTGGCAACGGTATGCCCGGCTTATTGAACAAGCCGGCGCCGATGCTTTGGAATTGAACATTTACAATGTGCCGACCGACCCGGAGCAAACCGCGGATGACATCGAGACGGAATATTTGACGATCGTCACGTCGATAAAGGGACTATTGAAAATTCCCGGTGGCGGTGAAGCTCAGTCCATATTTCACGAATCTTTCCCGTTTTGCGCGACGCCTCGATGAGCAAGGCGCAGATGCGCTCGTGTTGTTCAACCGTTTTTACCAGCCGGACATTGAACTGGAGACGCTCGAGGTGAGTCCGAATGTGCTTCTCAGCACGCCGATGGCAATGCGACTGCCGATGCGCTGGATCGCACTCTTGTATGGACGGATCGGTGCAAATCTGGCCGCCACGAGTGGGATTCATCACGGCGTCGATGCGCTGAAAATGATAATGGCCGGCGCTGATGTGACGATGCTTTGCTCAGTGCTACTGCGCTGTGGCATCGACCACATTCGCGTCCTCGAGTACGAAATGCGCGAATGGCTGGAAGAACACGAGTACGAATCGGTCGAGCAAATCAAAGGCATTGTCAGCCAAAAAAACTGCCCGGACCCGGCGGCGTTTGAGCGCGCGCAATATGCTCGCGCGCTGACGAATTATCCGAGGAGTCCGTCCTCGACCGCGGCGTCGTAATGCGCTAAATCGCCGCGTGGGCAAAGGGATAAGAGCTGCGGTTTTCATTTTTGTCGCTGTTGTCCTTTTTGTCCCTGCGAAGGCGGCAGACGACGTTGCGCAGGAATCGCGCTTCATCACGAGTCCGCGCCAGTTAATCTTCGAAGGCCGGCGCAGCGGGGAAGGTTATTTTTCGCCGGACGGCGGCAAACTGATTTTTCAGAGCGAGCGCGAAGAAGGCAATCCGTTTTACCAGATGTACGTGCTCGACCTGAACACGGGCGAAACGACGCGCGTCTCGCCCGGCACAGGCAAGACCACATGCGGCTTTTTCCAACCCGGCTCGGACCGTGTCATCTTCGCCTCAACGCACGCTGATCCGCAGGCGCAGGCAAAACAAAAAGCGGAGCTGGAATTTCGTGCCAGCGGAAAACAACGCCGCTACTCGTGGGATTACGACGAAGAATTTGAAATTTATTCGGCGAAACAAGATGGCAGTGGCCTCGTGAATCTCACTCATTCGCCCGGTTACGATGCCGAAGGGGCGTTCTCGCCGGATGGGAAGCAAATTGTCTTCTGCTCGCTCCGCGCTGCATTCCCGCTCGAAAGACTTTCTCCCGAGTTGCGGGCTCGATACGAAAAGGATCCGTCATGGTTCGGTGACATTTACATTATGAACGCGGATGGCTCGAACGTGCGCCGTCTGACGGACGCGCCAGGCTACGATGGCGGCCCGTTTTTCTCGCCGGATGGTCAGCGGATCGTCTGGCGGCATTTCGATGAGAACGGGGTAATCGCCGACATCTGGACGATGAAAACGGATGGCTCGGACAAGCGGCGCATCACCGATTTCAAATCGATGTCGTGGGCGCCGTTTTATCATCCGAGCGGCAAATACATCATCTTTACCTCGAACAAATTCGGGTTCGAGAATTTCGAATTATTCATCGTCGATGTGGATGGCGAGCGCGAACCGGTGCGCGTGACTTTCACACCAGGCTTCGATGGGTTGCCGGTTTTTTCTCCCGATGGAAAAAGGCTTTGCTGGACGAGCGGGCGCACCAGTGACGGGAAAGCGCAGCTCTTCCTCGCCGATTGGAACGATGAAGCCGCGCGAGCGGCGCTCGCAGCGGCGCCAAAACGATCAAAACCAAACGGCGATGCCGGCACATTTTCGCCTGAGATTACCGAAGCCGATCTACGCCACGAAGTGGAATGGCTCGCTGATCCGGCTCGAGAAGGACGCATGACTGGGACTGCAGGTGCGAAGGCCGCAGCTGATTGGCTTGCCGACTATTTTCGCGAAGCCGGTCTTCAATCCTTCAACGAAAACTTTGCCATGCCGTTTCAATTCAACGCGGGCGAACGCGTATTGGCTGGAAAAACCCGGCTTGAAATTACAGCGGGCGCGTCTCGACCTTTGCGCGGCAAACTGGATCAAGATTTTCGTCCGCTTCCTTTCAGTGAAAGCGGCGAAGCGAGCGGAGAAGTGGTGTTCGCCGGGTACGGTTTGGTTGCGCCAGGCGATCACGGCGCTCGCTACGATTCCTACACGGGCTTGGACGTGAAAGGCAAGATCGTCCTGATCCTTCGTTACGTTCCGGAGAATGTTGAACCGGCGCGGCGCGCGCAGCTCAATCGTTATGCCGGGCTGCGCTATAAAGCGATGCTCGCCCGCGAACGGGGCGCGAAAGCGGTGCTGGTGGCGACCGGACCGAACTCGCCGCATGCCGGTGAACTGGTCCCGCTCACGAGCGATTTCACAAATTCGGCAAGTGGAATCATCGCGGCGTCAATCAATGGAAAAACGGCAGACGCGCTCCTGGCGTCGAGCGGGCAAACATTGAAAGCATTGCAGACCGCCCTCGATAGCGAGAATCCGCACGTTAAGAGCACGTTCGCGTTGCCGAAGGTGAAAGCGACGCTCGCCTGCGGCGTCGAGCATTTGAAGAAGAATGATGCGAACGTCGTGGCGTACATTCCGCCCGCACAAGAATCGGGCGGTGATGAGTACGTTATAGTCGGCGCACACTACGATCATCTTGGTCACGGCGGCACCAGCTCGCTCGATCGAGCTGGCGAAGAAAATCAGATCCATCCTGGCGCGGACGATAATGCATCCGGCGTTGCGTGGGTGATGGAACTGGCGGCGACCCTCGCCAAAGAGCGCGCCGAACGTCCGGAAAAATTTCGGCGTGGACTCATTTTCGCCTGTTGGTCAGGCGAAGAAATTGGCCTGATCGGCTCGGCCGCATTTTCTGAGCATCCGCCGGTGCCGCTCGACAAAGTTGTTGCGTATGTCAACGCGGACATGATCGGCCGGATGCGCGACAACAAACTCAGCTTACAAGGCGTTGGTTCATCGCACGCATGGCGCCGATTCATCGAGAAAAGAAATGTCGCCGCCGGATTTAATGTTGCGCTCCAGGACGATCCCTATTTGCCGACCGACGTCACCAGTTTCTACACGAAAAATGTTCCGGTGTTGAATTTCTTCACCGGCGGGCACGAAGATTACCATCGGCCCACGGACACAGCCGATAAACTCAATTACAAGGACCTTGCGCGCCTAACCAAGTTCGCGCGCGACGTCGTGCTCGATCTCGCGCAAAGTGCGGAGCGTCCCGATTTCGCCAAGGTAGAAAGAACCGGCGAGACCGGCGGCGGCCGCGAGATGCTGCGGACGTATCTTGGCACGATTCCAGATTACACGACCGAAGTAAAAGGCGTGAAACTAGCGGGCGTGCGCGGCGGGAGCCCGGCGGAAAAAGCCGGGCTAAGAGGAGGCGATGTGATCGTGGAGTTTGCGGGGCAGAAAATCACCAACATCTACGATTACACTTACGCACTTGATGCGGCGAAAATCGGCAAGGCCACGCATCTGGTGGTAGAACGAGATGGAAAACGCGTGGGGATCACCGTGACGCCTGAAGCACGAAAGTGACGGAAGCGACGCAAACGACTAAAGAGAGCGCCGAAGCGCGCTTGCTGTAGTCCCGTGTGTCGGTTGCAGTTTCGTGCCGCGCACTTTGCGCACTTCGGCTGCGATTCTTGCGAGTTGGTGACTGGCGTCGTCGCGGGGGACCCTGACTTCGATGACATGGAGGCGATTTGAGTTTTGCGCGCGCGAAAGCGCGTCATCCAATTCGCCGTTTGTAGATGCGATTACGCCTATGCCGCCGCCCACGAGTTCACAGATTTTGCTGTAGTTCCACTGCGTGATGGTATTGAAACAGCCCTCACGGATTTTTCGCATCGTGCCATAGCCATCGTTGTTTAGAACGATGATGATCGGATTCAAACCGAGGCGGACTGCGGTGGAGATTTCAGCTCCGGTCATCTGGAACGCGCCGTCGCCGACCAGAACATGGGGCCGCAAGCGGGGGGTGGCCATTGCGACGCCGATGCTGGCCGGCACGGCGAAACCCATCGACATGTAATATGCAGGCGCGATGAATTGCGCTTGTCGCGCACTGCGAATGCCGACTGCACCGAAGATTGCATCGCCGATATCGGCGATGACGCAGCAGCGCTCGTTAAGATGCAATGAAAGAATCCGAAAAACGTCGATCATGCTCAACGTGCGGGACCGCTCCGCGGTTGTCAGCGGTTTGGGCAGCGCGTGAGGATTGGGATGTTTGAAGCGCTTTGGCCTGATCTTCGCGGCGGCGAGAGCCTCGAGAAAATCGCGAAACCGAATGGAATCGTAACGATGATATTGAACGTTCACACGTTCGGTTGTCGCCAGGACTGTGCGGCGACGTTCCAGTTTGGCAGTGTAAAAGCCCATGCTCATATCCGTAATAAAAGTGCCGAGCATCAGTACCAGGTCCGCGGATTCCACGTACTTCCGAACGTGTTCGTCGCTGCTCATGGCGCCGCCATAAACGCCAATGTACAAAGGATGATTTTCGGGAACCGCGCTCTTGCTTAAAAGATCGGTGGCAATCGGAATGTTCATCCGCTCCGCCATTCGCACCACCAACTGAGCAGTGCGATAGCGAGCGAGTTCGACTCCGGCGAGGATAACCGGCTTCTTCGCTGCGCGAATGAGTGAGAGCGTTTCGCTGAGTGCCGCCTCCAGCGTGTGCGGATCCGATTTTTTAGGCGCAACGGTAAAGATTCCAGATATCGGAATTTCGCGGTCCACAATGTCATGCGGCACTTCGATGTAAACCGGACGTTTGTACCGCAGACATGCTTCGACGCACCGAACGATCTCAGAAGCCGCGCGTTGCTCATCGAGGAGGACCGTGCTTGCAACGGTCACTTCATCGTAAATGCGGCGCTGCGTTTCGAAAGTTTTAACCTTGTGATGAAGGAGCGGGTCTTTTTCCCGATCTTTGCGTCCTGGCGCGCCGCTCACAACGACAACCGGCGATTTCTCGGCATACGCACCGGCAATGGCGTTGAGAACATTGAGCCCGCCCACGCAGTAAGTCACACAAACCAGACCGATTCCGTTGATGCGAGAATAAGCGTCGGCGGCGAAACCTGCCGCCGGCTCGTGTGTCATCGTGATGCTCCGGATTTTCGATTTCTCGAGCCAGGTGAATGTTGGCAACGCGAAATCCCCCGGAATTCCGAAACTGTGGCGAACACCGCGCCGGTAAAGGTATTCGAAAAGAAATTTTCCCAGCGGCATCGTCGCTGGAAATTGGAGCCGGGTGTGCGGCGTTCCTTTTGCAAAAGCTGGAAAAGCAACCGTACCGACTCGATTGCCATTGCCGCTGGGGAAGCAGAGCGCTTCTCCTACAGGTACGGTCGGGCTCCTTGGGGAATTAATCCTGCGGCTCATCCTCATCCGCCAATGTGGACGTCAAATGATGACGGCGTCGGTCTTTTTCATTGTAGGCGTCCCACGCCAGTGCCCCCCAACAGACGATTGGAAAAAGCAGGCCGACACCTGCGGTTGCCAGGCTGAATATGATGCCGATCCAGATCGCGGCTGGCATTCCGAGAAACATCCAAAGAAGGCCAGCTTCATAATGGCCTTTGTAGATGTGTCCCAGCCCAGGCACAATGCTGAGCAGTGCTGCGACTTCGTCATTCGCATGTTTCGCTTCTTTGCTAAGTGGCATTGATAATGTCTTCATGTTGATAATCCTCCTCATCGCGATTGGTTGTCACCATTCGGGCTGCCTTAAGCAGCCGACTATGATCAGCGCGTAGAGCGCCATCATTGCTATGACGGCAACTAAAATCAGGTTTTCCATAGTTTGCTCCTTTGTCGGCGTTAATAACGCTGCGACAGGTCTCGCGCTCCACGTTCTTTGCCTTTTGCTGTGCAAAACTTGTTCTCCCCTTGGGCAAGCGATGCAGTCAACGCACGTTTACGAACGTCGGATCACGCAAAGGTCATCGCGGCGTTGATCCTGATTTTCGATGCGCTGCCATTTGGTCGTTTACGGCATCGCGAGCCGAATGGAGTCAGCAACGCAATCGATCACGAGACGCCGATCACACGATTCTGAGTCCGCGTTTACGATGAAGCGGATAACGACAGGATGGATGGGAGCAGCGTTACAGAAGATTTCCATGCGCGTTTGGAGCATTACCTGATTGTTGACCACTGCGGCGCAGGTCCGCCACCGCGGATTCGTCCTGTGGCGAATTTGTTCGCTTCAAGTCCGCCATCGGACGGACTCGCTGCGGCGAGCTGTCCTCTCACCTTCTGCAAGCCCGCAGTGAGCACTTCAATTTGCTTTTGCTGGCGTGCGATGGTCGCTTGGAACTCCTTCTTTAACCGCGCAATGGTCACATCTTGCTCCTGCACTTTGCGATGCTCTTTGAGGAACTCTTTGAGCCACATCGCGTTGTCCGCCTCGTAGCGTACGCTGTAGACCTCACGTTTTTCGTCGCGCACCAGTGTGTCCGGGTTCGCTTCCACCACTTCCTCGGCAACCAGCTCAAATTGCGTATTGCACACCGGCTTCCACTGTTGAATCAAATCCTTCTCGATTGCCAGACGGGACTTATCATCAGTGATTATACTAACATGTATATGAGTCGCGCCATTCTGATCGACGCATTCTTGTTGCTCGTGATTCGTAAGACGGACGTTTACGTTTTCCGTTTGTCCAATGTAAATGGGAATCCATTTATGAGGGGATGTTTCCCTGGCGTAAATGTAAATCCCCGGACATGGCTCGTTAAACTTGGTTCCGCGAGGGTAAATCCAAAATCTGTGGCTGGTGCCGGATTTGTCCTTCCAGTAAATTTGAAGCGATTTGTTCATCTGTCTCGCATTCTAAGGCACCTGCCACGTACTTCCGCCGACATTTGATGTCTCTGTCCCGCGTCGCCTGCCGCAGCGTCTCTCGCGAACTTTGCTGAGTTCCAAGAGACGCTGTTCACTGTTTTCATACTGGTGACGACTAGTCATAGGTAATTATCTCGAGGCAGGCGCCATCGGCGTTAACAATACCGCGTGTATACCACCGTTCTGGAGATCATACGCGCTGGCCACGATCTGCCCATTGTCATTGATTCCTGTCGCAGAGGTGAGCAGGTAGTTTGTTCCGTTTGCGACCAATTTATTGAGGTTGACCATTGTTCCGCGATGTCACTGCTGATTCTGGTCCAGAGAAAAGCCACTTGCTGGATTGGCATTTCGCCGACCACCGGGAGATAGGTGTAGCCAACAACCTGGTCGAAGTTGTTGACACCCAGAGCTACGCTGACATCGCTACCCCATCGTTTTCCGCTTGCGCCAAGGGATCCGAGATCGATCATCTTGTTGCCATCGTGCAAGAAACCATGAACGTCCTCGTCGTTCGGTTTAATGCGTCGAATAGCCGACGACATGGTTGTAGTTGTTGATGGCCATGCCATAACTGGAAAGGCCACCTAGCACACCCAGGTCGACCATTCTGTCATGGCGTTGATACGGCGGAGACGGCAGCTGATAGATAAACGCGTGGGTGATCACCATTGGGCCCCAGGTTTGAGTCTGAGACGCGCCGGTTACGTAGCCAGCGTCATTGATCGCATACGCCTGTGCATATGAGCCGCCCAGCGTGCCAATGTCGATCATGCCGGTTTGGCCGGTCCACATGAAGGCTCGGCTGTCGGTGCTATCGCGCTGTAGACTGGAGAATCCAACCACTTGCCCTATGGCATTAACGCCATTTGCCCGGCTGTACACCTGGCCTGGCAAAACTCCGAGATCCGTCACGAATCCGCTTTTGAATATGGCCGCGTGGCTTCGAGGTTCCATCGGAACGACAGTGAAGGTGTCTCCCGCTACCAGGTCGAAGGAGTTAATAGCCGAAACCGCGGCTGTTGAGGCCGCCGGCATCTTCCATGAATTTCTGACGGTAATCGTAGTGGAAGGCGCATGTCTCCCCCCTTTGTACGCCGTGCCCGCCACGTATCCCTGGCTGTTAATCGCAGCAGGCACGCTATATTCCATGTCTTTGACGACTCCGAGGTCCTGCAGAGAATATTGCTGTCCTCGTGCCGTTGTTATCCCGATGGCGAGACACGCCATCAGGCCAATTAGAATTGCTGGTAATGTTTTCATTTCTGTATTTCTCTCTTTCTTTCGTTTGAGTTTGTGTTCTCCCTCTTTTTCCATGGCTTAAGCCAACTCTGTTAATGCCCTACTTGCTCCCCGCTTATTGCCTTTTGCTGTGCAGAACTTGCTTGGCTGAAATCCAGCGATTTCCCCCTAACGACGGGACCAGGTTAGAAATTGCCAATGGAAGAACAGCGATACTGTTCCGGCGCCAGTGAAACTGATTGCGGAGAATTTAAAATGTCCTCGGCAAAGGAATTTGAAAAAGCCAAACCAGGACAACGAGCCGAGCCGGTCGCGATTTGGAAGGCACGCAAGTTTATAAAAGAACACTCAAGCGAAGAGCTTTCCCTGAAGAAAGGCGCAAAAGCGGTCAACGTGAACGCGAATCATCTGAGCGAAAATTTCAAGCAGATGACTGGTATCAATTTTGTTGAGTATGTCGCGCGCACTCGGTTCGCCAGCGCATGTGATCTGCTGCGAAATCCAAATCTGCGCGTCAGTGAAATTGCGTTCGCAGCGGGGTTTCAGTCGCTCTCGCAGTTCAATCGCGCTTTCAAAAGCTGTCGAGCAAATCGCCGACGCAATATCGTGCAGCAAAAGGCATCGCCAGCAGGCATCCGTAAAATTCCGATGCCTGGGACGGAAAAAAACTGAAAAAAATGTGTCGACACGGTTTTATCGTTTTGGCAATACTCACCATTTGTGTGGCATCCGACGCTGACTCGATGGATCCTCGGTAAGCGCGAACGTCTGTTATGGGGTGCCGGAGGAGCAGTCGCGCTCGCCGTAGTTTTGCTTTCCTGCAGCACCACCAACCGCACAATTCTCGCTCCGCCTAGCATCCCTGGCGCGGAGTTTGTCGGCTCAGAGGAATGCGCGACCTGCCACGAACAGATCGTGCGCGATTTTCGAACAGCTACCCATGCGCGACTGCAGACAAAAAAAACGGAAATCGTAAACAAGAGTGGCGGAAAAGGCAGTGAGGCAAAGGGCAGCGTAACTTCAAAGGAGACCACGGACTTGGGCTGCGAGTCGTGCCACGGGCCCGGGAGTTTGCATGTCAAAGCCGGCGGCGGCGCGGGTACGATTATCAATCCACGAAAGTCGCCGGAGACCTGTTTCCAATGTCACTTGGAAGTTCGCGCGGCATTCCAGTTGCCTCACCACCATCCAGTGCCGGAAGGGAAAATGAGCTGCGCCGATTGTCACGAGGTGCACAAGGGGATCGCGATCAAAGGTGCGCCAACAAACATTCAGCAGACGCTCAAAGCGGGCGGCCTTGCTTTCCTGAGCCGAAACGAAACCTGCTTCGAGTGTCACACGCAGCAACGCGGCCCGTTTGTGTATGAGCACGAGGCATTGCGGCAAGGGTGCACGGTCTGCCATTCGCCCCACGGCTCCGTCAACCAGCGGTTACTCAATGAACGCAGTGCGACGCTTTGTCTAAAATGCCATTTCCAGGAGCAGAAGATACCCGGACACATTTTCATTGGAGGCACCGATCACTCGAATTTCCTGCAGCAAGGGACCTGTTGGTCGGCTGGCTGCCACGAAGAACCGCACGGCTCCAACGTGACGCCGTTGCTTAGATATTGATCTCGATGTTATGAAGAACGCCTCTCGCAGATTCCTGGTGCTGGTTTTTGCGGGAACTTTTGCCGCCGCTGGGGTTCGCGCCGGTGACACAAGCGACGGCAAAGCGATGACGGCTACGGCTACCGAAGAGCAACCCGAAGAATACAAGAATTGGATCGAGCTCGGCATCGGCGGCGTAATAACGAGTGGTGATCGTGCGCAGTTCGAGCAACAACACTGGCTGCCAGGCGATCAGCCTTACGGTGGCATCAAGGA
Source organism: uncultured Verrucomicrobiae bacterium (assembly GCA_963791385.1). Taxonomy (GTDB): domain Bacteria; phylum Verrucomicrobiota; class Verrucomicrobiia; order Chthoniobacterales; family UBA10450; genus Udaeobacter. Next base: position 99,685 of record CAWBSH010000003.1, read on the forward strand.
TCTGCACTTCGAAGGGACGTTCGACAAGAACGGCGTGTTCTCGGTCGATGGTCACGCGCTCTGGGATTTCAACGATTACGACATAACGATGGAATTAGCGAAGCCGAATTTCGGCTACATCAAAGCCGGTTACACGGAGTTTCGCACTTGGTACGATGGTAATGCCGGGTTCTTCCCGCACAACGACGTGTTTTTCAACCCGCCGTACCCAGAAATGCACATTGATCGCGGAGACGCGTGGGTTGAACTGGGCTTGCGCGCACCAAATTGGCCCGAAATTACCATCCGTTACGACCATGAATTCCGGTTTGGCCAGAAAGATTCGACCGTCTGGGGCGACACAAACCTGACCGGCTTGCTACCTCCGTTCACTTCAACGCGAAAAATCATTCCTTCTTTCCGCGACATCGATGAGAAGCGCGACATATTTTCGTTCGAAGCGTCAAAGACATTCGGCAACACGGACGTTTTGCTTGGAATGCGTTACGAGCATAACACGAACGATTACACGGTATTCACCGAACGTGGCGCCGGTCAATTGCCGCCAGCCGTTCCGCCCCCGGGCCAGCAGCGCAAGGTCACCCAGCAACAGAATGATGATGTCGACTTGTGGAGTGGCCATGGGATCACCGAGACCCGAATTACCGATAACTTCTGGTTCACTGCTGGATATTCCTACACAACGATAACAAACGATCTTTCGGGTTCTCGCATCTATGGGACGCATTGGGATGAAGCATTCGGAGAACCGGTGCCGACACTTGGTTCACGCGATCATGCCTTTATTGATTTGGCCGGAATGGCACAAATCAAGGAGAACCTGTTTAATGCTAACCTGTTTTGGATGCCGTTCGAAAACCTATCAATTTTGAGCGGTTTCCGGTACACCCATCAGAATAACGATAGCGAATCGACCTTTATCGCGGAGGAACCGATGCCGAACACGCCGCCGTTTACGCCGACAAATCCCGCGCATGGGTTCCACTACGGCGTGGGATTACCGGCCAACGGCGCACGCAATTCAGATTACAACGAATTCGCCCAGAGGCTGGAGCTACGTTACACGGGGATCAAGGACTGGCTCTTCTACTTCCAAGGCGAGTGGGAAGAGGACTACGGGAGCGTGAATGAGTTTCAAACGATAGACGAAGAGGTGCCCCTGGATAAAAACACCAATGCCCTTGGCCAGCTATACCAGGTCGGTGCCACATGGAATCCCTCGATGAGATTCAGTTTGGCCGGCCAGTATTTTTATAGAAAGGCTTCGTACAACGAAGATATCACAAGCGCAGACTTCCCAAGATTGGTTAACCAGGATTGGAAGATCAATGACTTTAATATTCGAATGACTTTCCGGCCGAAGCTTCCCACGTGCCTCGGTACACTTGCTTTAGTGACACGGTACGATTTCGTGCATACCTCCATCGACAGCCAGTGGTACTTTGACGGCGACACCTTTGCCGAATTGCAAAGTGGCGAAATCAAAAAGCACGTTATTAGCGAGTCACTGAACTGGAATCCTCTGCCCCGTTTCTTTCTGCAGGCGAGCTTTTCCTATGTTCTCAATCAAACGGACACGCCGGCAAATAACATCGATCTGGTGCCAGATGCAGGGCCGACCGTCGTGAACTTTAGGAACGACTACTGGACGGTTACCAGTGGGATTGGCTACATCATCGATGATAAGACCGATTTTTATGCTGATTATTATTTCTACTGCGCTAACGATTACTATAAGAACGCAGCCGTCGCAGTGCCATACGGGATGGGCTCCACCGAAAACGCCGTCACCGCAACTATCGCGCGACAACTGAACAAGCGTGCGCGCCTAACGTTGAAGTATGGATTTTATGATTACCAAGACACGACCTCTGGCGGCCATAATAACTATCGCGCACATTCGCTGTTTTCGAGTCTTCAATTTCGGTTCTAACCAATCAAGCACTGCGGAGTATCCAATATGAAAAACATCGCTGTAGTCAGCATCAGCCTCCTAATCGCGGCGCCGTTGGCGGTACGCGCCGCGGATGCAAAAACAAATTGGGCCAACAATTGCGTCCAGTGTCATGGCGCCAGTGGCAAGGGCGACACAAAAATGGGCAAAATGTTAAATGCAATGGATCTAACGGATCCGAAAAAGCAGTCGTCCTTCACTGATGCGCAAGCTGCCACGGCAATCAAAGACGGCATTAAGCAGAACGGCAAAACGACCATGAAAGCGTTCGGCGGCAAGTTGAGTGACGACGAGATTAAAGCGCTTGTTGCCTACGTTCGGACGATCAAGAAATAAATCTTTTTCGGTACTGATTGAGAAGCTTAGATTTGACGTCAGATCTCCACGAGGAAAGGCACTAATCTAATGAAACGAAAAATATTCGTCTTCGCAGACAATCATCATTGCATCGGCCGGCGTCGGTGTCGCAGCTGATGCGGCTGCAACCTGGGCCCAGAATTGCGCCGCCTGCCATGGCAAAGATGGCGGCGGAAACACAATGATGGGAAAAAAACTGGGCGTGAAAGACTATCGGGACGCAAAAGTCCAGGCGGCCTTCAGCGATGCCGAAGCGGCAAGAGCAATTAAGGAAGGCGTAAAAACGAACGGCAAGGAGACGATGAAACCATTTGCGAGCAAACTTTCCGATGCCGATATCAAGGCGCTGGTGGCCTACGTGCGTTCGTTTAAGAAATAGTCGCGCTAAATTTTGGCGGAAGTACTCTCGAGTAGAGCGGTGAACCGGAGTCACTTCCAACGTTGGCAATCACTGGGTCGTTTCGAGGTGACTTTTCACGTCACCTGTAAATAATTGCCGCGATGCCTGACGCTCCAGTTCCCGCGCAGCCCCGCCCCTTCAGGCGCAATTTCCGGAACTGGCTTAGCTGGTCCGGAATGGTGCTCGCTGCCAGTGCGCTCTTTGCTTTTTTTCTCCTCTTCGGGATCGACCTTTTCGCCGGCCATCGCAACCCTTACGTCGGAATTCTGGCTTACGCGGTTGCGCCGCTATTTTTCATTCTCGGAATTTTTCTCACTTTCCTTGGTGCGCTTATTCGCTGGCGCACCCGGCGTCATGCTGTGCGAGCGGCGGAGCCTCTTGCGATCAAAATTGATTTGTCGCGGCCGCGTGACCGAAGAATTCTCGCACTTTTCATCGTGGCCAGCGTTGGATTCTTATTTCTGACGGCGCTTGGGAGCTATCAAACCTATCAGGTTACAGAATCAGTTCAGTTCTGCGGAAAAGCTTGTCATTTACCGATGGAACCGCAGTTTGTTGCGTATCAGCACACCGCACATGCCAGCGTGGACTGCGTGGCGTGTCACGTGGGTCCAGGTGCGGCCGCGTACTTCAAGACGAAGGTAAACGGGGTGAAACAACTTTATCACACGGTTCGCAACGACTTTGATTGCCCTATTCATCTCCGAACCGATATGCGACCCGCTCAAGCGATTTGTGAGCAGTGTCACTGGCCAAAGAAATACGTCGGCAACGTGGATCGCACGTTTCAGCATTACCTGTCGGATGAAAAAAATACGCCGTTTGCCGTTCGTCTTCTGCTCAACGTCGGTGGGGGCGACCCTTCAAATGGTCCTGCCGGTGGAATTCATTGGCATATGAATATTGCCAACAAGATCGAATACATCGCCACCGACGACGAGCTTCTGAACATTCCGTGGGTGAGAATGACCAACGCCCAGGGTGTGACTACTGAGTACCGCGATCCGGAGTTCAAGGACGATCCGGCGAAGCATCAAATTCGGCGAATGGATTGCATGGATTGCCATAGTCGCCCTGCGCACAAGATCCACACGCCCAACGAAGCAGTTGATCTGGCATTATCGACCGGGAGGCTCGATCCAAAGACGCCGTGGGTGAAATCGAAAGTCGTCGCCGCTTTGGTCAAGCCTTACTCCACCAGAGCCGAAGCGGAACAAGGCATCGCCAATTTTCTGCGCGAAGCGTACCCCGACCCGGCGCAGGCGACTCCAATCATCAATGTAGCGCAGGCGATCTATCGCGAGAACTTTTTCCCGGAGGTAAAAGTCGATTGGCGAACCTATCCGGATTTTGTGGGACACAAGAATTGGAACGGCTGCTTCCGCTGTCATGACGGCAAACACATCAGCGCCGATGGCAAGAACTCGATCAAAGCCAGCGATTGCAAATCGTGTCACCTTATCCTTGCACAAGGCAGCGGGGAAGCACTTCAACAAATCAATGCCGCAGGATACGACTTCGTTCATATCGACGCCCCGTATTCGGAATTTTCATGTGTCGATTGCCATACCGGCGGACCTCAGAAATAATGGTATCTCGTGACAATGGGGTTATTGGGTAAGCCGCAACAATCGAAGTGGGTAGGTAGCAAAGCTGTTGTCGTTTGCGTCAGCGTTTTCAGTGCGCTGACGGCCTGCGAGAAAAACTCAGAGATCAAGGTTTATCGCGTTTCCAAGGCGCCTCTGGAAGAATCGGCACCTCAGCAGCAAGATGCCATGCCGACGAATACGGCTGCGCCGCGGATGCCAGGTGCTCTTGCGCCTCCGGCACAAACCGCGGTGACCACGCCGCCAAATTGGGAACCGCAGCCGCTCTCACAGATGCGTCAGGCCAGTTTTCTCGTCAAAGGCGATAATGGAGCCATCGCAGATATCTCATTTGTGAGCCTGGGTTCCGCCGCTGGGAACGTCCTCGAGAATGTCAACCGCTGGCTGGGTCAACTCGGTCAACCGCCGATCACCGAACAAAAGCTGGGCGAGATCGGTCAGCGGCTGCGCACCTCGTTAGGCGACGTTCCTATTGTTGATCTTGCAGGACTCCCGGACAACGCCGATCCAGCAAGAGACGGCAGAATCGTTGCGGCAATGGTGACTACCGGCAATTCGACGCTGTTCTTCAAAATGCGCGGCAACGCCGATCTTGCTGAGGCGCAAAAAGGCGACTTCATCAAGTGGGTCGCGGCGGTTTGCAATGCACAGACTCAAACCGGACCGCCGCAAATGGCAGCCGCGCCACCAAATGATTCAGGCGCACCGCGGATCCAATGGAAAACGCCGGAAGAGCTGGACAGAAGTGCCGCCTTCTTCGATGCGGTACGCCAGCTTCAGCGCGCCGGCAGAAGACGGTGGCAAGATCGATATCTCCGTTGTGACATTTCCTGGTGACGGAGGAAGTGATGCTGACAACGTCAATCGGTGGCGCGGGCAAATCGGACTTGCGCCTATCGATGCCAGCGCCGTCACGGCACAAGTCGCTCCTCTGAAAACCGACGACACAACGTTCTCAACTGCAGACATTGCTGGCGACAAAACGCGAACTATTGCGGCCTGGACACGCCGCGACGGACGCGTCTGGTTCTTCAAAGCAACCGGGCCAAACGCGTCGGTTGAAAAAGAGAAACCGAATTTCGTGAAATTCATCGAATCCGTCCGATTTTAGCAAACATGCTGCATAGACTCGTTGATCTGATTACATCGCTGAAGCTGACAATTATTTGTCTGGCGGCGGCAATGGCGCTGATTTTTGCTGGCACACTGGCGCAGGTCCATCTCGGGATTCACGAAGCGCAGCAGCGTTATTTCCAAAGCATGTTCGTTTGGTGGCCACCGGAAGGACGCGGATTCAAGATCCCGATCTTTCCTGGCGGCCATCTCATCGGCGCCGTGCTGCTGATTAACCTCATCGCCGCCCACGTGAAACGTTTCCGCTGGACGTGGCGGAAACTGGGGATTCATCTCACACACGCCGGGCTAATCATCATGCTCGCCGGCGGGCTGTTCACCGATCTCTTCGCAGTGGAGAGCCACATGCGGTTGTCGAATGGCGACACAAAAAATTACTCCGAGGACATGCGCGAGACAGAACTGGCCGTGATCGACACGAGCGGCGACGATCTTGATCAGGTGACCGCGATTCCCGAAAGCGTGCTGCGACACAATCGTGTGATTGACCACTCGAGTTTGCCTTTCCGGATCGTGGTCAGAAACTTTTACCAAAATTCACGTCTCAAAATGTTGAGCCAGGCGGGCGAAGGCGCGCAACCGATTGCCAATCAAGGACCCGGTGCCATGATCGCAGTGGAGCCCGCGCCGCGCGCCACCGCTGCCGATGAGCGTGACGTGCCGAGCGCGGCAATCGAAATTCTGCCGAAGGACGGCGGTTCGTTAGGCACGTGGCTCGTTTCGGATGGGCTCGGGGCGCCTCAGACATTTGCGTGTGGCGGCCGCACATGGATGATCACGCTGCGCCCGTCGCGTTATTACAAGCCTTACAGCGTCACATTGCAAAAGTTCACGCACGAAAAATACGCCGGCACGGAGATCCCGAAGAATTTCTCAAGTAAAGTCACATTGATCGATCCGGAGCGCTCCGTAGACCGAGACGTTTTAATTTACATGAATCATCCGCTCCGTTATCGCGGGGAAACATTTTATCAGGCCGGGTTTCAACCGGACGATTCCGCGACGATTTTGCAGGTCGTGCATAACCCGAGCGTCATTGCGCCTTACGTGGCGTGCGTGATTGTCGCCGTCGGTCTGCTGGTGCAATTTGGGTTTCATCTGGTCGGGTTTTCGCGACAAAGGCGAAGGGCAATCGCATGAAACGATTCGTACCGTGGATTATTTTGGCTGTCGCTGCGGCGTCGATCGCCGCCAATTGGCTGCCGTCCAGAACCGCCGGGGGCGATTTCGATTTTGGCAGCTTCGGCAAAATCCCGGTGCTCGTCGGGGGGCGGGTCAAACCGCTGGACACCGTCGCGCGTAATTCACTCCTGATCATTCACGGCAAACAGGAGCTACGCCTCGAAAGCGGCAGGCGACTGAGCGCAATGCAATGGCTCGCAGACGTGCTGTTCAATGCTCCTGTTGCCGATCAATATCCCGTGTTCGTCGTGCAGAACGCCGACGTACTCGGTTTATTCGGTTGGCAACAGACCGACCGGAAATATTTTACCTTTGCCGATTTTGCGCCGTTTCTGAAGCAGATCGATGAACAGGGAGCGCAATCCGACAAGCTCGAAGCGGTCCAGCGCTCCGCCTATCAAAGCGCGATCCTGAATCTGCGGAACGGCCTCTCGCTGTATCAGCGCTTGAAAAACAGCATTCAACCAGAGGTCGCAGAGAATTTCGTTGCCGAACTGCAAGGTTTCGAGAGCAGTGTGCCCGGTGCGGCAAAGGCAGCGCGCGAACGCGCGATGGGCGACAATTTCGACAAATCAAAACTCGATGACGTCGCTCATATGATTCAGCGTTACGAACGATTGTCCGAGATGGCATACCTCCTGGCTGTCCCGCCCATGGGCCTTCCGGGGTCAGCGCCCCCAGCTACAGGAAACGGTGAATGGCATTCCGTCGGTGACACTTTGCTTCGCTCGGTCGGCACCGGTGAAATTCATCCGATCGTGGCCGAATACGCGATCATCGGCGACGCGTATCGCGCAGGCGATCAGACGTTGTTCAATCAACATGTGCAGCTCATGACTGATTGGTTTGCCAAAGAGCAACCGCAGGCGACCAAGCGCGCGTCGTTCGAGTTTTTGTTCAATCGGCTTCAGCCATTCAGTCAAAGCATGACGCTTTACGTGCTCGCGTTTCTGTTAGCGTGCGCTTCGTGGCTCGGGTGGAGCGCTCCACTAAGGCGTTCGGCGTTTTACCTCCTGTTGCTCGCGCTCGCTATCCACACGTTCGGCATGGTTTCGCGGATGTATCTGCAGGAACGGCCGCCGGTCACAAACCTGTATTCATCAGCGATTTTCATTGGCTGGGGCGCCGTCATTGTCGCGCTGATCCTTGAACGAATATTTAAAGACGGAATCGGCGCGGCGTGCGCAGGCGCGATTGGTTTCGTGACGTTAATCATCGCGCATCATCTCGCCGGCAGCGGGGACACGTTGGAAATGCTGCAAGCCGTGCTCGACACCAACATCTGGCTGGCTACGCACGTGGTCGCGATCACTACCGGTTACTCAGCAATGTTTCTCGCCGGTATGCTCGCCATCATCTACGTCGTGCGGGGCGTGTTCACAACGTCGCTGAAAAAGCAAACTGCCGATTCGCTTGCGCGCATGACCTACGGCGTAATTTGTTTCGCCACGCTGTTCAGTTTTGTCGGCACAGTCCTCGGCGGCATCTGGGCCGATCAATCATGGGGACGTTTCTGGGGTTGGGACCCGAAAGAAAACGGCGCTGTGCTAATCGTGCTTTGGTGCGCAATCATTTTGCATGCGCGCTGGGGCGGATTCATCCGGCAACGCGGCCTCATGATCATGGCGCTCTTCGGCAACATCGTCACCAGTTTCTCGTGGTTCGGTGTGAACATGCTGGGCGTGGGTCTGCATTCTTACGGCTTCATGCAAAAGGCGTTTCCATGGCTGGTTGGTTTCATGTTGGGCCAGCTTGCGTTGATGTGCGTGGCGGCAATGCCGCTCGAGCGTTGGCGAAGCTTCCGCACGGCGAATGATCCAGCTCGTGCCGAAGGCCCACAAGTCTCGCCCGCTCCCTCCGCCGGCTAAACGCGCACCAAAAATCGATTTTAGCGGCGACAATAAACGCACAGCGTTTGCCAAGGCGTGCGCAGGCACTGTTGTTCGCTGATGCGAACATGCGCTCGATGCAAGCAGCGACGGCGACCTGGCCGGTAAAACACAACTGGCGTTACATCACGCGCGAGTCCCCTCCGAAACGCCCTGCCGATGAACGCGTCTGCGACTTTGACGAGATCTATGGCTTGTTCGATGAAGTCACCGCTTGCGCGCAAGCCAGTCGCTGCATCAATTGTCCCGACCCGCCGTGCGTCAAAAACGGCTGCCCGCTCGCGAATCGAATTCCCGAGTGGCTCGCTCTTACTGCCGAGGGACGGTTCCTCGAAGCCGCCGCACTCTCGCGTTCGACAAGCAACATGCCGGAAATTTGCAGCCGAGTATGCCCGCAGGACCGCTTGTGCGAGAGCGCGTGCATTCTCAATGCGCGCTCGGACCCGGTATCCATCGGTGCAGTGGAAAAATTCATCAACGAATATGCGTTTGCGCACGAGGCGCTCGATGCGGGAGTCACTCCGCCAAATGGCTTCAACGTTGCCGTCGTCGGCAGTGGGCCGGGCGGGATGGCGTGTGCGGATGAACTGGCAAAGCTCGGTTACGCGGTCACAATTTTTGAAGCACAAACGCGTCCAGGCGGTCTCCTCGTCAACGGGATTCCATCGTTCAAACTTGAGAAGAGGATCGTCGACCGCCGCTTCGATCTATTGCGTCGGCGCGGTAGTAGTCGATTCGATGCGGCGTGACCGTCGGGCGCGATATTCCGTTGTCGCGCTTGCGAGAGAATTTCGACGCGGTTTATCTCGCAATTGGCGCACAAAAACCGAAAGAGCTCAACATACCGGGCGCCGATTTGCGAGGCGCGTTTCACGCATTGCCATTTCTGATTCAGAAGAATCTCGGAACGTCCGATGAATCGGCAATTGACGTGCGCGGCAAACGCGTCGCCGTGCTGGGCGGCGGCGATACAGCGATGGATTGTTTGCGCACCGCGATTCGCTGCGGCGCGCATGAAGCGATCTGCATTTATCGTCGCGACCTCGACAACATGCCAGGCAGCCGGCGCGAATACGTCAATGCGACGGAGGAAGGCGCCCAGTTCATGTTTCTCACCAACGCAATTTCATTGTCAGGAAACGTCACCGGCGAAGTTTGCGAAGTGACTTGTGTGCGAATGGAATTGGGCGAACCGGATGCGAAGGGCCGCCGCAAGCCGCGCCCGATTTCCGGCTCCGAATTCAATCTGCCGGTCGACGTCTGTTCTGATTGCCTACGGATTCGACCCGGTCCCAATTTTCGCCGCCGGGAATTCCGACAACATCGAAGTCAACAAATGGGGCGGCGTAATCGTGGACGAAAACCAAATGACCAGTGTCCCCGGCGTGTTCGCCGGTGGCGATCTCGTCCGCGGTCCCGACCTGGTCGTGCGCGCCGTGCGCGACAGCCGACAAGCCGCCGCAGGCATTCATAAATATTTGTCATCAAGAACGCGGGTCTGATCACGCCTCGCCACCCGAACAAATGCTTGCACCGGGTGTAACCAGCGCATAAAAAGCCAGCCATGAATGAACGAGCCGAGACGGCTCCGACAACATCGCGTCGCCATTTTCTCGACATTGTTTTGGGCGCGAGCTTCCTCGGCTGGCTGGTCAGTATTGCTTATCCGATCATTCGTTATCTCAAACCGTTGCCGCAAACCGGGCCGACCGGGCCAACGCATTTGACGCGCGATGAAGCCTCCAAACTTGAGCAGAACAAGTTCGTCATCGTTCCGGTAAGCGGGCAGCGCGTGCTGGTTTTGCAAGCCGGCTGATCAATTGCATGCATTCAGCGCGAAGTGCACGCACGAAGGATGTACCGTGACGTTTTTGCCCGGGCAATCAGTGATTTGGTGTCCTTGCCACGATGGGCGGTTCGATCTCAACGGGCGCGTATTGTCTGGGCCGCCGCCACGGCCCCTGACCCAGTATCTCGCCCAACGCCAACCAGACGGTGGAATCGTCGTTTCAGAAGAAAAAGCCTGAGGTTAACGGCGCTGAAGAAAGCCAAGGCGTGCGCGGCTGGCTGGATCGGCGTTATCAGCTCACGCCTTTATTCGAATTCCTGCGCCACAAGGAAGTGCCGATCGGTTCGCATTGGATGGGGTGGTATTACCTCGGCGGTATCACGATGTTCTTTTTCGTTGTGCAGGTCGTTACCGGTGTGTTGCTGCTGATGTATTACCAACCGGGTGAAGCGACCGCATACGAGAGCATTCGATTTCTCACGACCAAAGTCCCATTCGGCTGGCTGATTCGATCGATTCACAGTTGGAGCGCGCATCTGATGATCATTTCGCTGACGCTCCACATGTTTAGCACAATGATGCTGAAAGCGTACCGGCCGCCGCGCGAGATGACGTGGGTCTCGGGATATTTCCTGTTTCTGTTGACGCTCGGTTTTGGGTTCTCCGGTTATCTGTTGCCGTGGAATAAGCTGGCGTATTTCGCCACAACCGTCGGCACAAACATCGTCAAATCCGTTCCCTTCTTAGGCAACTGGCTGTTGCAGGTGTTGCGCGGCGGACAGGATGTCACGATCAACACGCTCTATCGGTTTTTCGCCGCGCACGTGGTGATTTTGCCACTGGCATTTGTCGGCATAATCGCGCTGCATTTGCTCCTGATTCAGCGCCAGGGCATGGCGACACCAGTCGGCGCGAAAATCGCCCCGCGCGGCATGAAATTTTTTCCGAGCTTCGCCATGCGCGATGCACTCTTGTGGCTGGCGTGCCTGATGGCGTTAGCAACGCTCGCGGTTTTTCTTCCGTACGGGCCGGGAATTCCAGGAATGGATTGGGAATTGGGCGCGAAAGCAGATCCGTTCGCACCGGCGTATCCCGGAATAAAACCCGAATGGTATTTCCTGTGGGAATATCAATTGTTGAAGGAATTTCCGCCGCACCTTTTCGGTCTGGAAGGCCCGCAGGTTTGTTTGTTTTTAATCGCGTTGTTGTTCGGGATTTGGGCCATAATTCCCTGGCTCGATCGGCGCGCTTATCACGATCAACCGTCGCCGGCTTTCAGCGATTTCGGTTGGGCGGCGATTCTTTTTCTAACTTACCTGACGCTCATGGGATGGGACATCGGAGCGCGAGGAATAAGCAATGAATTAGCCGCCGTGCACAACGTCGCGCGCGTGTGTGCATGCTGGACTTTGGCCGCGGGCGCTGTGGTGATTGTTGTTCGATATTGGAAATTCGAGCATCGCTGGTTCATCCTGACTGGAGCGGCCCTGTTGCACGTGGCGCTGCATGGCTTGGCCGGTGTTTCTTATCTGCTTTCGGGTCTGATCGCGGTCGCCGTGGCAGTGATCGCAATTGCAATTTCATATCTGACCCCTTCGCGAGCCGATTCGACGAACGCAACATGAGAACGATCGCGATTGTTCTTGCCGGCTTTTTGATTTCCGCTGCCGCTTTTGCAGCAGAACCGACTTCCACGGGAGCAAGTTCGAAGCTGGCCACGATGCTCGCGGCCAAAGACGCGAACGGCAAACCGATTGTTAGCCCGGAAGAACAAACCTATTTAAACGGCCTCAATGATAATCTCCGCGCCCTCCTAAACGATCTCGTCCAAAAGGACGTGATCACGCGCCCAGAGCATTTGGAAATTCTGCTCGGGCTGCAATTGCGTCCGCAAAAGATGGAGGTGCTCCTGCAAAACAGATGCGTTCTCTGTCACACCGACTCCGAATCGCAATCAGCGGAGAACCTATTTTCTGTTGCGACCGGCTCGCGTCAGTCAGCGGCGCATATGAACCTCAAGGAAATTGTCGAGGACGTTCATTTTCGAAGCGGTCTCTCGTGTGCCGGTTGCCACGGTGGCGATCCCACCGCCGATTTCGGTCACGATTTCGTGAAGGAATGGCCGGAGAAAGATCGCCAGAAGAATCGCGCCTGGGTGGTCCAATTCTGCGCGCGCTGCCATTCCGACCCGAAAATGATGCACGACTTCAATCCTTCGTTGCCGACCGATCAATTGGCGAAGTTCAAGGACAGCCCGCACGGCCGGACGCTGATCGAGAACCACGACGATCGCGCTCCCTCATGCGTGAGTTGCCACGGCGTTCACGGCATTCGCCCGGCGAAAGATCCACAGTCGAAAGTGTACGCGCAACGCGTGCCGGAGACATGCGGCGCGTGTCATTCCGATCCGAAAATCATGGCAGGATTCACGCGAGCCGATGGCTCGCCGCTGCCGACGACGCAGCTTGCCGAATATCGCGACAGCGTGCATGGACGCGCGTTGCTCGTCCGCGGTGACCTTGGCGCGCCCGCCTGCAACACGTGCCATGGCAACCACGCTGCCAGCCCGCCCGGTGTCGCGCAGGTCAGTCGCAGTTGCAGTCTGTGTCACTCAGCCAATGCCAGTTTGTTCGACGGCAGCAAACACAAACACGCGTTCGATCAACATAACTGGCCCGAGTGCGGCCAGTGCCATAGCAATCACGCCATCGCGAAGACACACGACTCGATGCTCGCCACGGGACCTGGCCAATTATGCGGCAATTGCCATCGCGAATACGCCAAGACCAATCCGGATTGCATTAAGACGGCGGACTATTTTCACGACACAATCACTCAACTCGACCAGGCGCGGACACGATTCATCGCGGTATCGGAGAAGTTCGCAGCCAGAGGTCTGGATGTGGAGCCAATCAATAACGAACTCACCGACCTCGGGGATGCTTTAAAAAAGTCGCGCACGTATGTGCATTCGTTCAGCCGAAACACGTTTCAGCAGGTGGCCGCGCCGGGCGAAGAAGCCATTAAACGTACCGATGCGCTGGTCAATAAAGCCAGCGAAGAATTCAAATACCGTCAGATCGGCCTTATCGTGAGCATCGCTTTTATCGGCCTTCTGATGCTGGCGATTTACTTGAAGCTTCGGCAGATGGAAAAATAGTGCATTTCCGCCGATTTCGCTTTTGTCGGTTTCGCGCATTTGGCAGGATACAGTCCTGACAGAGTTGAACCGATGGAGCCAGGCGAACCAGAAAACGGGAGGCGGTTCTTTCCCAGCGGCGCGATTTTCTTTTTTGCGCTTCTGATTGTGTTCTACGCGGTGCTCTGGTTGGTCGTTTACTGGATCATGATCGCGCGAGCATGAACAAGCTGAGCGCCATTCAATTAGAAAAGCGGATCATCTGGGTGGCGTTGGCGCTTGTGGTCGTGTTGCTGGGGCTCTCGGCGTTGGCGATCAATCTGTTTCACGTTGGCCTGCCCACGTGTCTCACCGATGTCAAACCGTTCCAAAAAGGTGAATTGATCGCGCATTCGCCGACGCATTACGAACTGCATTACGTCGCGCGCATGTGGAAATTCGAGCCGGAAGACGTGACTGTTCCGGCAGGATCGACAGTCGATATTTATTTGAGCGCAGCCGACGTGACACACGGGCTGATTTTGCTGGGAACAAATCTTAACCTGATGGCCGTGCCGGGCGTTGTGAATTATGCACGGGTGAAGTTCGATAAGCCGCGCGTTTATCAACTGCTCTGTCACGAATTTTGCGGGACGGGGCATGACCAAATGGCTGCCGAATTGCATGTGGTGGACGCGGCAACATTCGCTGCAATGCCGAGCCCGCCGCCTGCAGCTGTGCCGGCGCATCCCGGGTACAGACTCCTCGATGCAAATCTATGCACAACATGCCATTCGTTTGACGGCCAGCCAGGCATTGGCCCGACATTCAAGGGCCTGTACGGTCGAACCGAAAAATTGAGGGACGGCTCAAGCATCACCGTGAATGACGCTTTTATTCGTGAAAAAATCCTTCACCCCGAAGCACAAATCATCGCAGGGAAGTTCGAGCAGGAAATGCCGAAAACCGAGCTCAGCGACAAAGAGATCGAGGAAATCATCGAGTACATACAAACCTTAAAATAGCGAGCCATGGACGTACGGAACCACCAACCATCTCGTCAATGTCATTCTGAGCAAAGCGAAGAATCTCTGATCATTTCTGAGGACAAGAGAATAGCCAGAGATGTTTCGCTTCGCTCAACATGACAGCCTGTCATATGAACGGTGACCTCCATAAGATCGAGATCGAACCAGGGCTCAAGCGAATGATCCTGATCGAGATCATTTTCCCGATGGTGCTGTTGATCCTGGGAATTTACCACGGGTTAATGCAGGTGCTTTACCGCGCGGGAATGATTCATCGTTCCCAATTCCTGGGGCTCGATTATTTCCAGGGCCTCACACTGCACGGCGTCATAAACGCGATCGTGTTCACGACTTTCTTCGCAGTCGCGTTTGGTTACGCAATCATCCGTTATTATCTGGGCCGGCCGCTCAATATGAAGGTGGCGTGGCTCTCGTTTGGATTGATGATGGTCGGCACGCTTCTCGCGTCGGCAGCTATTCTCTCCGGAAAAGCGACGGTTCTCTACACGTTTTACCCGCCGCTGCGGGCGCACCCCGCATTTTATATCGGCGTCGTGTTACTCGTCGTTGGGTCGTGGGTTGCGTTCTTCAATTGGTTGCCGCCTTACTTTGCATGGAAACGCGAACATCCCGGAGAAAAGGTGCCACTCGCCGTGGTCGGCATTTTCGCCACGTTCATCATCTGGCTGATCGCGACCACGCCGGTGGCGATCGAAGTCATTTTCTTGCTTATCCCGTGGTCGATGGGTTGGGTCGCGACCGTAAATGTGCCACTCGCACGGATGCTCTTTTGGTTTTTCGGGCATCCGCTTGTCTATTTCTGGCTGGTCCCGGCTTACGTCATGTATTACACGATGTTGCCGAAGCTGGCTGGCGGAAAACTGTTTTCCGATTTTGCCGGACGACTGACCTTCCTCTGGTTGGTGCTCTACTCCGCGCCGGTTGGTATTCATCACCAGTTCACGGAGCCCGGCATCAGCAGCACATGGAAATTCGTGCACGCATTCTTCACCATGCTGGTGGCGATCCCGAGTTTTCTAACGGCATTCACAATTGCTGCGTCACTGGAATACGGCGCGCGAGAGCGGGGTGGTCGCGGTCTGATGGGATGGTGGACAAAACTTCCGTACCTCGACAAAGACCGCTGGCTGTTTTCGTACCTGTTTGCCGGCCTGGTCATTTTTATTTTTGGCGGAGTGACCGGCGTCATCAACGCGTCGTACAATCTCGATACCGTCGTGCACAACACCTCCTGGTTGCCCGCTCATTTTCACCAAACTATCGCTGGGCCGGTGTTTCTTGCGTACATCGGGATGAGTTTGTTCCTGGTTGCAACGCTCACCGGCAAGGAGATCAAGTTGCCGGCGTGGAACGTTTGGGTGCCGTATATCTGGACGGTGGGCATCATGATTTTTTCAACAGGCCTGTTCATCGGCGGCGCCGGCGGCGAACCGCGCCGGACGAACATGGGTCTGAGTTACACCGATCCGCAATCGCACCTTTACCATCCTGACTGGCAGACTGCGAAAATCCTCGGCAGCATCGGCGGCACCATCATGACGATCGCGGCGCTGATGTTTTTTGTGGTTTTTTTCGCCACGCTTTTCGGCAAGCGGACGAGGCAAGGTGCGCTCGAACTGATCGTATCCGAGCCGTACCACGACGAACGCGTTCCCGCAGTGCAAACTTTCACGCCGTGGCTGGCCGGTGCTGCGCTCCTGTTGGTTATCGCCTATGCTGCACCGATCGCGCAAACTATTCGCAGCAATTTCCCCGGCGCGCCAGGCTACTCGCCGGACAATCCCCGGCCTATCACCAGCACACGAAATCCTTGACTTCGTTTAAATGAGATTCTTGCTGCCTGTCCTTTACGTCGCTTTTGTCAGCAACGCGTTCTCGGGCACAGTCGAAGACGTTTCGCCGCAGCGCGGACACTCCGTCGCACCAGTCAACTGGATTGACGACGCGGGACGGGTCCGGCGACTATCGGAATTTGCAGGTTTTCCCGTGGTCCTTCTGCCGATTTACACGCGCTGCCCGAACGCATGTATCGCGAACGTTGATCAACTCAAAACCGCGCTGTCTGAGTCTTCCGCAGACCCCCGGCAATTTCGCGTGCTGTTGTTCTCGTTCGATGTCACCGACACGCCGGAGAAGTTGACCGCTTATCGCACGCGCGAAAAGATTCCGCTCGGCTGGTTTGTCGGCACCGCTACTCAGCAAAACATCGACGCGCTTCTTGAATCGATCGGGTTTCAATATGGCCGGGCAGGAACAGAGTTTACGCACCCGAATGTTGTGCTCTTTCTCGATTCCAAACTTCGGATCGCGAAATGGATCTACGGAACGGATTACTCGGGTGGCGACGTCGATCGTGCATTGAAAGTCGCAGCAGGCGAGAGCGATTGGATTGGGCAGCATTCCGAGTGGCTGTATACGTTGTTGCTCCTTGCAAGCTCGGTACTCTGCGTCGCGCTCGTGTATTACCTGGCGCAACTGACTGTTCTGCGACGGACAACGCGCGAGAGGCGCAAGTCGCCTGTGGCCGGGACTGCCATTCAGGTTGATGGCAAGTGAAGCGCAACAGTCCATGAACGCTTCTCTTCGCGCCGCCGTGATCGCCGAATGGCGCGGTTTGCCCGAGAGAAAAATGCGACCAGATCGATGGCAATCGCCGGCAGAGGTAGTTCCAAAACTGATGCAACGCCTCGGGCTTCCGCGAGCGCCTGCGCGAAACCGAAGTAATCGACGCGTGGTCAAAAATCGTCGGCGACTTCATCGCCGCGCACTCCGCGCCAGTCGCATTACGCGAAGGAATCCTCTACGTCCGAGTTCTTCAACCCGCATTGCACTACGAGCTCGAACAAATCTCCAAGTCCGAAATCCTGCGAAAACTAAAACAACGCTTCGGCGGCAAAACCATCCGCGACATCCGCTTCCGCGTCGGGTGATCTTGGTAACCGGTGAAATTACAGTTCGAAGCTAAGATGAGAGTTCCGACTGATACGTTTTAGATTTTGCCGCCGAACGATGGATGTAGCGCGAAGAAAACCTGGAATACGGATTACTTTAGGTAACCGCCGATCGTCGACCCTCGGCTGCAGCAGTCCTGTCAGCAGTTGGTCGGTACATAAGGCAGAACACCGTAATCGGGGTTCGGGGCACGTGCAGGCGGAACATACAGTGTGCATCCCGCGGAGACGGGTACGGAGGCGAGTTGTGCCAACGCGATGCGGGTTACCGTCGGAGCGCAACCGGGAAAGATCGGAGCCTCGTAGAGGACAACCTCGTGCGGGGCTGGGTAATCTTTAAGAAGCTTGTAAACGAGGATGGGCAGTGAGCGCAGGTCGTATCCCGACCGGCGATAAGTCCAGTCGCCCAGCGCGCCGATCTGCCAGAGGATGAGCTGACTGGAAGGGTCGATGATACGCCGGTTGACGAGGAAGTCCGTCGCCTCGTATGACTGACATCCGCCGACCGCGGGATCGACCCCGAGGTCGGCAAAGAGGCAATCTTCTGCTGAAATACCCGGGAGCATCCAAGCAGCGTACCCCTCAGCGCGCGCCCGGCGGATCGATTCGTGCGGCGGATAGGCGAACACGCCGGGATGCCCGTAGAAAGCGCCACACACGAGAACTCCAGCGCGAACACGCGACAGGATAAACTCGATCATCTCCTCATAGCTTTCGGCACGAGGCTTTCCCTCGCCGTAGAAACCTTGAAGCGTAAATTCCTTTCTAGGCTTCAAGCTCGCGATCAGAGCTTCTGCGACGGGGTCCGCCACCAGGTGAATGATCTCGTCGGCGCGCTGCATCCAAGCGAGGGCCTCCATCGTCAGATGCCCAACCGTGCGGATGCCGGTGCCGACGACTACGAGCGATCCTGCTTTATTCGCTTTACTTGTCATGCTGTACCCTACCGGGGGTACGGCGGCGGCTGGACCGCGTACTGCGGCGGTGGTTGCACCACGAATTGCGGTGGATACACCACGTACTGCGGCGGTGGTTGTTGCACCACGAATTGCGGTGGATACACCACGTACTGCGGCGGCGGTTGCACCACGTACTGCGGTGGATACACCACGTACTGCGGCGGTGGTTGCACCACGTACTGCGGCGCCACTTGGAATGGGTGGATCATATACGCAGCCACCTCTGGGTGGATCATGTAGGCGGCCACCTCTGGGTGGTACATGTACGCGGGCATAAATGCCTGATCCAGTGGCACTCCCGCGAGACGGGCGGCGACCATCCTGGCAACACCACTCCTTAGGGCGATCTTATCTGCTTCCGAAAGGTTCGCAGCGGACATCGCGTCTTCGGGCTCGTGCAGGAATTCACCGAGCTTTCGTGGATCGGTCGCAAGATTTGACAAGAACTCTTTCAGACCGGTGGCCTTAGTCTTTCCTTTTGCACCAGTTGCCTTGGTTTTCCCTTTCACCGTAGTAGTCATAGCTTTTCCTTTCACATCATTAGTCATAGTTTTCCTTTCAAATCAGTAATCATAGTTTCGCTCGCAATAGATGCCGATTTCTTGACCGCTCTGCATAGAGATAGGGAATTGTCTTCGGGAATATTGATTGGGGGCTTAGTCACTGGGACTTGTCAAACTTAAAATTACATTTATTTCCCTGTGCCGATAAGAACGAAGACCAAACAGGAGATCCAGGCAGGGCGACTCCTTGAAATCCTGACGCTTGAAGTCGGCAGTGGAAGCCACTCCGGAAAATATCGCATTCCCGCAGGCGCAAGCCCCCCGCGCCGATAGCTGCAACATCTAATCGGACTCTGTAGGTAACCAGGCCCAACGCAAGCCCAACTCCAACCGGGTTTGCTGAGATGATCCGCGATGATCTCTCAATACCTCAATCATATCGTCCGCTGCCTCAGCAACGCAGCCAGCGACGCAATCCGATACGGCAAATTTTACTGCCGCGCACATGATGCGGTGATTCGCGTTTACGATGACGCGGGCAACGTGATAGAGGCGCGTGAGCACGCAGGCGGTTTCCAGGAGCCGTGAAGTGTCGCGACCTGCATGAGCAACCACACACGACACCATACGCGATTGTGACCTTGTAAACATTGCGTCGCTTTAACTCGGCAAGAAGTTCCACGGATTCACTTCCTGTCATTTGTTCGGCCCGATCTGCTCCGGCCCTAAGAGCAGCTGTTGGAAATCCGGACGGTTACGGATCGGATCCCAGACCGGGTCAATCTTCAAAAGAGCGATGGAAGCTACGTGGCCCGCCGGGATGGAGAGCAAACGTCGAAGCCTCTTAATGGCTTCCTCAGGTGCGCCCGCGCGCGCCTCGATTTGCGCGAGCCCGATCTGGAAACTTGGACCAGACAGAGCATCCTTTT
Organism: uncultured Verrucomicrobiae bacterium; assembly: GCA_963791385.1. Taxonomy (GTDB): domain Bacteria; phylum Verrucomicrobiota; class Verrucomicrobiia; order Chthoniobacterales; family UBA10450; genus Udaeobacter. The sequence continues at coordinate 119,506 of CAWBSH010000003.1, forward strand.
CGATGGACATTGTATCCGCCGCCTGCCTGGAAACGCGCAGAGCATCGGCATTGCGCCTGAGAGCGAGGTAAACCCAAGATAGCTCCGTCATTGCGAAAGTGTCATCCGGCCGCTCTCTCAGTGTGCCCTCAAGTAAGGGCAGGGCTTCTTTTCCCGCTGATTTAGCCGCCTCAGTCTGTCCCGCAAGCACGCAGAGGGCGACGCGCCCGGCCAGCTGCCGGAGATGCGCACGATCGTCCTCGACCACGTTCTTCTCGAACGCTTGAAAAGCATCGGTGAAACGTCTTTCGAGCACGTCGAGATAAACCCACATACCCATCCAACCCAACAACCCGATGGTTTCACCCGTGCCGTGCATGAGTAACTTAATGTGCTCTGGAAAACCATCAAGAGCTCGCCGGGCCGCGCCGACGTCGCCCGTCGCGTTGAGGCGAGTCAAGAGAAGAGATACCGGTACCCACGCGTTGTGTGGATCGATGGCGAGACCTCGCAATTGGGCACGCTCCGCATCCTTCCACTGACGCAATGCTTCGTAAGTCAATCCGACATCGCCGGGGATTGAGGCGTCCCGTGGGTCGAGTTCCTGCGCTCGTTGAGAATAGGCCAAGGAGCGCTCCCATTCGCCGCGGCGGCGGTAAGCCCACGCGCAATATTGTCGGGCCCGAGCATTGTTGGGTTGCAACTCCAACGTGCGGTTGAACTCTGCTAGCGCCATCTCGTATTGGCGATGAGCAAAATAAAAGAATAATCCAAGCGCCATGTGCGCTTCCGGCGAATTTGGAGCCAGCGCCAGAGCGCGGTCGGTGAGCGACTTCACCTCCTCTAACTCCGCTGGCGCCAAAGGAGAGACAAACCAGCGCCGCAATAGTCGGCTGCGCGCGAGCGCCGCAGCAGCCTCGGCAAAGTTTGGATCGCGTGCAAGCGCCTGCCGGTAAAACGCTTCGGCACGATCGTAGGCGTCCGCGGCCGGACTGCTTTCGGCTTGGCGAAACTCATACTCGCCTCTCAAAAAAAGATCGTAAGCTTCCGTGTCAGGCGTCCGGACCGCGGCCAGAACATGGGATTCACTTGGCGAAAGGTTCGCTCGCAACGCGTCCGCGATTTCCTGAGAAACCTCGCTCTCAACCTCTAAGACATCTTTGAAGTCACGGTCGTAACTTCTCGCCCAAAGATGCGTATCAGCGCGAGCATCGATTAACTGCACGTTCACCCGAACTTTGTCGCCAGCCTTCTGCACGGCGCCCTCGAGGATGGTGGAAACGCCGAGCTCTTGCGCGACCGTCTTTAAGTTGTCCGGCTTGCTCTGGTACTTCGCCGTCGAGGTGCGGGAAATAACCTTGAGGTCACGCACGGCCGCTAATCTCGTCAGAATCTCATTCTGGACACCCTCAGCGAAATACGCGTTTGCTTTTTCTTCGCTTAGGTTTTCAAAGGGGAGCACCGCGATGCTTTTTCCGGAGTCGCGGACGCCTGTAGGATCGGTTGGGCGTGCCGATTAGGCGCTCCAAAATACACGCCGGCCAACACGAGAACGCATATCGTCATGATGCCAGCAATAAGCAGTAGGTTCCGCTTTAAACCTATTCTCGTCTCTCCTGGCGCAAGCTGCAGACGTTGCGCAACCTCAGCTGCCGATTGCGGCCGTCGCGACGGATTTTTTGCCAAACAGGCTGCGACCACTTCTTCCCAAATTCTTGGAACGAACCCCGGCTCGATTGCGGACGGCGCGAGGGATCTTTGGACAGGCAAGCTGCGATCAGTTTTTCCCAAACCGCCGGAACTACAGCCGGCTCAATGTCCAATTCTTTGCGCCGGTCTGTCATCGAAGGAGCGATTCGCTCGCAAATCTGGCGATCGATGTTGCCCGAATAGAACGGCGGCTTGCTGGTGAGCAATTCGTAAATGGTTGCGCCTAACGAGTAGATGTCGTCCAAATGTGTGCTGGGATCGCCGTTCAATTGCTGTGGGCTCATGTAAACAAGCGTCCCAATCCGACGCTGCTCCGCCGTTAATCGAGTCGCTGAATCAGCAAGACTTCGCGCTATGCCAAAGTCTGCCACTTTCAGATCGCCTCGTTGATTCACCATGAGGTTGGAAGGTTTCAAATCACGATGAATCACCTTTGCGTGATTGTGCGCGTAATCGAGCGCGTCACAAAGCTGACCGATCCAGTTCGCGATCTCATGCGGTTCAAAGACCTTTTTTCTTTTTCGGCGCGCAGGTTTGAAAGCGTTTCGCCATCGACGTACTCCATTGAAATGCAGCCGGAGCGTTCGTCGTGCACGAAGTCGTGAATCCGGACGATATGCGGATGCGTTAATTCCAGGCAGCGTCTTGTCTCACGCTTGAGCTGGTCCAACAGCGCACGATCCTGGATCATCAGGTCGGGAAGAAATTTCAGCGCAACATCGCGCTCCAGTTCTTCGTCGCGCGCCAGCCACACAATCCCCATTCCGCCTCGGCCCAGCACCTTTACCAATTTGAAGCGGCCAAACACCGTTTGTCCGCCGGTTGCATCGAGCGCTGTCTCGAGAAGGCAGCCTGGGCAACCTCCCTCAGGCGCGTCGGCCGGGATTTCGGTTCCGCACTTTTGGCAAACTCTGGACACCAATTTCACGAATTTACACCAATCGGTTGAGCGGTTTCAAAATTCGTGACCCTTCGTGTAATTCGTGTCTCCACGGCTGCTTTTCCTGGCAGAGCTCTTGGAAAGGCTAATTCATACCGGAACGGCTCCACGCGCGGTTGTCATGCTGGCAGAATATTCACTATCACGATGGAAAAAAAGCCTAAAGAGCGGTGGGCCAGCGACACCGCGGTGCAATCCGGAGTGCTCCGAAGACACTTTGCGCCAGCGATCGCTCTTGATAGGATCCTTCGCCGTGAACGCGTCCCCAGAAGAAGGCGCCTGGCTGGAAACGGCCGAAGGTAAACGCCATCGGATCAAAGGCAGTTGTTCGCTCGGAAGAGCCGGAACTAACACGATCGTGCTGGAGTCGCCGAAGGTGTCCCGCCGACATGCGCTTATTCATCTACAGAATATCGGCGAGCTTTGGCTCATCGATTTTGGCAGCAGCAACGGCACGTTTTTGAATAAACGGCGAATTCATCATCCGATTCGACTAACCGACGGGGACCAAATCACAATCGGCGATCAGGTTTTCAAGCTTCGCCAGCCGCTCGCGATTTCAGAAGCACACAAAACGGACGTGATACAACGGACTTTGCGCGAAATCGAGACGATTCCGTGCTGGCTTGTCGTCGCCGATATTCGCGGTTTTACCCCGCTCAGCCGCCAAATGCGGAGCGAAGACTTGGACGTTCTTCTCGGAGCCTGGATTTTTACGTGCAAGGAGATCATCGAGAAGCAGCACGGGATAATTAACAAATATCTTGGCGATGGTTTTCTTGCCTATTGGCCGGAAACCAGCACGAGTCCAGAGGAGATTGTGGCGGTAATCTCAGCGCTCAAAGAACTGCAACGAAAAGAAGGACCGGCGTTTCGACTCGTCGTGCATTTCGGGCCCGTCGCGGTCGGGGGAATCGCGTCGATGGGCGAAGAAAGCTTGATGGGAGGCGACGTAAATTTGATTTTCCGTCTCGAAAAGCTGGCCGCTTCGCTAGGCGAGCCCTGCTGTGCGAGTGAAGCGGCGCACACGAAACTAAAAGGGTTTGTCCCGGCACGTTCGCTTGGCGAATTCGAACTGAAGGGATTTGAGGGAAAACGCGCCTTCTTCGCTCTTTAGGTTTGGTCGCAGCATCAAATCAGGACGAGAATCCACGCATCATTTGAACGCCGGCCTTGGGATTTCCACTTACATCGGTCCGATTTAAACGGCGAAATATGTCATACCGCCGACTATTCCTCTAAATTCCGTGGCCAAGCGCATCGAGGCGCTTCTTGGCGCAATTACCTGCCGTCATTCGTATCCATTCGTGTTGATTCATGGTTAATGAGTCCACCAAGGGCAACCGCGGTTATCTGTTCGGGGATCGCGAGTCGTTACGGCGAGAGTTTCGTAAAAACTGGGCGAAACCGTTGACGAAACGCGAGGGAAACAGATCCGAAATCAGGGCCGAACGCGGCAAGATTCAATACGATCATAATGAGGGCGAAAAGATACATGCCCATTGTCAGTCCGATGGCGACATGCATCGCCAGAATGCAAACCAGCCAAAGGAACCGAGTCTTTTTCATCCAAATGAAAACTATATAACCAAGTTCGATCAGACAGATTGAAATTCCGAGGACAGGCAGAAGGTATTTAAATCGAATAAGAACGTCCGGTGAAATGAGATTGAAAGGCGGTCGTGTCAGTGATCGCCAAAGATTTGCTCCGTCCCACCAGCCGCTGCCCAGGCATTTCCCGAGGCCTCCAAAAAAATAGACCAGGCATAAGTGCACCTGTAAGACGCGCCGCCAAAAGCCTAAAAGTTGTGGATTCTTCGGTTTTGTTTTTACCAGGCGACTATCGAGTGAGCACCGATCGGGCAGCGGCGACAACATCAAATAAAAGAGTCCAATGGTCATAAAGTTGTCGGCGCCGTATGCCAGTAACCCGCCACTTTCAGCTGCGCAGAGGTGAAGAAACCAGGCAATGACCGCAGCCGAACGGCAGAAAAGTCCGAGCAGCAAAAAGAATCCCATGCAAAGCAAGCCAGCCCACGCAATAGAAAGTGCCGTTTCTTCGCTGATATTGACGCTGCGACCGAGAGCAACGAGCCAGCCAAGTTTCGGAATGAGCGGACTGTCGAAGGCGGTAATGGCCTCGCCAAGTTGACGGCTGACAAGGCCCTTGCCAGTGCTGGAGAACAAATAGTGCCAGTCACGCCTTAGAAACAGCGCATACACCACCACTTGCACGCCCAAGCCGATCCGCAAAACGGTGATCCACGCGTCGGTTTCTGCTGGAAACAGAAAAACCATCAATTGTTTGCCCCATCGTTGTAGCGGCGGCATTATGGCGATGTCGGCTGCTTTCCTTCCTCGCGAAGGCTGAAATCGTAGCTAAATATCGGTTGAAATGATTCACCTTTGCCGTGCTCAAACTCAGTGATGCTCGGCGTGTTGACCGATCCGAAGACGGCCCGAATTCTTTTCGCGTCAGGGTGCTCCCTCCAGACAGAGAGCGCGAGCATTTTGGCCACAACTTCCCGTAACGGCTCATAACGACTTTCGGCCAATCTATCTAGCAAACTGTCCAGGCGCAGTGCGGCGGCTTTGCCGCGCACATGCGGCGACTCATATTCTACTCGTCCGTCTTCATACCAGAGTTCGAAGGTCAACTTATGGGAACCTGGAATGTTTGGCGCAAAGAAAGTGTACCCCGCTTGAATCCCGGCAACATGCAAATAGGTCGCAATGCCTCGCCGGACCAGACTGGACGCGCCCGCCTGTTTTCCCAGCGGCCATGCTGCAATCAGCTCCGCCTTGCGCGCATACGGACTGAGCGCGGATGGCAAGATGGTAGCGCCTTCGGCGATAAGCGAGAACAGGCCGGCAAAGCAAACCGCCGTTATGAGAAGAAAATGGATTCCAAACCAAGCCGCGTAAATGCGCTTAGAATTCATCTCCTAAGATGCTAATGCACAGTGCGCGTTAGGCCATTATTTTAAGCATCGTTTTCGACACAAGGTGGATCGAGCTCTCTGGGCTTGATGGCAATTTTTGCCGAAGATGCTGGATAAAAATCAGGCGGCAGAGCCGCGTTTCCGCCGCGTCGAGTCGCCTTCACACCGCCACGGCGTGGAAGAAGACAACACATTCCAGCTTCGAGTCCGGTACGCAACCCAGCCAGCCCCGAACACTTTCGGGGCTGGCAAAATTATTCGTCACCGAGCAGCAGGCTTAAAGTGCCGCTGCGACGGATTTCAGATTCTCAGTCGCGGCCTTACTCTCGCCGGTTCCCGGCAGCACCATCTCCACGAACCAAGCGCGACTTTGTCCTTTGCCACCGTCAGCGTAAAACGAGGTGGCTTTATCCGTTTGGATACTCCTGAGAGAAAAAGCCAGAGACTTTTGAGGGGACTGATGCATTGTTAGGGCGCTGACCCCGACAACTGCTGCTGTTGCCAGCATTGTGGCGACCAAGCGTTTAGCGATACCAACCAAGTATTGTTTCATGGTTGCCACGCTGAAACGCATTCCCAAGTATGTCAACAACAAAAGGACTTTAGCGTCCTATTTATTTTTATTATTTATTAATAGACCATGGATAGTGTTCGAATTGGCTGGTTCAATGCGTACGTAAACGCGTCGTCGGGACGCGTTGTTAATAAACCGCGAATTGGCTCCGTTGAGTTAAAGGCGGTGCGCTCTGGCATGGAAGGGACAGGTTACCGAGTTGTATTAATAGGTGTCTTACCTATAAGAACATAGGTAAAAACCCTAAGCTAACAGGAACGAACACAACGGGAAACACGGCGATTCTATTCAGTGACAAGGCTAAGAGAATATCCCTTAAAGGTCGAACAGGCTCCCGCGCGACCTACGGGCGAGTCTAGGACAGAGAATGGCAGCGCGCCTACGCGCAGCTCGGTAAATGCGCACTACTTCGGTGCGAGCGAAGCGACGATCTTGTCGAAACGGGGATCGCCCCGCAATGGGTCCCAGAACGGATTCAAACGCAGATGGCCGTAAGTGACGTGGTTGCCTGGCAGCTTGACTGCCTCAGTCAATCGTTCAATCGCGCGATCCTTCTCGTCTGTCCAAGCGTAAATGACAGCGAGATATTGAATCAACATTGCGCCATCGATGGCGCTTTTCCGAACCGGCATGAGTTCGACCGCGCGCTCGCCTTCGCGGATGGCGTCCTCCTTGTTTCCCAAAGCAGCATCGATCACCCCGATCGCGCAAAGAGCCGCGGCGTAATCGGGTTGCTCACGCACGATTTGCTCAAGTTCTCTTCGAGCATTCGCAAACGCAGCACGCGCTGCCGGTTCGTCGCCGCGAAGCCGGGCGACAAGACCCTGGCACCAACTGTTAGGGAACGGGATACTTTCGTCGTAACACCCACCTGCGGGCATAACTGCCAATGCTTGCTCTGCGGCAGTCGGATCCCGCTCGCTTAAGGCAAGCTCAAGCCAATGGTCAACGAAAGCAGACGCCGCGTTTGGATCTTGGGCCAGGACTGCCTGAATCATCGCGTGTAGCGGTTTCGGATCCGAGCGCCCTTCAAGTTCAACCCAAGCGCGCCGCACTTTGGTCGTAACATCTTTTGGAGCTATCGCCAGGACGTCATCCAGGCTAGTGGCCGTTTCTTTGTACCGGCGCAAAGCTTGGTAAGTAAACGAGATTTGCTGGAGGATCGAGAAATTGCGCGGGTCCAATTCCAACGCCTGTTTAATTTCCAATAGGGATTTCTCCCAGTGACCCTGCCGTCGGTCGATGTAGCCAGCCATGAGAGGAATTCGTGATTCGTTCGGCAACGTGTGCCGGGCAGCAGCCAGCTCCTCGCGGGCACGGTCGTAATCTTCATAGGCCCAATAGAGATGCTGAGCGAGGGCGAGGTGTGTCTCCCCAGAATCGGGCCGCAGAAGGCGCATCGATTGGATGGCTGTTTCGGACAATTTGAGACGCGCATCGGTATGATCGAAGCCAAGGAAATAAGCGCGGTCATGCGCTCCCGCGAGCTGACCGTAGGCATCAGAGAACGAAGCGTCGCGGGCAACCGCTTGGTCGAGCAACTGCACGGCTTGGAACAAATCGTCTTTCGCTCGCGTGCTAAATGAAATTCCGTTGATCAAGTCTTTGGCTCGCAGGTACAGATCGGTACGCAACCAGATCCGCGGTTGGCGGCTCTTGGATCGCGACTTTCTCCACTGACGATAGTTGAGCTCCAAGCCGATCTGCGACCTTTTGCGCGACCTCGGTTTGGATCGCGAACACGTTATTCAAATCGCGCTCATAGCTCTCAGCCCACACACGAGCGCCCGTATGCGTGTCGATTAGCTGAACATTTAAGAAGATTCTGCCCGCGTTTCTGCGCACGCTTCCCTTGAGCAGGTAGGCGATATTCAATGCGCGGCCGATTTCCTGTGGGTTTTGTGCGCCGCGATATCTTGCCACGCTATTCTGGCTGATCACCTTTAGTTCGGACAGTTTTGCCAGTTTGGTCGAAACACCTTCAGAAACGCCCTCTGAAAAAACTGCGTTTTCGTTATCCGGGCTTAGACTTTCAAAAGGCAGAACGACAATGCCGCTGGCAGCTGGGGGGCTGATCATTTCGGCCTTCCAAACCATTACACCCACCGTCACTCCCATTGCCAGCAAGAGCGCTGTCATTCCCGCGAGAATTGGATTCCGCCGCGACCAACGCCAGACGCGCACGGGCGCTGAAACAGGGCGCGCAATGATGTGGTGGCCTGCGAGCCAGCGTTCAAGATCTTCAGCCAGATCTGCGGCGGATCGATAACGTGCGCTGGGTTCGCGCTCCAGACATTTCGCACAAATGGTTTCCAGATCGCGGTCGAGCGTTGGCGTGAGAGAGCGCAGTTTCGGCGCCGGCTTTTCGGCGGCTTGTTGAATGACAGCAAGCGCGTGCTCGGCCAGGAATGGTGTCCGGCCGGTCAGGAGATTAAACAAGATCGCGCCGAGACTGTAAATGTCTGCCGCCGGTGTGAGTTTCGCAGCCGATCCCTTCGCTTGTTCGGGTGCGATATACCCGGGTGTACCGAAAATCGTCAGCGTGTGCGTAAGCTCGCTCGTCCTGTCGAGCCATTTGGCCAATCCGAAATCACTGACCAACGGTTCGCCGCGCCCGTCGAGCAAAATGTTTCCCGGTTTTAGATCGCGATGAAGGATGCCTTCAGCGTGTGCGTATTCGACGGCGCGCGCGACCTTTGCCATCAGCCTCACAATTCGGCGCGGTTCCTTGCGCAGATCAGGCGCGGCGTCCACGAGACTCCCGCCAGCCGCAAATTTCATGCTGAAGGACGGAAGACCGTCCTCATTCTCGCCGACCTCGTAAATAGGCAGAATGTTTGGATGATCGAGCCTCGCTGCAGCTTCGGCTTCACGGCGGAAACGGACCAGCGTCTCCTGCGAATCGGCGTGATAGGTCAAAATACGTTTGACCGCGACAATGCGCCGCGAGTGCCGTTGCCGGGCGCGATAAATAACGCCCATCCCGCCTCGGCCGATCTCTTCGAGAATTTGATAATTGCCCAGCCGCCAATCGGCCTCGCGCACATTGATTCCAGCGAGCTCCGCCTCGAGCGTTTCATCATTGCAGGTATCAGCATCCAGACCTTGATACAGCAGACACGTCAAACAGAGACCGCGACCGACCCGCGATGTCGATCCACATTCTGGACACACGGCCGGTCCTTTCTGGAGCCGCAACGAAGTAGAAGGGCCGTTCATGGGGAAATATTGAAAAACTACAACTTTTGTTGCGGAACTATAAAGTTATAAGGAGCGGTTATGAAGCGATGCTCAATTATAAATCATGAGTCGTCAATCACTAATTCGTTAAATCATTTCGTGACAGTCAACGCGGAAAACAAATACCGGAGTTCGTCGTCTATTTCGTCGGGCTTCTCGACGGTCCGGGCAACTTCTTCACGCAGCAGCGCGCGATAGCGCCCCCGCAACCGGTGCACGAGGCTTTTTAGCGCCACCTCCGACAGGCCGAGCGTCTTTGAGAAGTTGGCGTAGCGAAAATCTTCTCGCTCCGCTGTGAGACAAACGCTCAACACATCAAAGACACGCCGGCGCCCACGCTTTTCGCATTCATCGCCCAATCGCCGCAACGCGCGCTCGACCACCGTTGCCGCCCAACGCACATCAAAAATCCGTTCGGGCGACCAATTCTCCGCTTCCTGGAGTGGAATCGACAACCGTGACGGCGCCTCCGCCATCCATTCGTCCCAGGAAACAATTTGCACGTCGCGACCACGTTTCCGCGTCTGACGCTTCTCGGCGGCATCGCGCAAGAAATCCTGCAACGCCCTGAGCATGAGCGAACGGAATCGTCCGCGAGTCCGATCGGCACGCTGAAGAAGGTGACCCTTAAGCACCACAACAAAAAAATCCTGCGTCAGGTCCTGAGCGTCAGGGACGGAATGCCCCTTTTGGCAGATGAAAGCGAAAACCGGCCGCCAATAAATTTTGCAAAGCTCGGCGAGTGCTTTACGCGCTTTCTCCTCGCCGCCTTCGGAATCCGCGCAGGAAAGAATGACGCTCCAACGCGTCGTCATGAAGCGGTCGCGGCGCTGACCGGCAATGGGGGTATCTGAATTCAGAAGCGCGGAGCATAATAATTCGGCAATTATTAAGCAAGCTTAAAATCTTCCCTGGAATCCCATCCGAATTGACTCAAATGAAAAGACACCGAGCGGGTGTCTTGGGAGAGGAGTGAAAGGATTCATTGCCTCAATGAAAAGGACACTATGGCGAGGTGTCCTTAAAAATGAGTGCAACAAGTCGTCGGGAAGTTTTGGAGCAAGCACGCCTACGCTATGGCGGGCGGGGCAAAGCGGGTCGCAGCCGCTTGTTGGATGAGATTTGCGCGCTGTGCGGTTATGAACGCAAGTATGCGAGCAAGCTATTACGCGGCCGCAGGCTGATCGCGGGAGAAAGCGGAAGGCGTCGTGGAGGATCGCAGGCCATTTACGATGCGGCGGAACGTGAAGTGATTAAAGCGATCTGGCTCAGTGCGGAACAACCCTGCGGCAAACGACTCAAAGCCGCGCTGGAGCTGTGGTTGCCTTTTTATGAGAAGCGCCACGGCCAGTTGGATAGGAAAGTGAAAGCGAAAGTGCTGGCGGCGAGCGCGGCCACGATCGACCGGTTGTTAGCGCCCTGCCGGATCACTTTGGGCAGCCGGGGCCGCTGCGGCACGCGTCCGGGCACACTGTTGCGCAATCAGATCCCCATTCGCACTGAGCACTGGGAGGTGAGCGGTCCGGGTTTCATCGAGGCGGATACCGTGGCACACTGCGGACAAAGCATGGCGGGGGAATTTTGCTGGAGCATCACCGCCACCGATGTGCACACGCAATGGACTGAAACGCGCGCGGTGCCTAACCGGGGCCTGGCCGCAGTAGCAGAGCGCATCGCGCAGATCGAAGCGGCTTTGCCCTTCCCGATCTTGGGCTTTGACACCGATAACGGCGGCGAGTTCCTCAACTGGCACCTGGTGGATTACTTCGGCAAACGAAAGAAGCCGGTCGGCTTCACCCGCTCGCGTGCCTACCGAAAAAACGATAACGCGCGAGTAGAGCAAAAGAATTGGACCCATGTGCGGCAGTTAGTCGGCTACGGCCGGCTGGAAGGCGAAGCGGTGGCCGCGCAGCTGGACGATCTCTATTGCAAAGAGTGGAGTTTTTTTCGCAATTTCTTTTGCCCGGTGATGAAACATCTGCGCACCAAGTGTAAAGGCAGCCGCAAACAGCGCATCTACGACCAGCCGGCCACACCCTTTGCGCGTCTGAAAGCCTGCCCGCAAGCCAATCCAGTCCAAATCGCACGTCTGGAACAACTCCTGGCCAGGCTCGATCCGTTCGTCTTGAAGGAAAAGATCGAGCAAAAATTGCGCGCGATTTTGCGTCAAGCAACGCGCCCTTCACTGCACAACGCGGCGTAGAGAGCGCGCGCCAGCGCGGGCCTAAACAAACGGCGGCTCCGCCGTCCAGCTATTGGGCTAGTTTGTTTAGGCCCGCGCTCCCCGTCTTTCTCTGCCAAAATTATTTTTTACTTCGGTGTCTTTTTTGATTGAGGCAACACGCCATCTGTCGCCCGTGGCCGCGCAGCTTCACTTGCTAGATTCTCGATTTGTGCCCGGAAAATCCGCGTAATCCACGGTTATAAACTTGGCGGACTCGAGGCGACGAAGTTCTCACTGACTTCGCCAATGAAAAAAATGAGGCTCGGGACAGCGCATCCAAAAAGAAGCACAAGTCTCGATTTATCGAAAGTCACTAAGCTGCCTTCGCCCGGTACCCGGCAACGATGCGTTGCAACTCACGCCGGACGAAGCTTGAACGACTGCGATCTTGCCCAGCGGCGAGCTCATCGATCGCCTCCAAGACATCGCTGGGAACGTTGCTGATCGTTAGTATTTGAACAGCTGACACCTTCGCCCGTGGATTAACCGTTCGGGCGAACCGACCACCTCTTGTCCTCAAATTAAGCTTAGTCCGCCGTTCCCGGCCATTAGCGCCGCGAGCTTTGTGATTGTTTTGATCATATTTATTCATTTTATCCATATCTCCCATCTCTTTCTCAGGGAACCGCAGGTTGAAGTTTCGAAAAAAGTTTAAAAAATCTCGGAAATAGAGACTTGGACCGTCTGGAGAAGCCTTCGTTGATAAAAAGTTCGTTTTTAAGGATGACAGTGGCCCTGTGGAACACTACCCTCCTCCTCCCACTGACCATTAAGACTGATAAGGTCTACAACGTTCCAAGTCGCAAAAACGCACCGCAAGTAAGCCGCGCCAACAGTCTTGCCTTTGAACAGCCAGTTATCGCCGCACGCGGTCCCGCCTATTTGAGATGGGTATTTCATTCAAGCGAAGAGAGCCGAAGCGGACGATTTAAACGCCCAAACGATTACAGAACGGTGTATCAGCCTCTATTTCAGGGGCATCACACGCGATTGCCGGAATGTTTGTGGCGATCTTTGAAGGTGAGCTCGGCGATGCCGGATTTGTCGAGATCGCCGAGGCCTTCGGCGGTCATGCGGTCGTATTGTTCCTTGGTCGCCCGCGCGACCGGCAAATCGAGGCCAACGCTGCGCGCGAGCGTGAGGGCAATTCCGCTGTCTTTGGCAGCGTGGGCGGCGGAAAAAAAGCAGCTGTGCTCGCGATTCTGCATGTCTTCGCCGTCGGTCTCGAGCACGCGCGAGTTCGCGCCGGTCTGCGAAAAAACTTCGCGAAGCATGCTTAGATCGAGCCCCAGCGCCGCGCCGAGAGCGAGTCCTTCGGCCAGACCTGCGGTATTGATGTTCATGACCATGTTGACCAGCGCTTTCACTTTCGCGGCTTCGCCCGCCTTGCCAATGAATCGAATCTGCGCGGCAAGCTCCTTGAGGATGGGTTCCGCTTTTTGGAACGCTTCCTCGCTTCCGCCGCACATCAGGTAGAGCTTGCCCTCACGCGCTTGCGTGATGCTCGAGGCCATACATGCCTCAAGCGATTGCGCGCCAGCCTTCTCGGCAAGTTCTTCGATCTCGACGTGCACCTGTGGCGAGATGGTCGCGCAGTTGACGAACAATTTGCCGCGCGCGTTGACCAGCAAATTGTCACCGTTGCCCGCAAAGATTTGCCGCATCGCGTTGTCGTCTGTCACAACGGTGAAGATGACGTCGGACTCTGCCGTTACTTCCGACAAATCTTGTGCGGCAGCGCAGCCAAGCTCCGATGCGAGCGCTGTGGCGGCTGCGCGGTTCGTGTCGTAAATCGCCGTGACTTGAAAACCACGATCCTTTAATCGCCGCGCCATGTTGGCGCCCATCCGGCCGACTCCAACAAAACCAATGTTCATGCTCTTAAGATTAGCCACGGATAGACATAGATGAAACACAGATACAAATGTTTCCCGATAATCTGTGATATTCCGTGTTCATCTGTGGCGAAATTCAACCTTAAGTCTTTCGGGCGAAAAACGGGTTGTGTTCCTTCTCCTCTCCGACCGTAGTCATCGGGCCGTGTCCCGGACAGATTACGGTTTCGTCGGACAAGGTCAGGATTTTCTCGAGATTGTTTTTTAACGCGTCACGGTATGACACGTTGCCGCCGCCCATTGATCCGGCAAAAAGCGAATCGCCTACGATTGCGATCGGGCGCGCAAGCCCGTTCACCACGTAGGTGATCCCGCCCGGGGAATGGCCACAGGTCAGTCGCGTATCGATTTGCAGATTTCCAAGCCGAAATTTCTTTCCCTCCTCGACCGGCTCCGCGCCCGGAACGGGTTCACGAGCCGGACTAAAAACATCTGCGCCGGTTTCTTCGCGCAGGCGCGGCAGGTCCGCGACATGATCGGGGTGAGCGTGGGTAAGGAGAATCAGTTGCACATTTAGTTTGTCGCGCTTCGCGAAGCGGACCATTTCGCTGCAATCAGCGCCGGTATCGAAGGCCGCCGCGACACGACTCGCCCGGTCCCACACAAGATAAGAGTTAACGGCCATGCCATGAAAGTCGGTGTTAAATTGCGCAAGACCGTTCAACTCTTCAGGGTTTTCCGGGCGCCATTTACCCTTGGCAAGTTCGCAAAGGGCGCGCCCGTCCAATCCAAGGATGGGCGCAACGCCCAACATCGCCGATTCATTGAAATCGCCTTCGCGCAGCTTCCGGATCATTTGCGGACTGACGCCGGCTTTTTCGGCCAATTCAGAATCAGAAATGCCAAGGCCGCGTTGCGCTTTTCCGATGATGTCGGCGGCGTTATCTTCCAGCGGAATCATTCGCTAAGCGTCTATCAGTTGCGTCTCCGGCGCAACGCGCAAGCTCTCGATTCGATGCAACGCCAATTTCTGAACGGCTCTCGCAACATCGGCCAGCGGGAACACCTTCCCGGTTTCCTTTTCCATCGAGGTCATCGCGACATTATTGATGCCGCAGGGAACAATGTGATCAAAGGGCGAGAGATCGCCAGACACATTCAAGGCAAATCCATGCATCGTGATCCAATGCCGTACACCTACCCCGATCGAAGCGATCTTGCGATCTTCGACCCAAACGCCTGTGAGCGACCCGCGTTGGGTCGCGGCGATTCCGTACTCGGACAGAAGCTCAATGAGCAATTGCTCAAGCCACCGTAAATATTTGTGCAGGTCCTGACCGCACCGACGCAGATCGATGATCGGATAACCCATTAGCTGACCGGGCCCGTGATACGTCGCCTGACCGCCCCGATTGATCGAAAAAAGCGGATGGAGCAAATGTGTAGCACCGAGCAAACTGGACCGATCAGGAGTCCGCCCCATGGTATAAACCGGTTCGTGCTCGAGAAGAAGCAACCGGTCTTCAGAACGAGGATCATACCGCTTCCTCGCCACGATTTTTTCCTGCAAAGCGAGCGCATCTGCGAATTGCATTCGCCCAAGCCAGCGGGCGCTGAGGGAATCCATAGCTGTCGAAGCGTGTATCGGCCAACTTATGATCGACAAACGCCTGTTCAACGCAATCATGTCGTCAGCCCATCACTTTGAATTTACTCCCCCGTTTCCCTCTCGACAAATGCCTACCGTCCTGCGCATCGGTTCCTTTCGGTTTCATTCGTATGAGAACACTCCAAGGAAGAATACAATTTTGAATCGAACCGGTAATCAGGAGTGCGTGAAACGCCGAACCGAATGATTGGGCAGGATCGGTTCACCTGAGTCAGTCGCCCTGCCCAATTTCGCCCGCCGCTGCGCCAGCGAACGGCACAAATCGAAAACCTTCGCAATACCGCTGTCGAAGAGTCGCGAGAAGTCCTACCCCTGGCGCATCATCAACCCACACACGCCATTCGAGTGACAGTGGCGGAAACATATTTTGCATCCGACAGAGGAAATTTCCGCACTTCGACCGTCGCTTTCTGTATCGGAAAAGTTTTCAGCAAGTGAATTGCGAGGCGATCAGCCAGCGTTTCGATGAGATTCAGCGACTGATCGCCAACAAAATTTTTAGCTTCTCCGGCTACGGCTGAGTAGTTCACCGCCTGTCGAATGTTGTCGTCGAGATCGGGCGCGTTTTGGTGCGGCCAGAACGAAATACTAACAGTCAACCTTTGCGGATTCGCGCGCTCTTCTTCCGGGACACCGATACGAGTGAAAACTTCAAGTTGCTCGATGTGAATTTCGTCCAGCAAGGGATGCGACTCGTTCGGCACGCGCGAATCTTAACCACGAACGAACACGAATAAACATGAATCGCAGAGCGAGACGGAACAACATCTACGTCGGCAGCGTCGAATCTCTAGCAGAGGCGGGTGCATTCGCACGATTCGATGGGTTCGGGTAAGTTTGGCCTGAATGAAAACGGTCTGGCGCGTTTTGGCTTATCTGAAGCGATATCCGTGGATGGCTGCGGGGACACTGACGTGCGCAATTTTCAGCACACTGATGGTGATCGTGTTTCCGAGTGTGACGAAATGGATCATTGATGATGTGGTGCGCGCAAATCGGCCGGACAAATTACTGCCGCTGATTGCAGTGGCGACGGTCGCTTTCCTTGTTCAACACGTTTTCAATTCGCTGCGAATTATTCTGAACAACACGTTCGAGCAAAAAGTCATTTTTGATCTGCGCAGCGACTTGTATTCGCACATTCAACTCCTGCCGTTGCGCTGGTTCGACAATCGCGCCACGGGCGACTTGATGACGCGCGTGATTGAGGACGTGAATTCGGTAGAGCGAGTGTTGATCGACGGAATCGAGCAAGGTGTCGTCGCCGTTTTGCAGATCGTGATCGTGTTGGCGGTGATGTTCTATTGGAATCGCGAAACTCGCATTGCTTGCGCTTGTGCCGTTTCCACTGCTCGTCGGAGGCGCGCTCGCTTACACGCTGACTGCGCATCGGCGATATCGACTACAGCGGCGAGCTGCATCGAACATCAATGCGCTGTTGCACGATAACCTCGCCGGGATTCGTCAGATCAAGAGTTTCGCGCGCGAACCCGAAGAACATGCGCGTTTCAATCGGGTCAGCGATCAGTTGCGGCACGCCACGTTGGTAGTGATGCGGACATGGGCGATTTACTCGCCCTCGATGTCGATGTTCGAAGCGATCGGCGCGGTGCTCGTGCTCGGATTTGGCAGCCATGCCGTTTTGACCGGAACGATGCAACTCGGTGATCTGGTCGCGATTCTCATGCTCACAGCGTTTCTTTACGATCCGATCAGTCGCTTGCATCAGCTCAATCAACTGGTCCAGGCCGGGCGCGCAGCGGGCGAACGCGTATTTGACATTCTGGATGAAGAACCGGAGCCAGGGTTTGTAGCCGGGGTCGGTGACTCCGGCGCCGCGATCACCGATCGCCGCTACTGCGCACGCATTCTTGGCGATATCCGGTATGAAAACGTCAACTTCAGTTATGTGGAAGAACTGCCTGCGCTCAGACACGTTTCGTTTCATGCGCCACCGGGCGCGACCGTGGCCCTGGTTGGCGCGACTGGGGCGGGAAAATCGACGCTGGTGAACCTGTTGGTGCGCTTTTACGAGTTCAGCTCCGGTCAGATTTACATCGATGGCAAACCTATTCGCGAGTACGACCTGCACACGTTGCGCGAAACGATCGGCGTTGTGACGCAGGAAAGTTTTCTGTTCAACGGATCCATTCGCGAAAATCTTTTGATGGGCAGACCCGATGCAACTGACGCGGAATTATGGCGCGCTGTGGATGCGGCGAATGCGCGGCAGTTCATTGAGCGTTTGCCTGACGGTCTACAGAGCGTGGTTGGCGAGCGCGGCGTAAAGTTGAGCGTCGGCGAAAAGCAACGGCTTTCAATTGCACGGGCGCTCCTGAAGGATCCGCCTATTCTGATTCTTGATGAAGCAACTGCCAGCGTGGACACGGCAACGGAACGATTGATTCAAGAGGCGCTGGAACATCTCATGGCGAACCGCACATCGATTGTGATTGCGCACCGGCTTTCAACGATCGTGCATGCGGACCAAATTCTGGTCCTCGATCACGGTCGAATTATCGAACGCGGCACACATGAGGAATTGCTCGCGCTCGATCGCAGATATGCGCAGCTATGCCGCCAGAGTTTGCTAGAATCCTCGCCTCAGCCAGAAGTAGAACCCCGCGGGGAAAGTGTCACTTCAGAAGTCCCGGAAGTGGTAGAGGAGCGATTGCAGGTCTAACAAGTCAGCTACTGTGTCCACCGGCGTCCTGGCCGCAGGAGGACTCGCAGGCTAGCGGGCCTGCTCGACGCGTCAGGGAAGATGGCATCGAGTTACGACAGATCGCGCAGCAGGAGATATTGGTATTTTCGTTCCAATTCCACATAACGTTGCTCGCTCTCGATGAGCGCGCGGCGGATGGACACATCTTTTCCACGGCTGCGCCGACTGGAGCGCCGCGCTGAATGTGTATTTGCTCCTCATCAATCTCTGATAGTGAGCTCGATCAGCCCGTCCTTGCCAAGCTGCGGGAGCATTGGCGCGTTAATGGAAGTCTGCTGATCACTTGAAAGGGTATCGTGCGGCGCGATCTGCGCGGCAGCCGTCCCAACGCGCGATTTGATCGAACTGCACCGGCCCGAAGATGTTTCCGTCCTAATGTTTACAGAAACCCTCGACTCACCGACGTGCAACAGTCAGTTAGGGCGACGCCGAACCGGAAGCCGCAGGCGACGGTGTCGGAATAACGATTGTCTGTCCTGCCTGCAATCTACGTCCGTCTTCGATGTGGTTGGCTTGTTGTAACTCGTCCACGGTGACTTTGTACATCTTTGCGATTGACGTGAGCGTCTCTCCGCGCGCCACAGTATGCGTGTTTCCCGTGGCGGTGAAATGGGACGCAGCGGCGGCGGAAGCAGGAGCATTTGCTGATGCGGGGGCACCTTCTCCGATCATCACGCCGGGACGAATATGCGACAGTTGCTGCTCCAATTTCAGGATTTCCTGAGAAAGCGCGTCGATTTTAGCGTTTTGTTGGTCAATCTTTTTTTCCAGAGCTTCCAGTTGAGCGGCCTCACTTGATTGCGCCTTATCCGCGGCCGGAGTCTGCGCAAAAGCAGTGCAGAGCGACAAACAGCTCATCATCCAAACAATCGCCGCTACCTTCATCCCAACAAACCTTGCCACTGCAATTTTATCTGACAAGCGGCTTCGCTGCGTTGGGCCATTAAAATGCTTGAACCGTTCAGCTGGAATCCCATGTAGCCGTGTAACGACTGAACGCTTCAACAGCACGGACGGTGCAGCTTGCGTTTCCAACTTTTGTTCGTACGTTTTTTTATGCCTGAGCGCATCCAAAAGCCGGTGGAACCGGCTCCGTGGGGACCAAAACAAGGCGATGGCGGTGGGCCGCGTTCGCCGGACATTTCGCGACCGGATACGAAGGACCTCTTAAAAAAAATGCGCAAGGTGGATCCCAACCAATCGAAGCGCTATCGCCAGCGCACGGGTCAGTAATGGACCGTTCACCGTTGGGATTTGACCAGAACTTTTCTGGTGCAGCGGACGACTTTCCTTCGCTGCTGCGACGCAAAGGTTTGTTAGGCCCGGCTGTCATCGGTGCCATACCGCAAACGGAGACCCGACAACAAATGTGGCAACCAACCGAGGCGACCACGATTCTAGCATTCAAATTTTCCGGCGGCGTTTTGGTAGCAGGCGATCGTCGGGCGACTGCGGGCAACACCGTCGTTTACGATCGCGCGGACAAAGTGTTGGAGATCGATCGACACTCGATCATGGCCATCGCCGGTGTGCCTGCGACCGCTTGGGAAATGGCGCGCGTGCTCGAGCATTCACTCCAATATTTTCGGAGAACTCAACTGCAGGAAATGAGTGTCGATGGAAAAGTTCGAGCGCTCTCGAAACTGTTGCGTGACAATTTTGGATTCGTCATGCAGGGCGTCGGCGTAGTAGTGCCGATTTTCGCGACTTACGACGAAAATTCGAAGCCGGAAGCGCGCCTCTATTTCTACGACGCAATGGGCGCGCAATTTGAAGCGACGGATTACGCGGCGACCGGGTCGGGCTCGCCGGCGGTACGCGGCATTCTCTATTACGAAAACAACTGGGGCGCGAAGCGACTCCACGAATTGAACGAAGAGGAAGCGATATCGTTGGCATTGCGCGCGCTCGACACGGCTGCTGAATCGGATACGGCGACGGCGGGCGTGGATCGCGCCGGAAAGATCTATCCCGTGATAAAGATTGTGTCGCGCGAAGGCATCGCCATTTTGCCGGAGAACAAAATCGCCGCCGTGTTCAAACAAATGGTTGCATGATTGAAGAGCCGTATCGTTGGGTCGAAGCGATTTCCAACCGCCGCGAGTACATCGAAGGGCAACTCGCCTCCGGTAGTCCCATCGCGGCGCTCGGATACCCCGATGGCATTCTGTTTCTTACCCTCGGTCGGACGCGCCAGAAACTTTTCGAGATCTACGATCGGATCGCGATGGGGGCGATTGGTCATCCCGGCGACATCGAGCGGTTGCGAATGGCGGCGATTGAACTGACCAGCACGGAAGGTTTCACCCGCTCGGCGGCAGATGTCTCATTGCGGCGGCTTGTGCATTATTCGCTGAGTCCTGTCATGAAAAACGCATTCGAACAGGTCTATGGTCCGCCATATCTGGCGCGGATGCTTTTTGCCGAGGTGGGCACACGCCCGGAGGACGATCTGTTTTTACGAGTGGAATACGACGGCGAGATCGCGACCAACGGCGCAACCTATGCGCGAGCGCGGCAGGATTTTGCCGTGCTCAGCGGCACGCGAGAATCCGGCGAACTGATGGAAGCGTTTCTGAAAACCGAGCATAAACCGAATAGTAGCTTTGACGCGGCGGTGAAGTCGGCGCTAGACGCATGGAGCGTAGGACACATGTTGTTGCAGGGTAGTAGTGACGGAAAACAACTGCCCGGGCGCGGTGCCATCACGCAACATCGTCGGGAACAACTCGCCATATCCGCAATCGAGGCCGCAGTGCTGGAGCGCGACGGCAGCACGACGATTCGTTACCGTTCGTTGGAAGATAAGGAATTGCGCTCCCTCATTAATGACTAAGTTATGAAGACAACTCTTATCGCGGGGATCACAAATGAAACAAGCCCTCCGGAATGTGCTGGCGGTTGCGGGGTTATTGTTGATCATGGCGTCGCTTGTCTGGATTTCGGTTCATCAAGAGAAGCGACCCACCATCCAAAGAGAATCGAAGGCGACTCCGTCAAGGACGTCGAAACCATTCACAGTAGTCGTTCTTGATCCAGGACACGGTGGGCAAGACTCCGGCGCAATGTGTGGCGGCGTCATGGAAAAGGATCTGACACTTGACGTGGCCTGCCGCGTCGATCGCCTGCTTAACTCGGAAGGGGTCGCTACATTGATGACCCGCCCCGGCGACACCTACGTCTCACTGGCGGACCGCGCGGCGTTCGGGAATCGGGTCAAAGACGGCATCTTTGTCAGCATTCATTTTAACGAAGACAACAAACCGGTCGCGAGCGGCGTCGAAACCTACTACGCTGCGCATCAGATCACTGCAGGCTCTGTTCTTCTTTCCTGGCTGCCGTTTTTGTCGCGGCCGCCATCGGAATCGCCGAAGCCGGAAAGCCAAAGTCTGGCCGGTTTCATTCAGCAAGCATTGGTGGCGCGGACCCGCTCCGTTGACCGCGGCACGCAAGCCAAACAATTCTTTGTGATTGCAAACGTGACTTCTCCTGCGGTGTTGATTGAAGGGGGATTCCTTACCAACAAGGACGATGTCTCCAAGCTGGGGAGGGAAGATTATCGCGACCAACTTGCGGCAGCTGTCGCCGACGGGATTTTGCAGTATCGCGAAGCCGTGAGTCAGCGGAAATCAGCATTGGCGGCTACAGACCGCGAGAGCGCTGAATAGCTGGCAGAGCGTGGTCGTCGAATGACATCGGAATGAAAATCAAAATCGCTGCCCTGATCTTAATTGGATCCGTGGCACTGGTGCGTGCAGACCAAGTGATTGAAAGCGTGCAGCAGGCTTTGAAGGACCAGGGGTTCTACTACGGCGAAATTAGCGGCGAAATGAATGCGACTCTGACGGCAGCCATCCGCCGGTATCAGATTCGGAATGGGCTTCAGGTCACGGGTGAGCTCAATGACGAGACGCTGCAATCGCTCAGAGTTAAGTCTTCGAGCTCTCGTAGACAAACGCTCGAATCTGGGTCCCCCGCTCCTGGCACGGCTGCTAAACCGAGCGAGTCACCGCCCGACGAAGCCGAAAGCGGAACTCCCGCGCCGCCGATTCCAAATTTTGGCAACGCCCCACAAGACCAACAGCTTTATCCATCAACTCCCACGAGTCCGCCGACCACACCAGGAGCAGTGTTTGCCGGCACCCCATTTGAGACCGCTCCTGCCGTGGTGCAACGCAATGTGGTCGTCTCCGCGCAAATAGCGCTCGCGCGATATGGATTATATCGGCAACAGATTGACGGAATCTACGGACCAGCAATGGAACTTTCCCTCCGCGCGTATCAAGCGCGAACGAGACTTCCGGTAAGCGGCCGCCTCGATTTGGAAACGCTCGCGGCGCTGCGCTTGTTACCCGGACTTCGCCAACCGTTTTACAATCCGTACCGGCAGCGTATGCGGCCTCCGCCCGGGCCACCGGTGCGTGGTCAATGGGTTCCTGACTGATCTGTGACGCAGGCAATCGTGCTTGCGAGATTCACTTACCGTCGTCAAGGGCCATTGGCCTGTTCGCGTCGCGATACAGGATTGTCTCCGCCATGAGCTACTGTTTTGCAGTATCGAAACGGACGGATTGCAGTTCGGCAAAAACTGTGCCCACGAACACCTGCGCTTCGATGCGAAGTATGATCCGCTCGGCGTCGTCGGACACCCAGATTGTGGCGCGACGAAACTTGCGATGCGGTTCCAATTCCAGATTCTTGCCGATCCGTTTCAGTTGCAAATCGAGCTTGATCGCGTTGTAACCGCCGGCGCGCACGGAGACTTTTTCCCGCCCGAGTACGGTGACAGTGACGAGATAAGCGTTGGTCGCCGGATAAACTGCCAGGCGATAAACGCTTTTTTGTTTAAGCGGCTGACTGCGCAAGTAAAGCGCTGCCGAATGCAGATCGAACAGGTTAGGGAAGACAAACTGCTTTGTCTTTGTCTCGGCAGAGCTGCCTTGACCTTCTGTTCGTGCTCGAGTCACTCCGCTGTTTGTAAAAGTCAGATGGGTAACGATTCGCTTTGATCGATAATTCTCCGTTTGTTGAGTTTCGATCGGGTTCAGCGTCCCGGCATTTGCCACCGCGCGATGGTTTACATCCATTTTCCATAATGCCCGAACCAGGCCGATGGTTCGGCCCGTTCCATCAAGCTGGAACCTGTCGTTTGTCAGCTTAATAAAATGAACCTCACCGGTGGCTGCGGTAAGTCCAGACCACCCGAAGCGATAAGAGGCACGCAAAGGCCGCAACTCCGGAAAATTCCCGACCGGTTCTGTGCTGAGCGTCGCCTGCCAATTCGCCGCGAGCGATCCAGTGCAAAAGGCGAGCAGCATCGTGAGCGCGCATTGGGTTATTCGAAATCTGGCTGGAAAAAGCATTCTTCGCGGTTTCACGCACGGCTCACACGGTATGCGAGTGTCTCATTTCGCGCGTACGCAAAAATACACGCGAGTTTAGCCCGCGTGTATTTTGGAAATTCCGAGGCGAACCTCAGGGTTTGGCTGCTCTTGCTGCCGGGGTGACCGAAGCGCTTGTCCCAGTCTTTCTATTCGAAGCTGTAGAAGCGGTAGCGCGACCGGGTTTGTTCAGCGTTTCGATGATCTCGTTGGTGAAATCAATGTTGTCCGGCGCGTACAGCACGACAGGGACGCCGTTTATGCTGATGCCTGATTTATCGAGAACAAAATCAAGGCTCTTGGCTTTGACTTTCTCCATGACGACATCGGTAATTTCCTTGACGATTCCCTCTCGCATTCGCATCAACTGCTCCTGCAACTGCCGTTCCCGGGTCTGGCGGAAATCACTGATCTCTCGTTCCATGCTTTTGATGTTGGCGATCTTGTCATCGCGGTCCTTTGCCATACCTGTTTTCTTGTCGGCGCTCAAGGCCGGAGACTCAAGTTGCTTGTTAAGATTATTAATTTCGTCAAGCGCCTTTTTGTAAGCTTCCGCCCGGTCATCGTATTCCTTTTTAGCGGCGTTCTTGGCGTCGTTGATTTTTCCCTCTGCTTCCTTGGTTTTGTTGTACTCCTTGAACGCCCGTTGCATATCAACCGTTCCAATTTTGACTGTGCCCTGTGCGAAGGCCGCAACGGGAGCGACCAGCGTCAGCGCAGCGAGTATGGACAGAGACTTTTTCATAAAACAGGGGATACGGTTGCCGGAATCGCGTTAGACTGCAACCACATATATTCGTTCAAAATTGATAACCCACGTTGAAGTTGAAATGGCCGCCTCCGTTATACCCGTCACGCATCACCGGGTATCCATAATCGAGGCGCAGCGGACCGATTGGCAAATCAAGCCGGAGTCCGACTCCGACGTCGGAAGCCATATGATTGAAGCCGAAAGACCACGCACTGGAATTGACGAAACCGGTGTCGTAAAAGACTGCGCC
Source organism: uncultured Verrucomicrobiae bacterium (assembly GCA_963791385.1). Classification (GTDB taxonomy): domain Bacteria; phylum Verrucomicrobiota; class Verrucomicrobiia; order Chthoniobacterales; family UBA10450; genus Udaeobacter. The sequence goes on from CAWBSH010000003.1 coordinate 143,726, forward strand.
GCGCGCTTTTTCTATAATCGGGAAAGTCCATTCAACCGTCGCCCGCGCCATTGATTGGCCGCCGATCGGCTCGCCGTTCTGCTGTGGGCCGACTTCGCGAAACGGAAAGCCGCGGAGGTTGTTCGAGCCGCCGAGAAAGAGCCGCTCGAAAAGCGGCACCTCGCTCCCGCTTCCCCATTGGCTCACGGTCGCAATTTCGCCGTTAAGCAGAAGGATAGTGTCCTTTGGCAGGTGAAAATACTGATACCCTTCGAGATCCAATGCATAAATCTGGGTGTCGCCTCCAAGAAAACCACCAGCAATAGAAGGCGAAAACGTAATGCGTTGTCCGCGACGCGAGAGCAAAGGATTGTCGCGCGAATCAAACACCAGGCTGCTAAGCACCTTGCTTTCGGTAAACGTGCCAGCTTGTGACAGAATAAACTCAGGCGAAGAGTTCGCGACATTAAAAATCTCGACGTTCTGCAGTGTGTATCCCAGCGTGCCGTACATGTAAGCGTTGATTGGCTTGCGGAGTTCGAACAGTAACCCATAGTTCCGCTGGTCGTAGTCGGCGCTCAAATAATTCGCTTCGGTGTAAAAGGCCTGACCGCTGAGCGCAAGGCGCCGATCGAGAAAATAAGGTTCCGTAATCGTAAGTATGAAATCTTTTCGCTGGGTGCCGTACTGGAGACGTAGACGAAACTTTTGGCCAGCACCCGTAAAGGAAGGCCAGTTGAACAGATCGAAATTGCCTTGCGTGAGTTCCGCGAACCCTACCAGTTTATCGACCGTGCTGAAGCCGCCTCCGAAGCTGAGTGAACCGGTGCGTTTTTCCTGCACGAGAATGGTTAGATCTTTGCGCCCGGGTATGTCTGTCTCTTCGGGATACGTCTCGACCTTTGCGAAGTAACCCAGGTTTTCCAAACGTTTCTTGGTTGTGTCGACACGCACAGTATTAAAAACGTCTCCCGGAGCGACGAGCACTTCGCGCCGGATCACCTTGTCCTTGGTGCGCGTGTTGCCCTGAATATTCACCCGGTTCACAAAGGAGCGCGTGCCTTCCTCGACGGTGTAATGCACGTCTATGAGTGCCGGGCCGGCCGGAGTGCCTTCGGGTGTAATCACCAGATCGACGTAACCGGCGCTCCCGTAAGCGTCGGCAACTGCCTTGGCGTCGTCGCGGAGTTGTTTTGGAGAATAGACGCTGCCCTCTTTCATTTTTAACAGGTTGCGAATTTTCTCTTCCTTGGCGGCCTCGTAACCCGAGATGGTCAACTTGTGTACGTGATACTGTGGGCCTTCCGCGATCACGATGGTGATGATCATCGGGCCTTTCGCAGTGCGTTCCTTGCGTACGTCTTTTATTTCGACGTCGATAAACCCGTGGTCTTGATAGTACTCGCGGATTTTGTCGAGGTCCTGTTCCAACTGGACTTCATCAAGGCGGCCCGTTTTGTCCACGAAATAAATGAGTGTTCTGCCACGAGTTTTCATCTGTTTGCGCAGTACCCGTTGACTGACGTGCGCATTTCCCTCGAAGAGTACCTGGCTCACGGCTCCTTTGGCGCCTTCGTTCACTGTGAACACGACGCGCGCCGTGCCATGTGTCTCATCGATCGGATCAATTCGAAATTGAACGCTGATGTCGGTGAATCCTTTTCCCTGATAGATGTCGACGATTTTCTGGCGCGCATCTTCCAGTTGCTGTTCGTCAACCGCCTGGTTGAGTCTCACTTTGATTTCCTTTCGCAGCCGTTTCGGGCTGACATGTTCAGCGCCCGTGATTTCGATCTCGCGGATAATCGCACGCGTCTGCACGGCGACGATGACCTTCACGCCGTCGCCTTCAGGCTGAGCAAAGATGCGAACGTTTCGAATGTAACCGGTCTTGTAAAGCGCCCTGATGTCCTCCTGTACGATCTCGTTCGAATACAGCTGGCCGACCTTTGTGCGCATCTGCGCCAGAATCCGCTCCTTGCTGATCGTTGCAGGCCCTGTGTACTGCACCTCCAGGGAACGAATGATGGGAGGTCCCGTGGGGGCTTGAGGAGCTTGTGCCCGCGCAAGTACAGCGCCAAAGAGTGCGCATACGGAGGCTATCCAAAACGCAAACGGCGGGGGGCGCATCCATCCACAAAAACGTTCCATAGGTCAAGAAGCGCAGCCCCACGCAAAACGAACCCACGCAGGACAGGCGGCTATATCGGAAATAAGATGGCAATCGTCAAGGCGAGATTTTTCCACCAGGTCAGGCGCTGCAATTGTTCCGTAGTCTATTTGGCCGGGGCAGATGATATGCGCTGCATGCGCATGTCTCTCTTGCTGCGAAAGGAAAAAAGGAAACCCTAAGCATTCCACCGCTGTCCTCGTTGTTGTCAATGAGGCTTCCTCTTTAATTTAATCGTTAATCCCTGAACTGCTGCGATCTCGGCTTCTTCGCCTTTTTCAATCGGAGCATCGCTGACGGCGTTCCAGTATTCGCCCTCAACGAATATCCTGCCATTGCGCGAATCGATTGGAGTCAACGCTGTTACCGTTCTTCCAATGAGCGTTTCCTTTCCTACCTTCACTGGCAACAATTGCGCGCGCAGGCCTTTTCCGATCACGAAGACAAAAAACGCGGCGGTGACAAGCGTGGCAGGAATGATGAAGCCCAACGATAAGCGAAAGAGTGGATCGGCGCGATTAAAGAGCATGAGCGAACCGATTAGGAACGCCGCGATTCCTCCGACGGTGAGCACGCCATGCGTCGGCGTGTAAACATCAAAAATGAAAAGCACAAAAGCGAGCGCGATCAGGACAAGTCCGGCCACGTTGACCGGCAGGACCGCCGCCAGATAAAGCGCGAGGATCAACGCGATCGCCCCTACAACGCCGGGAAGAATCGCACCGGGTGAACTCAGTTCGCCGATGATTCCGTAAATCGCTATGAGCATCAGAATGAACATCACCTCAGGTCGCCACAGTTTTTGAAAAACGCGTTCAGCGGGCGACATCCGGATTTCGCTCACCTCCGCACCAGTGGTCTTCAGCGGTTTGCCGTCCACGACGCGACCGTTCAATTTTTGCAACAGATCGGGCATGTCAGTCGCGATCAAATCGATCACTCTCAATTGCAGCGCTTTCTCCGCGGTGATCGATGCGCTCTCTTTTACGGCCGACTTGGCCCATTCAACATTACGCTGGCGCTTGCTGGCGATCATCTCGATGTAACTGACAGAAAAATTCTCGAGCTTCTGTTTCATGGTCTCATCCGGCTTTTCTTCGCCGCCACTGGGAAAACCACCGATCGAGACCGGGTGCGCCGCGCCGATGGTAGTGGCTGGCGCCATGGCCGCGAAATTGGCTGCAAGGGTAATAAAACAGCCGGCGCTGGTCGCGGTGGCGCCGGTCGGAGCAACGTAAACGACGACAGGCACTGGAGAGCCGAGGAAGCTTTGCACAATTTTTTGCGTGGAATCTAGGAGGCCACCCGGCGTGTTTAGTTGGATAATGAGGCATTGCGCATTTTGCTCCCGGGCTTCTTCGATGCTTCGGGAAATGTAGCTGGCTGTGGCAGGCCCAATCGCTCCGTCGATCTCGATCAGGCCCACTTTCTCAGCGGCGAAAGTTATCGGCGCTGTTGCGCACCCGAGCCAAAGGACCACGCTGGCGAACACAATCTTCATTGGGGTGATTGAAATGGCTGCGCCGCCATTTCGTAGCCTCAAGCTCCTTTCATCGGCTGAAGCTTGATGGCGAGATCTTCCACCTTTGGCTGCACGATCTTCTCGTAATCGCGATAACTCATTATGATCGCGTCAGTGTGCGTGCCCGCCTCGAAAACAATGTAGTCCTGTGCCGCCAGATGCGTATCCACGAAAGTCGGCAAACCATAAAGATTTCCAAACGGCGGCATCGCCCCGATGGCGGAGTCAGGGAAGAGCGCCTTGAATTCGTTTTCCCGATCAAGCGAAACAGGTTTGCCGACCACTTTCTCGACCTTCTCGAGATCGATCTGGTGATCTGCTGGCAGCACCATCATCAAGTGTTCATCGCCAGATCTTATCATGACCACTTTGGCCTGATGCCGTCCTTTGACGTGCTCAGCCTGTGCGATCCGTTGCGCTGTCACCGCCTCGATGTGGTGCAGGATCTCGTACTCCACTTTGCTCTGATTTAAATAATCGATCAGTTGTTTCGGTATTTCCATAGGCACACTCCGCTGAAAAAGTATCACTTCCCGTCCATTTCTACTATCCCAAACAATGGCTAGGCCGTGTCCTCCCGCCGCAGTGACAACGTAACGATCAGACCCAGCAGGCTTACCGCCGACATGATTCCAAGAACGCTTGGAACACCGAAGTGCTCTTTCAGAATTGGCAGGAGAAACACGCCCAAGGTCGCGCCGAGCTTCGCAACACCGGCAGCGAATCCGCCGGCTGTCCCGCGCAACTGCGTCGGGAATAAAATGGGGGCGAGCGTAAATGTGGTCGAGTTAGGGCCGGCGTTCATCAGCAAGTTGAACAGGATGAAGCCGGCAAACACGAGCGGGATGTGCAAACTCCGATTCGAGAGGCCAACAGCCGCTACTAACAGCAACATCCCCACAGTCATGCCAGCAAAGCCTATGATCTGCATACGGATGCGCCCAAACCGTGGAACCATCCATATTCCAAGCAGAAACCCGAATAGCAGAAACAAATCGATGACGCCGCTTCCCTTTGCGACAGCCAGGTCATGCCTGACGAGGCCAGGTGCTCTTCCCGAAATTTCAATGGCCCCAAAAATAACGGGAGTAAAGAGTCCGACTCCGTAGGTGGCGATGTCCATCAGAAACCACGGTATTGCCACCAGCGCCGTGCGCGCCCTGTAGCCAGGCGAAAACAAGATCGCGATTCCGGCGTTTATTTGTGGAACCGAAGCTGCAAGCTTCTTGTGGTCGGCTGTAAGTCGGAATACTTCCTCTTTCTGCTCGGGCATGATGCGGACAAAAGCCCGCGCCGCCTCTGCGAATTTACCGCGAGCCATCAGCCAGTGCGGACTGTCGGGTGCCGAGAGACGTAAAACAAAAAACAGCAGAGCAATCACGCCTTCCGTGGCGAGAAAAAGCCGCCAACTCTGCGCGCTTCCGTTTTTCAGTAAAAGCAACGTAATTGCCGCCGCCAGCAGCATGCCGATTGATTGGCACGCAATGGCGGCCACCATCATTCGGGCACGATCGCGTTTGGGTGAAACTTCCGAGATGTAGCTACTACTGACCGGAAAATCGATGCCGACCCCAACCCCAACAAAGAGTTGGCTGATAAAAAGCATCGCTGGTCCATTCGCGAGCGCGCTGCCGGCGGCGCCTGCGGCAATGATGATCATGTCGGCAAGCATCAATCGCTTTCGGCCAAGACGATCGGCTAATCGCCCGCCAATCCCCGCCCCAAAAACTGCACCGAGTACCAAAGCAGAGCCGATCAGACCCACTGTCTCGGCCGTGATATGGAACTGAGGGATAATAAGCGGTATTGCAACGCCGAGCGCAAAAAGAACAAACCCGTCGAGCAATGTGCCACCGGTCGAGAGCACCCAAAGCCAGCGTTGCATCCCTTTCAAGGGCGATTCATCCAGCAGCAACGTCAGACGTTGCAACGGCGAGCTGCTCATTGAATGTTCTTTACTAAGGCGCAGCGCGCCGTGGCTTGTATCTTCGCTCGTCCTTCCAAATTTATTTGAGCCGCGAATTGCAAAGCGATTTGAGGCGGGGGCGGAGGAAGACCGTGCCGTGGCTCAAGCACTAAAGCTTGGCTGTAGATTGGCTCCTCCGTCCCACCTCCGGCTTGTGAAGCCGAATCGTATCGAGCGCAAAATCTATCCAACAAAAAGCGCACATACAAGCATGTCTCCAATGCCGGATGTCCTCCAAAAGCCAGATGCGAGCAAAGAGCGGCCAATTAACCAAAATCCAAAATTGAAAGGAACAAAAAAATGAACTCCAACTGCTTATCCACTGATCAGGTCGCTGCCACAGTGCCTGTGCTTGGTCTCGACGTTGCCAAAGCCAGCGTGCAAGCCGAGCTGCGAAGCTCTAGCAACAAGGTGCGTTTTGGCTTTGCTAACAACGCCACGGGCTTCGCTCAGCTCGCCCACATCCTCAAAGAGCACAACGTGCCAAAAGTTTGGGCAGGCTTGGAAGCCACCGGACCCTACAGCCAGGCGCTTGCGCTGTGGCTGCATGCTCAGGGCCATCGCGTTAGTTTACTTAATCCACGGCGAGTCAAGTATTACGCTCGCAGTGCGGGCAATCGGAACAAAACCGATCGGCTGGATGCGGCCGTTATTGCCGATTTTGTTTGCGCTCTAAAGCCTGCAGCATGGCAACCGCCCACTCTGGAAGTGGCACATCTGCAGGCCTTGGTGCGTCGTCGTGAAGAGCTCTCCCTCATGCTCCAGGCGGAAAAAAACCGCCTGGAAGGTATCGCTCCCAATGTGTCCTGCTCTCTGAGGCGCATCATCGCCACACTCAGCGCGGAGAAGGCACGCTTGGAAAAACTCATCACCCAGCAGATCCGCTCTGACCAGCAGCTCTCCCGCGATCATCAACTGCTCTGCACCATCAAAGGAATCGGCTCGCTCACGGCCGCCATCCTTTTGGCCGAAATGCTCCGTCCCGGTCAAGTCAAGCGCGCTCGTCAGGCTGCCGCTCATGCAGGTCTGGCTCCTCGGCGCGAAGAAAGCGGCACCTCCGTGCGTCGCAAAAGAGCTCTAGGCAAAGAGGGCAATCGCTACCTGCGCAAGGCTCTTTACATGCCTGCTCTGGTCGCCATCAAATACAACGCACCCCTGCGTCACTTCGCTTCCCGCCTTCGCGCCGCTGGCAAACCAAAAATGAGCATCGTCTGCGCCATCATGCGCAAACTCATCCACATCGCCTTCGGTGTGCTCAAACATCAAAACCCCTTTAATCCCTCACTCGCATGACCACACAACTGCCTTGCACTTCAAGATCGTATCTACAATGAACCGCACAACGTCACTTGCTTCGGCCCGATTTGCCCTCGTCCTGTGCCCGATGATACTCCCGACGAATCTTCGCCAGATCCGCCGTTGGCTTTGGCATTTGCATCTTCATGTCTTCCATCGTCTTGGCAATGATTTGCGAGACAGCCAAATCGCGAAACCATTTGTGATTTGATGGAATCACAAACCATGGCGCTTGTTCGGTACTCGTCTTGGTGAGCACATCTTCGAACGCCTCGGTGTAATCGTTCCAATATTCGCGCTCCTCGTAATCGGATTCGCTGATCTTCCACTGGCGCGCTGGATCGTCGAGTCGCTTCGCGAACCGGGCGAGCTGTTCTTGCATGGAAATGTGGAGAAAGAATTTGAGGATCGTGGTGTTGTTTTGAGCAGCAATTAGCTTTTCAAAATCGTTTATCTCATCGTAGCGTTTCGACCAGACTTTTTCCGGCGCTAGGCTGTGCACTCTTACCACCAGCACATCTTCGTAGTGAGAGCGGTTGAAAATCGCGACTGAGCCTTTGGCCGGCACGTGCGGATGCACGCGCCAGAGAAAATCATGCGCAAGTTCCTTTGCTGTCGGTTGTTTGAAGTTGGATGCAACACACCCAGACGGATTCATCCCAGTCAAAACGTGACGAACCACGCCATCTTTGCCCGCCGCGTCGAGTCCCTGCAAAACGATGAGAAGAGAATGTTTGTTTTCTGCATACATCAGATACTGCAGTTGCTCCATTTTCTGCAGGTTCTTCTGAATCTCCGGCAAAGCTGATTTGTGTGATTCGTGCTTCCCGTGATAACTCGGATCGAAATGTTTCAGCCGGACCTTGGAGCCCGGTTTCACGATCAGTTTTTTGAGGTAATTCGACATCGTTACTGCTTTCCTGCTGGTTTACCGCGCTGCCTCTGGCCGGGCCCGCAGCGGCTGGAAGAAAGATCTCCGCCACGAACGGTCAGGATCGAGAATTCCATAAAGTCCCAGCTTTACCAGATCCTGCACTATCATCCACGCCAGGTTATAAGCCCAGACGAAGCCGATGATTCCCCATGGGAGTGCGGGCACCAGCCAGCCCTGGCTGCACATGAATACCGCCGCGATTTGCGTCGCCACGATGGCCACGAAAAGCCGAGAGCTCGGATACGGCGGTTTCCAAAATGTTCCCCGCGTGCGAGTGACGAACAGCATGAGATGACCGCCTGCAACCAATTGCAGGAACATCATTGTTTGCAGCTGTGGATGGTCCAGGTGACGAACTGTATCTCCGAGATAAAGCAGGCCGAAGCTTTGAATCACACCGAGTAATCCCAGCACTGATGAAATCACTAGTACCTTGTCCAATTCCCATTTCACCGGCTGCGGCGGCACCGTGGCGTTGTCGAACGCGATGGTCATAATGGGCACGTCGTCCAGAAGCGCCAGCGCAATCAGCATGATCGCAGTGAGCGGAAAAAAGTGGTAATAGATCGAGGCGAGCACCACAAACACCATGATAGCGATCGTCATGGCGATTCGATACAACACATAACTTGTCATTCGCTCGAAGATTCGCCTGGCCTCCGCGATCCCCTCGATAATCACTGATAAACCGGGTGCGGTTAGCACGAGAGCCGCCGCTGCCCGCGCTGCTTCGGTCGCGCCGGAGACGGCAATCCCCACGTCGGCTTGCTTAAGCGCGGGTGCGTCGTTAACACCGTCGCCCGTCATCCCGACGATGTGCCCGCTCTGCTGCAATATTTTGACAATGGCGTATTTGTGTTCGGGAAAAACCTGGGCAAAGCCATCCGCCTCGTCGATCTTCTCCGCAGCATCCAAGGGGATTTGCCCTTTGGTTACGTCGCCGGGGAAAAGTTCCGTTGCTGGCTGGATGTTTGTCCCCATGTCCAGTTCCGATGCAATTTGGCGGGCGATCGCAACATTGTCTCCGGTAACCATTTTTACTTTCACCCCGTAAGCGCGAGCACGCGCGATGGTGCTCTTCGAATCGGGACGCGGCGGATCCAGTAACGGCAGTATTCCCAGGAAACCCCAATCGTCACCGCGCATGGGCGACAGCGACACCGATAGTGCGGTAACCGCGACTGGCGAGACTGTCCACTGTCTGTTGCGCTTTTTCCAAATCGGCACCGGCAAGTTTCGTCAACGCCAGAATTACTTGTGGCGCGCCCTTGCTAACGCGAAAGACCTGCCCGGATGCATCCTTAATTGTTGCTTCGGTGCGTTTGCGGACCGGATCGAAGGGAACATACGCTTCCTGCTGATAACTCTTGAGTACCGATCGGTCTTTAAGTCCAGCCAATATGGCGAGGTCGATCGGGTCGTTATCGGCTGCCCGCGAAGCCAGCGACGCCATCAAAATCAATGCGTTCGTATCAGTGCCAGGCCAGGGCTGCGCTTCGCCGAGCGTCAGCTTGTTCTCAGTCAGTGTGCCGGTCTTATCGGAACAGAGCACGTCGACCCCCGCCAGTTCCTCGATCGATTCCAATCGCGAGACGATTGCCTTGCTTTTTGCGAGCATTCGCGCGCCAAGCGCCATTGTTACCGAGAGCACGGCCGGCATCGCTACAGGCACTGATGCTACCAGAAGAATGAGAACAATCTCAGCCAACCTCAACAGGACAGCCCGATCATAATGGCCGCGCATGTCGAAGAGGCGAGCCGCCACCAGAATCACCACTAACACCAGCGCCAGGATGATCAGGAAATTGCCTATCCTCATCACCGCTCGCTGGAAATGCGAAACGCTGCCCGCGCTTGCGACCAGCTTCGCCGTGCGTCCGAAAAACGTGTTCGCGCCAGTGGCAGTAACTACTGCGGTCATTTCTCCCTGTTTCACGACCGAGCCCGAGTATGCTTCTTCGCCCGACTTCTTGCTGACAGGCAGCGATTCCCCCGTAAGCGCGGATTGGTCGATGCTGATGTAATCGCCCTCGATGAGCTTGCAGTCCGCGGGAACAACGTCGCCGAGATACAGCCGTACAATATCTCCAGGCACCAGCGTTCGCGCATCGATCTGCTCCCATCTTCCATTGCGCAGAGCGCGCGCTTTTAGTGCCAGCGAACCCTTCAACGCCTCGAGCGCATTGGAAGCTTCATGTTCCTCCCAGAATCCTAGCACCGCGTTAAACAACAGAAGTGATGTGATGATCGCGAAATCCCCCCAGTCTCCCACGATAAAAGCCATCACTGCTGCCGCCTCGATCATCCACGGGATCGGCCCCCAAAAATAGGCCAGCAACGCGGCAAACGCGCTTTTCTCTTTTTCCACCAGCGCGTTTGGCCCGTACTTCTTCAAGCGCTCTTGGACCTCAGCGTCAGTTAAACCGGTTTTGGCATCGACTCCGAGCTTCGCCAGTGTTTCAGCGATAGCGGCGGCAGTGGCCCCGGTGACATCTGGTGTTTGCATGAACAAGTGCTCCTACCCGCAGTGATGGCGAACAGTGATAACTTTCCGTCTCGTTCAAGACCAGAAGAATTTCGGCGCGCAACTAGCCGGTATCGATGATGCCGGCCGACTTAGAATCTTATGTGCGACCCTAAATAAACACCGCCAGCAACCTCCTCTCGCGCGAACGAATTGTATATGCCCACATGCGAAGTTTGCGAGAACGAATATGACAAGGCGTTTGAAATCGTTGTGGGCGGAGAGCACCACATCTTCGATAGCTTCGAGTGCGCAATCCACGCGCTGGCGCCTGTTTGCCCGCACTGTAATTGCCGTATCGTCGGCCACGGCGTTGAAGCGGATGGACAAATCTTCTGTTGCGTCCACTGCGCACGCGCGCCCGGCACAACGCAGTTGAAAGATCGCGTCTAGTGTTTCAGCGGCAAGAAAAGGACTTAATCCGGGTAGGGCGCGTCATTCCGTGCGCGCCGTATTTGATTCATTAACCGCGTGCAGAGGACTGCCCGCCCGACCGCCGTTTTGCTTCCGCCGTCGGTTTGCGGCGTTCTTACTGGAATCAAACATTATTTTGATGCGGCTGGACTCACCCGGGGCTGCGAAATATAAATGCTGATTATGAATACATTTCGAGCTTCGTTAGTCGGCTTCATCTTTCTATCGTTCGCAGGTTTAATCGCGCTGGCGCAAATACCGGCGGCGAAATCCTCGACATCATCGAAAGCGATTGCGGTGCTGCATCCCACCGCCGGCAACAGAGTCAGCGGTACCGTCACATTCACGCCAGTCACCGATGGTGTGCAGGTCCACGCGGAAATCACGGGCCTGACGCCGGGTAAGCACGGGTTTCACGTACATGAATTTGGCGATTGTAGCGCAGCCGATGCCAGTTCCGCAGGCGCACATTTCAATCCCACCAACCAACCGCATGCCGGGCCCGACGCAGCCGCACGACACGAGGGCGACATGGGAAATATGGAAGCAGACGGTTCCGGCAACGCGAAACTGGATTACATCGACCATCAGATTTCCCTCAGGAATGACGCAAAGTCGGCGATCGGCCGCTCGGTCGTGGTGCACGCAAAACCCGACGATCTGAAGACTCAACCGTCCGGCGACTCAGGCGCGCGCATCGCCTGTGGCGTCATCGGTTGGGCAAAAGCGCAGTAACCCAGATAAAAGCGCCGGAGCACCGGCGCACTCGAAAACGCCAAGCGCGGAATGTGCGTCGAAGATGCCGCCACATTTTGGATTGCCGCGCTGCTGCACCGCTTTTCTTCATGATGCAGATCATGTTGGGTCTTTCAACTGGCGCTGCGCCTTGCGATATTGGGAAGTCTGGCAAAATCTCTTTGCTCGACAGAGCAGATTTCATCTGATCAAATTACTCAAAACCATCGCCCTGCACGCTTATGCCACGATTATCTAAAATTGAATTGTCGCCCGATAACGGGTGCGTCATTGACATGAAATGGAGCCTCGGCCAGTTGAGTTATCGCGCCTCTGCGCTCGGCAAAGTCGAAATTGAACCGACCAAGGACATTACCCGGCTGCCCGAACTGGTGCTTTACGACCATATCGGATTCAAAGGTTCCTACGCCCGCACGAACCTGAGCTTTCACTTTGTCGGCGATTACTGGAACGACCGGATGAGCTGCGTCATCGTCGTGAGCGGCGTCTGGCGATTTTATCGCGACGATTATTACAAAGGCCCGCACTGGGACCTTGGCCCCGGCTATTACGAAAGCTTTTTCGCCGAGAAAGGCCCCGACGACGTCGTCAGCTCATTTCAGTGCATCGCTCTAACGTAGGGGCAGCGCGGATAAGACGGAATGGGTCCGTCAGTTCGTGATGGACAGAGGGTCATGCGAAGGGAGCACCGTGAAAACTCACAAAATTACCGGTGGCGGCGGGGTAGCGCTGCACGTTGTTGAGACAGGCAATCCTAAATGGCGCCCGATTTTATTTATTCATGGCTGTTCGCAGTGTTGGCTCGCTTGGACTCGGCAGATGCAGTCGAACCTTGCCGATGACTACCGCCTCGTCGCAATCGATCTGCGGGGGCATGGTCTTTCAGATAAGCCGCGCGAGGGCTACGCTGATTCCAGATTGTGGGCTGATGATGTCCAAGCGGCCATACAGGCGCTGAGACTTGATCATCCGATACTCTGTGGTTGGTCCTATGGACCGCTGGTAATCCTCGATTACATCAGGCATTACGGCGCGGATAGCATCGGCGGCATCAACTTTGTTGGAGGCGTCACGAAGCTTGGCGGGGATGAAGCAACGTCGGTCCTCACCCCAGAATTTCTCAGCCTCGTACCAGGTTTCTTTTCAACGGATATCGGCGAGAGCGTGCGCAGTCTTGAGGCGCTGTTACGCATGTGCTTTGGGCGAGAGCTCCTGACCGAGGAGCTTTACCTGATGCTGGGGTACAACGTATCAGTTCCGGCCTATGTGCGTCAGGCGCTATTGTCGCGCTCGCTTAACAATGATGATCTGCTTCCAAGGATCAACAAGCCTGTCCTCGTCACGCATGGCGCGGATGATGCAGCGGTCAAGCCGGCCGTCGTCGATCAGCACAAGACGGGAATGGCTCATGCGGAAATTCACATGATGCCAAGGGCAGGACATGCATGTTTCTGGAACGACGCGTTAAGCTTTAACCGGCGCCTGCGACAGTTCGCGGAAAGTTTGTAGAATATCGTCCACCGTCTGGAACTCAGCCTCTCATGCGCAAGTCTTGTGCAAAATCGGCAACTTCGCGCGCGCAGCCCCAGGAGAGCGTGAAACCCGATCCACCGTGGCCATAGTTGTGAATCACGGTACGGCCGTCGCGCAGGCGGTCGCGTTCGAGACGTACGCCTGATTTTCGGAACGGGCGCAGGCCAACGCGTTCGGCGAGAACAGGCGGTTTCTCAATGTTCAGCACTCGGCTGCATTCTGCGACAATTCGCTGTGTCGTCGCGGGATCAGCGCGCGAGGTTGTCACTGACTTCATTTGTTCCGCCAAAGACGCAATCATTTGTGCGCGGGATTGCGTACATTAGCGGCGCGTCATCGCACACAATCGCGCAGGAAAGACCATCGATTTTCGGCACGATTGCGACCTGACCGCGGTGGGGCTCGAGATCGGCATCGCGCGCAAGTTCGCGCGCGCCGATGCCTGCGCAGTTGATCACGAGGTCAAATTTTGTATCGACCTCTTCGAGGTTTTCGAACCGGACATTTGTGTGGATTTCGCCGCTGGCTTTGAGAAAACGCGCGGCGAGATAATCGAGATAGATCGTGGTGTCCGTTAGCGGGACGCGCAGTGAGAAACCGCTCTTGAACCTGTAGCCACCGCGCTGTGCGCGGTCCCGAACCGGCCACAGGCCGGTTGCAACAGATGAAAGCCGCTGCGCGCCGAGTGGGATCGCCCAATCTGGAATTTGAATCTCATCGGTGCGCAAAAATTGGCGCGTCTCAATCATCGAAACACCCGTCTCCGGAATGCGAGCAAGCTCGACAAGCACATCGAACGTCCGGAGCGCCCAGGGAATCACTCTCTCCGCCGGCTGCGCGTCGTACGGAAACCAAACCGCTGCAGCCGCGCCGGATGTTGTTTGCCGGCCTATTTCTTTTGCGAAAATGGCAGTGCGGTAATCGCGTTCGGCCAGCGCGATGCCACACGTCAACCCGGCGACGCCCGCGCCAACGATTGCGACATTTCGATCCATTTCCAAATGTTAGGGATGGATCTCCCAGCCGTCCGCAAAATTTTTAGGATACGGAGCGCCATTCGTTCTACGAATTGCAGCGCTACGGCGCGCACGGGAGTGACGCGCCCTACCATAGTATACGTGCGATGGGTAGGGCGGGCAGTCGTCTGCACGCCGTCTATTCCCTACAGTTTGGTGCGTGCCAAATCCGCAAGCAGCGTCTAAGCTTACGTCGCGATGGTTTCATTAAATCGAGATGCGCTGACGGAAAAAATTCTGGCGAGCGAACGCATTTCGGCAGATGACGCGCTGGAATTGTATCGGTGGCCGCTGGAAGAACTGGCCGCGCTTGCGAACGCGCGGCGTGATTTGGCAAAGGCGAAAAGTTACGGCGGCAGCGGCCGCGAGATCGTGACGTACATCGTCGACCGCAACATCAATTACACGAACGTCTGCAACGTTTACTGCAAGTTTTGCGCGTTTTATCGGACCGAGCGCGACGAAGATCATTACGTGCTGAGCTTCGAGCAGCTTGATCAAAAGCTGGATGAACTCACTGCCGCAGGCGGGGTGCAAATCCTGATGCAGGGCGGGCATCATCCGAAATTGCCGTTCCAATGGTACCTCGATCTTTTGCAGCACATCCGTGAAAAATATCCGCACATCAACATTCACGGATTTAGTCCGCCGGAGTTTCAGCATTTCGCGGAGACGTTCCAGATGCCGCTTCGAGACGTGATCTCGGAATTCAGGACGGCCGGGCTCGGATCAATTCCGGGCGGCGGCGGCGAAATCCTTGTGGATCGAGTGCGCAAAAGAATTTCGCCTTTAAAGATCAACAGCGACGAATGGCTGGAGGTGATGCAGGTCGCGCACGAGCTGGGATTAAAGTCGAGCGCTACGATGATGTTCGGCCACGTGGAGACAATCGAGGATCGGGTCGAACATTTGCAGCGGATTCGGGACCAACAGGATCGCAGCGGCGGATTCACGGCGTTCATCTGCTGGACATTTCAGCCGCAGCACACGGTGTTGAAGGTGAAGCAGCCCACTGGCGTGTCCGAATATCTGCGGATGCAAGCGCTGGCCCGGATTTTCCTGGATAACATCGACAACATCCAAAGCTCCTGGGTAACCCAAGGCCCGGACATCGGCCAGATCGCGCTGAGATACGGCGCAAACGATTTCGGCTCAGTGATGATGGAAGAAAATGTCGTCAGCAGCGCCGGGACAACCTTTCGGCTCGATGCAGCGCAAATCGAGTCGCTCATTCGTGGCGCAGGCTACGAACCGCGCCGGCGAAATAATTGGTACGAATTGTTGAACTGAAGTCCACCTGTAGCCGCGTCTCTGTGAGACGCGCAAGCCGAGCTTATTTGCACACTGCGATGACGCCTCGCACAGCGAGGCGGCTACAGATTGAGCCATTATCGTTCTGGAATAGCGCGCGATTTGAGTCCAGACTGAGTTACAGGAGGAGACAGCCATGGAATTAATTGAATCGTTGCCGCGATTGATCAGTTGGGCCATCCCCGTCATCATTCTTGCCGTAATCATTCTGCCGCAGGCGATCCGGATCCTGCGCGAATACGAGCGCGGCGTGATTTTTCGCCTTGGCAAATTGCTCGGCGCAAAAGGGCCGGGCGTAATTTTCCTTATCCCGATCGTCGATCGGATGGTGCGAATGGATCTGCGCGTCGTCACCATCGAGCGTCGAGAAGCAGGAGGTGATGACCCGAGACAACGTGCCGGTGACGGTCGACGCGGTCGTTTATTTCCGCGTCGTCGATCCGCAAGCCGCGGTCGTGAAAGTGGAGAACTTTCTCAAAGCCACCTCGCTGATGTCGCAGACGACGCTGCGCAGCGTGCTCGGCCAGGCCCACTTGGATGACCTGCTTTCGCAGCGCGAGTCGATCAACCTGAAGTTGCAGGAGATCATCGACCGGCAAACCGAACCGTGGGGCATCAAAGTCACGGCGGTCGAGGTCAAGGACGTGGCGCTGCCCGACACAATGAAGCGCGCCATGGCCAAGCAAGCCGAAGCCGAGCGCGAGCGCCGCGCCAAGATCGTCAATGCCGAGGGCGAATTTCAGGCCGCGGAAAAAATGGTGCAGGCCGCGGCGATGATGAGCAAGGAACCGATTGCGCTGCAACTGCGTTTCCTGCAAACGATGCGCGAAATTTCCAGCGAACATAACACCACTACCTTTTTTCCCCTCCCGATCGATCTCTTGACGCCATTGATCAAAAAGAGCGAACCGCCGAAGGCGTGAACCTCATGCCGCCACTCTGACTGGCATCTCGTCGTAGGTTCGTCAGCGAAGCAGGCGACCCGTCAGGTCTTTACGGACTCCGCCCCACTGTTTAAAGAAAAATGGAACGTCTTGCTTCCGACACGCCCGAAAGATTTCTCGAACCCATTCGATATTCATCGGTCACGCGCCCAACCCTGATTCGCCACCGACAATCACCCAGTGAATATCGGTTAAATCCATTCCCGCGACCGAACCGATGAGAGGTTAGCAAGAAAGAAAGCGAATGGCGGCCGGAGCTCTCTCGTAGATCATCGACGCGCGACAAGACCCGTGAATCCTCGACGCTAACGCCCATCCAGACATTGGCCGGCCAATCGATTTTTGGAGCAAGCATTTTCAATCGACCACTTCGCTTGGTCAGGATTTGAAACGTGTGTTGGGAACATGCGCGCATCGTCGCAAACACGCGCTGAATGAACTCAAGGGGAACTTGCTCATGAAACAAATCGCTCATCGAGTTCACAAAGATCAGTCGCGATTCGCGCCAGCGCTTGGGTAGTTCGACGAGATCTTCGTGAACTGTGATCTTAAAACCGTTGCGATATCGGGGATTGCCCATTGCTTGCAACCGAAGGGCCAAACGCTCGGCGTAACAATTCTTGTATCCCGCACTCACCTTCGTGCAGCCGGTAACCGGATTCCAGGTCGCTTCAGTGCACTCGATGTGTGAATTCGCCGCCATCTACATTGTTATGTGCCGAGGTTGCTTCATTGTCGCGTCAAAACACCGCGGAAAATCTTTTCTATTCTTGATTAGACGCTCGTTCTGTAACCGGCGATACACGTCTTTTGCAACACGTGGCAGAAATCCGTTCGTGAGACAATACAGAAAAACGTCTTTGTTTATCTGCAGCGCACCGGATTTGATTTCCTCCGAGAGCATTTCCTGAAATTTTTCCTTCTTCCGCTTCTTGAATCTTGTCTTCCCTTCATTGAAATCCATCTCTCCCTGAAGCGCGTCTGCTTCCATTTCATAGTCAGCTTCTCCGCAGGCTTGGTCCAATTTCCAAGCAATCTCGAGGAACTTCTGCATCCCGCGCCACGCGTGGGAACCGAATATTAGACCATAGATGTTCGATTTCTTTTTGATCGAGAAATGACCAATGAACCTGCCCTGGGTGCCCATTCTCGATATATGTCCGCGAGCACACGATGGACGTCTGTGTATGAAAGATTTTGCAGGAAAGCTTGATTTCCGGCGGCAGCAGGTCACCAAAACGCCACTTCGCTGACGAGGCAGCAAAAAAGAGGAAATCCGTCGTGCCTGCTTGCGTCAGCGCATTGAAAACGTTGCGCGTGATGTGCTTGACACCGCTTTGATCGACGAAAACAAGTGACGGACTGAGACCAATTTCCTTTTGCACTCTTTTAAACGCATCCGCGAAGTCCAGCGATTCAAATCGCGGCTGGCAAGGCAGCGACTTCTTCGAGCAGAGTTGCTGTAGGTTCTCGATTTTACCTGCATCCAGATCGTTGAAGAAAATGCAAATATCGTGTCTGTGCTGCTCGATCTGAGGCCGCACCGCCAATAATTCGCTAAGGAGAATCAATGGGCTACCTGGTTCACCGGTGGAATCCTGGCCGGGGCCGGAGAAGAGATCGAAAAACTGGAGTGCTTTTTCGCAAAACGGCTCAGCATGAAGGAAGACTTGGAGCCAAGCGCGGACCTAACTACGATAAATCTGGAGCTTGGTCTTCGTGCCTTCATCGAAGGGTTTGATATGTAAGTCACGCGCCGGCACGTTTGCTCGCGGTTTTATCGTTTTTGCTGCAACTCAGCAACTACTCTTCAAATCGCTGCCATTCCGCTCCGTCGGCAGCATCTTCTACGCTAAGCCTTTCAGAAAGCTCTCGTTATTTTCTGGCGAAAAAGTTTCGCGCCGCCGGATGCCGGATGGCGAACGCAGTGCGCATTAACACCAAGTTGCTCCAGTTGCGCTGCGGCGATTTTTCCCAGCGCGACCACTTGCTCGCATGGGAATAATTCGAGAAAAGCGTTGAGAGCACTGGCAGCCCGGCTGCTCGTTCGGACTTGTTAGGCATACGATTGCTCAACATCCCGCGGCGCGGATCGAACGAATGCCACGGGAATGCATTCCACAGGACGAATTCGTCTGGCTTCACGCCAAGCTTCAGCAATGTGCTCCACACAATCGTCGCGGTCGGTTCCGAAAACCCGTCCGGACATTTCTCAGGTCTGCTCGTGCGGCGCGGTTTTATGCCGAAAGAATCTATAGCGGCGGTCTCGACGCTGTCAGGACGTGGAGATTTCGGCGCTCGGAGAGCGCCGCTACAATTCTTGTTTCCGAGCAGCAAGCGCTCCGAGGTCATGGGGATTCCGCTGAAATGGCCGCCCCGATATCCGAGCGCTTCGCCGATCACGGCGAGTCGTGCTTTGCCAAGGCGTTTCTGCGAGAATAGGCGTGTAAATGTTTCCGTCGAATCGCTGGCGAGTCGGTGCGATATCGTTTTGCGCATCCACTTCCCACCACGGATTAAACACCGCGCCGGAGGGCGACCTTTTTAACAGTCGCAGAAAGTTATCCAGCTGGTTGCGGGACATCGCTTCAACTAAGTGCAAACGTAAGCGCGATGCCAGAGCTGCCGGAGGTCGAAACGTTCAAACGATACCTGGACAGCACGTCATTGCACCAACGGATCACCGGCGTCGAGGTGCGCGGACGCGTATGTTTTGAAAGATGTTTCCCCGCGTCAGCTGGCACGTCGACTGAAAGGGCGTCGCTTCGAAAACAGTCACCGTCACGGCAAACATTTGTTTGTCCGCACCGATGGCGAGCCTCTGGTTGCGACTGCATTTCGGCATGACCGGCTCGCTTCAGTACCTCAAGCGCGACGAACAACCGCCGAAAACTGCGCGAGTCATTTTTCGTTTCGCCAATAACTGCCGGTTAGCGTTCGATGATCAGCGCAAGTTTGGCGAGATCGGGTTGAGCAGGGATGTCGATGAATTTCTGAGGAACCGCGGCATCGGTCCCGATGCGCTCGACATCAGTCTCTTGGAGTTCAAAACGATCTTGGGAAAACACCGCGGCGCCGTGAAAGCGATTTTGCTCAACCAGAAGTTGATCGCCGGGATCGGCAACCTTTACGCCGATGAAATTCTTTTCCGCGCACGCATGCACCCGGCGACTCAAGCCGGCCAGACTGAGCGACAAGGATCTGAGGCGGTTGTTTCGCGCAACGGGCTATGTTCTGGAAAAAGCAATCGCGTTAAAAACCGATTTCAATCGTTTGCCGAAATCGTGGCTGCTGACACATCGCGGAAAACAGGGCAAATGCCCGCGCTGCGGCCGCGCATTAAAATCAGCGACGGTCGGCGGACGCACTTCATGGTTTTGCGCGCATTGCCAGAAGCGCGATGCGTTGATACGCACCGATCTATTTGCGCCAAGTGGGAGTAACATGTTGAGGGGCCTTAAACAAGTGCCGGACCACGGTATTAGTCTGCTCAAGTATTCAAGTCCATATGATTGTCACGAAGTCTTTTCGCTTTTCATCTCGCATCCCATTCTCGGCCTTACTGCCACGAATCCCGTGGCGAACCGAATTGGGCGGCGAGTAGCGGAGCGACGAACTTCGCAACTGCTTAGGCGGTCTTTACATGGGTGTCGTAATAGCAATCCTGCCAATACGTTCAGTAGCTTTCGGAGCGCCGCTTACGTCTTGCCGCCGACATAGCTCATCATGCCGATGGCATGAATTTCAGGGAAGAGTCCACGTTCGCGCAAAGCAAACACCGCATGCCAATGGGCGGCATGACAACGAACTCCGGAGACAAACACGATCACGCGTGCCGGCAAGGACAATGCTAACGCCGATGAACACATCGATTTCGTCGGCTCGCGTTGTCTAGGATGCTTTCTTCGGAAGCAGCGACTATCGTGATGAAGAATGTTGCGGGTGAGTCGCAGAGTCGATGCAGGCGAAGGTTTCGGGAGTGAGGGTCTGGTCATCATTGCGGTCGGGCACGGAGGCCCCTCCCACATTCTGCAGATTGCTAGCTACACCATCGGGCGGAAACGGCCGACGACCTCCTGCAAGCGCCCGGTGATCTGGCCTAACGAACATACTTCGGCCGCGTCGAGCAGAGCCGGGAAAATATTTTGCCCGCGATTGGCTGTTGCAGCGAGTTCGTCCAACGCGCGCTCGGCTTTATCGGCGTTTTTCTTTTTGAACTTGCGAAGCCGATCGACTTGCAACTGCTGTTTCGCCCGCGGCGTACGCGCCAGTTTGACCTCCGGAGATTCTTCATCGCCGTCACGGTACCGATTCAATCCAATGACTGGACGCACTCCATCGTAAATCTGTTGTTCATACCGATGCGCGGCGTTTTGGATCTGGCTCCGTTGATAGCGCTCTTCCACCGCAGCCAGTACGCCGCCGAGCCGTTCAATCTCACGGAACTCATCGAGAATCGCCGCTTCCACGGCGCGTTCGACCGCTTTCATCCCGGGCGAACCGCTCAGCATATTCATGGTGTGTTTGAAAATACCGGATTCCTCCAGCAGGATCGCCTGTCCGTGCGCAGCTAGACGGATCCATTCTTCGCTCGGCGTGGTGAACGGTTCATCCGCGCTATTGGAATGACACGAGTTCGTGGCGTTCATGTAAGACAGCATTAATTCCGTGGCGGTACGGGTGAGATTGTTCTTGAACTCGGCGGCAATCAACGAGCGGCCGCTGGTTTGTGTGTGCAATTTGAAAAGCTGCGCTCTTGGGCCTGCACTGAACACGTCGCGCATTCCGATCGCCCAGATGCGGCGCGATACGCGCGCGAGCGCGATGTACTCAGCATCGAGTCCGCAATCGAGAAAGAATGAAAGACGCGGCCCGAACTGATCGACCGGTATGCCGCGCGCGGCGAACATTTCCGCGTACGCAAAACCGTTCGAGAGCGTGTAAGCAGCCTGTTGCACCGGTGTCGAGCCGGCCTCGCCGATGTGATAACCGCTGATCGAGATCGGATACCAGCGCGGCATCTCACCCGTGGTGAATTCCACCATGTCTGTGAGAAACCGTAGCGAGGGCTCGATCGGGAAAATCGTTTCGTTCTGTGCCTGCACCTCCTTGAAAATGTCGGCCTGAACCGTGCCGCGCAGTTTCGGAACAACTTTCGGTCCAAACCGTCGTTTGGCTGCGGCGATATACATCGCCATGATCATCGGCGCGGGGCCGCTGATGGTCATTGAGGCGGAAAAATTCGGCGAGCCGAGATCGAACCCATCGTAAAGCCGCACCATGTCTTCGACCGTGTCGATCGCCACGCCGCCTTCGCCGATCTTTCCGAACACGCCGTCGGCATCGCTATCGAGCCCGTAAAGTGTCGGCCCATCGAATGCCGTGCTGAGCCGATGCGTCCGTTGGTGTCGCGTAAGGTAATGAAAACGTTGATTCGTATCCTCAGCCAACATTAGACCGGAGAACAAACGCGTAGGTTCTTCCTGTAGAGGCAGTCGTGCCGGCTGCGTTTTAGACTGCTTTGCGGTCGACACGCCCGCCGCTACAGCTTCGTTCTTTTCGAAGCTCTCAATCTCGCGGACCGGTTCGAGATACATCTCTGGATACGCGGCATTTAAATACGGAAATTCGCCCGGCAAACCTTCGCCAAAGATGTAGCGCGCGATCTCGCCGGGCTCGTCGATCTCCGGCAGGGCAAGGCGCGGCAGCGGGAGACCGGTCGGTGTGCGCGCGACCGGAATTTTCGCTTTGATATCGTTCCAGCGTCCAAGCAGATCGCGCCCGAATTTTTGATCGGTGCGCGCGCGCTTCACCTGATCGAGAACGAATTGGTTATAATTTTCGACCGATTCGACGACTTGCCCGAGTTTGCTCATCTTTTTCTCCGTTCTTGTTGGTTGGGTTGCCGCGCTGCGGCGACCGGACGGCGCAGCGCGCCGTCCTTATCGTCAAAGATTAACGCAAACAACCGATCCACGCCAGGGTCACGATGCCGTTTTGCAACGGTATCGACGAGCTGCTGGCTCCGCTGGTTTTGCTCGAGACGTTGCTCGATTTCAGTGTGCGCGGTGCGTGCGCGCTGGAGATCGCTCTTGTTCACGACTACAACGTCGGCAAGATCGAGCATAACGATCTTTTGCAACTGCAACCGGCTGCCGTAATCCGGATTCATCACCAGCACGGTCGAATCGACAATTCCGTTTTTCTGAAACGGCATCGCCTCCTGACCGGTGCCCACCGTCTCGATGATGACGTAATCGAAATTCGACTCCGCCAGAAGTGCCAGGCAATCATGCGTCGCAGGTGAAAGCCCACCGGCCTGTCCGCGCGTTGCCATGCTGCGCATGAACACGCGATCATCCTGCGAATTGATCATGGTGGCCCGATCACCCAGCAGCGCGCCTTCGCCGACTACGCTGGGGTCATGGGACAAGATCGCAACCCGCCCATTCGGATCTCGGTTGAGAAACCGCAGGACAAGCTCGTCAATCAGCGTGGTCTTTCCCGCGCCGCCGGGACCGGTAAAGCCAATCACTTTCGATGTTCGATGTTCGATATTCGATGCTTGTCGCGCCGTAGCTCGGCGAAGGCGGGTTCGATGCTTTTTGGATTTTTCCGCTGCATCCTCGATCTTCGTGAGCTTGTGCGCGAGGTCCTGATCGAACGATTTGGCGCGCGGCCGTCGCGTCCGCGGTTTGCCGTATCGCTGATGAACAAATCGAACCATGTCGTCGAGTGATGTGCCGGCAAAGAAAATTTCGTCGACGCCTCTGCGTCTCATGACTAAGGCATCGTGGTGCGTGATGGTCCCGCCGCCGCCGCCGAAAACCTTAATGTCGTCTGCGCCTTTCTTGCGCAAAAGATCGACAACAGTTGCAAAAAACTCGATGTGGCCGCCGTTGTAACTCGAGATGCCAATGGCGCGCACGTCCTCCTGGATCGCGGCGCGAACGATATCACTGACAGAGCGATGATATCCGAGATAGATCACCTCAATCCCGTGCCGGATGAACTCGAGGTTGATGGTGTTGATCGCGCTGTCGTGCCCGTCGCAAATCGGGACAGCCGTCAGTATTCGGATGGGTGAAGCCATTTCTCCAAAGAGATAACAACAAATCTGGAACGCAGGAAAAGAGGAAAACTAATCGAAATCTAATTTTTTGGCTTGCGGGTTTCCTGATTAAAATTCCGGGACATGCCCGATCCGTTGGACTACGCCGGAAAATGGAGCGAAGCCGCATGAAGAATTTCCGGCCGCTTTGCGCAATCGTGATCGCTGGTCTGGTCGTTGGTGTTTTGGATATCTCATCGGCGTTTGTCATTTGGTGGCAACGCAGTGTCGCATTACAGCGCGGATTGCAGGGAATCGCTGCTGGATTACTCGGCACCAAATCGTACAGAGGCGGAATTGCAACGGCCGGCCTGGGTTTGGCGCTCCATTTTTTCGTCGCGTTCGTGGTGGTATCGATCTTTTATCTGGCCAGCCGCAAGCTACGGTTTTTGACGAAAAGGTCGTTCGTTTCCGGCGTTTCTTACGGGATCGGCGTTTACGTTGTCATGTACTGGATTGTTTTGCCGACCGCATTCCCAACGTTTCGACACCGGCTATCTAACGAATTGCTCGAGCTTGCCATTCACATCTGCTTGATCGGCTTGCCGACCGCATTCATTGTGCGCCGATACTCTGAAGCGACGGACTGATCGTCATGAGCGACCCACTGGATTTCACCGGCAAAATTGTGCTCGTCACCGGCAGTTCGCGGGGGATTGGCGCGGAGATGGTAAACGCTTTCGGGCAGCGCGGTGCGCGATGCGTGGTGAATTACGTCACAGACGCGCAGGGCCAGAATAAAGCCGACGCGATGAAAGTCGCAGGCGAATTACAGCAACCGCTGGTGATCGAGTGCGATGTCACCCAACCCCAGCAGGTCGAAACGATGATGCATCAGATACAGGATCAGCGCGGTGGGCTCGATATCTTGGTGAACAATTCCGGGATCATCAATGATCGCAGCATCAAAAAATTGCCTCTGGATGCCTTCGAGAACGTGATCCGGGTCAATCTCATCGGCACATTCGTCGTGACTCAAAAAGCCGCTGCGATCCTGCGCGGTGGCGGCCGGATCATCAACATGTCGTCGGTGAGCGGTCAGATGGGATTATTCGGGCAAGCGAATTATTCCTCGAGCAAGGCTGGGATCATTGCGCTGACCAAAGTATCGGCGCGCGAGTTTGCGCGGCAGAACATCACGGTGAACGCGATCGCGCCCGGATTCATCGATATTGGGATGAGCAAAGGCGTTCCAGAGGAGACGATACAAAGCTTCATCAAACAAATCCCGTTGGGTCGCCTGGGTGACGTGCGTGAGATTGTCAACGCGGCGCTCTTCTTAGCTTCGCCGATGGCAAGTTACATCACCGGTCACGTGCTCAATGTGAACGGCGGATTTTACATGGGTTAACTTAAGCCTTGGTCACGCCGTAGCTGCGGCGAAGGCGGATCAGTCCAGTTTCTGCACGAGCAACCAGACCAAAGCCGAAAGCATCGCTGCAAATGTCGATAACACGAGCGTCATGCGCTTCGCCTGGCGTATTTTGAATGCCGGCTTGGGAATGTCGTCGTGAATTTGACTGGCCTCGAATAGTTTCATCAAGGCAAAAGCGACGACAAAGCCCACGGCAGCCCATTTGAGGCATCCCAGAAACATGTCGAGCATCCCGCGTAAACCGTAGCGCAGACGGGCAGGGCGCTCAAGCGGCCGTTGCTGGAAACGGGCTCACCGCTCTCAAGTCTGAACCTTATAGGGGCGGCGAACCGGGCAGTGACCGAAGGTCCCCTTTCTGCGTGGCGCTCCCGAATTGAATTGACTGTGGATCCACATTCGCTGCCACAGTTTGCAGCGCGTCGGCGAGGGTTTCGAATGTCGCAATTTTTATTTCAGGCCCGTAATGGAAGTGCGACAGGATATTGAAACCAATGTCCTTGTGCGGATCGGGCACGACGCGGGTGACCGAGGCGACCTTTTTCTCGGCAAGCGCATCCATAATTTCGGCAATGTGACGCGTCGCTGCCGCATCCATTGAATCCAGCCAGCGGAAATCAGCCAGAACGCGAAACCCCGGTGCAATATCCTGCAAAAGCTCGCGTACGCGTCGCGCGGCCAGCTTCGCCTCGTCGGCCGTGACTCTTTGGGCGGCGCTGATCACCAGCAGGCGTTTCGATTGATCGAGCTCAACCGCGTACATATTTCGTCATCACATAATCTAAGTCCTGCCGCAAATCTGATGAGTTGATTGGCAATTCGCCAAGCACATCGCCAACGCCGCAGTCAGAGAGACCGCTACAGCGCGGTTTGAAAGAAAGCGTTTTCGAAAGTTGGCTGAAAAGCGCCAGACTCGGTGTTGCCGATTCGAAATCGTGGACTGATTTCGAATTGGGTGGCGCAATAAAGTTCCACGTCTGTCCTGCTGCACTTTGTTAGCGACGCGCGTACCGCGTTTAGGGCCAACGTCGGTGTATTGCAATCCCGGCTGAGATGTCCGAGCACAACACGCTCGATTTTTCCGGGTAATAACTCCGCGATCACACCGGCGGCAGCCGTGTTCGACAAATGCCCGTGCCGCGACTGGATTCGCTGTTTCACCGGCCACGGCCGATGCGTGTCGTTCTGCAAAAGTTTTTCGTCGTGATTGGTCTCGACCACCAGCGTTTGAACGTGGCGCAAACGTTCGATGATCATTTTGGTCACGTAGCCGAGGTCGGTAATAAAGCCGAGGCTACCTGAGCCGGCGTGAAACACGAACCCGAGCGGGTCCACCGCATCGTGCGGCACCGAAAACGTTTGGACACTGATGTTGCAGATCGAAAACTCACCGCCAGTCGCGAACAGTCGCCAATTGCGACAGCGATCCGCCATACCACTGGACCGAAGCGCTTCAGCTGTGAGTCGATTGCAATAAATCGGCAGATCAAATTTGTGGCAGAGAACTTCAAGGCCGCAGATGTGATCGGTGTGCTCGTGGGTAAGAACGACGCCGTCGAGCTGCTCCGGCGTCACGCCGCATTGCTCCAGACGCAACACGACTTGTCGCGCGCTCAGCCCGCCATCAACGAGAATCTTGCAATGTTCGGTTGCGACCAGCGCGCTGTTTCCTGCGCTCCCGCTGCCGAGCATGGTCAAACTGAACACGGGTGCCAAGATAGCCGACTGTTTTTGTGGTGCGCAAACGGAAATGTGACGCAGAGAATCCAATCTACGTTCGCTGAGCCTTTGGTTCCCAACGAGATCGTCGCGTTGTAGCAGCGAAAATCGCCGTGCAGAGGCGATGTGTTCTGATTCAGAATCGCGTTTTATTCCAAACGAATGGCACACCGGGGTCATCGCCCTCGGCTACAGGGTTTCCGTTGTTAGCGCGTCGATAAATTCCGGCGCTGTGCCGGCGTTGAGCAACTTCAAACGGATCGTCTCATCCTTGACCAGGCGCGCCAGGGTACCGACACAAATCAAATAGTCGCTGACCAGGCGTTCGGGAACGCCGATCACGAAGATCAAATGCGCGCGCGGTTGATTTTCGCCGAATGGAATCCCGGCGCGGCTACGCCCGATGCCGACCACGATTTCATCAACCAAATCGGTGCGCGCATGCGGAAACGCGACGCCGTTTTCCACGATACTTAGGTGTGTCCGTTCACGCGCGAGCACCTCTTGGAGAAAAGCCTCAGGCTTGGCGATCTTCCCCGTGCGCGCAAGCATCTGTACGATCTCGCGAATCGCATTCGCCGGCTTTCGCGAGCGCAACCCGAGGATCACATGTCTTTCGTCAATGAGATCTGACATCACGATAGGCATGGGGCGGAGAGATTTATTGGATTATGCGGCAAACCCAGTTATCCAGTAATTGTAGGGCAAGCGCCCCGCTTGCCGAACGTAAAAATCGTGGCAACTCAAGATGCAGCTGTAGCCCCAAAAGAGGAACGGACAGTTTCCTTTCAACGGAGCATTTACGATCCGGGTTATGTCAACGCGATGTCGCATTTCTACCGGGGCGAGATGAGCCGGATCATGGTGTGGCGGCAACGGCTGGACGTGACCACGAACTGGGCCATCACCAGCAGCACCGCCATTATTACGATCTCATTTTCCACGCGCGAAGTGCCGCACATAATTTTCTTTTTTAATCTTGCCGTTGTTTGGGTGCTACTCTGGATTGAGGCGCGCCGATACCGTTTCTACGACGCGTTCCGCGCGCGTGTCCGTATGCTCGAAGCGCATTTTCTCGTACCGATGGTGATGGAAAACCGTGAGATGCTTCAGGGCGAATGGAAAAAACTTGTCTGCGAAGATTTAATTTTGCCGTGCTTCAAGATCACCAAGCTCGAGGCGATCGGGCGTCGGTTGAAACGGAATTACGTGTTCATTTTTATCCTGATCCTGATTGCGTGGCTGGTGAAAATCTTTTTGCATGCCAAGGCACCGATTACCGATCTGGAATCTTTTTATCAGGCGTTGCACATCGGAAATATCCCGTCCTGGTTCGTAGCGCTGATTTTAGTGGGCACATTTGTGAGTGTGATTTCCATCACTATTTACGTTAGCAAACGATCTTCCGGAGAAATCTCTGAGTTCGGCACGCACCGTTCGCTCTGGCGGATCTAATGTGTGCGGATGCGAACTAACGCGTGCTAGAATAGGATCGCGGTGGCGTTGGCCGGATTTGCCGGTGTAGTGGTCGCTTTTCGCCGCGAATCCGTCCATGAATGGTCGGTAGTCGACAAACTTCGGTTACGGTTTTTGCTCACCAATTCCATCCTGCCGCTGGGTCTTTGCATGCTGGGATTACTGCTGCTCACCATCAAACCGATGCCGCCGGGAATCTGGAGATGGTGCAGCGGTGTCGCATTTGTGGTTTTCTTGTTGTTCGTAACTACAAGCGGAAAAGTCTTTCGGCGTTTGAATCTGCAAGAGGTCAAACGCAGCGTCTCACCAGTATCGTCTTCTATATATTTGCAACTATCGGCACGCCAGTGCTACTCCTGCAACTGTACAACACGGTGTTTCTCGGCGCGTTCTGGCCATTCTTCACGGGGATTGTTTTTCAACTGATTGCCGCCGTGTTCCAGTTTGCGCGCATGATCCTTCTGCTGCCCGAATAGAACCGCGAACGTCTGGAGCGAAACGAAAACTACTCCGCTGGCTCGGTTTCGTGAAGCCGGCCGTAATCCACCGTGAGCTGACCTCGTCCTGACTGGGTATAGATCTCGGCGAAGCGTTCACCGAAGCGAACGTCGCGCCAGGTGTAATCCTGCTGCGCTTGGACGGGAGCAGCAATGACCGGATCGATTCCCGATACTGAAACGGCGAACAGCGCGCGACTGGTTTGGAGCGATTCCAGTGTGGCGCCGTGAAGCGGACTGCTCTTATCGATCACGTGCCGCAGCGTCAGCGCCGCCGGAAAAAGAATCAATCTGTCGAACTGAAGTTTGAGTGTGTAAAAGTACCGGAAATCGCCGCCTTCCGCCAACGGTTCATCACGCATGAACATGATGCGGAACTCGGTGTCGACGATGCTGTGCTGGTGTTGATTGCCGACGCGCACCATGAGCGTCGGCTGCCCGTTCAGCGGCCCGATTACCATCGACCTGCTAAAGGCAATGCGCGCCACCGGTCGCGAGAAGCGGACGAAAATCAATCCGGTAACGACCGCGAGCAAAAAGATCCCACTCATGATCTCCACCGTGCTGACCACGTGCCCGTAAAGAGTTTGCGGATACATGTGACCGTAGCCCACTGTGGCCAGCGTTTGTACACTGAAGAAGAAGCAATCAAAAAACCAACTTCCGCCAGTGCTACCTGCGATACTCTCCCGGTCAAGACTGTAAAGAGTCGCGAAGAACAGGTTCAGCGCGATGTAAGCCGCGGCGACAACCGCGGCGAACTGTGGCCAGCGCAAAGCAAGCAGCCATTGATAGACGTCCCGCCACTGCCAGCCGCCAATGTTAACTTTGACAAACTCGACCTGACCAGCGTGGACGGAAACGCGGTTTTGTTTCCGATTCGTTAGCGTCTTTTTCATGCGGTGTAATCCGAGATCACGAACATAATGACAGTATGGCGTTCAAAAAGCGATGCGAAGACGCCTCGCACTCCCAAAGCTTCAGCGAAACAGAATATGCGGCTTGCATTTCGCACTGACTGCCCGCCGTGTGCGGGAGTGCTTTTGGAGTGCGACCCGCCTTCGCACCGCTTTTGACCTTCTGCAGCGGCGTTCTCTGAGCGCCGCATAGCTTGCGACACTCGAACGGACGGCGGTCGGAGACCGCCGTGACAGTCTTCTTAGTGAGCAATTATCCCGGTACCAATCCAGAGAAGAAATCTGCAATCGATTTGAGAATTCCTTGATCGACCTCTTCCTGCGTCTCACCCATTGCCTGGAGTTGGCGCTTCGGCACACGCAGGGAATGATCGCCGCCCTCAACAACGTGCAAAAAGTTTGGGGCTTTCATCTCGGCTCGAACCTGTTCCAGGAGATCCAGCGGACACAGTGCGTCGCGCGTGCCTTGCACAAACAGGATGGGTGTAGTTAACGCGCGCAAAACCTCATCGCGAAGTTTTGTGCGATTGCCCATGGCGCAAAGCGGATACCCAAGACAGACCAGACCGTCCACTTTTTCCTCGAGGGACACGTGACATCCGATTCGGCCGCCCATGCTCTTGCCGATTAGAAATGTCGATTCCGGCTGATATTTCTCGCGCGCCGCTTGCAACGCCTGTCGATGCGCAGCGATCAATCGCGGCAACGGATCGGGCCGTCTCCGCCCTTCGCGCATGTAGTCGTAGTCAAATGTCTCAACCACGCCGATTTCGGAC
Source organism: uncultured Verrucomicrobiae bacterium (assembly GCA_963791385.1). Taxonomy (GTDB): domain Bacteria; phylum Verrucomicrobiota; class Verrucomicrobiia; order Chthoniobacterales; family UBA10450; genus Udaeobacter. The sequence goes on from CAWBSH010000003.1 coordinate 173,959, forward strand.
AAACGCTGCTTCCAATTTTGCATCCAAGGATGCGACGAGGGCGCGCCCGCACCTGGAGCAAAAAGAATTAAACGCTTCATCCTCTCTTCCGCTTTAGCCGGAGCGACGCCGGGGGATTATCTAACAAGAAGCTAGGCATAAGGTCGGCCCGAGGTTCGCTGCATGGCCTCGTTAGGACCATAGTCTTCTCCTTACCCGAGCTTGAAAGCGCCAAGGGGCCTGGCTTCGGGATGTGGCTTTCTGATCAAAATGACTTTCTCAACGTAGTCCCGGTATTCGTTCCCGAAAACGTACCCGCGTTCCTTCCAAAACTCTTTGCCCCCGGGAGCAGCAAGCAAATTCATGGTGAGCAACTCCCAGCCGGCCCAAAGCGGAGGAGACAATGCCTTTTGCTGCCACTGGTAAAAGGCATTCTGCGAAAAAGATATAAATGCCATGAAAGTCTCGATGAATTGAGCCTTTTCTGTTTCATCCAGTGACGAGTAATCCTTCAGTCCCTTGATCGCGATCCGGTTAAGCTCGGCATCGCCCATCAGATTCATATACCAATCCGCATAGTTATCGTGGACTGCTTGCGCAGTGGCGGAGCGAACGGCGCTCGTGTTCCTCTTGATCTGAAATCCAACGTAAAATAGTGAAATGACGACCGCGATCGCGCCAATTACTTGTGCGAAGTTACTCCAGTCCTGAAGTGTCATAGGCCTAACGAGATACAAGATTATCGACGCAGCACTTTGACAATGAAGTTATCCCTTGTCGAGAAATCACAACAAAGTGCTGGGTCTAATGGCCTGTTTCGGAATGCTGCTTTAACATTGCGAGATATTCGTCAATCAATTCCGGGCCGTGCACCGCTGACCAGTGCCCGGAGATGATCTTATCGATCTCGAGATGAAGCTGCCGGAGCTTCTCAAGTGTCTTGGGATATTCTTCGAGATTAGCAAAAGCGAGGTTGCCAAGGTGCTCCTTCAAAATTGAGCCAGCATACAGAACCTTCTGCTTGGGAAAGTAAACGAAGATATCGTCAGCGTTGTGTGAAGGTCCGAGGTAAAATCCGCGAATATCGCCGTTCTCAAGTGTAAAATCAGCCCCGTAGGTTTTCGTCGGAGCAACCAATGGCAGACTCGGATAGGTCGGGAAATGCCGGCGGGTAAAATCCACTGTTTTGGCCCAATCTTTTTCGAGCGTCTGTTCGGTCAACTTCGTCGAAACGATATTCGCACCAATGCGCTTCCAGTAGGCGATGCCTCCCGCGTATTCCGGGTCGTGATCGGGGAGAATGACATCGCTGACTGGCTTATTAGTCACCTTCATGATTTCCCTGGCGAGCAGTTGGGCCGTGTCGGGAGACCATCCTGCGCCGACGACCGTCACCGACGCCGCGCCGATATAAACAGCGTAGTTTGTTTTCGCGTAGTGTGAGTCCTCGGCTACATAGACCGAACCAGACAGCGGGTACATAGACACACTGGGTTCTGTTCCCTTAAGCCCGGAAATCGACAGTAACAAAATGGCCGCAATGAGTGGCTTCACGACGGGTAAGGAATCTGACGAGAAAGAGATGAGTCACCCAGCACTTTGAGAGTTGACGTGCGCATAAATCAAAAGCTTACAACAAAGTGCTGGGTTGGCTTCATTGATTGGTTAGGGCGACGGGGAGAGGTGATTACTGAGAAAAACCTGAACTGGAAGGATGATCGCGAACGCCACGACAACCATCATAGCAAACGTGAGTGCGATCAGCCGTATGCCGCCGCCCCACCCAAGAAGGATACCGGTGCGGTTCATGCCGCGCGCTCTGAAAAACCAGCTGCCCAAAATGACGAGAACCACCAGCAGCACCACGACGTGTACAATCCTTATCGCGACGGGCTGGTCGAACGCGAGCACGTGATCAAAAATGACAAGTACAAGCACAATGACAGCGAAGAAAAAACTGGACATCCACGACACCTTGTAGCGAAGAAGACGTGCGGCGAGCTTCACAAACCCCGCATAGGTGATCAAACCCACCGCTATGAAAATGAGCCATGGGACGATCATAAGCGGAGTAGCTCTAACGAGACCAAGCTGATCGACCGCCGCTGAGAGCGAGCGCGGCCTGAGCTGAAACTGTTTTACTCATCTGAAATGCAAATGTACGCGGAACGGCGGTTCGCTGCAGCGGTTGCTTAGGCGACCGGCGTGCCCTGCTCCCAAGAGTGGAATGGAGGGGTCAGACGCCATTATGTGAACATGATGCGAAAGCGCAGGCCAGGCTTGCAGCCGAACTGCTGCGGTTTGATGAAGTGCTCGACGAAGATGCCTCCATTCGCTTCGATGACGCGCTGTGACCCGATGTTGTCCGGATCAGTGGTGATCTCCACGTACGGAAGGCCAACTGCCTTGGCTTCCGGAAGTATGAGGCGTAGCGCTGACTTTGCATACCCGAGGCGCTGCTTCCACGGCACGACCGCATAGCCGATATGCCCCAGACAATAGGGCGGTAGCGCCGTAGTACCTGGCTGCCACCGCAACCCGATGCTCCCGCAGAATTCGCCGTCCCAGAGCCACCTCCTGAAGCCCGGCAGGCGCTTGGCCGCCGAACCGTCTGGAAGAGTGATGGGAGGACCCTTAGCTTCGCGGTCTTCCATGCTGGCGAGAAACGCCGCGGCATCGGCCTCAATGCGGGAGAGCTCTTCGCGTGCGGCCTCGACACCGCGCTCGTTGTCGGCAGACCACCCACGCTCGAGCGCAGCGATGTAGCTTCCAAGGTGTTCGGGGCCGGGACGCACGAGCTGCATACCTAGACGCCTAACGAGAATTAGACCGGGAAATTCTGTCTAATCCAATGACTTCTTCTGCATTGCATCGCGTTTTGCCTTGAACTCGCTTCCTGATTTCCACTCTGGAAATTTGTCGCCATTGGCGACTTGGTAGCCGACTTCGAACAGAAGTTGAACGTCTTGCACTGCGCCGGAGAGATCCCACGTTGGATCAACTTCGTCGGACGGCTGGTGGTAATGTTTCGCAACGTATTCGTCGCGCTTCTGCTTTCCGTACTCGGGCGGTTTGCCGATGATTTCAATCCCGCGAGCTGCGTGCAATACGGGAACGCCTGCTTTGGCAAATTCGAAACTATCGACGCGATAGAAGCCGCCTTTCTCCGGTTCGGTGTTCGGCTTCATCACGCGCCCCTGTCGCGCCGCGGCCTTGCCTAGCAAGTCGTCCAAGGTTGAATTGCCATCGGTGAGATCTTCGAGGTCGTGCGATTTACCCCACGGATTTACGCCATCGATGTTGATGTCGGCGAGCGTTTTCTCCAAGGGATAGAGCGGATGTTCCGTGTAGTATTTGGCGCCGAGCAATCCCGCTTCCTCCGCTGTCGTTGCCATAAATAAGACCGAGCGCCTGGGCGGCGGATTCAATTTTGAGAACGCGCCCGCGAGCTCGATCACTGACGCCACACCCGATGCGTTATCGATCGCACCATTAAAAATCTGATCGCCTTGCAATTCGGGATGCTGCCCGAGATGATCCCAGTGCGCGGTGTAGATAACGTATTCACCGTTTAATTTTGGGTCGCTGCCTTCGAGTTTGCCGATGACATTGTGCGATTTGAACGAGCGAATCTGCTGTTTAATCGCAATATTGGCTTTGGCATTCAGGACCACAGGTCGAAAATCTCTGGTGATCGCAGATTTCTTGAGGGCATCGAAATCCTGGCCGGAGTCGGCTAATAATTTCTTCGCAACCTCCAAAGTGATCCACGAACGCGCCGAAACCGCGTCCATGTTCTTGTTCGGATTATCGAGCTCAAAGTTTTCTTTGCCCCAGCTCGATCTCACCACCTGCCACGGATAGGCTGCCGGTTCCGTCTCGTGGATGATGATCGCCGCCGCCGCGCCTTTTTGGGCTGCGATTTCGTATTTGTAGGTCCAGCGGCCGTAATACGTCATGGCTTTTCCTTTGAACATTTTGTCGTCGAGTTTTGACGGATCTTTTGCATCGGGAACCGGCGGATCGCCGATCAACATCAGCAGCGTTTTGCCGCGGACATCGACATTCTTGTAATCGTCCCAGCCGTACTCCGGCGCGACGACGCCGTATCCGACAAAGACCACATCAGACTTCTCGATCTTGATCTCCGGCTGGAGCCGCGCCGATGAAGCAACGAAATCATCCGGATATTTCAGATCCATCGTTTTGTCGCCAATAACCAATGACATTCGCGGTTCGCTTTTGATCCCGGCGAGCGGAACTTCCTGCGTGTATGTCCCGTCGGGATTTCCCGGTGTTAACCCGATCTTTTTGAACTGATCGGTGATGTATTTGACTGAAAGTTCTTCGCCTCTTGTCCCTGGCGAACGCCCTTCGAATTCGTCCGATGCGAGAACTTTGATATGCGCGAGCAGACCGTCTGGCGTGATCGCCTCAAGCGCCGGCTGCAAACGCTCCCTCAATTCATCATTTCCGAGGAGCGATGCCCCGGCGGAGAAAAAGAGCGCGAATAACAAGCGCGAAATTTTCATGTTCGTTCTGTAGCGGCGCTTTGCGATCGCCGCAAATCTATCCCGCGATCGTACTCGACGTGAGCCGGCTTCGAATTTTTTCAGTCCGCTGGATTGAAACTGTTAATGCGTCGCGTCAGGAAAACAATGCCGGCAGAACGTTCGCGACGAAATCGACCAAACCGTGACCGATCATGTTTGCCACGAGATCGCGACGCCACAAATAGAATCCAGTCAGGATTAAGCCAGCTGTGAACGCGATGAGGATGTTGGCCGCGCCACCCGACCAATGGCCAAACGAAAAAATAACCAGCGGAATCGCAACCGACCAGAACCGGCCCAAACCGACCAGACGCAACCGTTCGATCGCATAACCGCGGTAAAATAGTTCTTCTACTACTCCGGCGCGGAAAACGATTGCCGTGATCAACCAGAGCGGCAGTTTTTCAAAGGCGGCAGAGCCTGGACCATGTCCGTAGCCCGTGGCATAAGCCAGCGCGCCGACGGCCACTGCCGATACGATCGCGATGATAAACCCCCATAAGATGGACTTCCACCAACGCGCGGTTCCAAGCCCGATGGAGCGCATGGGCAAACGTTCGCCGCGCCGGATAATCACAAGAAGCGTAGCTGCGCTCAACCAGATCAACGCTTCTTTTAGAATCGCCGAAGCAAAAGTGGTCCCAGGTATGAGGAATGCGACCACCTGGCGGATCACCAGCATCGCAAAAAGCGAAATCGCAAGCCCAACCCACGTGGCGCGCGAAACTTTGGCAGGAAAAGATGGCTGCTCCGGCGTGAGAGCGAAGGATACGCTGACATTATCTGTTTGCATGATTTTTCATTGAGATGCGGCAACGCCCGGTTTGGATTCAAGAAAAATACCAAACGGTTTCACACGACAATGTTCGCCGGTTTGTCACTTGGCGCTGCCCGGGTCGCCTCGCCCGTTGTAAGGGAGAGGGGGAGGGTGAGGGATATCTCAACGCGGTTTGAGGTTTTTAATGCTGACCCCTCACCTTAGTCCTCTCCCCCTTCCGCAAGGGGAGAGGCGAGCTAATCGCGGAAGCTACGTCGCGCCCGGCGGTCGCAGGCCTACCAAAACATTTCCTGTTTTCGTGGTTTCCTGATTCGTTCGCGTGTCCGCCTACTGCACGGTCACAACTGTGCCGACCGGAATTTCAGAGAAAAACTTGCGCGCCGCTTCCTCCGGCAACCGAATGCAGCCATGTGATACTGGATGATCCGCCACGTAGCCGGCGTGCATTCCAAAATCAAGACAACTCAGGCGCATGAAATACGGCATCTCGACGTGGTAGATGGTGGAACGATGGTTGCGCTCCTTGTTGGTAATCACAAATTCGCCCCGCTTCGTCGAATAACCTGCACGCCCGGTAGAGCATCTCGCGTGATACACCGGCACGCCGTCTTTGACGAGAGCGACCCTTTGCATCGCCAGGGAAATTTCGATCCGCAGTTTGTCCGGCGCCGGTCCGCCACCGAGAAGAATTTGGGTAGATCGCCAGTGCCCGGTCTCCGCGGCAATATCCAGGGCAGACATTTTGTTCCGGGTCGTTAGGCGAGTTCGACTGGCCCGGGCATCGACGAGAGCGCGCAGATAATCGACCTGACCAAGACCGGCGGCGAGCATCAGCACGGTTACATTGCGATCGTCTTCGATGTAACTGCGGAGTCCTTTCGGCAGCATGGCCAGGAAATCTTTATCGCAACGGGATGGCAGGACCGTATTGGGATCTGCCCCGCAATTGAGCAGTGTTTCGAAAAGCGAAGAATTGCTGCTCGCGACGGCGTAGGCGAGAAACGGCACGTTCTTGCCTTCGGGCGTCGCCGGCGACGCGTGTTTGCTGAGCAGCAACCGGATCTCGTCCTTGTTCCCGGCTTGAAGTGCTCTGGACAAAGCGCGGCGCGTGCTGGCCGTCCACTCCTGCGCCGGCGGCAGGTGCTGGAGCACGGTTTTGATGATCTCCGGATTCCCACCGTCGAGAGCAAAGCTCAGAAGATCCTGTCCGTCCAAACATGGAGTTTCCAGGTGAGGATTGGTTGAGCGCGTCAGAAGCAACTGAAACATTTCAACATCTCCGTGCATCGCCGCCGCCATTATCGGCGTGAAACCGTTCTTGTCGGCAAGATCAACAGCTGCTCCGGCATCGAGCAGCCGGCGCGCGGTTTTCCAATCCTGTTGCGAGGTTGCGATCAGCAGCGGCGTGCGCCCTTTCCCGTCACGTCCGTTTGGATCGACGCGCTCAATCAGACATAGGTCGACGAGCGAATCGCGTTGAATGGTGACAGCCCGCACGAGTTCGTCGGGTGAAATGATGACGCGTGCGGGGGGCTCCGGACCAACAGCGATTGCCCACAGAAAAATCAGGATCGCGGCCGCAATACCGGCTCGTAAGACGAATCGCCTTTGGAACATGGGCATGTTGCTGGTTCGGCTGCCAGTTGTACGCCTTCCGTCAATGAATCTGGCATGGCTGTGAGCCAACTGCGAGTGCGTCTTTGGATAACTCCGCCATAAGACGGATTCGCCATGGGAGACCGGGATTGGACGCGCCGAGTTGAACGTTGCATGTTGGGTGGTGTCAAAATTCCAACCTATGCGTTTGTCCATTTTCGCTCTGTGCTTTGCGCTGAGTACTTCGTTTGCAGCGCCACGGGAGGCCGTGCCCGGCTCTACAGTTCCCGTGAATCCGTCCGCGGCTGAGGCCGGCAAGGACGTCGTGCATCAGTTGAACAACGCGTTCGCGAAAGTGTTCGAAACTGTCGCGCCCGGCGTGGTTATCATTGAGACTTCGAAAAAAAGCGAAGTCAGCGAGAGCTCGCCACTCGATGATTTGTTCTTTCAAGGGCCGCCGGATGAAAACAATCCGCGCCGAAACCCAGGTACAGCGCGGCCGGTCCAAAGCGAAGGTTCCGGGTTCATTGTGCAGCCGGATGGTTACATCTTCACCAACGTGCACGTCATCGAGGACGCGGACAAAATCGACGTCAAATTACAGGATGGCCGGGAGTTTCCGGCGCGAGTCGTGGGCGCCGACGAAAAGACGGACATCGCCGTCATCAAAATTGACGCGAAAAATTTGCCGGTCGTCCAACTGGGTGACAGCGACGAAGTGCGCGTGGGCCAATTTGCGTTTGCTATCGGCGCGCCGTTCAAGCTCGATTACACGTTCACCTACGGCGTAATCAGCGGCAAAGGGCGCAGCAAACTGCTTCAGACCGGCAGTTATTCGATCTCGGATTACTTGCAGACCGATGCCTCGATTAATCCGGGGAACAGCGGCGGTCCGCTGTGCGACATTGATGGGAAAGTGATCGGAATGAACACGCTGATTAATGGCATGAACCGCGGACTCGGTTTTGCCATTCCGATCAACATGGCCAAAGACATCGGCGGCGAACTCATCGCCGGGCACAAAATCGTGCGGCCATGGCTGGGTATTCGCATCGAAACACTCGGCGACGATCCGAGCATCCGTGAATTGTTCAAGGGCGCGGACAACGGCGTCGTGGTCCGCACAATTGAAGCGGACGCGCCGGCATCGAAGAGCAATCTGCGTCCGTTCGACGTAATTACGCACGTCGACGGGACGCCGATCACGTCCGATTCACAGTTGCAGCATGAAATCTTGAAAAAGAAAGTCGGTCAGAGCGTGGATCTCACTGTCTGGCGCAAAGGCCAGTCAATAAAGGTGCCCGTCAAGACCGGTGAACTGCCCGACGAGATCACTCGGGCATCAAACCGGCCGGTTCAGCCGAGCGAACCGAAACCGAAGGATGTCGGCAAATTTGGATTGCAGGTACAGGAACTCACGAAGGAAGTTGCCGAGCGGCTGCATCTGTCCGCGCCGAAAGGGGTGATTGTCACGGATGTCGAAGACAACAGCATCGCTGCGGCCCAGGACATTCAACGCGAAGACGTCATTACCGAGGTGGACGGCAAACCCGTGACGAATGTGCAATCGTTCCGCGAAGCTCTGAACAAAGCCGATCCAAAACGCGGCGTGCTTCTTTACCTCGACCGGAAAGGCAGCAAAACCTTCGCCGTGCTAAAGGCAGGCGGCTAGCGTCGCGTTTAGCCACGGCCCTGCGGGCCGTTTTTGGGTTGCCTGAACCAGCGAGAGCAAGGACCGGCCACAGGCCGGTGGCTACAGGATTTGCAAATGGCCTACGTTTTTCGGCCGCCAACGATCACCAGCACGATTCCGCCGACCAAACAGATCCCGCCCAGCACCGGCGGGAACGGGATGGTCTTTTGCTTTTCCGCAGTCGCCTGAATCGGGCCGAGATCCAGCACCTTCTCGCGCTTGGTGTACGTGATTCCGCCATACACCAGCGCAAGAATGCCGATAACGATCAGAATTATACCGATGATGCCGGCTGGTTTCATCGCTGCGATGTTACAACGCTCGGCGACCTGAGATCAATTGGATTATCAGCACCACAATCGCGATCACGAGCAGGATGTGAATGAACCCGCCCAGCGTGTACGAACTGACTAGTCCAAGCAGCCACAGCACCAGCAGAATAACAAATATAGTCCAGAGCATAGGATTGTTCCTTTCGGTTAAGTTGTACGTATCTTCGCACGAGCCACTTCCGGTGCGCTTGTGCGGTGGGGAAATTTCTATAATTTCTCCAGCGCCGTGCGTAAGTTCCACTGGTTCGCTTCCAGCAAACCACGGGCGGATTCATAATCGCGTTGGGTCAACTCGGCCAAAACCCGCACAGCGCGATCGCGTAATTTCGTGCTGGTGGTATGCAGATCGATCATGAGATTGCCGCGCACTTTGCCGAGCCCGATCATCGCGCCGGTGCTGATAATATTCAGGGCAACCTTCGTCGCAGTCCCTGCCTTCAGTCTGGTTGATCCAGTCAGGATTTCGGGTCCGACCGGCAACATAATCAGGAGATCGGGATCGCTGTAGCCACGGCCCTGTGGGCCGTGGGTCGAACCGGCCACAGGCCGGTGGCTACAACGCGGATTGCCCGTAAGCAAGACAGTTTTTGCGCCTAACGAGTCGGCTCGGGCAAGCGCGCGCAGCACAAAAGGGGTCCGGCCGCTGGCTGTGATCCCGATCACCACATCGGCAGCCGTTACACCGCGTTCGTCCACTGCCAATGCCCCGGCGCTCTCCTCATCTTCCGCGCCTTCCACGCTCCGATGCAGGGCCGTGGCCCCGCCGGCAATGACTCCCTGCACCAGATCGGTCGGCACGCCGAAGGTGGGCGGGATTTCGCTCGCATCCAGGACGCCGATGCGCCCGCTGCTTCCGGCGCCGACGTAAAACAACCGGCCACCATTTCGCAGCGATTCAGTAACCATTTCAATTGCACGAGCAAGATCCTCCGCAGAAGTACGCAATGCTTCCTGAACGAATTTCTCCTCTTCGACCAAGAGAAGAACCAGTTCTTGTGCACTCATTCTTTCAAGGTTCTCCGAGCGCGGATTGCGCTGCTCCGTCAACGCAACGGCCAAGTTGTCGATTTCAGTTTGTGATGCTCTCAGCTGAAATGAGGCGTGATCCTGCGCTTCGGCTGCAATCCACGCGGCGCCGAGTTCCGGCGATCGCTCGGCAGCTGCTACACGGGCATCGGGAAGATTCTTCTTCACCTGCCGGCGGAAGGCGTGCGTGTAAATTGAGTCACGATAAAAAAGGCCGCCCATCAACACCACCTTCGGCGCGAGCAAGTGAAGACGCGCGGCGACCACCTCGGCGTAATCACAGAGGACGCGAGCGCCTTCTTCGATGATCTCCATCATCCGCGCATCGCGGCCGGCTGCCGCTTCAAACACGACTGGAGCGAGCATGGCGACTTCCATTTTGTCCGCTGTTTGCGCCCAGCGGACGAGTTCATCAAGGTTGTTCAACGAGAGCGCGTTCAGGATTTTCCCAGTGAAATCCATCTCGGCGCGATGCAGATCGTGTTCGCGCAGGATCAGGCGGAGCGCCTGAATGGAAAGAAAATAACCGCCACCGGCGTCGCCCAAAATATGTCCCCATCCGCCCGCTCTCTCGATCCTGTCGCCGCGCCGTCCAGTCACCGAGGAACCGCTTCCCGCGTTGACGACAATGCCATCACCGTGATCGAGCGCCGCCGCGAGGCCTGAATCGCGGTCGCTGCCTGTCACGATTTTTGCATTCGGCCAGATGTCGAGGCAGATCTGCTTGAGCACACGACGGTCCTCCTCTGTCCCGCAACCAGCCAGGAAAACGCCCGCACGGTCGATTTGCTTCGGGAGCTCTGCCAGAATCGTGCGCAAACGCTCGGGCGTGGTGAGCCGAAAATTCGATGGCGGCAGTTTTCCGTGCTCGAGAATGCAAAACTCCCAACCGGGATCACCCCGCGCCTGCGGGGCTACAGATTCCACCAACGCCCAGGAGGTTTTCGTTCCGCCGCCTTCAACCCCGAGGATGCGCTCACCGGGTTTCACGATTCGTTATGCTTAGCTGTTCTTGCGGATTTTGAAAGCGTCAACACCGCAGCGGTCATCCTCAGCGGAGGGATCCCGCGTACGCGGGAGGAGTCGAAGGACCCCGCGAAATTACGTTGCTTTTGCCACGGGATTCCTCGACTTGGCTCGGAATGACAACGTCGATCATTGCTCAGATTTCGCGTGTTCGTATCGTGTTCTACATAGATGAACCGAAAGGAAGCCGACAAACAAATCGCCCAACTGCGAGAGGAAATCCGCAAGCATGATCGGCTCTATTATGACGAAGCCGCGCCGATCATCACTGATCGCGAATACGATCGGCTCTACAAGGAATTGGTCGATTTAGAGACGCAGTTTCCTGATCTCGTCACGCCGGATTCGCCCACCCAGCGCGTGGGCGGCAAAGCGCTCGAAGCATTCGCGCAAATCCAGCACATCGCGCCAATGCTTAGCCTCGACAACACTTATTCCGAACAAGAAGTGGCGAATTTTTATAAACGAATAACCCGCTTGTTGCCGGACGACAGAATTCCGGTGGTGATCGAGCCAAAAGTGGATGGCGTTGCAGTGTCGCTGATGTACGAAAAGGGTCGGCTGAAATATGCCGCGACTCGCGGCGACGGTTTTGTCGGGGACGATATCACGCAAAACGTCAAAACAATCCGGTCGGTGCCGCATCAGTTGCGCGGTGATTCGCCAGACGTTTTCGAGGTACGTGGCGAAGCTTATCTGGACAAGGCCGGCTTCGAGAAACTGAACAAGGAACGCAAAGCCGCAGGTCTTCCGCTGTTTGCGAATCCGCGCAATGCTGCAGCCGGTTCTCTGAAGCATCTCGATCCAAGAGCTGTTGCACAACGCCCACTCGGAATCGTTTTTTACGGCACCGGCACTAGTCGAAGGCGTGGAGATCGGTCTTCACTCAAAAATTTTTCAGCTCTTCAAAAAACTCGGTCTGCCGACCCATGAAGATTGGTGGCTGGCCGATTCGGTCGACGAAATCCTTAAGGCGATCCAGGATCTCGATAAGGTTCGGCTTGATTTTCCGTACCAAACCGACGGCGCAGTGATCAAAGTGGACGCGCTCGCGCAGCGCGAACGGCTCGGGTTCACCGCAAAATCGCCACGCTGGGCAATCGCTTACAAATATGCGGCGGAACGCGTGGAGACTCGTTTGAACGGCATAATCATTCAGGTCGGACGCACTGGAATTCTGACGCCGGTCGCGGCGCTCGAGCCCGTGTTCGTGAGCGGCAGCACCGTCGCACGCGCGACATTGCACAACGAGGACGAAATCAAACGCAAAGACATCCGCATTGGCGACACGGTTGTGATCGAAAAAGCTGGCGAAGTCATTCCAGCGGTTGTGGAGGTAGTGAAATCGAAACGACCGCGCGAGGCCAAGCCGTTCGATTTCGCGAAGCATATTCACGGCAAATGTCCCGTGTGCGGCGGCCCGATCCGTCGCGATCCGGAATTCGTCGCCTGGCGCTGTGAAAACCTGCATTGCCCCGCCCAAACCACGCGGCGCGTGGAATTCTTCGCGGCTCGCGGTGCGCTCGACATCGAAAGCATTGGCGGAATTGTTGCCGACAAACTGGTTGAGCGGGGTTTGGTACGCGAGCCTCTGGATTTGTTCGAACTCAAAGTCGATCAACTCGCCAAACTGAATCTCGGCACGGAGGAGGCGCCTCGCGTTTTTGGCGAGAAAAACGCGACCAAAGCCATCAACGCCATCGGGCGCGCCAAAACATTGCCACTCTCACGCTGGCTGTTCGCCCTGGCTATTCCTGATGTGGGAAAAACTACAGCAATGGACCTCGCCCGCTTTCACGAGGCAATTGAGGACGTTGCAAATTCGCAATTGCTGCGAGACGTCTTGGATTATCACGAGAAACAAAAGAATGAGCGTGGAGAAATTGCTGAACGGCTCATTAAAGCCGGCTTCGCTGAACCTTCGAAAAGCAAAAAGGACAAGGACAGCATCGTCACCGAAGTCGGACCAGTCGTCGCACAGAGCGTCCTCGACTTCTTTGCCTCGGCGACAGGCAAAAAGATTCTGCGACGAATGCAGGAACTTGGGATTCGGCCAAAGAGCGAAAGGGTTTCCGCAAAGAAAACAGCCGAATTGCCGCTTAGCGGAAAGACTTTCGTCCTGACTGGGACACTGCCTTCGATGACTCGAGACGAAGCGACGGAAAAAATCGAAGCGCTTGGCGGTCACGTTACAGGTAGCGTCAGCAAAAAAACCGACTACATCCTCGCCGGCCTGGAACCGGGCAGCAAGTTCGATAAGGCAAAAGAACTCGGCGTAAAAATTATCGACGAGGCACAGTTTCGAAAAATGTTCTGAGGTAGACTGCTCACTGCCTGTTAGCGAAGTGTGCTGAGATGGAGTAATCTGCTCGTGATGAAGCTTCCAAAACTTACCGCCGTGATTGAGCCCGGCGAAGATGGATGGTACGTGGCGAACTGCCCCGAACTCGGCATCGTCAGTCAGGGAGAAACGCCTGAACACGCGGAAGAAATGATCAAAGAAGCGGTCGAACTGTGGCTTGAGTGCGCCGATGAATCGGAGGTTCGTCGCAGGCTGGAGGAACGCAAAGTAGCGGTTAAAGAGCTCGAAGTAACGCATGCCTAAGTTGCGCCTCTTTTCCGGCGCAGAGCTGTGCGATTTGTTGAGCACACAGGGTTTTGAACGTGTGCGGCAGCGTGGTAGTCACGTGATCATGCGCCGTGGTCGCATCTCTTTTCCAGTTCCTCTTCACCGCGAACTCGATCGTGGCACGCTGCGTGGAATCATTCGTCAAAGCGAACTTCCCCGGTCACTCTTTGAGTAAACCTCTTCTCTGACGCGCTTGGGAGCCGAAGTCTGGTCGCCGGCAGCGTGAGCAGGAAGACCGACTACGTCCTCGCTGGCGCAGAGCCGGGCAGCAAGTTCGATAAGGCAAAAGAACTCGGCGTTGCAATTATCGACGAATCGGAATTCCGGAAAATGCTATAAACCGGCATGCTGCGCGGCGCATGCAAACTGTACGGCGTTTGCCTCGCTCCCTCACTCACTCACTCGAATGAGCTGCCCGTCTATGTCGCGGGTGCCGCCCCCGGCTGCATTCTGTGAAACGCCGCTCTTCATCAGTCGAGGTCTGGCACAGACGTCCTATAAACCATTTACGAATCAAGAGCGCGCAGGCCGCACGTGTTCGCATCAATTATGAATGAATGTCGCCGTCTCCGTGATGGGCCCACCCATTATGATGGAGGCTGGATTGTTCGTACCAGAGTAAGAACCGGTACCGCTGCCAGTCCAATTGCTAAAACTGTAGCCATTAGCTGGCCTGGCACTAATCGAGACAGTCGCTCCACTGTTTCTCCATCCGCTAGCCGGACTCACCCTGCCACCGGTCCCCGCGGTCATGGTCAGGTAATATTGCGTCCTGAATGTCGCCGTGTAAGTCGTGTTATTGGTCGGCGCTACAGTGTGCGAGATCGCGCCGTGGTCGGTCCACTTGGTCCATACGTATTGAACACCTGTGCCACCGCTCTGCGGTGAAGTTGTGGCAATGGTGTGACTCGAACCAGACACCCAGGAAAACCTCTGTGCCGCGGTATAGGTATTACCGTCAACCGTGAAGCTAACACCGGCGGGATTCGTTTGCACAGTCACCCGGACGGTAGGTGTGGGTGTAGGCGTTGGAGTTGGAGTTGCAGTTGGCGTTGGGGTCGGTGTAGGCGAAGGCGTTCCCGACTGAATCGCGATGTATGTTGGATACGCGGTGTGGCCAGGCTCGCCTAATGTAGCAAAATGGCTCCATGTTCCGTCGGGAGCAAATTTGTAGATATTGCCATAGTAATAGCCGAAGCCGCTCTGGGCTGCAGTGAATAAATAACCCGCGTTATCAAAGGCAATCCCGTAAGGAATCTCTAATCCGGTAGCGAAGGTGCTTTGCGTCCCATCAGGAGCAAACTTGTAGATCGTGCCGTAGTTGTAGTCTGTCACGAACAGGTAGCCCGCGTTGTCAAACGCCAACCCGAGCGGCGCGAAATAAATCCCTAGTCCGGTCGCGAAAGTGCTCCGCGTCCCATCAGGAGCAAATTTGTAGATCGTCTCGTTCCCATCGCCCCCTACGAAGAGGTAGCCCGCACTGTCAAATGCCAGACCTGCGGGATACATTCGTCCGGGGTCGAAAGCGAAAGTGCTCCGCGTCCCATCAGGAGCAAATTTGTAGATTATGTGGCCGGTGTCATTCGACACAAACAGGTAGCCCGCGCTGTCGAAAGCCAGCCCGACAGGATAATTTTCATTAGGATTCACTGCGATCGTAGCGAAAGTGCTCTGTGTCCCATCGGGAGCAAACTTGTAGATCGTGATGGTACTGTTACCGCTGCCTTGGCATACCGCGAAGAGGTAGCCCGCGCTGTCCAATGCCGAGGCCCTGAGGCACATTTAGTTCTGCTGCGAAAGTGCTCTGTGTTCCATCAGGCGTAAATTTGTAGATGATGCCGTCAACCCTGTCTGACACGAATATGTCGCCCGGGTCGGCATTGGCGGTGAGTGCGCTTGTTGCAACAGTCGCAATCGCGAACAGAGCGTTAATGAATTTGGTTATTGTTTTCATGTGTTTGGTCCTTTCATCGTTCTTATCCGAAATTTTCCGGCGCGAAGTTTTTTGGTTTCACTGGATTTATCGTACCTGTTCATTTTCAGCATCCGTTGCAGCAGTGAGAATCTCAGTCAGTGGGAAGTTTCTTTACGCGGAGCCGGCCCGACAGCCGATCTCGTCGTTGAGCTAGTGTCGCGGCGTTGGTCTTGGGTGAGGCGTTGGACGCGGCCTTGGAGTAGGCGGCGGCCTTGTTGGCCGCAGGACAATAAACGGACTCAACGAGTTCACAGTGGCGCAAATTGTTTGAGTGGCGAAATTTTCGGACGAAGTGACATCGACAAGACCAGTGCCATCATTATGGAAGATTCTCGACACAGCAAAAACATCGGGGTCAAGTGATGAGAGATCGAAGCAGACTGTGACCGGCGGAGTGTAAGTCGCAGTCGTCCAGACTTCGAAAGCGAGATTCGCCCCGACGATTTGGTAGCCGGGCGGCAATTCGCCGGCCCACTCGGGATCGATCAGCTCGATGCTGGTTGTGCCGCCGCTGTTTTCGACGCTGTTAAAATTTACGGTGACGTCCTCTGCACCGCCCGAGCCGCCCAGATCGACCGTGATATCTGTGCCAGGCGGCGTCGGTACACCGGGCGGAAGCAGCAAGCGGAAAAAGGAGGGTGAGAGACCGCTGCCTGCACTATACGGACCACTCAGCAGAAACGAGCCGTCCGGTTGCCGTTTCAGATAAGCGGGCTGGTAATCGTATATCTCGCGAGTAACCGGCGCTATGAAGTCGGGATCGATCGTGCCATCAGGATTCAAGTTAATGATGCCCGGCGCCGGCGTGTTATTGAACGCCTCAAATGTTCCGGTAAGGAGAAGCTTGTCGTTCAGGCCGACTTCCAGATTGTCCACGCTTGGGTTACCTAACTCGGTGGGAGGTGGGACTGGCCACTGTGCGCCTTCACCCACACTGAAGCTGTCATCAAGGGTGCCATTGGGGTAGATCCGTAACATGCCGTGCGCGGTCACGCCGCCGTAACTGGCGAATGAGCCCATCAGGAGGACTTTGTTATCGAGCACGTTCTTCGCCTGTTTCACCGGGATGTCATCCGGGTAGTGCATATTCACGAATACGGGTCCATGAAGAGGGTCATTGACTTGAGTTCGAAAGTACGACACTTGCACAGGAAATGTTTGCGCTTGAAACACCGGAGGAGGGATATTGAGCCGTCATCGCTGACTTGGACCAGGTGATAACTTCCATCCTTGTGCAGATACCCGAAAAGCGCCGTGTTACTGGCAGTTGTTGTCAGAACAGCGCTGCCGATGTACACGTCGGTTAAGGTCCCGCTACCATCGCGAATATGTGTATCATCTATAATGGCGGGGTTCAGGTGGAACGTGGTGTCTAGCGAACCATCGGTATTAATCCGCTGGACCTCCGTCCCGTCAACGGCTGCTTGGGCGTTCGGATTTGCCACGAGATTAGGATCGTTAAAACTGGGATCGTATTGGCTCAGTACCACTTTGCCATCTGCGCGTGGAATCGCGTTGGCAAAGCTAACGTTAGCATCTCCCAGGAAGTTTGGATCTTCGCTCCCATCGGGCAGGAGCTTGCCGTAATTGGCTGTGACGCCGTTGTAGCCGGTCACGAGCAGGTTCCCATCGGCAAAGGGCGTGAACCCGGTGCTGATGAAATTAGGTCCAAGCGGCCCGTTCGGGTTGAAGTTTGCAATAGGATCGAAGGTCGCATCCAATGCCCCCGTTGAGAGCAATCGGCCGAAGCCATGACGGATCGCCGGGTAATGATCCAACGCCGAGCCGACGGCAAAGCCGATGAGCGTAAATTCGTCAGCTTGTCGCAGAAAACTGTTAGGCTCGATTTTCCCACCGACTCGACCTGAGGTGGTGAAGCTTGTGTCGAGCTCCCCGCCCACATTAAATTTCGCGGCGCCCCAGCGTTCACCATTTGATGGACCGCCCACATCATCGACATCGCTAAAGAAACCGCCCACGAAGAGTCGTGTACCGCCATCGGCGAAAGCGACGTTGTATCCTTCCTCCCCACCAGACTGCTGCTGCGCAAAAGCGAATACAGGACTATGAAACGCCGTGTCTAACGACCCATCGCTGTTAAACCGCCACATTGACTGGCCCACTGCGATGATCCCGTCATTTGAGTCCTTCACCAGATTGCGCACCTGGAGTCCAGACCCATTTGCCGTCGATGGCAGGCACTCTTGGTAAAGCTGGTAACTGCCATCGAGGCTGCCATCAGTGTTCAGCCGCACCAGCGGCACGCGATTAACGCAGTTGCCGCCGCTAAACCTGCCGCCGATGACGATCTTACCGTCAGATTGAATGGCAATGCCGCGAATCGGCCACGCCGTGCCGCCATTGAAACCATATGGAGTGAATCCGGAAGGAACGAAGGTTGTGTCCAGGGTGCCATCGGCATTCAGGCGCGCGACGCACGTTCTCGGGACGCCATTCACCTCAATGAAATCACCCGCAATAATGATCTTGCCATCGACATCAATAACCGGATCGGCCCAAAGTCCACAGCTGGCGCCAAATGTAAACTGCAGGCAGGTCATCGAGACCGGCGCAAAGGTGGGATCGACAGTACCATCTGCCAGCAGGCGGACGATGCCATGTCTCGGAGTGTCATTGAATTCGGTAAACACGCCGCCAATCAAAATCGTTCCATCATTATTCACGGTGACAACACGCACTTCGCCGCCGTCGGTGGTTTGCGCCGGACCGAACGTCGGATCGATCGACCCGTCGTCATTCAGCCGCAGAATGTCATCAATTTGTTGCTGATAGGGATTGGGAATCCCATAGATGACCTTGCTTGCACCAACGATAAGCTTCCCATCCGCAGTTGCCGCAACGGGACCCCCGCCTGCGTAGTCCCGGCTGAATGAAAAGGTGTTATCGAATGAGCCGTCCGAGTTGTAGCGGATAATGGGTCCAGTCGTTTTGATCACCGGCAGTGTCGATGTTCCAAAACAGGACGTATTTGCCGTCGGGCAAAAGAACGCCGCGGCTAGGCGGAACCTGCGTGGCGAAGAACGGCGCGTTGAAGGTGGTATCCAGCAGAATCGAACTGCCAGACGGCCGCTTTGGGGTTCGCTTGACGTGACGGTGATAAGGCAGCGCAAATAGCAGTGTGATCGATGCGGCGGAGAACAGAATCAACGCGACTACTTTTTTAATTTTCGTATTCATGAATGTTGTCCTTTCACTATCTCCATCCGGAAATTCCGGGGCGAAGTTCTTGTTTTTTATTCTTTTTGGCACTCCTGCTCATGCCCATAATCCGTTGCAGCCGGTGAAAATCTCAGCCGGCGCCGAGCAAAATTGTTTGCGAAAGCTCCCAGTTGTTGATTCAGCGGCGAGTTCAAAAACGGCAGCAAACTTTTCGTCTGCATGGGAGGCACTGGCATAAACCGGGCGATCTCAACAGAAATGTTCGCGGCTGCATATCCGTACAGAGTACGCAGATCTAAACGAACGAAGAACCAGTAAGAGGAGTGAATTGCGAAGCGAGAAAGCCAGTAAGAATGGGTTATTCCTGGGTTCCTGGCCCGCCTGATTTGCGCTCGCGCCACAGAACGGCGCACGCAGCGGTGCGCGTTTCGACGTTTAATTTTTTTAAGCAGCTGCGCACATGCTGTTCGACAGTGCGGACACTCAGATTCAGGATCGCGGCGATTTCGCCATCGCGTTTTCCTTCGGCTACCCAATGAAGGATTTCCCGCTCACGGGGCGTCAGTGCCGCTTGCGCAGATGATTCGCGCCTTCGATTTTGATGCTCCTTCACCGCTCGTTCTTTATCCGAAGAGCGAGTGTGATTTCTCAGGCGAATCTAATCAGGAAAGCAGGAACGCACGAAGCAAACCTCAATTGGGAAGCCAGAAAGCCAGAGTGAAGCCCTCGTGTATAGATTCCTAGTTTTCTGAGTTCGTAATTCAATACTCAACGATCTGGTGCAGCGCTTCGCTCCTGCTCGAAGCTCCAGCGCATGATTCTGTCCCAGACCGAATTTTCAGGCGGATGACTTAACAGCTTTTTGCGTAATTCGAGGCGTTCGCGGGTGGAAACCTGAACTAGCTGTTGGTGCGGAGTGAATGCGAGGCCGCCAAGGGCGCGGATATATTCGGGCAGCCACTTCGGCGGCGGATCGGAAGTAGTCGGTATGCGCCATAGCCGCGCGACGCCATCATTCGTCACAGTGATTATAAGCGAGCCATCCGAATTTGAAGTGATGTGACTTACACCGGTCGGATGCGGCAAAGGAAGGCAGAGGCTGTTATGTGTTTTGGTGTCATAGCAATTCACTTCTGTATCTTCGTCTCCGCCAACAAGGATAGTATTGCCGTTAAGTGTGAAACGCACCGCCGTTCCGCGCCCATTTAGATAAAATGGTTCTCCTACCTGTTCGCCCGAATCGAGCGACCAAATGCGTGCAGTATGGTCTTCGCAACCTGCAGCAATCAAGTGTCCACCCGGATGGTAGTTGAGGACGATGGCCGAGGTGCTATGTCGGATGTCTTTCCGAGAAGGTTTACCGCCGGAGGGCTCCCAAAATTGGAAGAGGTCGTCCCCCGCACCAGTCGCTATTTCATTCCCTTTTGGAGCGATGGCGAGAGCGTCCATGTTCTCCGATAGCTTTATTACGGCGCCGACTTGTGTTCCTTCGGGGATTTTCCATTGCGAAACCGTGCCGTGGTGGTGAGCCGCGAAAACAGACCTCCCATCGGCGGCGAACTTGAGGGCAACAATTCGATCCTTCGCAGGTGCAGTTTCGCCAAGCCTTTTCCCATTTACGACATCCCAAAAACGAATGATTCCATCATTGTCTGCGGTGGCGATTTGTCTGCTGGGCACATGGAAACCTGCAACGGCCACAGGGCTGCCCTGACGAATAATGGACGTGACAAATTGATTCTTCTCTAACGACCATAAACCGATCTCACCATCGCGGGTGGCGACAAGAATGCCATCGTTGCTCTTGTCGAATTCAACCGAACATATTTCGCCCGGCGTCGGTATGACCTCGCCGGGCCAATGTGGCGGCGCGGCATCCCAAACATAGCCGGCTCGGTCAGCACCGACCGAAAGTATTTTGCGTCCGTCGGGACTAAAGATCGCTTTGAGCACAGTTTCATCGTGCCGCATTGGATTGCCTATCTGTTTGCACGTAGCGACATCCCAGATCCGCACAGTTTTATCGCGACTAGATGTGAGGAGCCGTTTGCCATCGGAACTGAAAATGGCTGAATCGACGGGACCCTGATGTTCCATGGGCAGTCCCTTGGGAGTTCCATCGTCGAAAGACCATAGTCTCGCGGTTTTATCCCAGCCAGCCGTCGCGAAAAGCTTCCCATCCGGACTAACATCGAGATCCCAAACGGGCTCCGAAGCATTGATGAAAGGGATCAAAGGTTGCGCAGTATGTCCGTCCCATATTCGCACCTTCTTCTTCAAGTCTCCGGTGACTATTTTGTTTCCATCGGGTGTAAACATCGATCGCTTTACGGTCGTACCATGATTCATAAAAGGGCCGATTTGTTGGAAAGTTCTTGCATCCCAGAGCGTCGCTCCACGCCAGCAAGAACCAAGAATGCGCGTGCCATCCGGACTAAACACGACCTCGGACGCTCGGTTTGGATTCAGTAGCTCAGTGATCTGCTCGCCGGTTTCTGCATCCCAGACTCGCGTGGTGTGATCATAGGACGTTGTCACGATGTAGTGTCCGTCAGGACTGAACACCGCAGCTTCGACCTTGGATAACGCGTCGAGTTTGGGCTTGCCATGCAGCATCGGCTTTGTCAGGGGCTGGCGGGTCCGCGTGTCCCAAACACGTGCAGAGCCGTGCTCATTGGTCGTTACAATTTTGCGGCCGTCTGGACTAAAGCGTGCAGAGCAAAGGGGGGCTGAATGCCGCAAGGGCTTGCCAACAGGCGTTCCAGTCGCCGAATCCCAAATTTGCGCCGTGCCATCGTGGCTCGCAGTAACGAATGAGAGGCCGTCTGGGCTAAAATCAGCTTCGATAATTTCTCCATCATGGTAAACGCCAAAGATCGGCAATGTGTCGCCATCTCCGTGACCAAAGGCGATAGCGCTCAGCAAATAATTCGCCGCTTGTTGATTCTCGGGCCAGAAAATGAGCGAGCGTCCGACCAATGCTAATCCTTCCCGCCAAGCGCCGGCCCGGAAACGTTGATGTGCGGTTTCGTGGTCAGCCTGGCTGGCGCTGTGAAGTGTAAGCTGAAGCGATTGATTACTTTTCAGAGCCGCTTGCCGCTCATAGAGACTGATTCCAGTAGCGCCAAGTAGAATGACAAAAATGCTCGCGATCGTGCTGAACAAAGTCTTATTGCGAGCTATCAGCAGTTTGAAATGCTTCCAAGCGCCAGCTTGCTCGGCCGAGGTCGCGCGACCTGTTTGATACGCCGCAACGTCCGCTTGTAATTCTTTTACAGATTGAAAACGATCCTCCGGGCGAAATGACATCGATTTGAGAACAACGGCGACTAACGAGTCCGGCACCGGACGAGCGAGCTTCTGCGGCGCAGACCGATTGCTCAGGAGTGGAGCCACATGTTGATGGAACACGTGAGTTACGTGTTCGCCGTTCAGCGATTTTTCATCAAACGCTTCGGCTTGCTCGCCGGTGAGTCTGACAGGCGCTTCCCACGTGAGCAGCGCGTACAGGATTCCGCCCAACGCATAGATGTCCGTGCGCTCATCCGCGCTCGCTGTCTGACCGCGGGCTTGTTCCGGCGCCATGTAGCCTGGCGTGCCGATGACACTTCCGGCTTGTGTCAGAAGCGCATCCCTCGCCGGTTCACCAATTGGAGCAGCGTCGTTTCCGACAACAGCATGGCGCGAATCATCATCTCCATTGCTCGAACGCAAGATTTTTGCCGCGCCCCAATCCATGACCAAGACCTCGCCGTAGTTGCCCACCATGATGTTCTCCGGTTTCAGGTCCCGGTGAATGACAGGCTCCGGTTGGCTGTGCGCGAATGCGATCGCGTCACAGACTTTCTGGAAAATCGTTAGCAGCGCGGAAAGCTGATAGCGTCGGAGCATGTCAGGATCGCGCCGCGCCAAAGCTTGAATGATTTCGAGAAGGGTAACTCCTCGAACCAACTTCATCGTGTAAAAGAGTTCTCCGCGCTCATCGAGATTGATCTCGTGGACGGGAACAATACCAGGATGCTGTAAGGCTCCGGTGATGCGTGCTTCTCGAATAAAGCGGTTCTGGCTTTCTTCATCTCCTGGGCGGACGAGTAATTTAAGAGCCACACTGCGGCGGAGGCGCATATCTGCGGCTTCCAGTATTCTGCCCATTCCACCGCGACCGATTTCCCGGCCGCGCTCGTATCGCCCATCTTTGCTTTGCCTCGCAAGCTCGGCTGGCAGCGGTGCTGCGGCGGCGCGGACGAGCTCGGCACCGTAGGCGACTCGCTCTGGGAAAAATCGGACATGTCGGAATCGTTCAGATGCGCGCTTTGTAGCCCACCAGGTGGGATATTGACAGACCAGATTAATATCGGCTGCAAAGATTTCCCATTGTCTCGAATAATGATTGCTACCCAGCACACCCTCGTTGCGCGACTGAAGGAGAATCCCTGCGATTTGGATTGGGAAAAGTTCTACCGCCTGTACGCGAAACCGATATTGGCCATTGCAGCTGCGAAGGGACTGAGCGAAGCCGATTGTCAGGATGTTCTGCAAGAAACCATGGTGCGAATGTGTCGCCATGGGTTCGCTCGTTACGATCCCGCCCGTAGATTCACACCATTTTTGTTCGGGATTGCAAAAGACTGCGCTTTAGACGCCCTGAGGCGACGGGCCCGGCGAAGTTCGCGCGAGGTACCGATCGATGCTTCAGAGACGATCTCCTGCAATCAACAGAAAGGTTCTGCAGATAAGACGATGAATCCGGCAGATGCCGCCGAAATACACGGCCAGCTCAGCCCTGGTAGGCGTCGCGCTAGATTTCCTTCTGGAACAGCAAACTTTCGCGCCAAAAACGGTGCAGATGTTCAAGGCGCTCATGTTTGAACAACGAAATCCAAATGACGTCGCCAGGACTTTCGCTACGTCTCGCGGCAATGTTGATCAGGCCAAGTGCACAGTGCTGAGGAAACTTCGGCCAATGTATGACGCTTTGGACAAGGGACTCGATCTTGAAGCTGCGTTACACAGCGCCAAGGCATGATGTCACAAGAACCAAATAGTTCGCCGTCTCGGCTTTCAGACGATGCGCTTGCGAAAATGATTTCCGAAGCGCGGACGACTGTTCGCAAGATTCCAACGTCTAGCGCAGAAGTCGCGGATCGCCTTTCTCGATTTAATGCGCTTTACGAGGCGCTGCCTACGAAGCCCGATACTGTTGCACTGATTTACAGGGACCCTATCACTGGATCGCCCACGTGGAGCGCAATCGGGAAGAGGTTGTTGGTCGGTCGGTCGCCGAAAGCTGTTTCGAACGCCTCCAGTTCGGTGCTGCAGATACGGGATGACCAAATGAGCAGGCAACATTTCGAAGTCGTGCTCACAAACGATGGTCTGTTTGTGCTAAACGACTTGAAGTCCCTCAACGGAACATTCGTTAACGGCGTCAGACAAACGGCAGCGGTTTTAATTGGCGGCTCAGAGATCAGGGCGGGGAACACAATTCTCCTTTTCACGGGAGTCTAAGCAGAGCAGCTGCCTGCGACTATCGGTCGCGAGATTTCGCCATCAAAGACTGTTTTGGCGAGGACGCCAAAACCAGCACGCCCGACGCGTGCGCTACCCTACGGCGAGGGGGACGCGTCTTCGTCGAGTGACATGGGCATTACGCCAGGGATTGTGCCCGGAGAGGCGAGCAACATGCCGGTTTTGCTGGCGGGATGCATCGCAGCTTGCACGTGGAAAGTGATCTTCTGATTTCCACGGATGACCGTGATTGGGACGACGTCACCAGCAGTGATGTAGAACGAGGCGTCGAATACATCCTCGGGTTCGGTGATTTTTTTCTTACCGAGCTGCAGCAGCACGTCGCCCTCCTTGATTCCGCTGCGCGCTGCCGGCGTGTCGTCCGCGACCTGTGTCACCATCGCCCGGGAGCCGTCCACTTCGTGGGAGGCGGCCGATACGCTGTTGACCCCAATCCAGCCGTGTCGCGCTTCACCGAAACGGACAAAGTCGCTGCGAATTTTTTCGGCCGCCTCGATGGGCACAGCGTAACAGGCAGAATTGCTTTCCAGACCGCTAACGACTATTCCAACCACTTCGCCTTTCATGTTCAATAGCGGCGCGCCAGCCTCGCCGCGCTGAGTCGGAACGTTCACGCGTAAATGGATGGTGGAAAAATACCGGCCGAGACATTTTCGGTCGAAACCGGCGATCATCCCGAAGTTTGGTGTCTTCGGTAAATCCAACGGATACCCGATCGACACGACGGGCGTTGCAACTTGCAGTTCGTCTGACTTACCGATCGGCAGGGTTGGTGTGGTCTCATCCACTTTCAGCATGGCTGTCCCGCTGCGGATGTCTGCCAAAAGCTGGCGCGCCGGATATCTCTTGCCGCCGAATTCGACTGTGAAATTGCCCGCTTCACCTCCAACTGTATATGCCGTGTAAAGTGTTCCCGTGGGGTCGATAAAAAATCCAGTACCGCAAATCTCGCTGTGTTCATCGACGCCGTGAATCTTGACGATCGCTTTGGAGGCGCGCTCGAAAACTTCTCTGACCTGCTGGCTGATCGTTGCGGCGGATTGCTGCTGGGCAAAGAGCAAACCTGTGCCTGAGCAAAAGACCGACGCAAACGCGATTGCGCTGTGCTTAAAACTTGAAAGCGGGCTCATAACTCACGGGGACGCTATCGAGCACGTAGCGTGGCGGGGCGGCTCGGTGAGTCTGGCTTTCATGAAAACTGCGAACCGGCTGCATCCTGAAAATCTGCGGTGCGACCGGAGACGCGAGATCCCATTCTGCTTCAGTATTCGCTGGCGCCGATAAGGTCGGTGGACTCTGAATAGCGACGCGAGCCGTCTCGGGTTGCTGATAAAGCTTTAAGGAAATTAATGCTGCGCAGACAAGCACTGCGGCGACAGCAGTGGGATACGAAGCAAGCGATCGAACGTCCAACTGCAACATGAAATTGTGCACGCGTTCAAGACAGATTCGCCAAAGCGGCTGGCGCAGCAATTCATCGCGTTGCCGGCGATGGAATTCGTGCAGGAAATTCTCAAAGTAACCGGGCGGTGGTTGCTCGTAGCGCTTCAACCGAAGCAGCCTCGCGATTTCGTTATCGTTAGATTCGTCCATTTTTCTACCCCTCACGAAACAGGATTTTTCCGAAATTCGTCCAGGTAATTTTGCAACTGCCGATTCGCGTAAAAGAGTCTCGAACGTACCGTTCCTTCCGAAACCCGCAAGATTTTACTGATTTCCGCATGAGGCATGCCCTGAATATGGAACATGGTGACAACTGCTCTGTGGTCATCAGACAATTTCATCATAGCCTCGTTCAATCTTCGCTGAAGCTCCGAGAGATCAGCTTCCCGCACCGGGCTGCTGCTGGCCGTGGCTTCCATGAATTCCCTATCGTTTTGGATGCTTGCGTCCACATCATCCAGGCTCAATTGAAATCGGCGCCCGCGTTTTTTGAGGAAATTCAAGGTCATATTGACGGAGATGGAATGAATCCATGTGTAAAACGAGGATTTGCCCCGGAACCCACGGATAGCCTTGTAAGCCTTGGCGAAAATGTCCTGTAAAAGATCGTTGGTGTCCTCATGGTTGGAGGTCATGTTGTAGACCAGCCCGTAGAGGCGCGGCGTGTATTTGACCACGAGATCGTCGAACGCGCTGGCATCGCCGGCCTGCGTGCGCTTCACCAACTCCTGATCCGGGTCGCTTCTTGGCTGATCCATTGCCTGGCGCTTAGACTTAGCACGCGCCTCCAGACCCGACGATAACAAATCGGTAATGCGGCGAGCAGGTAAAGCGAGCGCTTGATCCATTTTTATGTCGTGCCGTCGGTCACCGCCGGTCGCGGAGCGACATCAACCAGAGCAAATTGCCCAGTGCGGCAATGAATGCCGCAACGTAAGTGAGCGCGGCGGCGTTCAAGACATTGTTTACGCCGGCCGCTTCCTGGCCCGGCTGTATGATCCCCATTTCCCGCAGGATGATTTTTGCGCGTCGGGACGCATCGAACTCCACAGGCAACGTGATCAATTGGAAGACCAGCAGAATCAAATAGCACCATATGCCGAGGGTAATCAGACCGGTAATCCCAAAGAACAAGCCGCCGATAATGATGAATGGCAGCATCCGCGACGCGATCATTGTCACCGGCACGATTGCCATTCGCGCCTTTAGCGGGGCGTAAGCGCGAGCGTGCTGAATCGCATGCCCAGTCTCATGCGCAGCAATTCCCAATGCTGCTACGGAAGGCGTGTGATAAACGTTGCTCGACAGATGCAGCTGTTTCTTTGTCGGATCGTAATGGTCGCCGAGAAAATCGTTCGTCTCCACGACATTCACATCATGAATCTGCGCCGCCTGCAGGATTTCCCGCGCGCACTCGGCGCCTGTGATGTTCGCGCTCGCACGCACCTTGCTCCACCGGCCAAACGCGCTGCTCACCCGAATCTGCGCCCAGATTCCAACGATCAACGGCACGCCGATGTAGAGCAGCCAGTTGGATCCCAACCCCAAGCCAGATGGAATGCCGATATACAGCAGCCAGCCAGAACCCAAAGCAAAACCCATCAGATAATGCATGTTCGTACTAATTTAGCGCGGGAAGGCGAGTTGTCACTTTGCCGGGTAGGAATTAGACGCCCAAAGGCGTTGCGCGTTCATTTGTTGGTAGGGGCGATTGACCTCAATCGCCCGAGGCGGTTCGGTGAACCGCCCCCACCGAGAAATGGCTGCTAAATTTCCAATTGCTTTGGAAACCGCGAGAGAATTCTGCAACCAGTTTTCGTAACCACCACCACGTCTTCCTGTCGCGCCCCGCCCAAGCCCGGATAATAGAGACCCGGCTCGACGGTAAGCACCTGGCGATCTTTGAGAACAACCTTTTGCAGGCGCGGATGCTCATGGATTTCCAAGCCAAGGCCGTGACCGGTTCCATGGAAAAATCCTACCCGGCGCCCGTTACGTACTTCGGTCGGGAAACCGCGACCAGCGAAGAACTGCTGGATGGCTTTATGAATAGTCATGCCGTCGACGCCAGTTTTAATTCTTTTCAGCGCGAGTGCCTGGCCGGCCTTGACTGTTTCCCAAAGCTTTCGCTGTTCTTCGCTCGCTCGGCCCCGCAACACTGTGCGGGTCATATCGCCAAAATATCCAGTCTTCGCATCGCGCGGGAAAACGTCGAGGATGATCAGAGAATCCGCGTAGAGCGGTCCGTGGCCGCGCTCGTGCGGGTCGCAGGCTTGATCGCCACCGGCGACAATCGTTCCAGTCGGAACACCGCCGACCCGCAGCACGGATGAATCAATTTCCGCGCGCAGGATTTCTGAGGTGAGCGTCTTCCCGTTCCAGCGCAATCGTTTTCCTGAACCTGGTTTCGACGCTTTTAACACTTCAATTGCGCGTTTGAGGCCCGCTTCTGTAATCCGTAAGGCGCGTCCAATCATTTCGATTTCCGTGTCTGACTTGGCTTCACGCTCCGGCCAGAAAAATCCGCCCGTGGCGCGAACACGGATTTTGTTCGCGGCAAGTTCCTCCGCGTAGCCGAGCGGGAAATTTGCCGGCACAACCGCCGATTTCACGCCTCGCTTCTTCAGAAAATGGGCCAACACCTTCTCGTACAATGGCGCCTTTTTTGATTTGCCCTGCACTTCGCGCTCAAGCTCGCTAAACATCACGAATTCGTCCGCGTCAGCTTGCGCGCGGCCGCGATCGATTTCCAGATCGCTTAAGACAAGTGTGCGTTTGCCGTTGCGCTGCAGAAAAATGAATGGATCAGGCGCCCAAAACTTCGTCGCGTAAAGCATGTCCGGATCTTGCTCACTCGCAGCGACGATAAGCCGTACGGATTTAGTTTTTGTCTTGCTCATTGTGCCTTTACTCTTTTCCGATCATGTCGCTGGAGCAACTTCTCATTAACACCCTGCTTTAGGCTGTGTGCTCACGGGTGAAAGAACTTCAGAAACGGCTTTAGCAGTTTTTCGCAATGGAGACAAAACCGCTAAAACGATTTTAGCATCATCACACGCGATGCCACCGCGTTGAAGCGCGGTGTTAATGAGAGTACTGCTAGCTTCGTCGGACCTCTAGTTGTTTTCGCAAAATCCAATGCAGCAGGACAAGCAATCCCAGCGTGGACACGATTAGAACCACCGTGTCGAAAGTAAACACGCCAAATCGTATTCCGAAGTAACGCTTCTCCAGACCGAAGAACACGTTCGGCTTGCTGCCGCGGCGATAATCGTTCTGCTCCATCTCGGCCCTTGAGATCAGGTCGGACACTTTCTGGTTCACGTAAAGTTGGTCGGCCGTGACCGGGCCCTTCGCATCCCTGAACAGTGACCGATCGAGCCTCTGCTTCCCTGCGATTATCGGGTCGACTCGCTTCAGATATCGGTCGATCTCCCGCGGGGAATGACCTTCCAATCCCGAGAGTAATGCCAGCACATCTTTCAAATCGTTCAGGTGCGCGCGCTGCTGAGGCGTGTCCGCTTTTGGCGCGAGCTTTTGGATTTCGTCATGGGCGCGATCCTGTCGCTTCGTGAGTGGGTTGAGTTTCGCCTGCGCAACAATCATTTCCTCGTACGACCAGCGCATGGCGATGAACTGGCAAACAAGTGGCACCTGCAGCTTGCTCTCCGTTTTTCTCGTCTTTTCCGAGTTCGGATGTTCGGAAAACCAATGCGAAAAAGAGTAGAGCAGACCGAGGTTCCGGTTCATGTCCTCGTATTTAATGAGTGCGCCGCCCATGATGATCTGCGGAATCAAAATCAGTGGGACGATGTTGGCTGCGGTCTTCGGGTCGGCTACCAGCGACGAGATCACCAGACCCAGCGCCACGCCACTCATCGCCGTCAGAAACATGATCGCCATGTCGATCCAGAACATGCCCCGGATTTGCAGGACGAAATTGCCAATTAGCACGAAAAGAACGCATTGAATGAGCGCAAACACCCCGAGCGTGATCGTCTTCGAAATCACGTAATACGAAAGGCGCACCTTGATGTTGCGTTCGCGTTGCAGCACAGGCCGGTCCCGGATGATGTCATCCGCGCTGTTGGTCAGCCCGAGAAACATTGCGACGATCAAACCGAGAAACAGGAAAGTCGGAATATGATAAGCCGACGCAAAATCGTATGTGCCCGTCTCTGAATAGCGCAGGACGATGGCAATCAACAGCGCCAGCACAGGTGAAACACCGATCGTGATGACGAGGTTCGCGCGGTTGCGCAGTTTGCTGATGAATGCCCGCCGCAGCAGCGTCCGAAATTGCGTCCACTCGTCGTGCCACCGCAGCGGAATGCGCTTTTTTTGAACCGGGGCGACTGGCAACGGAGCCGCCTCCTCCTGTTGCAGCGATACTTGTTTGACGTCCTGGATCAGTCGGAACGCCTCATATTTGTCGCGCCAGAAATCCGGCGAGTAACGGCGCGCCGGCACGAGTTGCCCGCGGCTGTTTTCCTCGTAGATGACGTCGCCACTCAAATCGCGCAGCGGCGTTTCGAGCACATCGAAAATGAATTCCGGCCGGGTCGTTCCACACGAAGGACACGCGCCCAACTCCGCGCCGAACTGGTGTTGGTGTTCCGCTTCCGCGAAATAGCGCAGTGCGTCCGAAGGCGTGCCGAAAAAGACGAGGCGCCCGCCCTTGTCGAGCAAGATGACCTTGTGAAACATCTGGAAAATTTTCGAGCTCGGCTGGTGAATCGTAACGATCACAATTTTGTTGTGCGCCATGCTCCGAATGATTTCGATCACGTGCTCGGAGTCTTTCGACGAGAGACCGGAAGTTGGTTCGTCAAAAAGATAAACGTCCGACATCCCGATCATATCCAGCCCGATGTTGAGACGTTTCCGCTCGCCGCCGCTCAGCGTCTTTTTTTCGGGACTGCCGACGACCGCATCGCGGCGTTCACTTAGGCCCAGTTCGATTAACTTTGCGTCCAACCGGCGGACCCGGTCGCGTCGCGAGAGGTGCGGTGCGCGAATCGCCGCTGCAAATTGCAAATTCTCTCCGATTGTAAGGTGCTCGTCGAATGCGTCCTGTTGCGGCATGTAGCTAACGTACTGCTTCAGAACGTCGAGGTTCCCGTAAAGCGATTGTCCGTTGAGCAAGACCTGGCCGCTGCTTGGTTGGAGCTGCCCGGCAAGCACTCTCATCAGCGTGCTTTTTCCCGCACCGCTTGCGCCCATCACGCAAACAAGCTCCCCTCGCGTGATGGTGAAGGAAATTCCATCGAGCCCAATCTGGCCTTTGCCAAAACGATGAGTGACTTCGTTCAGTTCAAGAGTGCGAATGATGTTGCGCTCCTCCTCGATGATTCGCTCCAGAAAATTGCACCGGAGAACCTGTCCAACATCGATTCGGATGATGTCGCCGTCCTTGAGTTGCGCGATTGTGCGGACCGGATTGTCGCCTACCATGATGGGACGGTCCGCCTCGATGACCTCGAGTGTGCCCACTCGCCGATCGTAATCGCAAAAAATCTTCAACAGCATGTCGCCCGCAGTGCCCGGAGAAAGCAGGATGTCGTCGGCCTGGAGGCGGCTCGGATCATTCGAGACCAGGTATTCCGATTTGGACGCCTTTAGTTGGAATCGCCCGCCCAATGCGCGCGCGCGCCGGCGCAGGTCGTTCAAATCCAGCTCCGTGTCGTTGTGGAAAACGATCTTGTCTTCCAGCGTCGCGTCCACCTGAGTGCCGGTCTTCAGTCGCGCCCCCTTGAGCTCCGCGTCAATGTCGCGCAACGCCTTCACACGCACTTTCAATCCGAACGTGACGCGAAGCGCGCTCTCGCGCGTTCGGGAACGCTCTAATTGCACTTGCTCGGCATCTTTACTTACGCGGATGAAAATTTCCGGGAGCGAGACGTTCTTTTTCGCATTAAAATATTGAGCCAGCTCCTGATAGCTGAGCACCTGGTCACCGATCAAAATGCGCTGACCGGGATAAATCCGACAGAACCCGCCACGCACTAACGGCCTTCCACGCACTGAGACGTTCTGACCGCTGTAGTTTTTCAAAAGAATGAGATCGTGGTAGCGAAAAGCCATCAGCCGATCTGTTTCGGCGAGGTTCTTGAGGATGATGTCGGACTTGCTGTTCGACCCGAATGAGAGCGACTCCAGCGGCGACGCGCCATGTTGGTAAATCGACGGGTCGGACTCTTCTGACGCGTTGAGTTGATAAACGATATCGATCGCCTGTGCTGCCATGCCCATTTGCGACATGAACGAGTAGAACGCGACTACCTGTTCCTGCTTTAAGCCGGCTTGCGAGATCAGGTCATAGAGTTGAACCCCGAGCATGATCTTGCGTTCGGTACTCAGTTGTGCACCGAGTTTTTGTGCCATGACAGCGAGGTCCTGCTGTTCATAAAGCGCTTGCCGGAACAACTGTCGCAGCTCGGAGTAAACCGCCTCGGGATAATCGTAACGCAGAAACCCAAGGCTTGAGTCGATCTCTTCCTCCATGATGATGCCGTCGGCCTTGGTGAAACTCGCCAGGACCTGGATCAACAAGGGCAGTAGGTTTGGTCCCTCGGAGACGCTGCGCGGTTTGCGCAGCGCGCGACGCACCAAACGCCGGCCAGTTCGTCGCACGCGATACGCAAGCGGGATGACCCGTTGCACGGTGCGGTCGATCTTATCGGCCATCGATGAAACCAGCTCGGTCATCTTTCTCTTCGGATGCGAATGTTACGCGAAACCGCAAACCGGCGCAATGCAATGCGCAACACCGAATCGCGTGCGCTGCCGCAAATCATCGTGTCGATCATCCGTTGAGGAGAGCGGAAGCTGCGGCACCTGTTGTCGGCAGGCTGGAAGCTTGCTCGATGCGACAGGCAAGGATGTCTGCATTACAAAACCTGGTCCCATTTGCTCTGGTCTTTGAGCATGATTTCCCGAAGGAGACGAATGGGCGGCATGCCGTGGCTGAGCAGCTCGTTATGGAACTTTTGCAATGAGAAATCGTCGCCCTCCTGTGCTTTGTAGTCGTCGCGCAACTTCAGGATCTGCAGTTTGCCCAGTGTGTAGTTCAGATAACCCGGGTCGAACGTCGCGCGCATAGCTTCCTGTCGCGCCGGTTTCTGTTCGTAGTAACAGTTCTCGTGGAAAAATTTCGCCGACTCATCAATTGACATGTTTTGCGTGTGCACTTTGATGGACACACATAACCGGCACAAACGCAGCAGCGCTTCATCAGCCTGCGCCATGCGATACTTTGCCGCGCGTTTCACATCGTCTTCGGTTGCAGTCGAGTTTGCCGCACTGCCGAAGCCTTCGTCGATCATCATTTTTTCGCAGTAATGCGCCCAGCCTTCGATGAACGCGTAGCTGCCAAACATTTTTTCTACTTTGCTCGCAGGCGACTCGTTCAGATGCATGAATTGCACGTAATGACCTGGATAAACTTCATGAATTGAGACAATATCGGATGTGTAATAATTAAACGCCGTGAGCCATTCCTCTTTTTCTTTCTCGGGCCAATCCTCCTCTGTAGGCGTAACGTAGTAATACGCCTCGGTGGCGCGTTTCTCGAACGGACCTGGCGTATCCATGGAGGCGAAGGACGTGGCGCGCAGATATTGCGGGGTCTCTTTTACTTTTGCGCGGACCTCGGATGGAATGCCGACCAGACGACGGTTCACAACGTACTTCCGGAGCTTGTCCAGGTCTTTGGCAATGTCTGGGATCAATTTGTCCGGAGTCGGATGCTCGCTCTGTATTTGCTTGAAAACCTCAATCGGAGACTTGTTCGGGTCGATCTTCTTGGCGGCCTCGGCGAACGCTGTCTGTTCAGCTTTCAATTGCGCCATCCCGATCTCGAGAATTTTTTGCGGCGGAAGATCGACCAGCTCCGTCTGCGCCAAAAAACGGCGAAATTTTTCTTCGCCCAAAGCGAAGTCCAGTGAAGCTTTCGGAAGCTTCTCCCGCTCCAACCAGGTGGCATAATCATTCAGCGCGGTTGCGGCTTTGCGATTGGCTGCCTGAAAGGCCACGCGGAGCTGATCGTCCTTCAGCCCGCTTACAGCGGCGACGAGATCTTTTCTCAAGAAATCGGCAGAACCTGTGGCGATCTGAATCGCAAGCTCGACGAATGGTCTCGGGAGCTTTTCGTCGAGGTTTGTTCGCGCCGCGATCAGAATATTTGGAATTTGTGATTCGATGGCAATCAGGCTCCGAACGCGGTCCTCAAGCGGCGCAAAGTTCCTTTTGATGTAGACGTTCACGTCGCCCGCGCGCGCGTAGACCATCGGGTTTCGTTCGAAGATCGACATGTCCTGCATTTCGAACAGGTCCCGTTTTACTGCTGCTTGGAGAATTCGAAGGTCAATAGATTGACGAAGACTCAGTTTCGCTGGATCGAACTTGGCCAGGCGATCATCGAATCGTCGGAGCCGGGAAAGTTCGGCGTCGAGCGCGAGCCGGCTATAATCGCTGATTTTGCCATCATACTCGTGAAGACCGAGAGCGGTTCCCTGGAGCGGGTGAGCGGCGAGATACGTTTTCACGTATTCCTCGGCGACGGCTTCGTATTCGGCGTCCTGCGTTTGCGCCGCGAAAGCCGTGCCGGCGAGCGAGAGTGTCAGCAGGAGAACGGCAAACGAGAGAGTCTTCCGCGCCGCGTTTTCATTAACACCCGGCTTTGGCGTGCTGGAACGATAGGAAGGAGAGCGAAACTGTTTTAGCGGTTTCGTCGCGACAAAGCTGCTGGAACGGCTCGCGCGTGCTTCGCGGCGTTGTGCAGCCGGCGGAAGCCAAGCGTTAATAAGATTACAGATGCGCTCCCTCATCCTCGCGAGTTGTAGCTACAGACAATGGCTTGCCTTGGGCGTTGCCAAAATTTCGTCATGAGCGATTATCGGATTGTTCTGCGATTGTGGGTAAAGATATGAGGCGCTTGGTCATCATCTCGTTGCTGGCTTGTCTCCTGTTCGGCGCTTTGCCAGCTGTTTTCGCGCAAGAAGTGCAGCCGCCAAAGAGCGAAGAGGATAACGGCTACTCGCAGATTGCCATTTTCGCAAAAGCGCTGGAATTGATCCGACAGGATTACGTGGATCAGAACAAGACGAGCTATCAAGATCTCGTTACCGCTGCAATGAAGGGAATGCTGTCATCGCTGGACCCACACAGCCAGTTCATGGACCCGAATGACTTCCGAGACATGCAGGACGACACGCGCAGTCGTTTCAACGGTCTCGGCATTGAGGTCTCGATGAAAAACGGGCTGCCTACCGTAGTCACGGCCATGGAAGACACGCCTGCCGCCAAAGCTGGAATTCTTTCCGGGGACCAGATTTTGCGAATCAATGGCATGTCCACGGACAGAATGGATCTTCAGGACGCAATCAATGTCCTACGCGGGCCGGCAGGGGCAAAAGTTAATCTGACGCTGTTGCGGCCATCGACAAAGGAAATCAAGGAATACACGCTCCAGCGGGCAGAGATAAAAATCCAAAGTGTTAAGGGAGAAAGGTTGCTGGCCCCCGAACTGACCGGCACATTCAGGATTGGTTATGTTCGGCTGATCCAGTTCAACGAACCGACAGCCGAGGAGTTATCAAAGGCGCTCGACAATTTGCAGAAGCAAGGGATGCAGGCGCTCATCCTTGATCTGCGGAATAATCCCGGCGGGTTATTGAACAGCGCCGTGGATGTGTGCGGTCAATTTTTGCCGCCCAACACAAAAGTCGTTTCGACGCAGGGACGAGTTCCTTCGCAGCAACATGATTACTCGACTTCCGCCGCAAGCAAGCCGCGTCCAAATTTTCCAATGGTGTTGCTGATCAACGAAGGGAGTGCAAGCGGCGCGGAGATTGTAGCCGGCGCGCTCAAGGATCTGCATCGGGCCGTGCTTGTCGGTGAAACGACGTTTGGGAAAGGTTCCGTGCAGAATGTGTTGCAATTGCCGGACGGTTCGGCGGTGCGTTTTACCACGGCCAAGTATTACACGCCCAGCAGACAAGTCATTCAAGGTAACGGCGTGACGCCGAATATTCGCGTGGGCATGACCGCCGAGCAGGAGCGGGCTCTTTATGCGCTGCGTAACGCGGGGAATGTTAAGCCCGACGACGAGACCAGCATCATCAAGACCAAAGATCCACAGATGTTGCGGGCGATCGATGCGTTGAAAGGCGTTATGATCTACGCGCAGCAAAGCGCGCCAAAAGCCCAAGCGGCTAAGAAATAATTGTTGTCATTCCCAGCCAAGTCGAGGAATCCCTCGGAATTGTCATTCGGTCTTGCAACGGGATGTCTCGACTTCGCTCGACATGACAGTATTAGCTCTCGAAACCTCCTGCGATGAGACCGCAGTAGCGATTTTGCGCGGCGATCATTCTGGCCACCAGTTGCTGGCGAGCGAAGTGGCATCGCAGGTCGCTGCCCATGAGAAATATGGCGGGATCGTGCCGGAGATTGCGTCGCGCAATCATCTGATCTACGCGCCGCGCCTGCTCGATCGCGCCATAAACGCAGCGAAAATTGGTTTATCAGAGGTTGATGCATTCGCGGCAACTAGCGGACCAGGTCTCGCGAGTTCACTGATGATCGGCGCATCGATCGCGAAAGGACTGGCAGTCGGTTTCGCCAAACGGTATCTGGCCGTCAATCATCTTGAAGGCCATTTGCTTTCGCCTTTTTTTGGGAAAAACGGTGAGAGTGAAATCAGACCAAATGTGTCACTGATCGTAAGCGGTGGCCACACCACGCTGATTCTTGTTCGTGGCCTGACGAACTATCAACTTATCGGCCGCACGGTGGACGATGCTGCAGGTGAGGCGTTCGACAAGGTGGCAAAGATGCTCGGGCTCGGTTATCCCGGCGGCCCTGAAATTGAAAAGCACGCGCGCGGCGGCGATCCGCGGCGTTTTGATTTTCCCCGGAGCATGCTCGACTCGGAGAATTTCAGCTTTAGCGGATTAAAAACTGCGGTGCGCTATTTGTTGCCGAAGATCGGGGTCATCCCGAGCGAAGGAAAGCGGAATCGACGGACCCCGTTGAATGATAGTGTTACTGATGCTTCGGGATCCATCGGCTCCGCTCGGGATGACGTGCTGCGCGATCTCTGCGCATCTTTTCAGCAGGCAGTAATCGACGTGCTTGTCACGAAGACGATCGCCGCGGCGCAGAAATGTCGTGTGGATCTCGTCACGATGAGCGGCGGCGTCAGTTGCAATCAGGAATTACGCCAGCAAATGCGCGAAGCTTGCACGCGCAAAGGAATTGAATTCAAAAGCGCCGAGCCATGGCTGTGCACGGATAACGCCGCGATGATCGCATTTGCTGCGTTATTGCGGTTGCAGGCTGGGTTTGAATCGCAAGTGCCCGAGGAAATTGATCCTAATCTGGCACTGGTATGATCTAGGGGGCGCGCCGCGGACCGCTCGGCTGGCGGTCCCGATCAATCAATACTCGCGCTCCAGAAGGTAATTTGCCAGCGCATGCAGCGGCTCCGCATCACAGGCGCTGAAGACCGAGAGAGCATCATGGGCCTCACGCGTAAGTCGTTTCGCTTCGGCACGGGATTTTTCCAAACCGATAACTGCAGGATAAGTCGCTTTGTGTGCTGCCGCATCTTTGCCGGCGCTCTTGCCCAACACTTCCGAGGTCTGTGTGACATCGAGAATGTCGTCGATGATTTGGAAAGCGAGACCCAACCGCTCACCGAATCGTGTGATCGCAGAAAGTTGTCCGGCGTCCGCGTTGGCGCTCATCGCACCCAGTCGGACCGAACTTTTCAAAATCGCTGCGGTCTTGTTCTCGTGAATGAACTGCAACTCACGGCGGTTGACATTTTTGCCTTCAGCTTCGAGATCGGCTACCTGGCCGGCGATGAGCTTTCGGCTTCCCGCTGCGACTGCAATCTCGCGCAACAACGTCGACATATCGTACCGCGGCCTCGGCTTTGCGCGTGAGACGATTTCGAACGCGATGGTCAACAGAGCGTCGCCCGCGAGCACCGCAATGCCTTCGCCGAAAGCCTTGTGGCAGGTGGGACGACCGCGCCGGAAATCATCGTTGTCCATGCTGGGAAGATCATCGTGCACCAGCGAATAGGTGTGGATGCATTCAAGCGCGCACGCGAACGGCAGCGCGTCGTCGATCTTGCCCCGACAAGATTCCGCCGCGGCCAGACAAAGAATCGGTCGCAACCGTTTGCCGCCGGCAAACAAACTATAGCGCATCGCCCGGTGAAGCGTGGCAGGCTTCGTATTCGCTTTCGGTAAATACCGGTCAAGCGCGCGGTCGATCACGCTCTGCCGAGTGAGGAGATAGGTTTTGAGGTTCACGTTAAACAACGGCTGCTGATATTCGATAATCCAATCCCGCGCGGACTGTCCAGCAGCAAGGGTATGGGGGACTAACCTGCCTCAAATATTCTCAGCGCTTTCCGCCGCGGCGAGAGGCTTGGTGCGCATGGCCAGGAATGCGCCGACCAACAGGATGGCGGCGCTCCAAATCTGCGCTTGCGTGAGCCGCTCGCCATAGACCCAAGCGGAAAGCGCCATCGCGATTGCTGGACAAAGGAGTTGGAGACTTTGAGAGAGTGCAACTCCGATTTCGTTTATTGCTACGTAATAGAGAACGTGGGCTAGCGTGATACACGTGACTGCCGATATGATCAGAATCAGATTTGCATGCATGCTGGCCTGAAGCGGCGTGCCGATCTTGCCGAACGCCAGAGTGAGAGGCAATAGCAGTGCGGAAGTAATGAAACTGACAAGACCGAAGCTGCGGATCGATCCGAGCTCAGCTGACGGACGCTTGATCAGAACACCGTAAAGTGCCCAGCAAAAGGTTGCGGTAAACGCAATGAACAATCCAGGCAGGGCGACGTGCTGTTTATGCGAGCCCGCATTCGCCTGAAACCAGATGACCCCGAACGCGCCGATTAATCCGAGCAACGTGCCAACTTGGAATTGCCATTGCCGGATAACGACGCGTTCCTCCGGAAAGAATGCCAGCGCCAGAAGTGCTGTGAAGATGACTGACGCTCGAGTGAAAATTGTATAAACGCCGGGTCCTATGTAGAAAAGCGCCATTACCTGCGTGACCTGGTGGACGACATTCGGCAGACATGGCAGCAAACAAAGCTTCACTGCGTGAATATCGATGCGTGGTCCGCCGCGGTTGATCTGATAAAGGACCAACGGCGCAATGGCAATGCAGGCGACCGAGTACCGATAGAAATTTTGGGCCCACGGATCGTAATACCGGTTCAGGTAATACATGAATAGCGACGGCAGCGACCAGATGAACACGGTGGCAAAAACCGCGGAATATCCCTTCGAGCGATTAGCACTCCCGCGAGGGGCCTTATCGAAAGGCGTGGACGACATTTCGGGGTTTATATGAAGATTCATCCGGCACACTCAACGGCTGTAACGTGTGCGGTCCTCAGCGCTCCGGGCGTTGGCCGGCTGCGTAGAGACCGCCGGTCCGTTGAAACAGCGGATTCTACAACATGTCGGATTCGCACACCCAAACTTTCATTGGCCCTTGGATTAAATTTTCTCGCCTGTAGGCGGTAAATCGCGCAAAAGTAGACGGTAAGGAGAAACGAATATGTTGAACAAACACCTAATCATCGCTGGAATGGTATCGCTTCTTTGTTGTGTAGCCGTTCAGGTTGGCGATGCCAAGCCGTCCAAAGCCAAGGGCGGCGGCGGAAACCACATGCAACGCGGCATCGAGCTCGCCCAGCAAAAGCATTTTGACGCCGCTGCTGAGGAATTCGGCAAGGCGATCAATGACAATCCGAAAGATCCGCGCGGTTACGCAAATCGCGGCACGGCCTATCGCCAGGGCGCCCGAACTGCGGTGGCAGCCGGAGATCAGGAAGGGGCGTCGACCAGATATCAATCTGCGTTAGCCGATTTTTCAAAAGCTATCGAGTTGGCTCCAAAGGATGCCTCCCTTTGTCAGGAACGCGGTGAGACCGAAATCGAACTTAAACAGTACGACGCTGCACTTGCCGACCTGAACAAGGCGTTGGAACTGAAGCCGGACGACCTCAATGCAATAAAATTCCGCGGGTTCGCCGAGATCGGCCTTAACCAGTGGGACAAAGCGGTCGCCGATTTCTCCGCGGTTATCCAAAAGAAACCGGACGATCTACAGAGTTATGACCGACGCGCATTGGCTTATCGTAGTTTGAAAAACTACGACGCCTCAATTGCCGATTACACGTTCTTAATCACTAAAAACCCGAATGATCTGGAAGCGTTGACCAAGCGCGGGTACACGTACAGCCTGGCGCAGCAGTACGAAAACGCGATTGCGGATTACCAGGCGGAGTTAAAGATCAATCCGCAGGACAACGACACCTTCCAGCGCTTGCAATATGCGCAGTCAATGCTGGCGGCAAAGAACGCGACGCCTTCTCCCACGCCTCCCATTGCAAGCCCAACGCCTGAAGAAAAGAGGCTGATGGACAAAATCAGTCCGCTGTACATCGGAATCGGCGTCGTCGCGCTGCTCGTGATTGCTGTAATCGTGCGCCTGGTCACGCGCGGAAAGGCCGAGCCCACCAGCCACCGAATTCGTTAGGCGAAAACCAGTGTAATGTGCGCTGTCTCCAACGGCCTGCTTTGTCGCCGGCAGCTCGATGTGGTTGGTACGCGCACCCTCAGCGCGCCAATCTCGCAGCCAAAATTTCTTTGACACGACACTGGCCGGTGGTTAGTTTGCGGACGCTTTTTGCTGGAACGAGGCGATCCCATGGTCGTTCAAATGCGAATTTGACGCGACTCTGGGATTTTTAACTCTCTGGTTCAAGGCGCGGCCGGTTCGCCGACCGGGTTTCCAAGGGAGGCGCTGGGTTGGCGACGAGCAGCCCATGTAGCTCAGTTGGCAGAGCACGTCCTTGGTAAGGACGAGGTCACCGGTTCGATCCCGGTCATGGGCTCAGTAAGCTTGCATCCGGTAATGAAATCCAAATTAAAGAGGTAAACAGAAAACGATATGGCTAAGGAAGCTTTTAAACGCGACAAGCCGCATGTGAACGTCGGCACGATCGGTCACGTTGACCACGGCAAAACTACGCTCACGGCAGCAATCACAAAGGTGCTCAATAAAAAAGGCATGGCTGAAGTGCGCGAATACGACTCGATCGATAATGCGCCGGAGGAAAAAGAGCGCGGGATCACCATCAACACGGCGCACGTGGAGTACTCGAGCGACAAACGGCATTACGCCCATGTCGATTGCCCGGGTCATGCCGACTACGTGAAGAATATGATCACTGGCGCGGCGCAAATGGACGGGGCCATTCTGGTTGTTTCCGCCGCCGACGGCCCGATGCCGCAGACGCGGGAGCACATCCTGCTGGCGCGACAGGTTGGTGTGCCTTCGATCGTCGTTTTTCTGAACAAGGTGGACATGGTCGATGATCCCGAGCTTCTCGACCTCGTCGAAATGGAAGTCCGCGATCTGCTGACGCAGTACGAATTTCCGGGCGACAAAATCCCGATCGTCAAAGGCAGCGCGCTGAAGGCGCTCAATGGCGATGCAGACGCAGAGAAACAGGTCCTCGCGCTCGTGGAGGCGGTGGACGATTATGTCCCGGTGCCTGATCGGCCTATCGATCAGCCGTTCCTGATGCCGATCGAAGACGTGTTCAATATTGAAGGCCGGGGCACTGTCGCAACAGGTCGTGTCGAAAGAGGCATCCTCAAGAAAATGGAGGAAGTCGAGCTCGTCGGCATTCGTCCAACAGCAAAGACGGTGGCGACCGACATCGAGATGTTCCGGAAACTCCTCGATGAAGCCCGCGCCGGCGACAACGTGGGCGTGCTGTTGCGCGGTTTAAAGAAGGAGGAGGTCGAGCGCGGCCAGGTGATCGCGAAGCCGGGCTCCATTACGCCTCACAAGAAATTTAAGGCGGAAGTTTACGTGCTGAGCAAGGAGGAAGGCGGACGTCACACTCCGTTTTTCACCAACTACCGGCCGCAGTTTTATTTCCGTACGACCGATGTTACTGGCACGGTGAAACTGCCTGATGGCGTGGAAATGGTTATGCCCGGAGACAATATCTCGATCGAAGTCGAGTTGATCACGCCGATAGCCATGGAAAAGACCATTCGCTTCGCCATTCGCGAGGGCGGAAAAACCGTCGGCGCGGGTCGCGTGAGTGAGATTCTGGATTAAATTGTGACCGGAAACGCTCGTTGCTTTTGTAGGGCAGGCGCACCGCCTGCCCGGCAACCGGAGCGGTTGCCCTACAAAATACGCCAGTAGCTCAATTGGTAGAGTAGCGGTCTCCAAAACCGTCGGTTGGGGGTTCGAGTCCCTCCTGGCGTGCGGCTAATGCCACGTTAAAACGTTGAACCGTTAAAGCGTAAATTGATTAAGATGAAAGCGTATTTTGTTTTGCCGCTTCAGCGTTTCAACCATTTAACGAATCGCGTCGCGAAGCAATGATCACCAAAGTCAAAAACTTCTTCAGCGAAGTGAAGGTCGAGTTGCAGAAATGTTCCTGGCCTTGGGACCCGAAGGAACGAGGCTTCCGCCGTTACAAGGAACTCGTAGACTCGACGATCGTGGTTGTAATCGCGATGCTATTGCTTGGTGGCTACGTCGCGCTGTTCGATTTTATTCTGGTGAACGTTGTCCACTTCTTCACGAGGTTGCATTGATTTATGGCACAAACACTCGCAGCGAAAGATCAATGGTA
This sequence comes from uncultured Verrucomicrobiae bacterium, assembly GCA_963791385.1. Taxonomy (GTDB): domain Bacteria; phylum Verrucomicrobiota; class Verrucomicrobiia; order Chthoniobacterales; family UBA10450; genus Udaeobacter. The sequence goes on from CAWBSH010000003.1 coordinate 216,409, forward strand.
CGTCGTGCATGTGCTTTCCGGTCAGGAAAACAAGGTGCGCGAGAACATCTTGAAACGCGTCAATACCGAGGAGATGGGCGACGTGGTTTACGATGTGCTCCTTCCGACCGAACGCGTCTCGGAAATCAAGAAGGGCAAGAAGACTGAAACGACGCGGAAATTTTTTCCGGGTTATCTGATCGTTAACATGTATCTGCTCGATGAAAACAATCAGCTGGTCGGGCGCACCTGGTATTTTATTCGGAACACGCCCGGCGTGATCGGGTTTGCCGGGACCAAGGACAAACCCATCCCGATGCGGCAATCGGAAGTGGAAAGCATGCTCGCGCAAATGAAAGAGCGCGAGGAAAAGGTGAAACCGAAAGTCAGCTTCGAAGTAGGCGAAACCGTGAAGGTCGCCGACGGTCCGTTTCAGAATCAGACCGGTGTGGTTGAAGAAATCGATCCCGAGCGCGGCAAACTGCGGGTCTCCGTTACTATTTTCGGCCGTGCAACGCCGGTGGAACTGGAATACTGGCAGGTCGAACGCGGTTAAAATCCCGACATAATTAACAAGATGGTCAACTGCTTTCAGGAAATTTGCCAAGTGACCCATTTTGTCGATTCTGTTCATTCTGTCTAAATCTCATGGCCAAAGAAGTCGTAGCACATATCAAACTCCAAATTCCCGCAGGGCAAGCTAACCCGGCGCCTCCGGTGGGCACCGCTCTCGGTCCGCGCGGCGTAAACATCATGGCGTTCTGCAAGGAATTTAATGCCGCGACGCAAAAGCAAGCCGGCGACATTCTCCCGGTCGTCATTACTGTCTACAAGGACAAGTCGTTCACATTCATCACCAAGAGTCCGCCAGCTGCGGTGCTGTTGAAGAAAGCCGCCAATATCGCCGCCGGTTCCAAAGAACCTAACAAAACAAAAGTCGGCAAAGTCACGCGCAAACAAGTCATGGACATCGTCAACACCAAGCGCAAAGACCTGAACGCGCGCAACGATGAAGCCGCCTTCCGCATCATTGCCGGCACTGCCCGCCAAATGGGGCTCGAGATTGTCGAGTAATTGCATTTCAGTCAGCCTGCCTGACTCGGTAGGCTGGCCGGCAGCCTGCCCGTTCAATTATTTATCCGACATGCAAGCTGCATGTCGGCCGAGACAGGCTAGCAGCCTATCTTCCACCGAGATATTCCAACTCCTGCAGTGCGATAGGCACGTTGCCGTTTTTCCAGACGAAATCGTGGAAGGCGCGGAGATTGAACTTGTCGCCCTGCTGCATGCGCGCGTCGGCAAGGAATTTCAGGATTTGTAATTTTCCGGTCTGATAGGTCATAGCTCCGCCGGGGTTGGTGGAGAAAGCTATCGCTTCCTGTCGCGCGGTTTGTTCATCCATCGGAACTTTCTCCTGTAGATATTTCGCTGCTTGCTCGAGCGTGAATTCGCCCAGCGCGAGTTTCACGTCCACTTCTACGCGCAGCGCGCGAAGCCGCATAAAATTGTAAATGATCTCGCGCGTGTGCGGGCTGTCATCGAAGAGACCGGCCTGCAACATCATTTCCTCCGCGTAAAAGCCGATGCCCTCGTTCGCGCCCGAGTCGTAGTAATGTCGCCGGATTTGGTCCTCGTGCTTCCACGAGAGACACAACTGAAAATAGTGGCCGGGAATTCCTTCGTGAACGGTGATCGGCCGCGGATCCATCGCTGTCGCGCGCCAGAAGTAGCCAAGCTTTTCCGACGGCTCAGGCACGTAACGGATGCAGTTCTCATTTAGCCGCGACGGCGACGTGAAGTCGTCGTGCTCAGTGAAATCGAGAGCGGTCAGGTATTCCGGAGTCGGTCGAAGCGTGTAATGTTGGACCCAGTCCGGCACAGTGAGAATGCCGCGCTCCTCGAGAAATTTCCGGATTTGAAGTTCTTTGTCAGCTGCATCTTTGATCCAGCTATTGATGTCCGCTCGCGATCTTGAGCGGTGGCATAACTTTGTTCCGGTTCTTCTCGTACGCCTCAAACGCGACCGCGCGATCCCATTCCTGACGTCCCATGGCCAGCAGTTCCTCTGGCGTGAACGGCATCAGCGCTACGTTGCGCAAAAACCAAATGTAAGCGTCGCGACCAAGAGCGGTTTGTTGAGGAAGATCCGGCAGCTTTTGCTTCAGTTGCTGCTGAAATTTTTCGAGTGCATCTGCGGCGCGATCAGTCGCGGCATCTAATTGATCCTGCTTTATCGTCGTAGATCCAACGAGTGCACTCGCCATTTTGCGCAGACCTTCGCGAATACCGTTTAGATTCTGGACGCGACCGTGGCGAACGGCGCCGGCGGATTCTCGAGGTTCTCCGAGGCTTGCTGCAAAATCGACGGGATATTTTCGATGCGCGTGAGAATCTCGCGGCTGCGCGGTTCGTCGTACGGCGCGGGCACGGTGAGCGCCTCCGCCAGCGCTGTGAGCGTCTGTTCAATGTAAAAATTCGGGTCGCGTTTCCAGCGCGGATTAATATCTAGTTCCCAGCGCACACGCGACAACGCCGAGCCGATCAACTTGTAATCGACTTGCTTTGGGATCGGCCATTGTGCGGGATTTAACTTTTTCCAGCGCGCTTCAAATTCGGCCAAATCTTTTCGCCGCTGGTCGATGCTTGCTCGCGACCAATCGCGCATCCCGCCGGGCCGCTCCATGCGATTGACATCATCGCCGGTGAACGGCGCGTATTTCGCGCGCCACGCCCAAAAGTCGTCGCGCAAGTTTTTCGAGCGAGTCGGCGACGGACAATGTTCGCGCTACAAACCGCAACCAACGCAAGCAGGGCGACAGCGCAGTTTCACTCTTCGCTTCTCCGATGTGCGCCGAAGCGCGATCACGGCCGGATTTTTGCCGGGCCGGTACATTGACATTCCGTAACAGAGCGCAGCGGATTTTTCGCGCGCATAACGAATGTGCTTCAGTTTTTCGTCCCAACGCTCGATGTAGGAGCAGTTCGCCGTCTTTTTGCTTCCGGGATCGGAAACGTAACGGTTCTCCGTGAATGTGAGAAAGGCGGGTTCGCCCGGCAGCGGAATCGGCGTGGCCCAGTTCGGTGAAAGCCTGACAAATCGCGGGCCGGTTAAATCGAGCGCGAACACCGTGTCGCCATCAGTGCTGTTTAGATGCAAATCGAAAAATGCGAGTCGCAACGAACCATCGAAAAGAAAACGCCGATTTTCATTCTGATTTTCGTGAAGTAGCGCGAATGCTCCGTAAAATCCCGCAATCTTGGAGAACTCAGTTTCCGTCCCAGTTTTCAAATCCCGTAGCACAAAATGTTTTCCATGACCCGGACTGTCGATCTGGTCGTCTTCGTCGTTGGGATCTTCGCGCAGAATCAACTCGACAGAACGATCCGGCGATTCGTAGGTGGTCGTTGGCGTGGCGCTCGGTGAAGCGGAGTCCGCTGGCGAAGCGTCGCGCTCGCTGAAGCGGATTCCTCGGGCTCGATGTTTGTGAAATATGGCGAGCTTTTGGCTTGTGTGTACCAATCGGGCGCGGTGTCGAGCTTCTTCAAATCCGTGCCACGTGGTTTAAAATTCCAAAATTCGCGAACGTTGTTTGGCTTTTCCCGTGTGAAAACGATCGTCTCGCCATCGGGCGCAAAAATTGGAGCGGAGTCTTGTCCCGAATTGTCATTCGTCAACTGACGCAAAAGTTTTCCGTCTTCGCGATACAAATACAGATGCGAATGGCTCGTTCCGTCCGCCTGCAAATAACGAATCGCAATCACAATCTCCGAATCAGCGTGCGCGCTTGCGGCAGTGGCCGCTATGAACGCCAACAACAACGCGCATCTTGGCATCGTGCCGCTTTGCCTAATCAATTTGGATTGTCAATCACACGCGTGGCGGTGTAACACGATGCGCGCGGAGGATTCTTATGGTTGACGAAAAATGGAGCGCGCGTTTTCGGAGTTACGACCAGATTAGGTCGCGCGGCGCGATCGGGAATCTGAACGACGGAATTGAAATCACGACGCAGGGCATGCGCACCAGGCTGATCGCGTGGCCCGGCAACGGTTTCCAGACTGAGAGCGTTCACGTTCTGACGCTCGCACCGGGCGAAGAAAGTTCGCGCTACGAGTACGACATGTCGGACGAGGCGATGGTCTGCTTCAAAGGCCAGGGCGAGGTTTACCTGCGAGGCGAGTGGGTGCAGATCGAGCCCCGGCGATATTGCCTACTTTCCGGAACGCGTTCCCCACGCGCTCCGCAATCCCAAGGAAAACTCGCACGATTTCGTGCTTGTGAATCAAATCTGCCCGCCGCAATTCGACCTGTATGAGCCGGCGGGATATTACGACCGGGCTCATGGCAAGATGAAGTTCGACGCGATCGAAAGAGCAAAGAAGGAAGCGCCGCCTGGCAATCTCTCAACGGAAAACGAATTGCATTACAGCGATAGCTATCCCGCGGTGCGCGCCTGGAATTTATCGGTGGAAGAGATCCGTCGGGACGGCGCGCTGTTCAACATGTATCGCGGCGCGCTCTTCAGTGGCATTGACGTGCCGATGGTGCTGCTGCTCTGGCCGGGATACGGGGCCAGCCGTTGTGGTTTTCATTACGGCTGCATGCCGCCCGGCTCCGAAGCAGCAAAGCATACTCACCCAGTCTCCGACGAATGCATTGTGAATTGGAGCGGCTCGGGACTTTCGCTGGTTAGCGGCGAATACATTGCCACGGGCCCGTTGGATGTTGTTCTTGCACCGTGTGGTGTACAGCATGGCGGCAGGATTCCGTCCGACGCGAAAAGCACGGCATTTCCCGGCGGCTTTGCCTCACCACCGCAGCTCGACCTCTACATGCGCACGCCGTACTACAAGGACGGCAAGTATCAGACGCCGGCCTTCGAGATGCTCGAGGCAAAATAACTAGCGCAACGGCAGTTGAATCGCGCTCGCATGCTCCGCACCGTGATAGACCTGCAGGTGGCAGGTGCGTGCGTCCTTTGCGGTTTCTTCGGCGACCACTCCACCTGCGCAATAATTCTTTTGCCACAAAATTGAATTCACGGCGCTCACAACCAGGCGCAATCGGCTGCCTTTCATCAAACGACGCGCCACGAACAATCCGGGATTGAAATCGCAGCGCACGACTTCGCCCGGCTTAACCAGCTTGGCCTCGCGCAGCGACCCGCGGTAGCGCACCCGACATAGGTCGCTCCAGAGTGCGATGCTCGTGCCGTCGGGCTGGATCTCGTAAAGATCAGCGGAAAGATCGACATCGGGCGTGTCAACGGAAATCCATAGAGTCAACGCCGGGCAACCAATCATCGGCGTTTCGTTAGGTAATGGGTCGGTGTGATAAACCAATCCGTCCTTGCCGATGCTCAACGCAAAGGTCTGGTCGATAGCGGCGGTTTTTTCTTTCGGATCGGTTCCTTCCACAAATTCACCGCGGTGTGTATCCAGTGGATCATAAGTGAATTGATCCGCGCCTGTGGACGCGGTGCCCGCACCGCGTTGCACCCCGGAACGCGACGATGACGTCGCGTCTACGAGTGCGCCCGAACGAAAGACGCCGTTTGCATCGCCGTTCTTCGAATCGAGGTAAAACGTTTTTGGATTCGCAATCAGCGTTTCAAAGCTGTCGGCGTATTTCCATTCGCCGTTCGCGCCGGAGTTGCCGGGCGCGAGCAAATAATACGCGACCTGATTTTTGAGGAATGCCGGTTTCGATCTGCCTTTCATCGTCCAGTCGTACCACTGCCGGTCCAGATCGTTCAGATCGAGAATTGCGCCTGGGCCAAACTTTACACCTGCGACTTCATCGGTTGGCGTGCGCGTGCCGGCATGGTCCCATGGGCCGATGATCAGAAAATGTTTCGCGCGCACTTCCGGCGAGGCGTTTGCAAGATGATCCCGGTAATAGGTAAGCGCGCCCAACTCGTCCCCATCGTACTGACCCGTGATCGTAAGCACAGGCAGCGTGATTCTTTGGAACTGCTCGCGCGTCGGCAGCATCGCGTCGTAGTACGCGTCGGCCATTGGGTGTTTAAGGATGCGCTGAAATTGACGGACGGATTTCCGACGAACGAATCGAGCAATTTAAAAGCAGTGTGCTTCTTGTAAGCATCGAGAAATTTCGTGCGCCAGAATTTTTGATCACCGAAGAGATTATCCTGTGCCGTGTGACCGCTTGTGAGCGTGAACCACTGCATGTCATAAGTCATCCCGATGTTGTTATAGGATGGGATAGTCGAGCCCCGGATGCGCGGCTGCCGCTGGAACGATTGTCGCCAAATGTGGCGGAAATTCTTTCGCCGTGGCCCATTGATCGAAGCCTGCGTACGACCCGCCCCACATCGCGACTTTGCCGTCGCAAAATGGTTGTTTCGCCAGCCACTCAACCACGTCGTGTCCGTCGCGCGGCTCATTTGCGAACGGCTCGAATTCGCCGCCGGAATTCCCGCGGCCGCGGACGTCGACCAGCGCGAAAGCATAGCCGTGGGACGCGAAGTAGGCGCCGCGCCCATGGTAGGTGTCGGAAATGTAGGGCGTAAGTGTGAAGATCACGGGTGTCTTCGGCGGTGAACCGTCTGGTGTTTTCGGCCCGCCTTCGCCAAGACTACGGCGGGCAGGCAAATACAGCGTCGCGTTCAGTTCTACCTTGTCGCGCATTGGAATCTTGACGCCCCAGCGCAGATCATAATCCGCAGGCGGTTGTGCCGGAGATGGCGCCGGAGTTGGAGATTGCGCAAGGACACCTGTCGTTAGGCACGCAGAGAGCACCGCAAGCCAAAGCGGTCGTTTCATGTCGCGGTATTGAAGATGAAGCGCACGAGCGAAACAAGCGTTCTTTCTTGCAGCGAAAAAGCGACGCGAGAACCCGGATCGCTTTCATCGTTTGCAGGAAAGGCAGTTTGCGAGACGATAGCCCATGGCTCAGGGACTCTCGAAGCGCGCGCGCCCTCAAAAGCCCGCTGCTCGGGAAATGAACTCCCCTCACGAGGCAAGTTCATCGAGAACGGAACTGCTCTGCGCCGGGGCGGTCTTTGTTGTGGCGCTGCTGTTATACACGGTGACGCTCGCGCCGACAGTTACGCTCGTCGACAGCGGCGAATTGATCGTAGCCGCCCGGGGGTTGGGCGTCGCGCATCCACCGGGTTTTCCTCTCTGGGTCGTGCTCGCTCATCTCGCATCGCTATTGCCGTTTGGGAATATTGCGGCGCGGATCAATTTTTCCTCCGCGCTGTTCGCGGCGCTCGCCTGCGCGATGCTCACTCTTGTTGTAGCGGAGTTGCTGATCACGGTTTCCTCTTTTGCCACGCCAAAACGAACAAGCAAGGCTGCCCAGCAGAGCAGAAAACGTGAGGATTTAACCTGCGGAGGATTTGTGATATTCGCGCCCGCGGTCGGCGCGGGATTGTTCATGGCATTTTCCCGCACGCTCTGGTCGTATGCAACGATCACCGAGGTCTACGCTCTCAACGCGCTCCTGATCCTTGCTGTGTTCTTTTTGGTTCTTCGCTGGCGGCGACGGATTGTTGACGCGCGAAGCAATGGCAGCTCGGCGGTCACGGCACACGACGTGTGGATTTATGCAGCCGCGTTTGTATTTGGCCTTGCCATGGGTGTTCATCACGTCACCGTGGCTCTAACACTTCCAGCTATCGCGGTCGTCGTTTACAGAACGCAGGGTCTGCGATTTTTTACCAGCCGTCGACTCTTATATACGGCGCTGATTTCGATCGCTGGCTTAGTTGCCGTTTACGCGTATTTGCCATTGGCGGCATCGCGCTCCCCTGTGATGAACTGGGGCGATCCACGTTCGTTCCAGGAAATATGGTGGCACATCACCGGCCGGCAATATCGCGTGTTCTTTTCGTTTTCGCCGGCGACAATGGGAGCGCAGTTTGTTGAATTCTGCCGAATGGCGTTACGTGAATTTGGTTTTCCATGGCTGCCCGTGGCGCCACTTCTGGCCTTCGCCGGGTTTGCCAGCGCTTGCAAACGCGATCGCACAGCTTTTTGGTTCCTTCTGTTGATCGTAATTGCGGATCTGGCTTACTGCCTCAGCTACGAAATTGCCGAGGACAAAGACGCGTACTATTTACCCGCATTTATTTCGATGGCCATTGCAGCGGGATTCGGCATTCGTTGGTTTATCCAGGTTGCCGGGGCCAGGCGTACGCCGATGGCAACGCCGCACCTTGTGGGTGCAATCGCGATCGTATTGGCATCGGCAACGGCGTTCGCCGCGAATTGGCCGTTCAACAATCGAAGACATTACTTCATTGCGGAGGACTACGTTGAGAACCTGTTTAGCACGATCGCGCCCGATGGCCTGTTGCTTACACAGGACTGGCAGGTGGTATCTCCAATGTTCTATGCACAAGAAATCGAACAACGCCGGCGCGACGTGAAGGTCGTGGATATCAATCTGCTGCGCCGCTCATGGTATTTCGATTATCTGCAACACGCGCATCCTGGCTTAATGGACCGATCGCGCGAGAAAATCGATCCATACGTTGAGCTCCTTAAACAATGGGAGCGCGATCCTGGATCGTTTTCCAGGAACGAGGAGCTTACTCAAAGGATTAGCATGGCTTTTCTGGAGATGATTCAGTCAATGGTGAGGAATGAAATTAAGTTCGCTCCAGTTTACATAACCAATGACGTTTTGTCGGCCGACAAAACGAACAGCTACTTGACCCAATGGATCCCGCAGACCTATCAACTTCTCCCGCAAGGTCTGGTGTTCAATCTCGCGACAGATCAAAGCTTTCACGATTCGCCCGACCCGCACCTCCGCACGCGTGGGTTAGCTGACGTAGCAGTGCGATCTGCCAGCGATGATGTAGTTACGCTCAAGGTTTTGCCAGCTTACACGAGGATGCTGATCAATCGTGGGCGGTACCTGGCCTTGTTCAATCAACACGAGCGCGCCATTCTCGCCTTCAAAGAGGCGTTAGCGTTAGATCCGAATTTGGCCGCGGCGCAACAGGGACTCGCGGAGAGCACAGCGAAGCTGCGAAATCCGTAGTACTGCTTCACGTTTTCGCATTCCTCTCTTGCCAGGCTCGCGCCTTGCCTCTAAACGGACGGCATGAAAATCATGCGTTGTGTGGTTGTAGTTTTCTTCTGTTTGGCGGTGTCGGCGCACGCGGCTGACGAATTAATAGCACTGAAGGCTGCGCGAATGTTCGATGGCAAATCGAACGCCCTCGTGCAGAACGGCGTGGTCGTCGTGCAGGGCGATAAGATTCTTGATGCAGGGAGCAATGTGGGAATCCCTAGCGCTGCACACGTGATCGACCTTGGCGACGCAACCCTTTGCCCAGGATTTATGGATGCCCACACGCATCTGACGCTCGATTTCTCTGGCGACTACAATCAGCGTCGGCTGAAAGAGGTCGACCTTAATGTCTCGGAACAGGCAATTATCGCCACCGCATATGCTCGGGCGACTGTTGAAGCGGGGTTCACGACTGTACGTGACCTCGGAAGCCGGTTTGTTGGGAGCCGGGAGTTTGTCGATGTCGCGCTGCGCAATTCGATCAACAAAGGAGTCATCGTCGGGCCGCGAATGCTGGTAGCAACGAAAGGGATTGGAGCCACAGGAGGACACTTCGATCCTACGAGCGGGTTTCGCGATTTTCTGTTTGGACGCGAGCCGGATTACACCGACGGCATTGCGGATGGCGCTGACGAAATCCGAAAGGCAGTGCGGTTTGAAGTAAAGAACGGCGCGGATGTGATCAAAGCCGCAGTATCCGGCGGCGTACCTGTCACTCGCCGACGAGGTGGATACTCCGCAACTCACTCCGGCTGAAATGGCGGCGCTCGTTGATGAATCCCACCGGTTGCGCAAGAAAGTCGCGGTGCATTGCCACGGCGATCAGGCCGCGCGTGAAGCCATTGAAGCGGGCGTCGATTCGATTGAGCACGGCTCTTTTATGAAACCGGAAACGCTGACGATGATGAAAAGGAAAGGGACGTTTCTTACGCCCACGCTGATGGCGACCGAATGGATCATGGGCAAAATCGACAATTATCCGCCGGCGCTGCAGGCGAAAGCAAAAGCGGCTGCAGCCGCTCGGTCCGATATGTTTCGGAATGCGGTGAAAATGGGCGTCAGAATTTCATTCGGGACGGACGCCGCGGTGTTTCCGCACGGACAAAACGCAAAGGAGTTCAAGCTGATGGTGGATTTGGGCATGAACCCGATTGAGGCATTGAAATCAGCTACCGGAAACGACGCCGAGCTTCTGGGGATCAGTCAAAAGGTGGGCACGCTGGAAAAAGGGAGACTGGCTGATGTGATTGCCGTGCCAGGCGATCCAACTGCGGATATCACGGTAACAGAGCGTGTTTCATTCGTGATGAAGGAAGGCAAAATCATTCGGCAGGGTCCACTCGGAGGGCAAAAAGCCGAAAACGCTGCTTCACCGGATCTCGGCGCTCCGGCCGATTGATACACTTTGCCGTTTGTTCATGTGAGACTTTGACAAACCAAAGATCGCCGCTACGTTCCGTGTCCCGCTCCCTGAATGGAGTGGCATATTTTAAGCAGGAGCCTGGTTGTAAAAGCAGCGACGGCGTTTGAACTGCACCGAGCAATGCAAATAAATCGAAGCAAACGTTATCGCGCCGCGGCGCAGCACTTGGATCAAACCAAGAGTTACACTCTCGCCGATTCTGTTGCCACGCTGAAGAAATTTCCGCCGACAAAATTTGATCAAACGGTGACGCTGTCATTTCGCCTGGGAGTCGATCCGAAGCAATCCGACCAGATGGTGCGCGGGACGTGCCCGCTTCCACACGGCAGCGGAAAACAGGTGCGGGTGCTTGTCTTCGCAGAAGGTGAAGCGGCAAGAGCGGCGACGGAAGCCGGCGCGGAATTTGTCGGTATGAAGGATCTGATCCAGAAATGCCAGGAAGGTTTTCAGGACTTTGACGTGGCGATCGCGACGCCGGCAGCAATGTCGGAGGTGCGCAAGCTCGGAAAAGTTCTCGGACCCCGCGGGCTCATGCCTAATCCGAGGACAGGGACAGTGACCGATGACACCGCCAAGGCAGTGCAGGAAGTGAAAGCCGGTCGTGTAGAATTCAAACTCGACAAGAATGGCAACGTCGCGGTGCCGGTTGGAAAATTTTCCTTCAACGAGAACGCGCTGGTGGAAAATGCCAATGCAGTGATCGAAGCCGTTGTGCGAGCTCGTCCACCAACGGCAAAAGGCCGCTACCTTGAAGGCGTGACAATCAGTGCCACCATGTCGCCCGGCGTCCGTGTCGATCCGGCGCCGTTTTTGAGCAGCATGTAACATCGAAAATAATTCGCTGGACAATTATGCGACCTGAAAAAACCAACATTGTTTCAGAATTGTCGGAAACGCTGAACCGCTCGCCTTTTGTGCTCGTCACCGAGTATCGCGGGATGAAGGTGTCCGATTTCAGCGAACTGCGTAGCAGGCTGGCGCCCGCGGGCGCGGAAGTGCACGTCGTGAAGAATAATTTTCTCAAGCGTGCGATGGCGGACTCCGGCTTTCCAGATGTTGGTGATGAGTTCGCAGGGCAAACCGCAGTTGTTACAGGGGAAGCAGATGTGGCGCCGGTGGCCAAGATTTTTAAGACGTTCGCGAGCGAGTTTAAACTCGCAGCGCTGAAGATTGGCTTTGTCGATCGCGCAGTCCTTTCCACGGCAGAGTTGGAAACATTGGCGGAATTGCCGGCGCGGGAAGTTTTGCAGGCGCAATTGCTGGGAATGCTGTTGTCTCCCGCAACGCGTCTGGTGCGTCTGTTGAACGAGCCCGCCGCAGCCTTGGCGCGACTGTTGAACGCGAAAGCCAAAAAGGAGGGCGCACCCGCGGCATAAACATTTTTGTAGGGCAGGCGCATCGCCTGCCGTATAGCAACCGGAGCGATTGCCCTACAGATAAAAAACGAAACGAAATTGTCCGAGCCGATGGCTATCGGCTTTAATTCTTCGAAGGCTTTCGGAGGCGGCAACTGGAGGAAAAAAACTAAAATGGCAGATACAGAAAAATTAGTGGAGCAACTCAGCGACCTGTCGGTGCTCGAGATTGCTGGGTTGGTCAAACAGCTTGAGGAAAAATGGGGTGTGAGCGCCGCCGCGCCAGTGGCAGTCGCAGCGGGTCCCGGTGCTGGTGGGCCTGCTGGAGCAGCAGCTCCAGCAGCCGAGGAAAAGACCGCTTTTGATGTGGTGCTGACAGAAATGGGGGCGAACAAGATCGCCGTGATCAAGGAAGTCCGCAGCGCAGTCCCAGGACTCGGCCTGGCGGAGGCGAAAGCGCTGGTCGAAGGCGCACCCAAAACAATCAAGGAAGGTGTCACCAAGCAGGAGGCGGAGGAAATCAAGAAAAAGGTCGAGGCCGCCGGTGCAAAGGTCGAAATCAAATAATTCGAATTTTACGCACTGCGCCGTGGCAGACATTTGTTGCGCAGCGGGAGATTGCGAATAGACTTAAATCTGGACACAGTAACGCCAGACGTATTTTTAACCCGGCGCTAACAAAGCAAATTACATTACCGGCTACAAGGCGGAGGTCGTCAATTTGACAGGTCACCGCTTTGGTGGCATTTTTGTGCCCTTCGTCCATCCCAGAACCGGTAAATCTTGCCCGCGTCGGCCCCGATTTGGTCTGGTCGATGTGAGGTTTAGCTCGCGAGCTTAGTGTATTATGTCGGAACGCATTTACTTCGGAAGCATTAAGGAAGCCATCGAACCGCCAAATCTGATTGAGGTTCAGGCTAATTCATACGTCGATTTTCTCCAGAAAGACGTACCATATTCAAAGCGGAAGAATCAGGGGCTGCAGGCTGTTTTCAAGGAAGTTTTTCCGATCGAAAGCTACGACGAGAAGGCAGTTCTCGATTTTAGCCATTACGATATCGGTGAGCCAAAACTGACACCGCTCGAAGCGCAGCGGGAAGGACAAACCTACAGCGCGCCACTGCACGTTACATTTCAATTGCGCGAAGAAAAAGGCACCAAAGAAGAGAAGGTCTACATGGGCGAAATCCCACTGATGACACCGCAGGGCACATTCGTCATCAACGGCGCCGAGCGCGTGGTAGTGAGCCAGTTGCATCGGTCCCCAGGGATCGCCTTCGAATCCACGGTCCACGTAAACGGGAAGGTGCTCTATAGCTTCCGAATTATCCCGGACCGTGGTTCCTGGATCGAAGTACAGTTCGATACGGCTGATCTTCTTTACATTTACCTCGATCGACGTAAGCGTCGCAGAAAGTTTCTAGCCACTACCTTCCTTCGTGCGCTCGGCTACGGCTCTGACGAGGAGGTCATCAAACTCTTTTACACCATCGAGGACCTGAAGCTGAGCGATAAATTGGACGAAGAACAATTTGCCACCAAAGTGCTTACTGCGGACATCCGCGATGGTGAGGTGACTGTCGCCCGTGCATTCGAGCCGCTGACTCTGGCGACCGTCCGCCAAATCATGGCGCTCAATATTCACGAGGTCAAAGTCATCGACATCTCGAACGATGACACAATTGTCAAGGCCTTGAGAAAGGATCCGGCGCACGATCAAGAAGAAGCACTCAAAGACATTTACCGTCGCCTTCGCCCCGGCGATCCGCCGACGGTGGCCAACGCTCGTGCTTTACTGAAGCGACTCTTTTTCGATCCGAAGAAGTACGATCTTGGCCGGGTCGGTCGTTACAAGATTAATCAGAAGCTCGGTATTAGCGTGGATGCTTCCGAGCGTATCCTGACTGACAAAGACTTTATAGCGGCTATCAAGTATTTGATCAATCTGCGGCGCGGTGAAGGCACGCTTGATGACATTGATCACCTTGGCAGCCGTCGCGTGCGTACCGTCGGCGAATTACTGGCGAACCAGTGCCGGGTCGGACTTGCTCGCACCGAGCGTCTGGTGAAGGAGCGGATGACTCTGTTCGACATCAACGTGGACGGGATGACACCGCAAAAACTGATCAATCCAAAAGCGTTAAGCGCGGTGATCAGGGATTTCTTTGGCCGATCGCAACTGTCGCAGTTCATGGACCAAACGAATCCGCTTGCAGAATTGACACACAAGCGGCGTTTGTCCGCTCTCGGACCAGGTGGCCTCAGCCGCGAGCGCGCCGGCTTCGAAGTGCGCGACGTTCATCCGTCCCACTACGGTCGTATTTGTCCGATCGAGACGCCGGAGGGGCCAAACATTGGGCTAATCAGTTCGATGAGCACCTTTGCGCGGATAAATGAATTTGGGTTTATTGAAACGCCGTATCGCAAGGTGGTGAACGGTCGAGTCACCGACGAGATCGAGTATTTGACTGCTGATCGCGAGGAGAACTTCCTTGTTGCGCAGGCGAATGCCCCGATTGACGGCCGCGGCCATTTCACCGGCGAAAAAGTTTCCGTGCGTTACCGCGGTGATTTCCTCGAAGTTGACCCGTCGAAGGTGAATTACATGGACGTTTCGCCAAAACAGCTCGTTTCGGTAGCGGCGGGTCTCATCCCTTTTCTGGAGCACGATGACGCGAACCGCGCACTGATGGGTTCCAATATGCAACGCCAGGGCGTGCCGTTGATTGTTTCAGAGATGCCGCTGGTCGGTACCGGTCTTGAGGGAAAAGTGGCTCGCGACTCGCATGCAGTTGTTCTTGCGGTTGAGAGTGGCAAAATCGCTTCGGTTACAGCAGATCAGATCATCGTCACGAAGGACGGGCATTTGCCCGAGAGCAAAAGGAAACTTAAAACCGATCCGGAGGCGGGCATTTATGTTTACGAGCTCCGCAAATTCATGCGTTCTAACGCTGGCACTTGTGTGAATCAGAAGCCGATCGTTCGAAAGGGTCAGCACGTGAAGCGCGGGCAGGTCATTGCCGATGGGCCGAACACGGATCATGGTGAGCTGGCGCTGGGTCGCAATGTGCTCGTCGCGTTCATGCCGTGGAACGGCTACAACTTCGAAGACGCGATCATGATTTCGGAGAAGGTCGTGAAGGAAGACATTTACACTTCCATTCACATCGATGAATTCGAGATCGGCGCGCGGGATACGAAGCTGGGACCGGAGGAAATTACGCGCGACATTCCCAACGTAAGCGAAGAAGCTTTACGCAATCTGGGTCCGGACGGCGTGGTGCGGGTTGGCGCAGAGGTGAAGCCCGGCGATATTTTGGTTGGGAAAATTACGCCAAAGAGCGAGACGGAACTGGCGCCGGAAGAGCGCCTGCTTCGCGCGATCTTTGGGGAGAAAGCCGCGGATGTAAAAGACACGTCACTAACCGTGCCATCCGGCACCTACGGAATCGTGATGGACGTGAAGGTGTCATCTCGCCGCGAAATCTCACGGGAGAAACTTACTCCTGCAGAAACCAAACGGCAGCTTAGGACAATTGGCGAAGAACATAAGCGCAAGAAAGAGGGGCTCATTGAGCAGTTGACCGATTCGCTATCCAACGTTTTGCTGGGCGAAAAAATTCCTCTGGATGTGGTAAATGCCAAGACTGGCGAGATCATCATTCCGGCCAATCGCAAAATCACGAAAACGCTCTTGCGAAAATTGGCCACGGCGTATGATCACATCGAGATAGATCCAAGCCCGATTCGGAACAGGATTCGTGAAATCATCAGCGGATACGAGCATAAGTTCGCGGAGTTGGAGCTTGAGCGGGATCGTGCGACTGACCGTGTGGAAAGCGGTGAGGAGATCGAACCGGGAATCATCAAGCAAGTCAAAGTTTATATCGCAAGCAAGCGCAAGCTGAGCGTCGGCGACAAGATGGCGGGCCGTCACGGCAACAAAGGCGTCGTTGCGCGCATTGTGCCCGAGGAAGACATGCCGTTCCTGGCAGATGGAACACCGGTCGAGATCGTGCTTAATCCCTTAGGCGTTCCCAGCCGGATGAATGTGGGACAAGTTTTGGAGACGCATCTTGGGGTTGCCGCGAAAGCACTCGGGTTCAAAGTGGCGACTCCAGTGTTCGACGGCATCAAGGAAAAGCAGATTCGCGATTATTTGCACGACGCGAAAAAGAAGGAGGGCTTCAGCTGGGTGCAGGAAAATGGCAAGGCGCGCCTCTTCGATGGACGCACCGGTGATCCTTTCGATCAGGAAGTAGTGGTTGGCCACATTTATATGATGAAGCTTGGCCATCTTGTGGCGGACAAGATCCACGCGCGGGCGGTGGGACCGTATTCGCTCGTCACTCAACAGCCGCTCGGCGGCAAAGCGCAATACGGCGGACAACGCTTCGGCGAGATGGAGGTGTGGGCACTGGAGGCCTATGGCGCTGCCTACACGCTGCAGGAATTGCTGACGGTTAAATCGGACGACGTGCAGGGCCGCACCCGGATTTACGAGTCGATCGTCAAAGGCGACAACTCGCTCGAAGCCGGAACGCCCGAATCATTTAATGTTTTAATCAAGGAAATGCAAAGCCTCGGTCTCGACGTAAAGGTCGGCAGTCAGGCGCCGACGTTTATGGAGAGCGTGGCATAATTTTTTGGTTCTCCCGCCTTCGGTCGCCGCGGTGACCTACTGCGGACGAGCAATTACAACATTGAGATAACAACAGATGAACGAACATTCCTGGCGTGAGTTAGTGGGCGAAGAACGCCCCGTGGGTTTTGATCAAGTAGCAATTGGCATTGCCTCGAGCGACACGATGCGTTCGTGGAGCAAAGGCGAAGTCAAAAACCCGGAGACAATCAATTACCGCACGTTCAAGCCGGAGAAGGGCGGACTTTTCTGCGAACGTATTTTTGGGCCGACGCGCGATTGGGAATGCTCGTGCGGAAAATACAAGCGCATCAAGCATAAGGGCGTGATCTGCGACCGCTGCGGTGTGGAAGTCACGCTGGCGCGCGTCCGGCGCGAGCGCATGGGTCACATCGAACTGGCGGTTCCAGTTTCGCACATCTGGTTTTACAAGTGCATGCCTTCGCGCATCGGGCTTATGTTGGACATGAGCGCGCGCCAGCTTGAGCGCGTGATTTACTACGAGGATTATATCGTCATTGATCCCGGCAAAACGCCGTTGCAGAAGGCACAACTGCTGAACGAAATTGAGTACCGCGAAGCGCAGGAACAATACGGCGAAGATTTCGTCGCTGGCATGGGCGCTGAAGCCATCAAGAAACTGCTGTCCGAGATCGACCTGAGCAAGCTGAACAAAGAGCTGGAGAAGGCGATGGGGGCGACAAAGAGCAAGCAGATTCGCAAGAAGCTGGCGAAACGTACTCAAACTTGTTCAAGGCTTCCAAAGTTCGCGCGCCCGCCCCGAGTGGATGATCCTCGAGGTGCTGCCGGTGATTCCGCCGGATTTGCGTCCGTTGGTTCCCTTGGAAGGCGGCCGATTCGCGACATCCGATCTAAACGATCTTTATCGTCGCGTGATCAATCGCAACAACCGGCTCAAGAATCTGCTTATGCTTAAGACGCCGGACGTAATCATCCGGAACGAGAAGCGGATGTTGCAGGAAGCCGTGGACGCTTTGTTCGACAACGGCAGACACGGACGCGCTGTGACCGGGGCGGGCAATCGTCCATTGAAATCCCTGAGCGACATGCTCAAAGGGAAAGGCGGCCGCTTCCGTCAGAACTTGTTAGGCAAACGCGTCGATTATTCGGGTCGCTCGGTAATTGTTATCGGTCCAGAGCTAAAGCTCAATCAGTGCGGTCTGCCGAAGAAGATGGCGTTGGTTCTTTTCGAGCCATTCATCATTCGCCGTCTGAAAGACCTCGGCTATGTGCACACAGTGCGCAGCGCGAAGAAAATGATCGAGCGCCAGACACCTGAGGTCTGGGACATTCTCGACGAAGTGACGAAAGGCCATCCGGTTCTGCTGAACCGCGCGCCTACACTGCACCGACTCTCCATTCAGGCTTTCGAACCGCAATTGATCGAGGGCGAAGCGATTCGCATTCACCCATTGGTTTGCACCGCTTACAACGCCGACTTTGACGGTGACCAGATGGCAGTGCACGTCCCGCTGTCAGTCGAGGCACAGCTGGAAGCGCGCATGCTGATGCTCGCCCCGAACAATATTTTCTCTCCGTCGAGCGGCAAACCGATTACCACGCCCAGTCAGGACATCACCCTTGGTTGCTATTACATCACTCAAAATCCACGAACGCCGAAGAAGGATGGGCGTCATCTCCCGCTATTTGCGGATGCCTCCGAAGTGGAATTCACAATGGTGGAAGGCACGATAAAAACGCATGACCGAATCTTGTTTAAGAACCCGGATCGCGGCCGGCAAACCAGCCTTGGAAACCCCGACGGCAGCGTCATCGAGACAACCGCAGGTCGCGTCATTTTCAACCAGATCTGGCCGAAAGAGCTCGGTTTCTTTAACAAACCGGCCGGCAAGAAACAGCTCAGCGACATCATCTGGCGCTGCTATCAGATCGCCGGTCCGGCAGTTACGGTCGCCACTCTCGACAAACTGAAAGAGCTCGGGTTTAAGGAAGCCACTCGCGCCGGTATCTCCATTGGCATCGAGGACATGATCATTCCAAAACGGAAAGAGTCGGAGCTGGAGAACGCGTACAAGCAGGTCAAACAGGTGGACCAGCAATATCGTCGTGGCATCATCACCGACGGTGAGCGTTACAATAAAATCATCGATATCTGGACGCACGCCGGCGATCAAATTTCCAACGTGATGTTCCGCGAGATCGAGGAAAATCAGGATCGCAAGGAGTACAATCCGATTCATTTGATGGTCGATTCCGGCGCGCGAGGCAACCGCCAGCAGGTGCGTCAGCTGGCAGGCATGCGGGGCTTGATGGCTAAGCCGAGCGGCGAAATCATTGAGCGTCCCATTACGTCAAATTTCCGCGAAGGGTTGACCGTGCTGGAGTACTTCATTTCCACTCACGGCGCGCGCAAAGGTCTCGCCGATACCGCGCTGAAGACTGCAGACTCCGGTTATCTCACCCGCAAACTCGTGGATGCGGCGCAGGACGTGATCATCACCAACGACGATTGCGGCACGGTCAACGGGATTCTCGTGCGGTCGATTTATGAAGGCGACGAGGAAGTGGTCGATCTTGGGCAGCGCATCATTGGTCGGGTGAGCTGCGAAACCATCGCCGACCCAGTGGATAAAAAGAAGAAGATCGTCAAGGCGAACCAGTACATCGATGAGAAGATCGCGGCCGAGTTGCAGCGCATTGGCGTCGAGCAACTCAAGATCCGGTCGGTCCTCACATGCGAGTGCGGCCGGGGCGTATGCGCGATGTGTTACGGTCGCAACCTGGCTACCGGCGATTTTGTGAAACTCGGTGAAGCGGTCGGCATCATCGCGGCGCAATCCATTGGCGAACCAGGCACACAGTTGACGATGCGGACCTTCCACATCGGCGGCACGGCAAGTCAGACATTCAAGCAACCGATCATTAAGGCGAAGAACGACGGCACGGTGCAGTTCAATGATTTGCGAACCGTCCAGGCGCTCGACGGCAGTTGGATCGTGCTGAACAAGAACGGCTCTATCAGTGTGCACAACGAAGAAGGCCGCGAGCTGGAGCGCTACAACGTCGTCATTGGCTCGGTGATTTCCAGAGAGGACGGCGCGCCCGTGAAGAAAGGCGAGACCTTTGTGCAATGGGACCCGTACAATGTGCCGATCCTCACCGATAAAGGCGGGAAGATCGAGTTCCGCGATATGATTGCTGGAGTGACAATCAAACGCGAAGTCGATGAAGCGACCGGTCTCATGGGCACAATGGTCATTGAGCACAAGGAAGACCTGCATCCGCAAGTCGTGATCGTGGATGACAAGAAGGAAGTGCTAGCCAGCTATTCAATTCCCGCTGGCGCTCACGTCATCGTCGAGGAACGCCAGAAAGTGCGTGCAGGCGCGTTGCTGGCAAAAACACCGCGGAAAGTTGCAAAGACAAAGGATATCACCGGAGGTCTACCGCGTGTTGCAGAGTTGTTCGAAGCGCGCCGGCCGAAGGACGCAGCTGAGATCGCCAAGATCGATGGCATTGTTGAATTCGGCGGAACCGTGCGCGGCAAACGAAGTTTGATTCTGAAGGATCCCGACACGGGCGCTGAGGAAGAGCATCTTATCTCGCTCACGAAGCACATCATCGTATTCAAAGGTGATTACGTGAAGAAAGGTCAGCAACTCACTGAAGGCCCGATTGTGCCGCATGAGATTCTGGAAGTCTGCGGTCCACAGGAATTGCAGGAGCATCTGGTGAACGAGGTCCAGGAGGTCTATCGGTTGCAGGGTGTGGAGATCAACGACAAGCACATCGAGATCATCGTGCGCCAAATGTTGCGCAAGGTGAAGATCACCGATCCCGGCGATACGTCGCTGCTCTGGGGCGATCAGGTGGACAAGCTAGACTTCGAGGAAGAGAATAAGAAGGTCGTAGAGAAAGGCGGCAAACCGGCGGAAGCGGTTCCGGTGCTGCTCGGCATCACCAAGGCTTCACTGGAAACCGACAGCTTTATTTCCGCGGCTTCATTCCAAGACACGACACGTGTTCTGACCGAAGCGGCGACTCTCGGCAAAATCGACCGACTCCGTGGCTTCAAGGAAAACGTAATCATGGGTCACCTAATTCCAGCTGGAACAGGCTTCCCGGAACATCGGCAGCTCAAGCTCATCGAAAAAGGCGAGCCGGTTGGCGCGCCAGTGATGGAAGAAGCCGAAGCGCAACCAGCCATCGGGTAAACACATGGAGTAGTGGATAATGGAGTGATGGGCGGCAAGAAATCCCATTGGTCCTTTACTCCATCACTCGAATACCCCAGTTAATGGCGTAGTGTCGATCGTAACCAAAACCGGCGACCAGGGAGAGACCTCGCTGATGTACGGCCGTCGCCTCTCAAAAGGCGATCCGCGTGTGGACGCCTACGGATGCGTTGATGAGCTAAGCGCCGCGCTCGGACTCGCCCGTTCCATTTCGCCAGATAAATTCGTTTCGGATCAAATTTTTGCGGTCCAAAAGGATTTGATCGTCATCATGGGCGAACTCGCAACGGCGCCAGCCGATCGGGAACGCTACCTCAAAGATGGTTTTCAGCTCACCACAACAGAGATGGTGGATCGGATCGCCGCCGTCATTTTCGATCTTGAGAAAGACAAGTCGCTTTATCCCAAAGACTGGGTGATCCCTGGCGAGACAGTCGTTTCTTCCGCTCTCGATTTCGCTCGCGCAACGTGCCGCCGTGCAGAGCGGCATATCGTAACATTCAGCGCCGGAGAGAAGGATTTTAACCCCGAGATATTGCGTTACCTCAATCGGGTTTCGGACCTCTGCTGGGTGCTGGCGAGATACGTCGAGAAACGGTTGCAAATGTCCGCTTAGCGGCGCGTTGCGCCATTCACGCCATGGATTGCGCTGCAATCCGGCGTCAAAAATTGGCAACCGCTCCGGCAGCGCGTTTCCTCGCGCGATGTTAGAAATCCGAGCTATGAAATTTAGATTAGCTCTTGCCGTTATATTTTTGTTTTCCTTTTCCATCGCGCGTGCCGATGAAGCTATCTTCGCATGGACTTACACCACCGATTTGCTCCCCAAAGGCCGGTGGGAATTTGAGCAATGGATGACCGCGCGCTGGGAAAAAGAGCACGGCATCTACAATGTCTTCGATTTTCGCGAAGAGCTCGAGTATGGACTAACAGACAATCTTCAGATCGCGCTTTACCTCAACCACCATTACGTCGATGCGAACGACGACTTCCCGGTGGCAGATCCGGCGCACCCGAAAAAACGCCTGCCTGGTATTTACGAAACCGGCGGCGAGGATGTCCACGCGGGCCACGATCCAGCCACACCGTTCGACAGCTATCACTTCGAATCAGTTTCTTTCGAAGCCATTTATCGAGTGCTAAGCCCGTATAAGAACCCGATTGGGCTTGCTTTTTATTTTGAACCGGCCGTTGGGGATCAGGAGAGCGAATTGGAATGGAAGGTCTTGCTTCAGAAGAACTGGCTCGAAGATCGGCTCGTTTGGGCATTGAACGTCAATTACGAACTGGAGTTTGAAAAGACGGACAGCGGTGATTATGAGCGCGATGGCATGTTCGAATGGTTCACCGGACTTTCTTACCGATTTGTGCGCAATTGGTCAGGAGGTTTGGAATTTTGGAATCATCACGAATTTGCCGATGCCACTGTCCACGAGCATTCAGCTTATTTTATCGGACCGACGATTCATTATGGTGGCGAACGTTGGTGGGCCACTCTCGGGTTCCTTCATCAGTTACCAATCGGTCAGGCATTCAGCCAGGATAACAAGGAGTTTGCCGCGCACGACGGTTATATCTTCGGCGACGAGCACGAGAAATATTACGTGCGGTTGAGAGTAGGATTCAATTTTTAGTCAGGCGATGAAATCGGAGTTCGTTCTCATCGCACTGCCAGTCTCGGCGTTAATCGCCCCCTCGGCATTTGCCATTCAATATCTAACTGTCGAGCAGGCGCAGCAGGCAATTTTTTTCGGCAAATCGTTCACCGCCGCGCCAGTTAAGCTAACGGCCGTTCAACATAAGGCGATTGAGCAGGCAAGCGGCGTGCGCGTCTTGCGTGATGACCAGCAAGTCTGGCGCGTAAGCGGTGGTGGCTGGTTCGTTGTCGATGAAGTTGTGGGCAAACACGAGTTTATCACCTACGCCGTCGGTTTGAACGCGGACGGCTCAATCAAACAAGTCGAAGTGATGGATTATCGCGAAACCTACGGGGGCGAAATTCGGAATGAAAAATGGCGTGCCCAATTCGTCGGTAAAACGGGCCGATCGACATTAAAACTCGACCGCGACATCAAAAACATCAGTGGAGCAACCTTGAGTTGTCGGCACATCACCGATGGGGTGAAACGCCTGCTGGCATTTTATGAAGTCGTGCTCAAAAAGTGAAATTCGTCGGTGCCGGCCGTTGCTCGGCACATTTGTTGAAATCGCGGCGCGCGGGAAGGCGATTGTCGATCTTGAACGGGCGATCAATGCGGCATTCGCAGCCGTGGCTGAAGTGCACCGGCTGATGAGCTTTCATGATTCGCAAAGCGATGTTTCGCGAATGAATCGCGACGCGTTTCCAAAAGGTGTGACCGTCCATCCGTGGACGTGGGAGGTCATGAACGCAGCGCGAAACTTAGCGCGCGAAAGCGGCGGCGCGTTTGACGTCACCGTCGCGCCGCTACTCGCGGGCCGGAATTGTCTTGCGGCCCCGAGTTGCACAGCCGGTTCGGACTGCGAGCTGGCGCGATATTTTTCCGCGCAGAAATTTTGAGATTTTCTTTCGCCGCCGCGTGATTGTCGATCTTGGCGGCATTGCCAAAGGTTTCGCGGTCGATCGCGCGGTGGATGTGCTGAAGCAAAACGGCGCGGCGAGCGGGATTGTAAATGCCGGCGGCGACATTCGTGTTTTTGGGTCCACATCGCGCAAAGTGCACCTACGCGATCCAAAATCGCCAGCCCAGTTTTCGGCAATCTTAAGCGTGCGCAATCGCGCCATCGCGACTTCGGCTACTTATTTTGCGCCGGGCGCATTAATCGACGGACAAACGCGCCGCAGCCTGACGAGTTCCATCAGCGTCACGGTGGCGGCGCGCGATTGCATGACCGCCGATGCGCTGACGAAGGTTGTGTTCGCCTTGCGTGAAAGAGCTGCGGGCTTGCTGGCGCAGTATCATGCGGACGCATTGTTGCTTGAGCGCGATGGCGCGCCATTATGGATGTTTCATTCACCATGCGACACCCGCGACCGGACTCGATTCGATTGAAGCGCTTGCAGAGATATTTTCTCTACGCCGTGTTGGCGCTGCTTTTTTTGAGCGGCGTGGCATGGGCATATTGGAATTATCTTGCTGCGTCGCCTGGCGATTTTGAGACAAGCGCGAAAACCTGGGCGATGAAAATCCATGGCGCCGCGGCGATGGCAGTTTTAGTGCTAATCGGGATGCTCTTAAGCGCGCACGTGAGATTCGCATGGCGCGCGCGCCGTAACCGTGCGAACGGCTCAATATTTCTGAGCGCATTCGCCGTTTTGGCCATCACGGGCTACGGGCTTTATTACGCAGGTGGCGAGAGGTTGCGCGCCTGGACGAGTTGGATTCATCTCATTGTCGGCGTGGTTTTGCCAATCTTATTGCTGATCCATATCTTTCTGGGGAGGAGGACACGCCGTGCGACTCAATCTCTAACGAGAGCGAGCTTTGCGCCTCGAAGCGCTGAGAATCGACATCCAAAGTCCCGTTATTACGAGTCTCAAAGCAGCACTTAATGACGCAGTGACAGAGCCGAATTTCAGGTTGCGCATTGGCGCGTGATGTAGCATGTTCAACTTCCCGCTCGGGAAGTTCCTCTCCCGGAATTCTCGCTATGGCAGATATAACAGAATTAGTGCCTGAATTGTTGGAAGCTGGTGTTCACTTTGGACACCAGACGAAGCGTTGGAATCCAAAGATGAAGCCCTTCATCTTTGAGCAGCGCAATCAAATTTACATCATCAATCTTGATGAAACGGTGAAACAGCTCCAGCGGGCAACGGAGTTTCTTCAGGAGGTCGCGCGGCGCGGCGGCCGGATTTTGTTCGTTGGTTGCAAGAAACAGGCGCAGGAAGCGATAAAAGAAGCGGCTTCGGCGTGCGGCCAATTCTATGTGAACCAACGCTGGCTGGGCGGCACGCTGACCAATCTCGCTACTATTCGAAAGAGCATCGGCAGATTAAAATACATTGAACAGATCGAGCAGTCGCCCGAATACAAGAAAATGGGAAAACAGGAACTGGCAGCGTTGAATCGGCAGGCTGCAAAGCTCCGACGGAACCTTGAGGGAATCATTGATATGTCCGAATTGCCGGATGCCTTGGTGGTGATCGATGCCATCCGGGAGCAAAACGCCGTCAATGAAGCGCGGCGGCTCGGGATTCCGGTGGTAGCGATTGTGGATACGAATGCAGATCCGGAACTTATCGAATATCCCATTGCCGGTAATGACGACGCAATCCGCGCTATTCGCGTGATTTTGCAGAAACTGGTTGATGCGATCGTTTCGGCAAGCAGCGAAGCGCGTATCCGCGAGCAGGTCGAAATGGCGGGCGTCTCCGCGTGAGATTAGCTGCTACTGGATCGTTCTGGTGGCGCCCGATGCTGCCCTCTTCAACCTATTAACACTTCAACAGTCTACCCACACAATGAACACGATAACTGAAATCGACCCAAAACTCGTTAAGCGACTCCGCGAGAAGACCAATGCCGGCTTCATGGATTGCAAGCGCGCGCTCGTCGAAAGCGGCGCCGACCTCGAAAAAGCCGAGACGATTTTGCGCACTAAAGGCATCGCCAGCGCTGCGAAAAAAGCTACGCGCGCGACAAAGGAAGGCATCGTGGCGTCCTACATTCATCTGCAGGGAAAAGTCGGTGTGCTCGTCGAGGTGAATTGCGAGACTGATTTCGTCGCAAGAAATGAGAATTTCCGCGAGTTCGTCAAAGACATCACCCTGCATATCGCGGCGGCGCATCCACTTTACGTCAGCCGCGCCGACGTCCCCGGAGATCTTGTAGAAGCCGAACGCGAAATTTACAAGGCGCAGGTGCAGGGAAAGCCGGCGAACGTCGCGGACAAGATCGTTGAAGGCAAACTCGAGAAATTCTACAGCACCGTCTGCCTGCTCGAGCAGGGCTTCATCAAAAATCCCGACGTGACCATTGGCGATTTGCTTAACGCCAGGATTGCTGAGCTCGGCGAAAACATTGTCATCCGCCGGTTCGTCCGCTACCTCGTCGGCGAGCCGCTGGCGAGCGAAGTGTAGGTGGAACGCTTTGTTTCTCGGCCCGCCGTAGTGAGCGCGAAGGCGGCTTAACGCGTTGCGTAAATGGCTGCGGCTTTGCCGGCCTGATAATCTGCGCCTTCGGCGATGAGTCGGCCACCGTCTTCGGGCGAAGCCGATTCAACTGGTGTCCATCTTGCGTCTTGAAATCCGTGCTATCCGCGTGATCCGTGGTTAATTTTGGCAGAATGGGACTAGTCGAATACGAACGGAAACGCGACTTCAAGAAAACCACTGAGCCGGCGGGCAAACCGCTACCGGAAAAAGTCGAAGGGGCGTCGCGTTTCGTTATTCAAAAACACGCTGCGCGCCGTTTGCATTACGATTTCCGCCTGGAAATGGAAGGCGTCTTGAAATCATGGGCATTGCCGAAGGGACTGCCGTGGCAACGAGGCGAAAAACATCTTGCTGTCGAAGTCGAAGATCACCCGATCGAATACGAGAGCTTCGAAGGCGTCATCCCAGAGGGACAATATGGCGGCGGCACAGTAATGGTCTGGGACCGCGGCAACTACTACGTTTACGGCGAGGAACCGGTGAAATCGCTGCAAGAAGGAAAGCTCCACCTCGTTCTCGATGGAAGAAAAGCGAACGGCGAATGGACGCTTGTGCGAATTCGAGGCCGGGATGGCGAAAAGAATCAGTGGCTGATCTTGAAGACAGGTGCCGACGCAAAGCCAATTTCAAAAAAACTCGAAGATCAATCGGTGAAGACCGGCCGCACGATGAAGCAAATCGCTGAGGCCCGGGATGCGGAGTGGCAGTCGAATCGCGAAGTGGATGAGAGCCCGACGTCGAAATTTAAGGCGCGCATTCGCAAGGCGATTAAAAAAAAAGAGAAGGATGAAACTGTAGAGCAGGCCCACTCGGCCCGCGTAGCCTCGGTGAAGGTGGGTCGCCTGCCGGACGCAAACACGGGCAACCGAGGCGGTCGCCCTACAATCGCAGCATTGCCAGATCTGCCGTCTGCGAAACCGCGTTTCGTCGAACCGATGAAAGCGAAGCTGGTCGCGAAACCGCCAGCCACCGGCGATTGGATTTATGAACTCAAATTCGATGGCATTCGCCTCATTGTGATCAAGGCCCGCGAAAAAGTTTCGTTGCTGTCGCGAAATCGGAACGATTTAACCGGGCGTTTTGCGGAGATCACCAAGGCCGTAAAAAGTCTGCTAGCAGACGAATGCGTGCTCGATGGCGAAGTGGTTGCGCTCGACGAGGACGGCCGTTCATCGTTCCAGCTTTTACAAGCGCGCGAAATGGAAGCGCGAAGGACACCCGTCTATTTTTATGCGTTCGACCTTCTTCAGCTCGATGGCAAAAGCTTAATCGGGCTGCCACTGGAGGCCCGAAAGAACGTGCTTGAGAAACTCTGCGCGAGCTCAAGCGATCCGATCCGCTACTCCGGCGCGATCGGCAACGATCCCAAACGGCTTCTGGAAGAAGTGAAGCGGCGCGGGCTGGAAGGAATTATTGGCAAACAACCCCACTCCGTTTACGAAGCCGGACGCAGAAGCGGTGCCTGGATCAAGCTTAAATGCATCAGCGAACAAGAATTTGTCATTGGCGGATACACGCCGCCACAGGGTGCGCGCAAGCATTTCGGCGCAATTCTGGTTGGGTACTACAAAAACAAAAAGCTCGTGTTCGCCGGCAAGGTTGGCACCGGGTTTACGAGCAAATCATTGGCCGCGTTCCACAAGAAATTCCAAGCCCAAGAACGCAACGACTGCCCATTTGTCGATCTGCCTTCAAAACAAAACGGCCAATGGGTGCAGGGAATCACGCCTTCGATGATGAAAAAGATGCATTGGATCAACCCGAAGTTCGTCACCGAAATCAAATTCGCCGAGTGGACGCGCGATGGAAAATTACGTGCTCCCGTGTTCCTTGGGCTTCGCGAAGACAAAAAACCAACTGACGTTGTGCGAGAAGGCTAGTGTCCAAGAGCAGTCAGGCAAACCGAGCGAGCAGGGATTCCGCGACATAGAAGGCCGTCACGGCAACCGGGGGAAGCTCGTGGGCGGCGGGCCAATTCGTCACAAATGACGGAAAATTGCGTGCGCCCATTTTCCGGCCTTATGCTAAAATAAGAAGCCGTAGGAAGTTGTTTACCAAGGTTCGGGGAAGATCGACAGTGCGTCGACAACGGGCACGATTGTCATTGGACCTGATTAAAGCGAACCGGAAAATTTTGAGAGCTTGAGGGAAGAGGAGGGTTGAAATATGCGAATTGCGCAGGTAGCGCCGCTTTTTGAGAGTGTTCCACCAAAATGTTACGGGGGAACAGAACGCGTAGTATCGTACCTCACCGAGGAGCTTGTGCGACAGGGGCATCAAGTGACCCTTTTTGCCAGCGCGGATTCGGTGACTAAGGCGCATCTGGTGCCCGTCTGCGGGCGCTCATTGCGCACGGACAAGTACCTGCGTGGATCACTTTGCTCACCAGATTCTGATGCTCGAACGGGTGTTTCAGCGCGCACCTGAGTTCGACATCGTCCATTTTCATACTGATTACATGCATTTTCCGCTGAGTCGTCGTTATCCCGTAACGCATGTCACCACCTTGCACGGACGCCTCGATATTCCCGATCTGGTTCCCCTTTTCCGGGAATTTCAGGACATGCCGGTGAGCTCGATCTCAAATGCGCAAAGGGCGCCGCTGCCGTGGGCGAGCTGGCAGGCCACCGTCTATCACGGGGTCCCAGCCGAAATGTACCGGCTTCGTCGAGCGGCCGGGAAGTTATCTGGCTTTTCTGGGACGCGTTTCGCCGGAGAAACGGGTGGACCGCGCGATCGAAATAGCGAAGCGCGTACAGAATGCCACTCAAAATTGCCGCGAAGGTGGATCGCGTGGATAAGGATTATTTTGAATCCGTGATCGCGCCCTTGCTGTGCGATTCACTCGTGGAATTCGTCGGCGAGATCGGCGAGACCGAAAAGGATGAGTTTCTGGGCAATGCGTATGCATTGGTGTTTCCGATAGATTGGCCGGAGCCGTTCGGGCTAGTGATGATTGAGGCGATGGCCTGTGGCACGCCGGTCATTGCCTATCGCGGCGGGGCGGTGCCAGAGGTGATCGAACAGGGTCACACCGGTTTCATCGTTGAAAGTTTGGAAGACGCGGTGGAAGCGGTGCGAGCGGGTACCGCAGTTGAGCCGGAGACGGTGTCGTGAAGTTTTTGAAAAACGTTTTACAGCCACGCGGATGGCGCACGATTACGTAACCCTGTTTAAAGACTTGATCGAGAAAGACGAAGACGACATTTCGGAGGCTGCGTAATGGCCAGGGGAGAAGTTATTCGTGTCCGCGACGAGTTTTACATTCGTTCGTCATCACCGCGCGTCGATGTCCGCACGCGGGCATTGAAGCAGGGAGACACCTTCGCTGTTTTCGATCGCTTTGGTGACATCGAGACGTTCGGCAGCGGCGAGCTCGGGTTGTATTACCAGGACACCCGGTTTTTGTCCCGGCTGAGTTTGAAAATCGGAAAAGATCGGCCTTTGCTGCTCAGCTCCTTTGTGCGAGAAGATAATGCCGTTCTGGCCGTGGACGCTACTAACCCCGATGTCTCGCGCGATAGCGAGGTAACAATTTCCCGGGGAACACTGCACGTTTTTCGCTCAAAGTTTTGTGGGACAAAACATGTCACGAGCGACTTCGTATCCATAACTACGGGCGGACGCCGCTGTGATTTTTCTTTTCAATCGAGTTCGATGCAGATTTTGCCGACATATTCGAATTGCGTGGCACGAAACGCGAAGTCGCGGCCATCGCTTCGAGCCAGAAGTGACGCGAGAACGCCGTGGTGCTCGTGTACAAGGGGTTGGACGAATGCATTCGCCGGACGCGGCATCGTGTTCGATCCGACGCCAAGTCGTCTGAGCGAATCGCTTGCCAGTTTCAAGTTCATGTGGAGCCCGGCGAGAATGCCAATTATCGGTGGGCAATCGCATGCCAGGTGGATGGCGATTCGCATGTCGAATTAACGCTTCTTACGAAAAGATCATCCACGACGCAGCCGCAGCGCTCGAGCGGGTGCACGCGCAGGAACCCCAGATTTTCACCGGAAACGAACAGTTCAACGACTGGCTGAACCGTTCGTTGGCCGATCTCCACATGATGCGAACCGAAACGCCGTATGGTCCGTATCCTTACGCTGGTGTTCCGTGGTTCAGAACGGTGTTCGGGCGCGACGGAATCATCACTGCGTTAGAGTGCCTCTGGTTCGATCCATCACTCGCGCGCGGTGTTCTCGCTTACCTGGCCGCTAATCAGGCCGACGCCGAGAAGCCGCAACAGGATGCACAGCCCGGAAAGATCCTGCATGAATTTCGCGACGATGAAATGGCCGTCTTGGGCGAGGTGCCGTTCAGGCGTTACTACGGCAGCATCGATGCGACGCCGCTTTTTATCATGCTGGCAGGCGCATATTACAAGCGCACAGGCGACCGCGCGTTTATGGAGTCAATTTGGTCAAACGTGCGGCGCGCAATGGATTGGATCGATCATTACGGCGATTCAGATGGCGACGGCTTCGTGGAATATACGCGCCAGTCAAAACATGGTCTCGTTCAACAGGGTTGGAAAGATTCCCAGGACTCGATTTTTCACGGCGACGGTGTGCTTGCCGAAGGCGCCGATCGCCTTGTGTGAGGTGCAGGGTTATGTTTATGCTGCAAAGCTCGCCGCGGGCGAAATGGCAACTGCTATTAGGCGATCACAGCCGCCGAGAACTATCAGCAACAGGCGGCAGCCTCGCTCGCCGGTTCGAAAAAATCTTCTGGTGTGAAGAGCTTTCCACATATGCGCTTGCGCTGGACGGGCGCAAACGGCCTTGCAGGGTGCGAACGTCAAACGCTGGTCATTGTCTATTTCACCGGGATCGCGACGGAGGAACACGCGCGCCGCGTTGCGACCACTCTCACCGATGAACCATCCTTCTCCGGATGGGGAATTCGCACGGTGGCCACCAGCGAGGCCCGCTACAATCCGATGTCGTACCACAATGGTTCCGTCTGGCCGCACGATAATTCCTTGATCGCCGCAGGATTTGCCCGATACGAACTTAAATGGTCGGCTGCCATGGTGCTCGCTGGTTTGATGGACGCGAGTATCTTCTTCGATTTACATCGGCTTCCGGAACTGTTTTGCGGTTTTCCGCGGCGTCCCGGGGAATCGCCGACATTGTATCCAGTTGCATGCGCTCCGCAAGCGTGGGCTTCGGGTGCAGTGTTTCTTTTGCTCGAAGCCTGTCTCGGTCTGAATGTGTTGCTCCGGAAAGCAGGGTGAATTTTCAAAGCCGTTTTTGCCGCCGTTTCTTCCGGAAGTGAGCATTCGCGATCTGAAAGTCGGAGACGCAAGTGTTGACCTTCTGCTCACGAGACACGACGAAGGGGATGTAGGCGTGAATGTCCTGCGTCGAAATGGTTCGCTCGACGTCGTCGTTTTGAAGTAAATGGCGGTGATTGCACTTGTCGCTGCAGATCGCCACAAATATTGTGCGGTGATGAATGCGAAAGTCATTGTGATGCCGAAGGCAGCGGTCCTCGACCCGCAGGGAAATGCGGTGCGTGACGCGATGCGGCACCTGGGAATGCCCGAGGTGCGCAGCGTGCGAATCGGCAAATACATGGAGATCGATATTGAAGGGCAAAACGGCGAGATTGAATCGCGTCTGCATCAGCTTTGTCGCGATTTACTGTCCAATCCGGTGATCGAAGATTACGAACTGCACAGCGATCGATCAGGAAAGCAGGAAGAAAAGAAGACAAACGCGAAGCCGAAGATCCAGAGGAAGAGTTTGTAGTGAAAGCGCTGCGATATTTTTTCTGTGTCGTTTTTCCGCCGCTCGCCGTACTCATGACCGGGCGTATCGCGAGTTTCTTCCTCAGCCTCATTTTGACGTTGCTCGGCTGGATTCCGGGCGTCATTCACGCGTGTCTCGTTGTGAACGATTATCATGCGGAGCGACGTGCCGCCGCAGGCGCACGTTAACGCCATGAAATTTGCCGTGATTCAGTTTCCTGGCTCCAACTGCGACCAGGATTGTGTCGCGGCGATCAACGGACTCGACGGATTGCGCGCTGAGTACGTGTGGCACAAGGAAACTTCGCTTGAGGATTTCGATGCGATTGTGTTGCCGGGCGGATTTGCATATGGCGACTATCTCCGTTGTGGCGCGATTGCTCGGTTTTCACCGATTATGAAAACAGTGATTAGCGACGCGCGCTCTGGCAAGCTCGTGCTGGGCACATGCAACGGTTTTCAGGTCTTGTGCGAAGCCGGCCTTCTGCCGGGCGCGCTGGTGCGAAACCGGTCGCTGCGGTTTGTGTGCGATATGGTCACTACGCGCGTGGAAATCGATGATTCGCCGTTCACGCACTCGTTGTCCGAAAGGCACGCTTCTGCGCCTGCCAGTCGCACACGGCGAAGGCTGTTTTTTCGCCGACTCACAAACGCTGCACGAGCTTAACGCTAATGAACAAGTGGTTTTGCGTTACGCGGACAAAGAAGGCCGGATCGTTGCGGGAGCGAATCCCAACGGCTCAGTCGAAAACATCGCCGGAATTTGCAACCGCGCACGGAATGTCTTCGGTCTCATGCCGCATCCTGATCGTGCTTCGGATGCACGCCTCGGCAGCACAGACGGCGCGAAGATTTTCCTGTCGATGATGGAGACGATTCGCGCGCGTCGTTCGACGGGCGCTCCCGAGCGCGAGAAACAGGTCGCCTGAGTCGTTGGGCTCAATGCCCAGGGGGAAATCTGATCAAACGGCGCGAGGCAGTTGGCTTGGGGTCAACTGGATCACACAGAATAACCGTGTCGAGCCAATACAACATTGTTAAAAAAACGAACACGATCCGAGGAGTCCGCGCTTGGATTCCCTTGGGAAAAGACCTGGCATCGGTATTGCTCATATAGGCCTCCGAAAACACTGAACTTTTATGCTCCTACAAAAAACCTTACACATGAGCCAACCGTTGGCGGAGTGCAAAGCACGTCTGTCCAGTATTCAATCGTACCGACGACAGTTCCTGATGGTGACACGCGCAACCGTGACATCATCCAAGACGGTCGATTTCAGCTTTCGCGGACCATTTGGTTTCGAGGCGCACACCGTCCTGCTATCGGTGGACAGCGATTCGCCGAACCAGTATGCGTTCGAATCCGTGGGCGGAAACATTTCCGTAATGGGCATCGTCGA
Organism: uncultured Verrucomicrobiae bacterium; assembly: GCA_963791385.1. GTDB lineage: Bacteria > Verrucomicrobiota > Verrucomicrobiia > Chthoniobacterales > UBA10450 > Udaeobacter. The sequence continues at coordinate 249,360 of CAWBSH010000003.1, forward strand.
TTTTGCTGAGATCCGGCCGCATTGCACCGAAGTGACCGTCGCGATCCACTACGAAATTAAAAACAAATTTTTCGCCTGGTTGGACCGACGGCTGCAGTTTGTGGACGGATTTGTAACTGACGAGCTGCGCAGCATCCGCGCGCATTTCGAAGGGATCCGGTCAAGCTACTTGGAGCGTGCGCGCGTTATGCCCGTGCTTCAAGCAGCCCACGCCTGATAAACGAAGCGCTCACAACTGCAATAACGCATTCGGGGAGAAGATCGGCGCCTGGGCTAGTGTACTCGCACGGCGTGTTTTCGGTCGAGGCGAAGGATTTGGCCCGGGCGAAGGGTTATTTTTGCTTTTGGATCTTGGATCTTTGTTTCGTCGGCGAAGGCGCAATTATCTGGCGGGAGAGCCGTGCTTTATTGCAAAGCGTTGAGGGCCGCGTTGCGCCTTGGCAGCGAACATGAAGCTCGATTTTTGGATCAAAGGCGGTCGTTCACTGCGGCAGATCGCAGGAAAAACTGGGGCCGCGGCGCTGGCGTGGGACGAGTCTCGGTGCGGGAGTAGGTCTCGCTGTCGCTGTAGGTGTTGGCGTTTCAGTGGGTGTAGCCGTTGCTGTTGCAGTTGGTGTCGGAGTCGGCGTGGGCGTAGCAGATTGCGCACAGTATCTCCGGCCAGTATTCAGGTAACTGCCGTCAAAACCACCCCAGACGATATTTCACTGCCAGTCCAGACTGCAGTGTGCTCGACCGCGCGCATCAGGCGCGCCGGTGGTCGTAGTCGCGACCCAACTATCCGTAATCGGGTTGTATCTTCCGCCGGTATTCAAGTGATTTAAAGAATTATCGGCGCTGCCTCAGGCGATCATTTCATTGCCGGTCCATACGGCCGTGTGAAGGAAGCGCGCAGCAGGCACGCCGTTAGTGGTAGTGGCAGCCCAGCTGTCTGTGCTTGGATGTATCTGCCGCCAGTATTTAGGAAGACGCCGGTGGTGTCTCCGCCCAGACGATCATTTCACTTCCAGTCCACACGGCCGTGTGATGGTAGCGTTCAGCAGGTGCGTTGGTGGTGGTAGTGGCAATCCAACTGTCTGTGTCCGGATCATATCTGCCCCCGGTATTTAGTTGGGTGCCGTTGGTTCCACCCCAAACGATCATTTCACTGCCTGTCCACACTGCCGTGTGTCGGTCGCGGCCAGTCGGCGCGCAGTTATTGTGGTTGCCATCCAACTATTTGTGCTCGGATTGTATCTACCGCCGCTATTCAGAGTAGTTCGGAGTGCGGTTAGTTCCGCCCCAGACGATCATTTCGGTGCCGGTCCACACTGCCGTGTGACCGTAACGCCGAGCAGGCGCATTGGTGGTGCTGGTCGGCAACCAACTGTCTGTGCTGGGATTGTATCTGCCGCCAGTGTTTCGCACGTTGGTAGCATCGCCTCCGCCCCAGATGATCATTTCACTGCCAGTCCACACTGCTGTGTGAGCGAATCGTGCCGAAGGCGCATTGGAGGTGCTGGTGGCTACCCAAGTATCATCGGTGCATCCGTTCCCTCCGTCCGATATCGTGGGTAGCGTATAATCAGCTGCCATTAGCCTCGGCCGCGATACTCCGGTTTTGATTTGCGTCAGATGCGAGCTGGTAATCATGCGCTCCGATAGCACAGGTTTGGCCAAACACTCGGCGATCACAAACGGATCGTTACCTAACGCCTCGAAGAGTTCGCGCGGGACTTCGGGCTGCTTGGTGTGCTTTGCCATGCGCTCCATTTCAGCCTGCAACTGCTCCGCACTAAGCGGCTGCCCCCAGTAGTCTTCCAATGTTTCAGAGTTGCGTAGTACTTTTCAACTTTCTTTTCCAGTTGCGCTCGAGGCATCACTTGGTCGAGCGAAGGCTTGGGATCGGGCCGCTCTTTGGGCCAGATCCGGTGACGCCAGTAAACCTCTTCGATCGCTCGTTGATACGCAACACGATCGGCGAAAGTAAGCGTTTCGGCTCGCTTCGCAGAGTTCATGATCCCACCGGAAAAATGGAACGGCCATGACGAGCTTCGTGATTTGTTCGGCGAATTAAAAGCCGACGTCAGGGTGACAAGCGCAAAGAGCAATAGCACAGCGATAGTGGCGCTGCGAATGGTATAAGTGCTGGTTTCACTTTTCGTTTTCATGTACTGGCTCGCTCTGATCCTCCCTTTCACCGGAATTTTTAGGGCGAGGCTTCCAAAAAAGCGATAATTTTCTCCCCAAGGGCCAATAGAGCGCGACCGCCTGGCAGTGCCCCTAACCTTGGGGAAGGCGGTGGAGACGATGATGAGAAAGTCGCCGAAGGCGCAGACTATCCGGCGGCATAGCCGCATTAGATTAACGTCGGATTGAAGACAACGAGTTCCACCTGTGTTCACCGAAAACCTAAACGTGGCGCGCGAATTTGAAGCTCGTGCCCGCGCGCTAGCGAATTCGCACGGCGTGTTTTCGGTCGAGGCGGAGTGACCTGGCCCGGGCGAAGGGTGATTTTTGCCTTGCGATCTTGGATCTTTGTTCCATCGATCTCCACGCTTCCCTGCTTAATCAACCGTGAGATTTCGCTATGCGATTTTCTGAGGCCGAATGCTTCCCTGTAAACATCGGACACGAGCGCGACAACTGGGAGGTTCCCTCGATCCGCTGGTGAAAACGCAGGGAGATCGGCGCGCGCCAGGTCGCGGTTGCTGAACCGGGTGTTCCATTCGTCGAGCGTTTTCCTGGCGGCGTCCGGCGAATGATAAGTCTGCACCACTTCGAACGCGAGCTGCTTTTTAGCCTCAAGCGGATGCGTGCCAACCGGCGCCTCCCGGCCCAGCAGCAGTTCGTAATAGCGCGCCATCAACTCGTCGGAGATACTCATCAATTTCCCGAACATCTCTGAGGCCGGCTCGTTAATCGCCACGTAGTTACCGAGGCTTTTGCTCATTTTTTTTGAGCCATCCAAGCCTTCGAGAATTGGAAGCAGAAACACGACCTGCTGCGGCATGCCCTCTTCTCTTTGAAAATCGCGCCCGATCAGAATATTGAAGAGCTGGTCGGTCCCTCCGAGTTCCACGTCAGCTTTCACCATCACCGAATCCCACCCCTGCATGATGGGATATTGGATCTCGTGCGCGCGGATGGATTGCTGCTTATCGATGCGCGCTTTGAAATCTTCCCGCTGCAACATCTGCTGCAGCGTCACCCGGCTGTTCAGGCGAATAACGTCTTCGAAGGACATGGCGCGGAACCAGTCGCCGTTGCACACCGTCTCCGTTCGCGTAGGATCGAGAATTTTGAACGCTTGCTCGCGATACGTTCCCGCGTTTGCGAGCACTTCCTTATGCGTCAGGTGCGGCCGTGTAACGGAGCGTCCGCTCGGGTCACCGATCATCCCGGTGAAATCGCCAATGATGAGGACTGCCTGGTGCCCGAGGTCCTGAAATTGTCTCAGTTTGCGCAAAACAATCGTATGGCCAAGGTGGATATCCGATGTCGTCGGATCGACGCCAAGTTTGACGCGCAAAGGCCGGCCGAGCGCAAGTTTATCGCGCAGTTCATTTTCATTAATGATCTGCGCCGCATCCCGCCTTAACAGTGCGAGAGCTTCGTCCGGTTGCATGATCCGGTTACAGAATAGCGCACCCGCCTCAGCCGGACGAGTGCTACTTGTTTTTGTTCAACAAATCGCGCACTTGGTCGATCGTGAGCGGTGCGTTCTGTCTATTGAGCGATTTTTGACTCTTCCCCTCATCGAGGAATGCCCGGTTGCCCGCGTACGCGCGAGAGGCAACTTTTTTGCCAGATTGAGGCGCGTCGCGGACACCGCGCGCGCTCTCATTTGTGTAAGCAGACCGGGAATTCGTCACTGTCTGCTGCGATGAAATCTCGTACGCGCCGTGTCCGCTGTGGTAAGTCCGAGAATCGAATTGGGTAGTGGAGAAGCTTCGGGTTCCGGAGAAATTTTTGGAGCGCGGTTTCTGGTGAACGTAAAATGTTCCCACCGTAGCGCGTTTGTTGATCGGCGATGATCCGTCGGCGATGAATTTCTTGTTTTGAGCATCGTTTTGTATGGTCATGTCCGGCTTGAGGAGCCGATCCATGAGCTTTCGTTCCTGATCTTGCGCGCACAGGCAGGAGAGACCAGCTAGCAGGAATATCCAGACCGGGATCGATGTTCGCACAAGCCAAGGCTGCCGGAATCAGCATAAGCTTGTAAAGCGAATTTGCTGGTCCGCGAGGGACGCCGGCGCTGCTGCGTTCGTCGGCACAGCGCGCCGACCCTGCCCTCGCTAAGGGTTTTTATTGTGTTCGCTGTTTCTCCGGCAGACAATCCGGACATGGCTGAACACGTTTACAAGAAGATTGAAATAGTCGGCTCGTCGCCAAGCGGATTTGAGGAAGCAGTTCAGAATGCACTGGCGCGAGCGAGCAAAACCATTCGCAACATGCGATGGTTCGAGGTGGCCGAAAGCCGTGGGTACATCGAGGACGGCAAAATCAGCCATTGGCAAGTGACGTTAAAGATCGGGTTCACCTTGGAAGACTGATCTTCCGAGGTTACCCGCTTCGCCGCTTCAACGCTTACTGTTGACGCTGCAAAGGACGTTCCTGCGCCATCTGGTACAGTTTGGCGACGCCATAAATCAACACCGCGGGCTTTAGCGCCATAATGAGCAGGCGCAGAAATCCCCTGAGGACTCGGCCCAGCGGCAGACGATTCAAGACGTAGCCGGCCGCAAACGCATACAGGAGAGATTGTGTCGGCTTTTCGCGCACGTACTCTCCCGTTTCGTTGACGACCAACTCGACTCGGTCTTTCACCCATTGGATCCCGCGTTCCGGAAACTCAGCAGCGATGTCAGCAGATAACCGATCCATGTCGCTTATTGATTCGCATCCTAATCTGGTCTTGCGCGCATCGAACTGTCAACGCAAAGAAAGCCAGGTCGAGCTTGCGCCAGTGCCGGGTGGAAAGTCGGGCAGTGGCAACGGTCGGTGAATCGTCGCGGCGCGGCGCGTCGCTTTCAGGCAATAGCGGGCCATGACTTCTAGCGCATGCTCGCCCAATGCTGAACAATTCGTCGATACCAAGATGTGCGCGTCACGCTCTGCAAGTGAAAGAGCGTTAAGGAGCAAAACCTCGAAATCATGTTGGACTTGGAACGTTTTTCCTCTTGGAGAACGCGAAAAAGTCGGTGGGTCGAGGATAATCGTATCGAATTTTTCACCTCTCCGGGCGAGCCGCGGCAGTACCGAGCTCACATCGTCCACGATGAAACGATGATCCATAGTTGGAAGGTTGTTTAGCGCGAAATTCTCGCGACCCCGCGCCAAAGACCTTTTGGAAAGATCGACATTGAAGGTGATCGCTCCGCTACATGCCGCGCACACGGAAAAAGAGCAGGTGTAGGCAAAACAGTTCAGTAACCGTTTCGGCGCGATGTGACGCACGTAACGACGATTCTCTCTTTGGTCCAGGAACAGACCCGGCGAATAGCCTGTGCCGAAGTCAATGCCGAACCTAAGATACCATTCAATGACGACAGTCTGTAAAGATTCGCTGGGGTCGCCAACTATTAAACACGGCGGTTCGCGCTGTTCATTTTTTCGGGGAATGAACCGCGCAAACACCCGTCGAATGTGGAAGCCGGCAGAATCTGCCCAAGATTGCACTTCCTCGACCAGCCGTTCACGGATCAGCACTCTCTTGAACGATATGAGAACGTCGCGCCCGAAACGTTCTACCCATCCATCGTCAATCGTGCACAGCCGGTGTGCGTCGGTCCCCTCTGCTTCGAAATCGCGGAGCAAACTTGGATCAATCCATCCAAAATTCATTTTCTTCTTGGACTCCAATGGCATTACTTCGAAATCGACCTGGCGCAATGGATGGGTTATCGTTCACGTCGGCATTGCTACACTGGCGCTGCCGGTATCAACGAGCGGGCATTCGTTGGAAAAACGGTCTGAAGGGCCGTGGCTACAACGGGCACGCGGCTGGCCAAAGGCGACTGCTCACGTATGCAAGAAATTACCGTTCGCGTTCCGGCGAGCACCTCCAATCTTGGCCCGGGCTTCGACTGTCTCGGGGTTGCGCTGAGCATCCATAATAGCTTCACGTTTCGCCGGTCTCCGGCACGGCGGTCTGTTCATCCGCGAATTGTGTCCGAGGCGGCAGAGCAATTTTTCAAGCAGGCACGGCGGCGCGCTTTCTCGTTTTCCTGCTCGGTTGCGGAACAGGTTCCGCGCTCGCGCGGCCTCGGCAGCAGCGCAACGGTTCGCCTCGGCACCTTGCTTGGGCTTAATCGGCTCAGCGGTAATCCACTCGACCGACTAATCGTTTTCCGGATATGCGCAGAACTGGAAGGACATCCTGATAACGCCGCGCCGGCAATCTTCGGTGGTTTCACTGTCACAAGGAGTAACGGCTTCGCAGCTGTCATGTTTCGACGGCGGCCCAAGCCGTCGCTCATTGGTCCTACCGTTCAACGTTTTGAGGTTTCGCCGCGCCTGTACTTCGTGCTTCTCGTTCCTGAACTTGAAATTCAAACACCGAGAGCGCGGCGGATTCTACCCGCAAGAATTTCACACACCGCCGCGGTAGTGAATTGCGCAAATGCCTGCGCCCTCACCGCGGCTTTTGCTTCGCAGGATTACGAAAAGCTGCGTGGCGCGTTTACTGATCACCTTCACCAGCCGTTTCGCTCGAAGCTGGTCCGGTTTCTTCCGTCCGTGATCGCGGCCGCAGAAAAGGCCGGCGCGCTCGGCGCCTTCCTCAGCGGAAGCGGATCGACAATCACGGCTGTTACACTGCACGCGCCGAAAAAAGTCGCGGCTGCGATGGCTCGCGCTGCAAACGCACCGGCATGCACGGTCGTCACGCACGCGGACAACCTTGGTGCGCAGCTTTTTCCAACCCGCAATCCGCAATCCGCAATCCGCATTTGAGATGGGTCGCCGCCTTGAAAGCCTAGAAGAATTTGGAATCGACGTTGTTCTCGGACGGCGTCATGGCCTGCGCGCTTCCGCCCTACGCGGGATCCTTTACGGGCTCTCGTTTCTTTACGATCGACTCGTGCAACTGCGGCTTTATCTGTATCGGAAAAGAGTTTTGCGCGAACGCGCGCTGGGTTGTCTCGTGATTAGCATTGGCAATCTTACCGTCGGCGGGACGGGTAAGACGCCGGTTGTTGAGAAGTTTGCCCGTGCATTGCAGGCGGGCGGACGGCGCGTGGCAATCCTCAGCCGCGGTTACAAAAGCATCCCGCGCAGACGAGATTGGCGCGGGTGGTTGGGCCGTGATTCCGAGCCTCCACGGATCGTGTCCGATGGAAAGTCCCTGCTGCTCGATTCAGCGACCGCCGGCGACGAGCCGTACATGCTCGCCTACAACTTGAAGAATGTAATCGTGCTGGTGGACAAAGACCGCGTGAAAAGTGGCCGGTTCGCCATCGACAAATGGCACGTCGATACACTGCTGCTCGACGACGGATTTCAATATCTCCATCTGAAGCATCGACTGGACATGGTGCTGGTGGATCGCCAGGCACCTTTCGGAAACGAATTCCTCCTGCCCCGGGGGACGTTGCGCGAGAGGCCGCGTAATCTGCGCCGCGCGAGCTACATCTTCATCACAAAAAACACCGGCGACTCCAATTTCGAGCTAATGCGACGGATTCGTCGTTACAATCGGACCGCCGAAGTCATCGAATGCGCGCACAAACCCCTTTATCTTCAGAATGTTTTCACGGGCGAACGACTGTCGCTCGACACTCTGCGCGACGCCTTCATCGGTTCGCTATGCGCAATCGCTGCGCCGGAAAGCTTCGAAACTGCCCTCAGCAAACTCGGTGCGCACGTCGATCTCGCAAAGCGTTACATCGATCATCATTACTATACCGAGGCGGAACTGATCAGCTTCATCAACCGTTGCATCCGCCGTGACCTTGCGATGGTCGTGACCACCGAAAAAGACTCGGTGCGCATGCCACGCCTCTCGGAAACGGAACTGAAGGTGCCGATTTATTTCATGCGGGTGGAAATTGAGATTTTGAGCGGCCACGAGAGCTGGGAGCATTGCGTCACCCGCATCTGCAAACCCAAGCCAATCCTTCCGCCCGAGCGCTTCTTTGCCTGACGAGGGTTGGCACAAAGAGCACAAAGCGTCACGGGGGAGGAATAGAAAACTAGAAACTTTGCGGACGTTGCGGACGTTGTGCGAGGTTTAAATCGATGTCGGAGAAGGCACAGCTCATTGTTGAAGGAAAGAAGCTTTCGGTATCGAACCTGGACAAGGTGCTTTACCCGAGGGTCGGTTTCACCAAGGGTCAGGTGATTGATTACTACATCCGTATCGCGCCGGTGCTTTTGCCGCACTTAAAAGACCGACCGCTCACGATGAAGCGCTATCCCGACGGCGTGGAAGGTGAGTTTTTCTATGAAAAAAACTGCCCGGCGCATCGGCCGAAATGGGTGAAGACGGCAAAGGTCTGGAGCGAAGGCAATCAGCGGACCATGGACTACTGCCTTGCCAACGATCTGCCTACGCTCGTGTGGGCAGCAAACCTTGCCGACCTCGAGTTGCACACGTCGCTCTCGCGCAAAAACAATATCGAACGCCCGACGATGATGGTGTTCGATCTCGACCCCGGCGCCCCTGCGGACATCGTGCAATGTTGTCAGGTTGGCATTTGGCTTCGCGATCTGCTGACCAAGATGAAACTGAAAAGCTGGGCGAAAACCAGCGGCTCAAAAGGTTTGCAGGTGTATGTGCCGCTCAACAGCGCGGTGAGCTACGACACCACGAAAGGCTTGTCCCGCTCTTTAGCGCAACATCTCGAGCACGAGCATCCCGACCTCGTCACATCGAACATGTCCAAGGCCATGCGCAAAGGGAAAGTGTTTGTCGATTGGAGCCAGAACGATGAACACAAAACCACGATCTGCGTTTACTCACTGCGCGCAAAAGAAGAACCAACCGTTTCCACTCCGGTCACTTGGAACGAAGTGGAGAATTGTTTCAAAAAGAAAAACGCCGAGGTGCTGAAATTTCGTTCCGACCAGGTGCTCGTGCGCGTCGAGAAAATGGGCGACCTCTTCGATCCAGTCGAAAAACTCAAACAAAAGCTGCCGAAGAAATGAGATGTATGATGTGATCGAATGCCACAAGGACCAAAGATGTATGAACAATCAGTTTTGGTTTGATGCGGTTGGATGGATTGGAGCGGCAGCTCTGCTTGTCGCTTACGCCATGGTATCCTCACGGAAATTGGAAGGACACTCCCCTGCCTTTCAGCTCCTGAACATCGGCGGAAGTCTTCTTTTGGCCGCAAACACGATTTTCTACGGATCGTATCCGTCCACATTTGTGAACCTCATCTGGGCAGGAATAGCTGTGTTTGCGATTGCGAACCGAAAACGATTTTCTTCTCGCTAGGTGGTCATGGAACCATTGCAAATTGTACGTCTTGGCCCCTGTTGGTTGAATAACGAACGAAAGTTGTAATTAGCGCGCGCCAGTGAAGCGAGGATTCGTCACTTCTGTTCTTCTCTTGTCTCTGCCGGAGTCGTGGCTACGACCGACGGGAAGGTGCAATACTTGGGGCTAAACTTCGTGGACGTGAAAGGCAGACGAACGTCGCGGATTTCGCATGCTGATTTCAACAAATTGGTTAGAAAAATTCAGCAGATAGGATTTTTCCAGCTCGACGATCAGTACAATCGTTATCCGCTGGACAAACCGCCGAAATTAACGGGGGATGCCGCTGAGGTCGAGAGGACAATCGTTACTGATCAACCAAAACAGATCGTGACAGTGGTGGCGCCTAACGGTACGAAGAGGGTAGAAGAGCGCATGAATCCACCGAAGGGCTTACGCGAGCTCGAAGAACTGATTATTGATGTGACACATGCCGCGAGGTGGATTGGCCCGGAGGAGGACGTACATGACATTCCGTACTACGAGTCCTTTCCACTGAACAGGAGGGTTACGTTCCGCGTGCTGTTGGAGCATTACCGCACAGGTGGCGATCCCAAACGCATATCAGGTTATTTATTGATGTTTATAAAGAACAACGGAGTAAGCGTTGAGGTGGAAGTGCCTCAGAATATCGATCCATCAAAATTCGACGGGTACATCGTCGATGCGACCGGCTACATTAAACAGAGGAGCGCCGATCACGTATTTGTCGTGACAGACATTCGTCGTGTGCGGCGATATCATTAGTTGTGAGGCAATCAGAGGGATTATAATGCGCAAAGTGAATCTGAAAGAGGTTCCCGATCAGGAGCGAAAATCGCCGAAGGGAAAGTTTGGCCGAATTACGAAGAATATTTCGGTGGCGCTGGGGCGAGAGCCGGAGTCGCTCGATCTGTCGAAGCGGCATCCGTTTGATGTCGCGCTTGTGCGGATTTCGAAAGGCAAATCGCTGTGTCCGTATCACGCGCATGCGGCTGAATCGGAGCTTTATCTCGTCGTCTCTGGGCGTGGGAATGTGCGCGACAAAGACGGAATAACTGAGGTTGGACCGGGCGACGCGTTCCTGTTTCAACCGGGCCAGGCGCATCAGCTTACGAACGCCGGGGATGAAGACTTTGTTTATTACGTGATCGCTGATAATCCGCGCAGCGGCGGGACAACGGGCGATTCCTGTTACTATCCCGACAGCGGCAAATGGGCCGTGGCAAGAGAAGGACCCGAAGAATTGATCGTGAAAGGAACTGAGACCGATTACTTCGATGGCGAGGAATAATTCTAGGTAGGGGCGGTTCTCCGAACCGCCCGCTGGCGATTGAGGTCAATCGCCGCTACCTACAATCGCGGTATGCGGAAAATTAACATAGACGAAATTAAAGAAGAGCCATGGCAATCGCCGGGTGGAAAATACGCCGTGTCTTTCAAAGGAATTTCTGAAGCGCTGGGCCGAAAGCCCGCCTCGCTCGATTTATCCAAGCGGCATCCGTTCGACCTGGAATGGAGCCGAGTGCCACGAGGAAAATGCAATTTCCCTTACCACGCGCACTCGGCCCAATGGGAATTGTATTTGGTGATTTCCGGAAAAGGCACCGTTCGTCACAAGGACGGCAAAACCGAAGTTCTCCCCGGCGACGCGTTCATCTTCGGGCCCAACGAACCGCATCAAATTATCAATTCTGGTGACGAAGACCTCATTTATTATGTCGTCGCCGACAACCCGATCGGTGAATCAGGCTATTATCCCGACAGCGGGAAATGGAAGGTGAACAAGTCGTCAGCAGCCGATCGCGTCGTCGTCAAGGGTCAGGAGACGGATTATTTCGATGGTGAAGAATAGTCTTCTTCACTACTGAGGACGCAGAGATCGCCGAGGCAAATTTCTTCTGGTTTTCTCCAAGACCTCTGTGGTCTCTGCGGTTAGATTTGCTACATGGATTCCCAACCGAGCACCGAACAATTTCCGTACAAGACTTACCTTAACATTCTGCACGGGCCACTTGAAATGATTGATGTACAGAAACTAGCTGATGCCTGTACAGACAAATGGTACAACCAGACGCTTTGCAAGGTAAACGATTCGGTCGTCAGGATGGCGGTAATTCAGGGTGAATATCACTGGCATGAACATAAAGAGATCGATGAATTCTTTTTCGTGCTCGATGGGCGGTTCCTGATCGATCTTGACGACGGGGTGATTGATCTTGCGCCGCGGCAGGGTTTCGTCGTACCGAAAGGTGTGCGCCATCGCACACGCGCTCCCGAACGCACGGTCATCCTGATGGTCGAGCGCGCAGACATTGTTCCGACCGGCGACTGAATGCCTCACTAGCTCTTTGTTGTCATTCCGAGTGAAGCGAGGAATCTCTGATCACTTCGCCCAGTTAGCGCATGTGCAAGTAGCCAGAGATGTTTCGTTCCGCTCAATGGCGACGGCGGGAGCGAACAGATCACACCAGTCGCTACAGCGAAAGATTTGAAGATAATTTCCGGCGGACAAACAGGCGTTGATCGCGCAGCGCTCGATTTCGCGCTCAAGCACGGAATCGAATGCGGCGGGTGGTGTCCCGCCGGAAGGCTTGACGAATTTGGCCCGATTTCGGATCAGTATCCGCTTCAGGAATTGAAAACCGGTGGTTTCACGCAACGCACGTTGCAGAACGTGAAAGATTCTGATGGAACTGTCGTTATTTACACCGGGAAGCTTGGTGGCGGCACTGAGCAAACAGTCCGCTTCTGCGTTGAGCTAAAGCGGCCGCATCAAGTCATCGATGCCGCACAACTCTCGCCGAAAGACGGCGCGAACTTCATCGCCGCCTTTGTCCGCAACAACAACATCGCCATCCTTAACATTGCCGGCCCACGCCAGAGCGAGTGGCCGGAAGGCTACGATTATGTCTCTCGCGTGCTGGATATCTTCCTGACCTCCTGTAGCCACCGCCCTGTGGGCGGTTAGAGAGAGGACGGCTCACAGAGCCGTGGCTATAGCGCTACTCGTAACGCAGGGCTTTGACCGGTTCGAGACGGGCGGCGAAGTAAGCCGGAATCAGCGCAGCAAACGAACAGATCAGAAAAGCGCTGATGCAAATGATGGCGACATCCCGCGGAATGACTTCGGCCGGGATGGATGAAAATTGATAGACTTCGCGCGGAAAAATCTCGATGTGCAATGTCGATGCGAGCCAGTGACTGAATTCGTTCCGGTAACGGATCAACGTCATCCCAAGGCCCAGGCCTGTCACCGTTCCGAAAAGACCCACAATTGTGCCCTGGCCAAGGAAGACCCAGATGATTTGCGCGATGTTGGCCCCGAGCGCTTTCACGATTCCGATCTCGCGGCGCTTTTGTACCGTGACCGTGATCAGTGTGCTCATTATCCCAAACGCCGCCACGATCACGATGAAGAACAATAGGAAGAACATCACGGTGCGCTCGAGCCGCACGGCTTCGAAATACTGGCGATTCATGTCGATCCAGGTCTGCGCGTATTCCGGCGGCTGGAGAAATTGCTCGATTTCTTCTTTCACGCGTTCGGCGTCGTAAGGGTTGTCCGTTTTGACGGTGATGCCATGTAGAGCGTCGCCCAGACCGTATAACTCTTGCCCGATGTAAACCGGGACGAGCAGAAATTCGGAATCATGCAGGTAGTGCCCCGTCTCGAAAATGCCGGTAACGGTCAGTTCCTTCGGGAGGATCACATCGCGTAATTCGTCGATCGCTTTCTTCTCCTCGTCGCCCTTTGCATTCTCGAGTTTTTTTATGCTGTCTAGCACCTGGCCAAGGTTGCCCGGCGAATAAATTGTTACTTTATCGCCCACGCTGACTCCGAGTTTTCGCGCCAACTCAATCCCGAGCACGGTCGAGTCGCCTTCGAGATCGAGTTTGCCGAATTTGATGAATTTTCGCAGCGGAATCACTTTCTCTTCCTGCTCGGGATCGATGCTGCGAATCAGGGGCGCAAGGCGTCGATTCTGAAATTCCACAATCACGGGTCCTTGCACGTACGGAGCAGTGGCGACGACGCCCGGCGTTTTGTCGATTTTGGCCTTCAGCGCTCGCCAATCACGCAACACGTCCTCGGAAGTCACGAGAATATGCGCGTCGAAGTCGATCACCTTCTGGCGCAGTTCCCGGTCAAAGCCAGTCATCACCGAGATGACAAGGATCAGCACCGTCACGCCGAGCATCACTCCGATCACGGAGATCAGTGTGATGATCGACAGAAATGTGCGCTTTGGTTTCAAATACCGGAGCGCCAGGAACAAACTGAATGGGAGCTTCAATCTATTCTTACCGTGGCGGCAAACTCAATCAGATTCAACCGCTACCGGCTTCCGGACTGTGCAACGCCTACTTGAGCGCGTGTGCCTTTAGTTCTTCCAGCGTGACGAATTCGAGCGCAGAAGTATGGGTCGCTTCGAGATCCACAGGCGCCGCGCGATTGTGATCGAGCGCGCTTTTCCAACGTGTCACGCAGACGCACCACTTGTCGCCGGGCTTCAGTCCGGGAAAGCCCCACTCGGGATGGGGCGTGACCAAATCGTTACCGTCGAGCACGGAGAAATCCAAAAACTCCTCTGTGACTTTCACGCAGACAGTGTGCTGCCCCACATCCTCGGGTCCCGTTCGACAATAGCCGTCACGATAAAATCCGGTCATCGGGTCGCGGCAACAACATTTCAATTCTGTTCCCAAAACATTCGTCGGCATAAACAAGTTCGTGTTACTATCAATTGGAACTTTACTGGAGGAAAAGCGAATGCCAATCCGCGCGAGATACGTGCACACCAACCTGATTGCCAGCGATTGGAAGAGACTCGTGCAATTCTATTGCGAAGTGTTCGGATGCGAACCCAAAGGACCGGAACGCGATTTGTCGGACGCGTGGCTCGAGCGTGTGAACGCAGTCCAAAACGCGCACCTTCGCGGCGTTCATCTGCGCTTGCCTGGATATGATCATGATGGGCCGACGCTCGAGATCTTCAGCTATGATCAGTTGATCGAACGCGGGCTGCCGAAGGCAAACGAGTGCGGTTTCGCGCACATTGCATTTGCCGTGGACGATGTGGATCAAGCACTGCAGGCAGTGATCGCAGCGGGCGGCAGCGCGGTGGGAGAAATTGCTACCGCAGAGGTGGATGGTGTTGGCTTGCTTCGTGTAGTCTATGCACGCGATCCCGAGGCTAATATAGTAGAGCTGCAGAAGTGGAGCTGAACCGGAAATTGCTGGTTTGTGGTTAGGCGAACCGTCATCGCGTTCTGGCTTATACCAGCCGAGCCGGCGCACAGCTTGTTTCAGGGAATCATCAATGATCTCGCACGCAAATACGATGCCCCTGTTTTCGAGCCGCACATGACAGTTCATGTCGGAGCCGATCGCGCCGATTTGGCTGAGACAACCCTCGAGCACGCTGCGCGCGAATGCACAGGAATCAGGCTGACACCTGTTGGAATTGATGAATCAGAGAAGTTCGTCAAAACGCTCTTTGTGCAATTCGCGCTGAGCGCAGAGCTTCGGCGAATGAATGAGAACATTCGCAAGGTGGCGCACAATGCTCCGCCATACGAACTAAACCCGCACTTGAGTTTGCTCTACAACAAGATGGAAGCTGCGGCCCGACGACAGTTGGCCGTGTCGATGAACATGTCCTTTTCCGAGATCACGTTCGACGCGATTAAAGCCGTACGCTGCATTTCACCTACGCGATCGCGCGCGGATGTTGAAGCATGGCGCATTGTTGCAGGAGTCTCTTTGTCGGACTGAATTTTGGCGGCTGATACAGAGTTTCTAGAGTTCGACTGAGAAAGACATCGCAGCTTGGACAGATGCAATCGCGGGAAGAGAGTGATCGTCGCGACGGCTGCAGCGCGGTCTCGAATTCCTAATCCGCTGAGGACAGCGGACTCTGCGTTAGCGGGCGTTTCACTCGGCGCCTCTGGTGGCGCCGGAGTTGCAGACGCAGCGATCAACCTCGTTTTCGCTTCCTCAAGCAACTTCCTTTCTTCCGGAAAGAGCTTGCCGTTTTCCGCAGCAACGATGTACCCCTTTGCTGACTCGAGTTGGCCCGCCTCGATCAGAATCGACGCGACGTAAACCGCTGCATGCGGATCATGCAATTGATCTGGCGGCAAACTTCCAATGATGCCAAGAGCCTCTGAGTTTCTGCCCAGGCGATATAGCGAAAATGCGTACGTCACGGCACAATTGATCTCGTTCGGCGCGCGATCGTACGGCCTCTTTCGCGAGTCGATGTGAGCGTTCAGTATTTTGATCAAGGGTCAGACCAAGCCGCGCGAGGTCGGCTGTGATCGGCGCCTCGTTAGGCGAACTTTCATGAAGGCGTTCGAGAATTTGGTATAGCTTGGTAGTTTCATTATTCGTCCGATACAGCTGGCGAAGATTGTCGAGAGCTTCCCGCCGCATCGACAGATCTTCTTCCACCCGCAGCCAGAGTTCTTCCGCCTGGTTCTCTAATCGCCATTTCGTAGCGAGGCGGGCGAGGGTAACTTCCCGTTCAGGCTCCTGCTTTGACAATTCATCGGCACTTCGCCACAGCGTTTCAAACTCTGAGTTCGCGGTTGAGCCGTTTCCCGATCGCAGGTGCCGGACAGCAATTGCTTGCAACGCGAACCTCATGTATTCGGCGTCACCCCAATTTCCTGTCCGCGTCCACCGTCTCAGACGCGGCCAATTTTTTACTGTCGCATACGCGTCAGCGACGGCGAGAGACGCGGGCGGCGAACTCAGTTGCGCTCGCGGCAGGTCATCGAGCCACTTCACAACGTCTCCGGCAAGTCCGTTTTTGTTCATCCACTCCATAAGCGCTGCGAGATCGGAAGCATTTCGCGCGGCAAACGGTTTCACTCTCTCGAGCAGGAGCCAGAATTTTTTCTCGTCCAGCTTGCGGTAAAAATTAAGGCAAAGCAGATAATCGCTAAACGTGACGTCCGGCGACATTTGGAGCTGTTGCGCAAAATTATCCGCGCCGTTGAGGTCATTGCGTTCCACAGCATCATTAAGCAAGGCTCGCAGGGCGCCCGTCCGGTAAGGCGCTATTTTGCTAAGCCGTTCGAGCGTATCCCCTGCCTTCCTGCTCTTCTCCGCGTCTTTGGAACGAATTTGCAGTGCTGCGAGATTAAACTGACAGAGGTCGTTCTTTGGTTCCTTCTTTACCGCAGCGGCGAATTGTTCCTCCTGCTCGGCAAGATTTCCTTCGGCGTGCGCCAGCCAACCTGCAACGACGTGAAAGGCTGCTCTGTCGCGATCTCTCGGAGAAACTCGATTAAGCGCTTCCCGCGCAAGATTGAGCTGCCCAAAACGAAGTGCCGCGGAAGCGTAGTTGAGCTGGCTCTCGGCATCATTCGGGCGCAATCGCGCTATGTGCTCACGCCACGAAACGGCGTCTTTAAGATTTTGTCTTTCCGCTGTGTCAGCGAGAATCGACAGCGCCGGCAGAGAATCCGGATGCCGCCGCAGAAGCTCTCGCGTTATTTGCGCTGCGTTGCTGAGTTTTCCTTCCTGTAGCAATGCTGTTGCCCGATCCAACAAACGGTTTTCGCTCCAGTTCTGATACAGTTTTGAACCGTAACTGACGAGAAAAATGCCCAGCAAAAAGACGGTTGCCAATGCGGCAACTGCAAATGCAAGACGGGCTGACCGAAGCTGCCGCTGCAACAACGATTCCGTGGCGCTAAACGATTGCCGTCTTCTTCGATAATCGCAGTGTTTGACTTGCTCCGACCGTACCTGCGTTGTCTCGACGCCAGTCGATTCATTTCTCCCTTTCATGCACAGTGGTGATTCCGCTAACGATGAGTTGGCACTTCGATTTGTTCAGATGTGAGAGCGGTTTCGATCGGCAGAGGCTCTTCCCGCAAATGCCGGCCCCAAACGTAACGTCCAAAAAGCACCTTCAACGTCGCAGTAAGCGGCACAGCAAGGAGCGGCCCGATAACTCCGCCGATAATCAAACCCCAGACAAAGATCGAGACGATCACGGTCATCGGATGTAAGCCCACGTAATTCCCAACAATCCGCGGCGCATAGAGAAGGCCTTCCAGATTTTGAATGAAGATGAAAATGACCGTCACGATGATTGGATGCATCCAATCGCCCCATTGGAACGCAGCGATGAGAACGGCCGGCACCCAGCAAATGATGATTCCGATGTACGGAATCATCGTAAGCACAACCACCATTGCACCGATCACTGCCGCAAAGTTCAGCCCGAATATTGTGAGTGCCGTGGCGATGAGAATGCCATCGACCAGGCAGACAAGCAGTTGACCCCGGAAATACGCCACAACATACGAGTTGATTTGCAACAGCACGTCCGCTACCTCGTCCTTCAGCGGCGATGCGCGTAACGGCAGATAGGCTGTCCATCTCTGTTCAATGCGCGGCTTTTCTTTGAGCAGAAAAAACAAATACACTGGGACCAGAACAAGACTCAGCAGGAAACCGGTCGCGCCGAGAAATCCGCCAATACTTTTCTTCAAAATGTCCCACAGTTTTCCCAGCAAAATTGGGAGTGCATCCTGCAACTTCGGCATTTGTTTTTCGACATAGACTTGAATGCGTTGGCGTTCGGCGGTGCTCAGCTTCGGTTGGCTCGGTGCGATTACTTCAGTGGCTTGCGGCGAGGCGACGGGACTTGATGCGGATTGCCGGTGGGGAGAAGCAGATGGACCCGGTCCGATCAGCAGGTTTGTAAGATTTTTGGATGCAGATTTCGGCTGTCCTGCGCCGAGCAAGCCAAATGTTTGGTCAAACCGGTAAATAAGATTGACGATGTAATTTCGCGCCTGTTCGGTATAGGAGGGGACTTGCCTGGCAAAGTTTGCGCTCTGAACCGAGATCGTCGGAACGAGCCAGGCTGCCAATCCGCCCAATGCAAAAAACGCAATGGCGAAAAGCAGAGCGATTGCCTTGGTGCGAGTAAGCGTTCCGCGCGACATTTTCGTCACCAATGGATCGAGCAGATAAGTAAGAATCACGGCGATCGCCACCGGGATGAGAATCGGCTGCAGGAAACTGATGATGTTTGCCCCAGCCCAGATAACTGCGGCAAGGATGACCACGAGAACCACGACGAAGAAGGCAGTCAGCGCCGCCCACATCATCTTGCGTTGCCAGGGCGTGGGGTATTGCTTCATTTCAGGCCTCAACGTCCAACGTTGATGAACTCGTTAGGTCGGATTCGTCTTTACCGGTAAGTCCTTTCCGATAGTCTTTTTAGTAGTTTGGATTTTGTCCGCGAGATTTTTATTTTTTGGATCGAGCGCCAGCGCTTTTTGCCAGGCTTCCAACGCTTCCCGGCTCCGATTCAATTTCAAATAAGTGTCACCAATATGTTCAAACACGACCGGGTCCTCGCGCTCCGCAGTTTTCGCCGCGCGGAGCAGGTCATTCAGGGCTTGATCAAACTTACCCTTTCGAAACTCGACCCAGCCAAGGCTATCCAGGTACGATGCATTGTTGGGTTCGCTTTCCAAGGAGCGTCTGATCATCAACTCAGCTTCGTCTAGATTCATGTTGTGATCGGCCCACATATAGCCCAGGTAGTTGCAGGACTCCGCCGAGTTCTCGGGATCGAGCGCGATCGATTTCCGAAGCAAATCAGCCGCCTTGTCGTACAAGCCAGCCTGTTCGGCAGCCGCTCCATAATTAAAGTAAAACTTCGCGTTCACGAAGTCATCGTCTTCGTCGAGTTGCGCTTCGTGCAGCGCTTCCTCGAAAGTGGCCACGGCTTGCTGGCTCTGCTTCGCTTCCCGTTGAGCGATCGCTAGGTAATAGACGATCTCGGGTGCGCCGGGAAATCGGCGTCGCGCTTCAGTCAGTAATTTCACTGCGCGGTCGGCATCCTTTAAGGGACCGAGAAGCAACTCCGCCAGACGCACGTATGTCCCGGCGTGGCTTGGATTAATCAAGAGGCTTTGCTCATAATTCGCAGCTACCTTCGCGAACTTCATATTCGCTTCCTCGATGTGGTTCGCACGCTGCAGCGATCGCGCTTCTTCGTCGAGCACCTGAGCAAGTAAATCGTACGGCTGATATTTTTCGGGATGCTCCTTGATGATTTGCTCGAGCATTTCAACCGCTTTGTCTCTCTGATTTGTCAGGACAAAACCGGTCGCCAGCTTCTCTCGCGCGTTCGCGTCGTCAGGTTGCAGTTCTAGAACGCGAAGATAAAGCGGGATCGCTTCCTTGAGTTGCTGTGAAGCCGCGTAGTAGTCAGCTACTTCCTTAAGGATATCCGGGTCATCACCGGCGTTTTCGGCCGCTTTTTTAAAAATTTCGTTAGTCTTTTTTAGTTCGTCCGGCTTTGGCTGTGAATCGGACTTGAAAACAATGGCCACATAAAGTTTTCCAAGGCGTAGCCAGAAATTCGGATCGCTACTGTGAACCTTGAGGGCTCGATCCAGGGCCTCGAGAGCCCTTCTCTCTTGTCCCGCTGCGAGCTCGATTTCGACGAGCCGCTGGTAACCTTCCACGTCTCCGGGATTCAGAGTGATGGCGCGATTGGCGTAATCAATCGCCTGGTCCGTTCTCTTCAGATACCTCGTGTAGATGAAAGCGAGTTGCTGATATGGCTCGGCGTTACTCGGGTTTGCCTTGATTGCGTCTTTCAGCACGTCGATTGCCTGCGGAAAATCATCCTGCTGTATCAGCAAACCGGCCACCCGCGATGCGAGCTCCGCTTGTCCCGGATCGACATTGAGCACTTTGCGATACGCTTCCAGTGCACGCTCCATCTCGCCGTTTTCCTCAAACCCCATTCCTTCAACGAAATGCGTGAGCGCGTCTGCTTTGTGCGCGCCCTGCGAGCGCAACGCGAGGTCTGAAGCCGGCTTCGAGGTAACTGAATCATCCTGGCGCACGGCCGGTTTTGCCGGGTGGGCACGAGGGATTTTAGCAGGTAAACCTTTCGGCACCTCGCCGTCTGCAACGACTGCCACAATCAAAAAGCTAATCCAGACAATGACCTTCCGGCAGCCGCAACCAAGCCAGAACCTTTCCTGCTCCCTCACGCTTAAGCTTATCTTTCTGGCGCGTATTCGGCAAACCGGTAGGCCGCTGCGATGGCGTGATGGAGTCCTTACCCGTCGTCGATTCTTCAGCGAGTCCAACAGTGCATTACTCCGGCACTAAGCCCCGGGGGATGTTCACCAGCAAATGCACACAATGAGACCGGCTTTTGGCGGCTTGCACCTAGAGCTTGTAGCGCAGGCGCTTCTTGTGCCGGTGCGCCTTCATGCGTTTGCGGCGCTTGTGTTTGGCAATTTTTGCTTTCCTTCTTTTTTTAAGCGAGCCCATTCAGATTTTGAGGAACTGCGAGTGCTGATTCAACCATCTAATTCGTCGCTGTGCAAGTGTAGCTGGCGATCATTCTCATTCATGTTCGTTCCATCGCCGACCTGTCATCGGGTTTGCTGTGATGTTTCGGCAGGAGCTTTCTTCTTTTCCTGCGCCCCGACGTGTTTCTCCTGCGTGCCAATGCCGATTTTCTTCAGAAACGGCTCGACCGATTGTTTGCGGCCCAGGAATTTTTCGATTGACTCATTGACATCGCGCGAATCGCCGGGTTCGTAAATCTCGCGGCGCAATTTCATGCCGGCTTGTTTATCGAGATAGCCGTCCTTTGCTTTTTCGAAAACAGTTGCCATATCGGCGGCAATCGCGTCTGCCCAGGCGTAGCCATAGTAACCGGCATCATATCCGTTGAGGTGTCCAAAATAGGAAACAAACGTTGTACTCGGATCGATTGGCAGGAAAACTTTCTCCAAGATCGGGTTCGATATCGCGACGGAATCGTACGGCATGTCTTCGGGATGCGGATCGTGCAGAGCAAGATCTAGCGAGGCAAACGCAAATTGGCGCCGATAAAAAACGCCGGCGGTTGCGAGCTTGGCGTCGTTCAGCTTGTTCACAATATCTGCTGGAATCTTTTTCGCTGGATCGCGGTAATCAGCGGCGAAGGTGTCGAGCACCTTTTTGTCCCACACCCAATTCTGCAGCATCTGCGACGGCGCTTCGACAAAATCACCCGGGACATGCGTTCCCGCGAAACGGCCGTACTTGGCGCGAGTGACAATGGAATGCAGAGCATGGCCAAATTCGTGGAACAAGGTCTCCACGTCCTGGTGGGTCATCAGTGAGGGGGCGTCGCCGACAGGGGGCGGAAAATTGCAAAGCAAAGCGACGGTTGGCCGCTGATATTTTCCGTTCGGCAACAGTTTGCCGCTGATGATGTCGAATTGCGCAAAGTGATTGAATTTCCCTTCGCGCGGAAACATATCGAGATAAAACATCCCGAGCGGCTCGCCCGTAGCGGAATCGGTGACGAGATAAAGCTGGAGATCGTCAACCCATTTGTAAGGCGCCGCGATCTTTTCGAATTTCAGGCCGAAGATGCTCTGGTAAATGTTGAACATACCGTCGAGCACCTTTTGGAACGGGAAATACACGCGCAGCGCTTCCTTATCGACGTCGTATTTTTGTTTGTTTCGCTGGTTGCTGTAATAGCGCCAGTCCCATACCTCGATTTTGGCGTTCGGATCGTTCGTATCGGCGGCTTTCAACTTTTGGAGTTCCGCTACTTCGCTGTCGAACTTCGGTTGAATTCCACTCACTAAGTCGTTGATATATTTTTCGGCGTTGGCACCGGTCTTGGCCATTTTGACTTCCGTCTGGTAATCGTCCCACGACTTATAGCCCAGCCGCAGCGCGATCTTGTTCCGCAGGGTCAGCATTTGGTTCAGAACGGAGACATTGTCTTTAGCCAGCGTTTCGCGAACGAGATAAAGTTGTTTGCGCGTGCGTTCGCTCTTCGCGTTTTCCTCGACGGTATTGAACTGCCACGTGACGTTCGCCATGACTGTGTAAACGTCGTCGCCGGTCTTGATGCCGGGGGAGGCGAAGAAACTTTCCGGAAGGCCTTCGAGATCCGCCTTCGTGAACATAACCGGAGCGACGGCCTTAACGATGTTGGTATCGAAGTCTGTCCCCAGCTTTGACAATTCCTTGCGCAGTTGTTCGACTTCCTTCCGCTGGTCAGGCGCCAAGTCCAAACCGGCGCGGCGATAATCGCGCAATGTTTCTTTGAGGAGCTTTTCGTCTTCCCCAGTGAGCTTTGGATGCGTATCGGCAAAAGCTTTAATGGCATTGTAAACGTCTTCGCGATAGTCAACGCCGACTGCCCAGTCTTCGAAGGCTTTCACGGCGTTCTCTGCGGCAGTGCGCATCGCAGGATTTGTGTTCGTTTCCTTGATTATCGTGGCCTTGTTTGCCGCGAGACTCGCCTGATAAGTAACATCATCCAGCGCGACCACGGTGCTCTTAAAAGTGACCTTGCCCAAATCTTGAGCACCGATCTGATCCAGCGCCGCGTTCGCCTTCGCGATCGCGTTCTTCATTGAAGCCTCGACCGCTTCCGGCGTTTGCTCCCAATCCGGAATGGTCAGCACGGCATTCGCCTTCGCCGCGGCGCCACGAAAATCATCGACGGTTTTCAATTCGGCGGCGGAAAAACTTGAATTTGAAACTGCGAAAAACAGTAACGGGTAGAGGAATAGAGCTTTTTTCAAAATGTTTGACATAAAGAGTGAAAGACCTGAATCGGACAGAGATTTACACGAATTCTGAGACACCGCAGAAGGAATTTTGATGAATCTGTGTTCCATCTTTGTTCATCTGTGGCGAGAAGCGGGATTTCAGGGCAACGCTTAGAAACATGGTCCACAAATTTTTCGTCGCTTTTATTCCGATTTTTGTCGCGATCGATCCTATTGGGCTGGTGGCAGTGTTTATGGGTCTGGCCGGGAACGCTTCGCGCGAACAGCGGCATCGCGAAGGTTCCATCGGGATCTTCACGGCGCTCTGCGTTTCGGTTGGTTTTGTATTTCTCGGGAAAGTTATTTTTACCGCGCTCGGAATTACCGTGGCGGATTTTCAGGTCGCGGGTGGTCTGATCTTGCTTGGGCTGGCGGGACGGGAGCTGCTCAATCTTGCGCCAGGCGATCGTGAACCCAGCGACGACTTCGGCGTTGTCCCGCTCGGAATGCCTTTGATAGCCGGTCCTGCGCTGCTGACGGCGCTGCTAATTCTGGTCGATACAGTGGGCCTGGTGTTTACGCTGATCTCACTTCTGGTCAATCTGGCCCTGGTTGCGATCGCCTTCTGGAATGCCGATCTGGTAGCGCGTTGGATGGGCAGACAGGGATTGCGTGGCGTATCAAAAATAGTGGCACTGCTTCTGGCTGCCATCGCCGTCAGTTTGATCCGACGTGGCTGGCATGTCGTCTGACGACACTTGGTCAGGCTAATCTTTTATAAATCCCACCACACTCCGGCTCTCTCACCGGCTCCCAGTGCGGCTAAGTTCGGCGCCGCGTTACAAACCTGTGTCGATGCGGCCGCCAGTAGCAATGTGTCGACGTGCGCTAGGCCAGAATTCTTTCAATTCGGCGGTCTTATCGCCGTGCTGGTAACGCCAATTCAATTCAACTTCGATCGCCTTGATCTCATCTTGCGAAGGCGTTGCCTGCCCGTGATAGATATAAGCAGGGACGCCCTCGCGAGTCTGGGTGAGCGGATTCATCCCGTAAAGCTCCAGGCGGCGCTGCTGCAATTGGGCTGTGGTCCAATCCCGATAGGCGGGGCTACGATAGCCCCATACGTCCGCCGTATAAGCATACCGGGAATACGGGTAACTGCCCGTTACTGCCGGACCGGGCGGGGGCGCGGGTTGGTTTGCGCAGCCGATCAGTCCAACGGCAAATGCTGCTAAGAATAATCGTTTCATACTGTTGGATTCCTTGATTTTGATTTAGACTCCCACTTGTGACTATTAAACCACAGAAATCCATCGTAGTCGCAGGTTTATTTTGCTGTTCGGTGGTCATTACCGTAGCGTGTCGGAATAAATCCGAACATCTGCCGCAGGCCGATTCACAGTAACAAACGGGCCTGCTCATTGACACCCCAAACGCCGCTCGTTAAGATCCTCGCTTTATGAGATTTCCTCTTCCGCTCACAGCGAAAATCGCTGCCTACGTGATCGGACACAAGCTGCGTGGCACGAAGAAATTTGCCACAGTGCTTCAGCTCGAGCCGTTGCATACCTGTAACCTGACATGCACCGGTTGCGGGCGGATTCGCGAATACTCTACCTCGCTCAAAGACATGATGAGCCTGGACGACTGCCTGGCGGCGGCGGTAGAGTGCAACGCGCCGATGATCTCTATTTGCGGTGGCGAACCGCTGATCTATCCGCACATCGAGGCGCTGGTCGAAGGATTACTCGCGCAGAAGCGGATCGTCTACATCTGCACCAATGCCATGTTCATGCGGAAAAAAATGCGCGAATGGCTCACGAAAGAATTGCGGAGTGCGGATCGACGATTGCGAAATGAATTAGAGAACAAACTTCGCGTTCTGTTGGCGAACGGATTAGTGAGCGAAAAAGAGGCGGCAACAATCTGCAATCCTCAATCCGTAATCCGCGATCACGTGATCGCGCCAAGCAAATGGATGTACTGGAATGTGCACCTCGATGGGTTAGAGCGAACGCACGACCTGATTGTGGAACGCGAGGGCGTTTTCAAAGAATGCATTCTGGCGATCAAAATGGCGAAATTCCTCGGGTATCAGGTCGCGACGAACACAACGATCTATAAAGAAACCGATATGCAAGAGATCGAACAGATGTTCGATTATCTCGGCGATCTTGGCGTTGACGGACACACCATCACTCCGGGTTACGATTACGACGCTGCCAAGCAAGACATGATCAAACGACTGAATCTGAGGCCGGAAGATTTCTTCCTCACCCGGTCCATGACCGTCGAGAAATTCCGAAGAATCGAGAGATGGATGAATCAATACGCGTTTTTTGGGACGCCGATTTATTTTGAATTTCTCGCGGGCAAACGAGACCTCACGTGTTCCGCCTGGGCAATTCCAACTCGAAACATTCGTGGTTGGAAAGCTCCGTGCTATCTGATGACCGACGGCCATTACTCGAGCTACGCGGAGCTGCTGGAACAGACCCAGTGGGACCATTACGGCGTCGTCAATGGTGTTGCGCGCGATAGCCGTTGCGAAAATTGCATGGTGCACTGCGGCTATGAGCCCACTGCAACGCTCGGTTTGCAGGCTCGGCGCGGCGACACTTGGAAAAATATCAAGTTCAATTTCGGTCCGAAGCCGAAGCCCGCTGGCCGCGGCAGTGAGGTTCTCGCCTATAACGGTGTCAGTTCTGGAAATGGTCATCTCACCGGGAAACGCGCAGAACTAACCGCGCAAGCCTCCTGAAGGTTGAGATGCCGAAATATTCGAACCAATTGATCGTGCTGCCAAGCGCGCCGGAGACATTCGAATCCTACACTGCGGACGACGAAGAGATTGCGCGTGCGATTGCGCGGGCCCAGGAGAATCTTTTAGGGCAGCAAAAACCCGACGGGCATTGGTGCGGCGAGCTGCTCGTCGATAGCACCCTGTGTTCCGATTATGTGGTTTTCATGCACTGGTGCGGTGAAGTAGACCCGCAACTGCAGCGCAAGTGTGTCCGTCATATTCTCAAACGCCAATTGCCGGAAGGCGGCTGGAACATCTATCACGGTGGGCCGAGCGAGATCAACGCGTCCGTGAAGGCTTATTTCGCCCTGAAACTTGCCGGTTGTTCTGTAGATGCGCCCTTTATGCAGGAAGCCCGCGCAACCATCATGCGCCTCGGCGGCATTCCACAGATGAACACGTTCAGCAAGCTTTACCTCGCACTTCTTGGTGTTTTTCCCTGGAAATATTTGCCGGCAATCCCGGTGGAGATGGTGCTTCTGCCAGGCTGGGCGCCATTTCACATATACAAAATGTCATCGTGGAGTCGCGCAATGCTCCTGCCGCTGTCCATTATCAACCATTTCAAACCGACGCGAGTTCTGCCAGGCGAAAAACAACTGCACGAGCTCTATCCTCTGGGCACTGAGCAAGCCGATTTGCGACTCCCACGCAGCGAAAGGTTCTGGACCTGGCGCAATTTTTTCCTGCGCCTCGACGATACTTTGAAATTTCTCCAGCCGCTTCGTCTTGGATTACTGCGGCGGCGGGCGTTGGAAGCAGCAGAGCGTTGGATGCTCGAACGCATCGGCGAGGGCAGCGATGGTCTTGCCACGGTTTATCCCGCAATGTTGAATTGTCTGATTGCGCTGCGCGCGCTTGGCTATTCGAAACGAAATCCCGTCTACGCCAAAGCGGAAAAGGATTTTGCCGAATTGTTCGTTGACGATCCTGAAGATTTTCGCATTCAGCCTTGTCTGTCTCCGGTTTGGGACACTGCGATCACGATCATTTCGCTCGCAGATTCCGGGGTTCCGCCCGGGCATCACGCCCTGCAAAAAGCGGCTGACTGGCTCATTAATAAGGAAGTGCGCATCCGTGGCGATTGGGCCATAAACAATTCGTATCCCGAAGCCAGTGGCTGGGCATTCGAGTACAACAACGTGTATTACCCGGACACCGACGACACGGCCATGGTGTTAATGGCATTGAGATTGGTTCAGCCGAAAGACAGGGAGTCGCTCAACGAACTGTTTCGTCGCGCGCTGGGATGGCAGCTCAGCTTCCAATGCCACGACGGCGGCTGGGCGGCGTTCGACAAGAACGTGACGACGCCATGGCTCGAAGACATGCCGTTTGCGGATCACAACGCCATTCTCGATCCGACCTGCAGCGATCTCACCGCGCGCACCCTGGAACTCCTTGGCTACATTGGTTTTGATCGCAACACCGAGTGCGTCCGGGACGCGATCAAATATTTGATCGCGACCCAGGATGACGATGGGTCGTGGTACGGGCGCTGGGGCGTGAATTACATCTATGGCACATGGCAGGTGCTGCGCGGGTTGTCGGCGATCGGTGAAGACATGACGCAGGACTGGATTTTGCGCGGCCGTGATTGGCTCGAGAGCTGCCAAAACAGCGACGGCGGCTGGGGCGAAACCTGTGGCACGTACGAAAATCCATCCACCAAAGGCATCGGCCCAAGCACCGCATCGCAAACAGCGTGGGCAATCATGGGCATCTGCGCCTGCGGGGATTTGGATCGGCCGAGCGTTCAGCGCGGTTTGCGTTACCTTCTGCGTTCGCAAAGGCCAG
Source organism: uncultured Verrucomicrobiae bacterium (assembly GCA_963791385.1). GTDB lineage: Bacteria > Verrucomicrobiota > Verrucomicrobiia > Chthoniobacterales > UBA10450 > Udaeobacter. The sequence goes on from CAWBSH010000003.1 coordinate 276,974, forward strand.
ACGGCTCGTGGGACGAAGAGCAAATCACCGGTACCGGTTTTCCGCGCACGTTTTATTTGAAGTACGACATGTACCGCCAGAATTTCCCGCTGCTAGCTTTGGCGACGTATGTGAATTATCGCACGGGATTAGGCCACCACCGGGGCTTTTATCACTGCAGGTAAAGCTTGTAGCCACGGGCCTGTGGCCTGTCTGTTCTTGGAAGGTGTACCCGCATCGGGCCGATGGCGATCGCGCTTTGTTTCCGCACAAAAATAAAACCTGTCCTTCAGCGTAATCCGATCTAACAGTAACGATTATGGCTTACGAACTACCCAAATTACCTTATGCGTATGATGCCTTGGAGCCGCACATCGATGCGCGTACGATGGAAATCCATTATACCAAGCATCACCAGGCTTACGTTGATAACCTCAACAAAGCGATCAAGGGGACCGATCTCGAGAAGAGAACTGTCGAAGACTTGATCAGCGACATCAATGGCGTCCCGCAAGACATTCGCACAGTAGTGCGCAACAATGGCGGCGGTCACGCTAATCACTCATTCTTTTGGAAAATCATGGGGCCGAACGCCGGTGGCGAACCCAAAGGCAAACTTGCCGATGACATTAAATCCGCGTTTGGCAGCTTCGATCAGTTCAAGGAAAAACTCAGTGCTGCCGGTATGGGCCGTTTTGGCAGCGGTTGGGCGTGGCTGATCGAGAATAAGAATGGAAGTCTCGAAATCATTTCCACGCCAAATCAAGACAGTCCTTTAATGGACGGCAATACGCCCATCCTAGGCGTGGATGTCTGGGAGCACGCCTATTACCTGAAATATCAGAACCGCCGGGCCGACTACCTCAAAGCATGGTGGAACGTCCTGAACTGGGACGCCGTTGCGAAAAACTATTGAGAATCGCCGTCGCTGAGATTTGCTAGGGATGGCGCAGCGCGCCGTCCCTATCACGATGGCTTATCTCAACGAACATTATCTCAAGCTTCAGGCCGGCTATTTGTTTCCAGAGGTAGCGCGACGTGTGCGCGAATTCTGTGAGGCACATCCTGAAGCCGCCAAGCGGTTGATTCGCTGTGGCATCGGCGACGTCACCGAGCCGCTTCCGCGCGCAGCAATTGAAGCAATGAAGCTCGCCACGGAAGAACTTGGTCATCGGGAGACATTTCGCGGCTATGGCCCGGAACAGGGTTACGAATTTCTCCGATCGACTATCGGGCAGCGCGACTACCGCGACCGGAGCATTGAGATCGCCGACGACGAAATTTTTGTTTCCGACGGATCAAAATGCGATTGCGGTTACATTCTTGATATCCTTGACGGCCAAAACAAGGTCGCGGTCCCAGATCCGGTGTATCCGGTCTATGTGGACACGAACGTGATGGCCGGCCATACAGGCCCGGTGCGAAAAGATGGCAGCTACGAGGGCATCAAGTATTTGCCTTGCACAGACAAAAATAATTTCGTGCCGGAGCCGCCAAACGAACATGTCGATCTCGTTTACCTTTGTTTTCCGAACAATCCAACCGGAGCGGTGGCGTCGCGTGCGCAGCTCTCGCGCTGGGTCGAGTACGCGCTGCAACACGGTGCACTTCTCCTCTTCGATGCCGCGTATGAAGCGTACATTTTCGATTCCGAAATTCCGCATTCGATTTTCGAAATTCCTGGCGCGCGACAATGCGCTATCGAATTGCGCAGCTTTTCGAAGAACGGGGGTTTCACCGGCGTGCGCTGCGGGTTTACGGTACTGCCAAAATCCGTGCTTGCTCGAACCCGCGATGGCCGCCAGTTCCCGCTGCATCCACTTTGGCAGCGGCGTTGGAGCACCAAATCGAACAGTGTGGCTTACCCAGTGCAGCGCGCCGCCGAAGCGCTGTATTCCGCAGATGGCTGTAAACAAGTCCGCGCGCTGATCGATCACTACATGACGAACGCGAAACTTCTGCGCGCGGCTGCAGTCGATGCCAGCCTCGAGGTTTTCGGGGGAATAAATGCGCCATACATCTGGATCAAAACGCCACGTGGCCTCACAAGCTGGGAGATGTTCGACACAATGCTGCGCGAAATTAGCGTGGTTGTTACGCCGGGCGCTGGTTTCGGGGCGCAAGGGGAAGGCTATTTTCGTCTTTCTGCATTTAACAGCCGCGATAACGCTCAGGAAGTGGCGCGGCGTTTGAAAACGCTGCAATGATCTTCGGGGGCTGGACAGTGCGCTATCCTGAGCGCACAAACTCTCTGCGCACACAGGCAGGATCCGCTGAGGACATCTCGCACTACAGCTTGTCGATACTGCCGACGCGAGTAAAGTGCGCGAAGTTTTTCGGGGACTATCAGGCGTGCCGGATCGAAAACAAAATCTGCCGCAGCTTTATCGCTTTTGTTTCTTGATGCTGGGCGATTCGCGCAAAGCGCAGGATGTCTTTCACGCCACGTTGCGTGACGCGGCCCAACGCGCAGCCCGCGGCGAACTGCCGAGTGAACCGTTCTGGCTTTTTCGCGACGCACGGTGGCGCTGCCTGGAAGCAACGAAAACCGACTTGCAACCAGAATCGTTTACGCTGGACGAGCATGAAATCGCTCCGCAGGCGGCATCTCAGATCGAACGACTCGATCCGACGCAGCTCGCAATTTGGATTTCCGGTGCGCCGGATCCGCAGCGGAGCGCGCTGGCACTTTTTTATCTCCATGAGTTCGATTATCGCGAAATCCTCGACCTCGCCGACCTAAAGCTAAGCGAGCTTTCACGCTTTCTTGCCAAGGGCCGCCGACAATTGCAGGCATGGCTTGACGCGAAATTTCCTCAACTGGGCGACGTTTGAAAATACTGTCGTTGATGCGCCGCCAACGTTTTCTTTTGAATTGCGCACCGATCGGCGCGAATCAGTCGGGCGACCGTTCCATGCGCTTGGCGATATCTCGTGCAGACGGGTCGGTTGAATTTGCCAATCAACAGAAGTTCGATCGCGCCGTCTCCGATGTAGTTCGGCTGATTCCCATTCCGGCTGAGTCTGCCGAATGGTTCTCGGAAAAAGACCTGCTTCCGGACTCGAACTGGACTTGGAAAAAAATGATGCGCAACCCCGCCGTGCTGGCGATCAGCATCGCCGTTGCAGTGATCGCAGGCGTCTTCGTGTTTAATTTTCTTAGTCACTTGAATGATTTTCCGGGGTCGACGACAGCTCGCAAACTGTTGAGTGTCGCTGCTTCCACGCGACCGGTGATGCTCGACCCTGTGAACGCTGAAGCAGGAACATTAAGCGATTTGTTTTTTATGAAACATGGCCTGGAACATTACGATGTTCCGGCGGAGTTCGCCGATTTTGACACAATCGGTTGCCGCGTTTTTGAAGACGACGAGTCGCGGCGTATAGCTCAAATCTGGGTGTCTGAGAAACGCATGCAGTTCTTTCTCTTTCCGGCCGAGAGAGACAGCAAAACGGGAACAGTTCTGCGGTTCCCAGGCTGGCGCTACGTTCATCAGGAGGGCTGGACCGGTGCGGTGACTGAACAGAGTGGCGTCTGTTTCATGGCTGCGATCCGCGGTCGCGACAAGGATTTAGAGCCATACGTCGCAAAACCGAAGCAGTAGGGCAGTGCCAGGGGGAGATTCGAACTCCCGACCAACCCCGAATGCTTTCGGGGCTGCTCTACTGCTTTAGATGATAGATCGCCAGCAGGGGATTTTTCTTCTGTTTCAACGCTCGCTCGATTCGCCGCGCGTCTTCCAAGGCAGGCACTTCTTTTTTGGCGACGATCTCAAGTTTCTCTCCCAAACGTTTGGTTGTCGCTGTATGGCCGCGGAGATGCTGCGCGAATCGCGCGTCCAGATCGACGCACGATCCAATGTAATGACGACCTGATGAGCCGCGAAGAATGTAAATCCAAGCCATTTTTAGCGAAAATGCCAGGGGGGAGATTCGAACTCCCGACCAAGGGCTTATGAGTCCCCTGCTCTACCACTGAGCTACCCTGGCGCGGAGGGGAGAAAACTCAGTCTCATCGCATTCAGTGTCAACGCGCACAGCCCATGCGAATGGATTCGATCTTCACTGGGGAATGAGCGTTGAATGTCTGCCAGTGTGCTGGTAAGCAGAATCCAAGAATAATGAACGGCGAAGGGGTTCTCGAGAGGTTTTTTGCACTGGGAAATTCCTATTGGCTGACGCGGTTTGTCATTCTGCGACTGCTTGGGTTTGTCTATGCAATTGCATTCTTGGTCGCAGCCAATCAGCTCGTCCCTTTGATTGGCGAGCATGGGTTAACGCCGGCGACGCATTTTCTAAACGAGGTTCAAACACAGCTCGGTTCACGAAGCGCCGGCATGTCTCGGGTCCCCACTTTGTTTTGGCTCGGAATTTCCGACAATGCATTGTCGATCTTCTCCTGGGTTGGGTTCGCGCTGTCGCTTATTGTTCTCGGCGGGTACGCTAACGCAATCCTGCTGGCGGTTCTTTGGGCGATGTACATGTCGATCGTTCACATCGGCCAGATTTGGTACGGCTACGGCTGGGAAATTCAGCTGCTCGAGACGGGATTCCTGTCCATCTTTCTTTGTCCACTGCTCGATGGCCGTCCCTTTCCCAAGTCCAGGCCGCCGATCTTGGTGATCTGGCTTTTTCGGTGGCTCGGCTTCCGCATCATGATCGGCGCCGGCTTGATCAAAATGCGCGGCGACCCCTGCTGGCGCGATCTCACTTGTCTTTACTACCATTACGAAACGCAGCCCATCCCAAACCCGGTCAGTCGATATCTGCATTTTGCCCCGCCTTGGTTCCACAAATTCGAAGTGCTTTGGAATCACTTCGTCGAGCTAATCGTGCCCTGGTTTTCTTTCGGTCCGCGAACGGCGCGGCACATTGCCGGCGTTCTGCTCGTTACATTTCAGATTTTTCTCATCATCAGCGGCAACCTTTCGTTTCTCAATTACCTCACCATCATCCCGTTTCTGGCGTGCTTTGATGATACTTTCCTTGGGCGTTTTCTGCCGCGACCAATCGTGAGACACGCACAACGCGCGGCTCAGAATTCGCAACCGTCGCGCGTCAACAACGGTATTGCTGTTGCGTTAACGATCATGGTGATCTGGCTTAGCATACCGACAGTGCTCAATCTCGCCTCCGGCCGGCAGCTGATGAATTACTCGTATGATCCGCTTGATCTCGTCAACACTTACGGCGCATTCGGGACAGTAGGGCGCGAACGAGACGAAATTATCTTTGAGGGAACAGATGACGCACTGATTACGGGCGAAACTCAATGGAAAGAGTACGAGTTCAAAGCCAAGCCCGGTGATCCGGATCGCCGTCCGCCATTCGTCGCGCCGTATCAGCCCCGCATTGATTGGCAAATCTGGTTCGCGGCGATGTCGTCACCTTCCGAATATCCGTGGACGTTGCATTTTGTCTGGAAACTTCTGCACAACGATCGTGGCACCCTTTCGCTAATCGCGAACAATCCCTTTCCCGACGCGCCGCCCCATTACATTCGAGCGCGACTTTATCGTTACCGATTTGCGCCGATTGGCGACAAAGCGTGGTGGAAACGTGAACCAGTCGGAGAGTGGCTGCCCGTGCTCTCCGCTGACAATGCGCAGTTTCGCAGGGTGCTTGAGTCGATGGATTGGCTGGATGAGTAATGTGCAGGCATGCTGCCTGAATCGTGTGATTACGATCTAGCCTGAGCGAGATGAAATCTGCTCCGTTTGTCAGCCCGAACTTCCTGGGGCGGGTTGCTGAACCTGAGTCACCCTTTCATCGTGATTATTTGGCGTACCGAAGAAGCGAGATCACGCGCGCGGAGTTAATTAACCGGTTGCCGCACGTTGCCATGCTCGGTGACAGCGTCTGCACGAGCGTTTACATCTCGTCGCCGTGGAGCACGTTGTGGCGCGCGCGCACCTCCTGCGGGAAGAATTGGTTTCTTCACCTCGACGCTGCTCCAAGCATTTGCAGTATTTCGAAAGGATTGGAGACGATCACGCCTTTTGTCGCGATTGAATGCGCGGGAGTTGGTGCCCTCGTAGATCACGAACATAGCCGTCAAAATCTTCTTCGCCGCATCCTCGGGACACGCAATTTCTCAGGGCAAGTCAGTGAGTTGCTGCGAGCGCGCCGGTTTCCTGATCTGATTCTGATTTCGATCGGACACAACAATGTTGATTGGGCTTGGCGATGCCCGTTGGATGAACTGCACGACCCGGAGGAGCGATTGCCAAGGCTGAGTAAAGCATTTCGGCAGAATTACGCGCGTGAGTTACGACGCCTGATCGAGGGCGCATGCATCCAGCAACATCGCGTGGCGATTGTCATTTACGGACTGATTAATTTCGAATCGTATTTTAAAGGCCGCGAGGCAGCCGAGCGTCTTCGAGAATCAGACACAACTTTGTATCCGCATCTGGAAACAACTTACAAATATTTCGTCTCATTCCACCCCGCTCACCGGCGCAATTTGATTCGACTTGCGGCGATGGTGAACGAAGAACTACGCGCGACGGTGGAAGCGTTGAATTGCGAATTCGTCCATCAGACCGAAGAAATTCAGTTGCGATATTCTAATGCGCTGGGGACGGCGGACCTCAGCCGCGCGGAATTACTGCATCCAATCGATGGATGGCACGCGTCCGTGGAAGGACACAATGTTCTGGCGGACGCTGCGTTCAGCGATCTGAAAGCGAGTTTGGAGTTTCTTGGAATCTAGCTCCTTGGCAACAAATCGCCGCGTTGTTTCAGGTGCGCGATTGTTTCCGGCATCATTCGATAGCCGAAATGTCCTTGTCGCACGCGTAACAGTTCCGAGCCTCGCCATGTTTGGTGGATCGCTTCGATTTCCGCAGGTGGAGCAATCGAATCGAATTCCCCGGTGACGAATAGAATCCTCGCGGGGTCGCACACCGGACGGCCGTGCAAAGGCGAGCTCAGATGAAAATGCCGCGCAACCAGAGCGCGCTCGACGTTAGCCTGGACCAGTTCGTGCCGAATACGGCGCGCTGCCGGGCTGTGCCAGATGGCATGCTCGATGTTCACGATCGGCGACATTAACGCCACGAATCGGAAATCTTTTTCGACCAGTGTCAGCAGCGCCCCAATCCATCCGCCGTAGCTCGTGGCCAGCACGCCGAACTCACGGCAGCCGTATCCCCGCAATGATTCCATTATTTGCCGCAGTTCGATTACGCCCTGACGTAGTCCTTCCGCGTTCCGAATCAGATCCGGTGTGATCGCCAGTTCGCCATTCCAGTAACCAGTCGGGACACGCGAAAAGTGGTATGGCAAATGAACAAAACACGCGTTCCAGCCGAATTCATTGAACCTCTCTGCCCAGCGGTAATAACCGGTCGGACTCGATGACATCAGTGAGTGCAGCAGGAACACCGTCGGTGCTCCAGTCCATGTGCGTGGATCCGTTCGGAAGAAATTCACGCGCGCGGTATTGTTTGCTGCAAAAGCTGTTTCGATCGGGCTGCGCCACGACAGTGTTGCCATACGTGAATCGCGCATGCCATTCACCGCCGGCTTTGAATCGGAGGCGCCGTTGCCACCGATTGCTTGCGGATGGACATAATAATCCTGCGGCGAGAGCCGCTCGCACGCGCTGAGGTACCGCTCCATCTCTTGTCGACTGTGTCCATTCAGCGGGTGGCGTCGATGAAGCCAATTGATCGATGCGCAGAGAAGCAAATCGACTGTTTTTGCGCTCGCATGCCGCAAGGTGTCATTCCGAGCGGAGCGAAGCGCAATCGAGGAATCCCGCCTCGTTGCCTTAGAGTGTTGCAACGGGGTCCCTCGACTTCGCTCGGGATGACAGGCTGTTTTGCTCATCCGCTCTCGCGGCGACCGCGGCAGATCGTCCGTCGTGAGGCGAAATTTTTCGCGCAATTCAGCGTAAAGATTTTTGAAAGCGGCAGCCAATTCGGATTCGATTCGTTCGCGCGCTTGAGATTTATGCAGCTCTGGAAAATGTGAGATCGGTTTGCCGAACGCGATCCAGACCGGCGTGCGTCGGAATGGCAGCCACTGTTTTTTTGAATAGAAACGATCGCTGCCGAGGATGACGCACGGTACGATCGGGACGCCGGCAATCTGCGCGAGCGTTGCTGCGCCCGGCCGGAGGGGCGCGCCTTCGAGCAGCGAGCGCGCTCCGTCGCGAATGCCGCCTTCCGGGAAAATGCCGACGACGCGCCCGTTTTTTAGCCGTTCTATCGCGGTGCGGATTGTTTTCAGGTCAGCGCGGTCCCGCTCTGCCGGGAACGCGTCAATCGAGTGCAGGCACACGCCTAACAGAGGCGGGCGAAAGAACTCGGCCATGGTCATCCAATCGATCTTGCGCCGCACCGCCAGGCCTATAAGAAACGGATCGAAATGACTGATGTGATTAGAGGCCAGCAAAAATCCACTGGCGCGGTTCGCATGTTCCCGCCCGATTACGCGGATCCGCGCAACACAGCCAAACACAAATCTGACCAGCAACTTGCCAGCCTGATAAAAGCCGGTTTTCATTTTTGCCCTTGGAGTGTTTCGCATTCTTCGTGCAATCGAAAACTTATTTTTTCAGGCTGACTCATTTTTTGAACGTGATATTGTCTTGTCGGTTCCAATTCAGTTGTCGGTCAGAGTCTATGAAACCGAGGAGTCCTTCCACGGGCGGCAAGGGACGCTTTCCGCAGACGGACTATTTTTATCATTCTGGGTTCGGTCAATGGCACGGCCGTTTCTGGTCTTACGACGGCGAAGATGGATCGCGGTCCAGGAATCTTTTTAATCTAGGACGGGAATACCGTATCGAAGCGGCGCGCGAACGAGCAAGGGAAATGGCGGCGTTTGTCGTGATTGTTCTCACCTCAGCCTGGCCGGTGGTCTACATGATCGTGACGGTTGTGAAGTTGCTCAGCAAAGGCCGACCGCTGAATTGATCGTCTCGCTGTTCGAGTGCTTACTGCCGCGGTTTGGGCCAGAGAAATTCGTCGCGGTACTCGGGAGACTGTTCCGGAGCAAAGCCGTGACGGCTGGTGTTTTCGGTCACTACGCGCGGAACAAGAAAGTGCAGAAGATAATCTTCGCCGCCGGCCTTGGTGCCGCTGCCGCTCATTTTGAATCCACCAAACGGATGCCGCCCAACAATCGCGCCTGTGCACGAGCGATTGATGTAGACATTGCCGGCCTCCAGTCGCGCTTTCACCCGTTCGATGTTGTCGGGGCTGCGCGAGAAAAAGCCACCGGTCAACGCGTAGTCGGTTCCGTTCGCGACTTCGAGCGCTGCATCGAGATCGCGCACTTTTAAAACGCTCAGCACCGGGCCGAAAATTTCTTCGCGCGCGATGCGCATATTCGGTTTTACGTCGGTGAAAATCGTGGGCGGAATAAAATATCCACGCGGCGGAACTTCCTTTGCTTGATAAGCGAGTGTGGCCTCTTTTTGCCCGGTCTCGATGTATTCCAAAATGCGGCGGTACGCAGCTTCATCGATGACTGGGCCGACCATGATCCCTGGTTGCTCCGGATTGCCGATTCGCAAACTGGCTGCGGCCGGAATCAAACGTTCCATCACGCGATCGTAATTTTCCTCGAGCAGAATCAAGCGCGAAAGCGCCGAACACTTTTGCCCCTGAAAACCGAAAGCGGAATAAATTGAATACATGATCGTCTCATCAATATCTGCGTCGGCATCCACGATCATCGCGTTTTTGCCGCCCATCTCGCAAATCACCCGCTTCAGCTCGCGTTGACCCGGGCGGGTGATCCCCGCCGATTCCCAAATTTTCAATCCCACCTCGCGCGAACCGGTGAACGCGATTAAATCGACATCCTTGTGATCGACCAAATGCGCTCCGATCACGGAGCCGTGCCCCGACAAAAAATTCAACACACCCGGCGGAACGCCTGCTTCCTCGAAAACCTGCATGACCATGGCGCCGCAGATAATCGACTGCTCGGACGGTTTCATGATCACGGCGTTTCCAGTAACAACTCCGGCCGACGCCATGCCGCAGAGAATCGCGATCGGAAAATTCCACGGCGCAATTACAAAGGCGACGCCACGCGGCCAGTAATGATGATAACTCTCTTCGCCCGGGTACCTGTTGTGTTAGTTTGGGGCGTCCGAGTCGTCGCATTTGCTGTGCATAGAACCGGCAGAAATCGATTGCCTCGCGGATATCAGCGTCGGCTTCAGACCATGGCTTGCCGACTTCGAAAACTTCTACTGCCGAGAGTTCGTAGCGCCTGCGCTCCAGGATGTCGGCCACGCGCTCCAGCAACTGCGCCCGCTCTTCAAACGGCGTCCATCTCCATTTTTCGAATGCCGCCCGCGCAGCTTTAACGGCACGCTCGGCTTCGTCGACTCCAGCTTCCGTTCCGTAACCGACAATTTCGGTCGGCTCGGCTGGATTAACTGAAGGCGTCAAATTATCGGTCCAAATCTTTTCGCCTCCGATATAGAGCGGATGTTTTTCGCCCAAGCGCTTTCGCACTTCGCGCAATGCGCTCTGCATTTTGTCTTGGTTGTCTTTGTAAATGAAACTCACAAGCGGCGCGTTTCGGAAACTATCGCCAGCTGTTGCGTGAAGTGAAGCGCCATTTTTGTTGTGGCGATTTTCCGCTGTAGCCATTACGGACGACCCCGGCCGGCTGGCTCCATTCGGTTTGATCAGTTCTTTTGGATCGCGCAGCAGTTCTTTCGCCGGCACGTTCTCGGCAAATTTTGCTCGCAAAAATCCTTCGTTCGATGTGTTCTCGAGCAGGCGCCGAACCAGATAAGCCATGCCGGGCAGCAACTCGCCGATCGGACAGTATTCCCGGACGCGATACCCCGTCTCCACCAGAGCGCGCTTGATTGGGCCGGCCATGCCGTAAAGCAGTTGGAACTCGAACTGGCTGCGATCAATGCCGAGCTCATCCGCAACGGCTTGTGCGTGCGCGATGCTACGAACGTTATGTGACCCAAATGCAGGCGTAACAACGGAGTTATTTTCAAAAAGCACGCGCGTAAGCTCTTCGAAATTCGCGTCGCTCTCGGGCTTCTGAACAAAGACCGGAGGATTCGATCCGTTCTGGCCCGATTTCGTTGTCTCGTAATCCCAATATGCTCCTTTCACCAGTCGGACCGCGAAGGGAGTGCCGCGTGCACCGCCCCACTCGATCAGGTCACGCAAGTCGCCCTCTGAGTCTCGCAAATAGGCCTGGATCACAATCCCAGCATTCGGCCAATCTTTGAACTCGGCCTCGGTCAAAATGGTTTTGAACAGCTCGAGAGTCGTATTTTTGAGCACGTAACTCTCCATGTCGAAATTGATAAATGCGCCTAGCTCGCGCGCGCGGCGGAGAAGCGGCCGGAGCTTGGCGCCGAGATGGGCAATCGCATCCGCCGGAGCAGCTGGACTCATTTGCGAATACAGCGCGGAGATTTTGACCGACATATTTACAACCGGGAAAAGCTCCACGTTTTTTCCGAGCGGGTCGGTCCAGTCTCTTGTTTCGGATGCCAGTTTCTCCAGTAAATCCGCGTAACGCGTTGCATATTCATCCGCCTCGGCTTCGCTCACGACAGCTTCGCCGAGGACATCAACCGTGAAGCAGATTTTTTGTGCTCGCCGCTTGCGCAATGTAGTTATGACTTCGTCGGGATTCCGTCCCGCAATGAATTGGCGCGCCATCTCGGAAACATTCCAGCGCAACAGCGGAGCGCTTACCCATGGAGCGATACGCGCCAGGCGAACGCCAGCGCCAAGCAGCGGGTGAAAACCATTTTCGCCATCACTGAAATATTCTTCCAGATGCTGAATAATCGCACGTGATCCGTGCAATGACGGCAAGACAGCGACGAACCGAAACAGTTGCGTCTTAAATCGCTCGTCGCGCATCGAGAGCGTCATCAGACGCTGATAGAAACCGGCCTTCGTAAAGAGTCGCTCAGGGTGTGTATCGACCAACTCAAGAATACGCCTGCCGCGCTGCTCGACGTCATTTTGAAGCGGCCTCATTGGCGAAGGTTAGTCCGCACGTGCGCGTCAGGCAATGCGCGACAAAAATCGACCACCCAGTGCAGAAATTTATTGAGGAACACGCTCACCCGCTGCGTTCTCTCCGAAGTACAGAATGAACCGCTATTACGCACTTCGAGGAGCAAGTAGAGGAGGGATTTGCCTGGCAGACTCGGAGGCCCAGGGCTCCGCTGTCAGGCAATCTCTTTTGTGCTATGGTGTCCCGTACATCCATTGCTGATCGAGCGACGAAAGGGAAATGAAACTCTGATTGGGGTTTGGCGCGTCTAAATGATTGAACAGATCACAATGAGGATACATCTAGAGAAGCAATGAAAACGTTGGAACAAGCTTTGTTATTTCTGGCCGTGTTATTCGCCGGATGCGGAACCACGCGTCACGTGGCAGTCAGTTCTTATCACGTTACGCGCGATGTTGCGGTCGGTTCCTACCGCGTTGCGACCGCGCCCGTGCATTATGCTCTGCGACGGCACTCCAACGAACCGACGATGGTCGGCACGACGGATGCAATCGAATCCGATGTAAGCGAGCCTGGTCATCCTGCCCCATCAACGCAGATAGCATCGGCGCCGCAGCACCAGTCCGTGGCGGACACCGCCAGAACTCAAAAGCCGTCCAGAACGTCTCCGCGTGTCAATCAGACGGAAAAAACGGAGCCCGAGCCAAAACCATCGTCGCCGTCGCAAGCGTCCTCCGCCTCGACGGCGTTTCCAACTGCCAAAGCGGTGCCCGGTAAGCCCGGATATGTGTTCAGTCCATTTGATTCCAGCGGCAGATACGTTGACGTGAGCGGTTACACGCCCGGGACGAAGGTAAAGGATCCTTGGACTGACAAGATCTTTATTGTCCCCTAGATCGCGTCTCGGCGGGTTGGGAGTACAGGCTGCGAGACCGGGCGTTTGGGGTGACCTCGCAAATATGTGTGCAAGATGTTACCGGCAGGGCTGTCGGCAACTGCAGGTTGGCGTCCTGCGCTCCGCAGAGATTGCCGTGAACGTGCGCGAGTGCTACCTAATCATATGAAACTGGCCCTGAGGCTTGTTGCCTGCTCGGTGCTTGGCTGGTTGCTATTTGCCGTTGCACCGGATGGTCTCGCCCAGACCTACCAGGGAAAGCGGCTAGTTAGAGCGGAGCTTCTTGCCGACACAAATGCGCTTGTGCCTGGGAAGCCGTTCACCGTGGGTCTGCTTCTGCAAATGGCTCCGGGCTGGCACACCTACTGGAAATTTTCCGGTGACGCGGGGCTTCCAACAGAATTGAAATGGAAACTACCGCCTGGCTGGAAAACCGGAGAAATCCAATGGCCGATTCCGCTGAAAACGATCGATCCTGGCGACATCGAAACGTATGGCTACGAAAATGAAGTCCTGCTGATGCAGGAAATCACACCACCGCCGAACATAAACACTTCGTCGGTGAAACTCATCGCTGAAGCGAATTGGCTCGTGTGCGAAAAAATCTGCATCCCGGGCGGCACAACATTGCAATTGGATTCGCCAGTGGCGCAAACCAGTCAGCCAGCGAACACGGACATTTTCGCGCGTTACCGCCGTTTGCTTCCGCAAAACTGGCCGGGAGCGAATGTGGCCGGCGCCGAGTGGAACCGGGTTGGATCCGATGTTCGCTTGAAGATCACAAGCAAAATTTTGGCCAAATATCCGGTAGTCGATTTCTTTCCGCTGCCGGAGCAAGAGACAATTGTTGGTCATCCAGTGATTCAATCGCGGAACAACAATGAAATTCTCTTTCGCATCCCTCTTGAATCGGCGCCGAAGAATCTGTCGTCAATGCCGGGGCTGATGGTGTTTTCGCAGCGACCGAACGGGGACGATCGCGCTGCCTGGCAGATCATAACAGCACCGACTGTGTCGCCAACTCGCACCCCTCACGCGCGGGGCATTTTCACGTTTCTGCTGTTCGGTTTTCTCGGCGGCATTATCTTAAATTTGATGCCGTGCGTGCTGCCGGTGATCTCACTCAAAATCTTCGGATTCATCCAGCAAGCGGGCCAAAGCCGGCAGAAAATTTTGCGGAGCGGACTCGCGTTCACGATTGGAATTTTTGCATGGTTTATCGCGCTGGCGCTGCTGCTGATTGGGCTTAAAGGCACCGGGCGCGATGTCACCTGGGGCGGATTCCAGTTCACGAATCCTTACTTCGTTCTCGCGCTGAGTGTAATGGTTATCGTATTTGCGCTGAATCTCTTTGGCGTGTTCGAGATTTCGTTGCCGCAATCTGTCACGCGCAGTTTGCTTTCAACGAGCGAGCGCCAGGACTTGCTTGGTTCATTCTTCCAAGGCGTGTTCGCAACCGTGCTGGCCACGCCGTGCACCGCCCCGTTTCTCGGCACGGCGCTGGGGTTCGCCTTCACTCAGTCAGCCGCGGTCATCCTGGCGATGTTCGTCGCCATCGCAGCCGGGATGAGCGCGCCTTATCTGCTGTTGAGCGCACAACCCGCCTGGCTGCGCTTTGTGCCGAGGCCCGGCCCGTGGATGCTGCACGTGAAACAGTTCATGGGCTTTCTGCTGCTCGCGACGTTGTTGTTTCTTCTTTATGTGCTGGGCGCCCAACGCGGCTTGGAAGGAGCAATCTGGGCAAGCTGTTTCCTGCTGGTGATTAGTATCGCCTGTTGGATGAAAGGCGCGTTCGCTGTCCCAACCGCATCGGCCTTCAAACGGGGCGTCGTGCTCGTGCTCATGCTCCTTCTCGTACTTGGGAGCGGCGTTTATTTCATCGGCGACAAATTTCAGTCGACAAGAGTCGCCTCTGGCGATTTACAACTTCGAGGCGGCTGGCAGCCGTTCACACCCGATCGGTTGCAAAGGGAACTGGAGCAAGGCCGCACTGTGTTCGTCGATTTCACAGCCGCGTGGTGTCTCACGTGCAAATTCAACGAGGCCAACGTGCTCGAAAGCCAGGATGTGCGAGAGGCGTTCCAGCGCCACGGTATCGTGAAGCTAAAAGCTGATTGGACCAATGGCGACCCCGCGATCACCAAATTATTACAGCAGTTCGGCCGTCCCGGCGTTCCACTCTACGTGCTCTATCCGGCGAAAAATGAAGAGCCGATTGTTTTTCCGGAGCTGCTCACCAAAGGCATGGTCTTGGAGAAGCTCGAAGCCGTGGGACGCCGCGTCGCGTCGCAATAATTTGCATAGCGGCGCGGCTTTTGCGGATGAGTGACAACTGCCACCGAAGTCGAATGGAATAGCGTTGAATTTTTGCCGTCCACGCGGATCATGTTCTTCGAAGAACTTTAAACATCTCAGCCAATTCCTTTTCTAACCAATCATATGAACACGAAAATATTGTTGATCGCTCTTACATCATTGGTCGGAACCGCAGTCTTTGCCTCGGATGCGCCGCCGGTTGGAGGCGCTGCGCCAGGTTTTTCGCTCACCGATGCGAATGGCAAGACGCATTCGCTTTCGGAATACAAGGGCAAATTCGTAGTGCTCGAATGGTTTAATCCGGAGTGCCCGTTTGTGAAGAAACATTATGGCAGCAGCAACATGCAAAACCTGCAGAAAGAGTACACCGATAAAGGGGTGATCTGGCTGACCATCGATTCCAACGCGCCCGGCACACAAGGAAACCTGACGCCGGAAGAGGCGGGGAAGATTAACACCGCTTGGAAAACGCATGAGACCGCGCTGCTGCTAGATCCTGAAGGCAAAGCAGGTCAGGCTTACGGCGCGAAGAACACGCCGAATATGGTGATCATTAATCCTGACGGGAAAATCATTTATCACGGCGCGATCGACAGCAAAGCCACGCCAAATCCCGCTGACATTCCGACTTCCACGAACTACGTGAAAGCCGCGTTGGATCAATCGTTGGCAGGAAAATCCGTCACGACGCCGCAGACCAAGCCTTACGGTTGCTCGGTCAAATATAAGTCGTCATAGAAACCCGACTCCGAAGAATTCCAAAGCGGCGATCCAAATTCGGTCGCCGCTTTTGTTTTGGCCAATGAGCGCTTCCGCACGGCCACGTGTTGGAGTGCGGCGCTGCTGGGCCGCTTTTAATGTTGAAGCGCAACTCCATGGCGTCTGGTGATTCCAAAATCGTTGTCGCTCGCAGTGAGCGCCTTTAGTGGATTCCGGCGATTGGGTCCCAAGAGCGATTTGCCGCTAGACGACTCCGCGTGTCCTTGGTGACAGCCGCGCTGCCAGGCGCATCACAGGCATGGGCATAACTCGAGCCAGGAACATCAGCAGTTTCATAGGCAACCCGGGCACGACCATTGGCCGGTCTGCTTCGAGTGCCGCGAGCCCATCGCGCACGACTTGTTCCGCCGGGACGACAAGCGCCTTCGGACCGATGTCCGGCTCAGCGCCATGGCGCCTGGCGACTTTTTGGAACTCCGTTACTACAGGACCCGGGCAAAGAGCGCATACGTTTACACCTGTTCCGCGAAGTTCCGCTCGAAGCGCTTCGGAAAAACTTGTCACATACGCCTTTGTAGCAGCGTAAACGGCAGAGCCGGGAATTGGGAGAAAGCCAGCCGATGAACTGACGTTGAGAATTCCGCCCCGGCGCTTGGCGATCATTTGCGGGAGTAAATGGCGCGTCAGTGAAGTTAGCGCCGTAACATTCACGAGCGTCATCTCGTTGTTACGAACGGGATCACTCTTCGCGAAAAGGCCGCTATCGCCCAGGCCCGCGTTGTTGATTAAGAGATCAACATCGAGTTTTTCGCGATCAAGCCACTCCAGCAGATTCTGCAATTGCACAAAATCACTCAGATCAACTTTGCGAACATGAACCTGGAAATTTGGTTGTTGCCGGTGCAGTTCATCGGCTAGCTCAATCAGCCTTTCGTCACGCCGCGCCACCAAAATGATGGACCGCGCACGCCCGGCAAGTTGGCGTGCAAATTCGCGGCCAATCCCAGCCGAGGCACCCGTGATGAGCGCATTGCAACCTTCGAGTTTCATGGCAAGAAACGACGGCTGCCGAAGCCGTCACTCCCTGGCTATTGATTCCATCTCATGTTTTGTCAACGCCCGCCAATGTCCGCGCGGCAAATCGCCAAGCCGAAGATTGCCGATTCGAACCCGGACAAGATGTTTCACGTGATATCCGACCGCTTCGAACATGCGGCGAACCTGCCGATTGATTCCCTGCCGCAAGACCACGCGCAAACGCGTCGCCGAGGCGGAGTGGAGTCGCGCGATCCTTGCTCGCTCACCGTCGAGAAAGATTCCGCGCAGCAATTTCGGCGCGAGCGCGGGATCCCACGGTCGATCCAGGGTCACTTCGTATTCCTTCTCGATCTTGTAACGCGGATGCGTAAGCCGCTGTGCGAGATCGCCGTCGTTTGTGAGGAGCAACAAACCTTCGGTTTGCGCGTCCAGACGTCCGATGTTGAACAGCCGCGAGAATTTTCCCGGCAGCAAATCAAAGACAGTGTCGCGCGCGTGCGGATCTCTCCGGGTCGAAACGAATCCGGCGGGCTTGTGCAACATGATGGTGAGCAGCGCGGCAACGTGAACAAGTTTGCCATCCACCTTGACGTGATCACGCGCGTCAGGCTGCGCGCTGAAGTCAGTGCAGGTTTTACCGTTGATAGCGACCCGCCCGGCCGCGATCAATTCATCGCAGTGCCGACGCGATCCAAGACCCGCAGCGGCTAGGAAGCGGTTCAGGCGCATTAAGCGAGCTTAACGGCCCGCTTCAACGCTTCAACGTGCTAAACGTCCGGTTTCGTCTTCGGCAAGCCGATGACCTTCTGGCCGTCCTTCCACTGACCGCGTTTCTTCAGAAGCTCGACGCGCTCGAAGCGTTTCAGGACATTGCGCTTGGCTGCAATGGTGCTGGCGCCTTTTAGACTGCGATGTTGCGACATAAATTCGTTGAACTTTTGAAGGATTGAAGCGCGAAGTGAGCCCGCACATTAGCCTGAGACGATCGTTTTTCAAGAATGACACACCAAAACCAATCGATTTTGATCTAGAGTTGATTACTGAGCACCACGTACGTTCCCGATGCTGTGACCTGATGATAAACATGAAACCGGCTGGTGACCCGTTCTCTCCAGTAGTCGGCCCGGCTCTGGTCTACAATAAGATAAATCGGATCGGCTTGTCCCCATTTGTCGAGGACAGCTTCTTCGTTCAAGAAGATGTCGGTCGAGGGTGTGCCGATCGGCGCTTCTTTCCGGGCATTTTGATTAACAAAAAAGAATTTGTGCTTCAGATAAAAAATCAGGCTGCTGCTGTCGTCGAGTGGCCCTTCGAAAATCGCGTGGCCGCCCGTCTCTAGACGCGGGTTTAAGAAACGGGCGACCTCGGCAAGCGAGAAATAGGGCGCGGTCTTCGCAACCCCTGCCACCATACTGAGCCCGGCCGGAATCATTGACAGGGCGACCGCGATGGCAGCGAGTTTTTCGCGGTGCTTGAAAATGAAGTAGAGCGCTACCAATGAGAAGAACACGAGCGAAACAGCCGTAATCGCGATCAAGGGCCGCAGAGCTACCCACGCGGAAAGAGGCATGTCGCGCAACGCTCTCCATGCGGTCCAGCGCGCATCCATTATTCCCCAATTTCCGTTTGGAGGGCGCGGCGCGCGGACAATAAACAGCGCTCCGACCGCTAGTATCACACCGGCGAGACCCACTACGATTGCGCCCGCGGCGCGCAACGATTGCGGAGTCCGATCCCAAGCCACGGCTGCCCAGAGCGCAAACGCGCTCCACATGCTCATCGAATAATAATCCTGTCGCTGGCCTAAAAAGAGCAGTGGAACGAACACCACGCCCATCCAGCAAAGCAGTAATCCATCACCGAAATTGATCTCCTGCGGTCGGGTAATGTGGCGCCCGGCAAAAATCACGCCCGGCAGCAGCGCGATGGACCATGGAAACCACCAAGCCACGTGCAGGATCACAAATTGATAGGCAGGCACGCCGAGGAAATCATGCGTCTCATCAGTAAGCCCGCGCAAGTGTCCCAGCCATTCGGACCTGATCAAATAATGAAAGTAATGCGGGAAATGCCATTGGGCCCAGATGTGCCAGGGCGCCAGGATCAAAAGAAAAATTAACCCATATTCCCACCGCAGAAGCGCGCGAAAACGTATCCTCGCTTCGCGATAAAAAATCGAGAGCAAAACAAAAACCACAGCGGGGTAAACGATCCCGAGTAAGCCTTTCGTTAGGCAAGCTAGCGCGGCGAAAATCCAAACACCGGCGAACCACATGCGCCGATGGCGCCTCCGCTCATAGCCGCATATTCCGCAGAACATCGCGCCGGCAATGAATGCGGTGACCACCGGTTCGGGCATAACAATGCGCGCCAGCAGAAACGTTCCGCAGAAGCTGAGATAAATCAGACCGGCAATGAAGCCGCGCCGGTAATCTGAAAGCTTTTCGCCAATCAAAAAAATAAGCGCAACCGTGGCTACAACGGCGAGTGCGACGGGGAGCCGAGCGGCTGCCTCGTTGATTCCGAGAATTTTGTACGAGGCGATAATGAGCCAATAAAGCAACGGCGGTTTTTGCAGGCGCGGTATGCCGTTGTTCGTTGGGAGCAGCCATTGATGGCTCGCCACCATCTCGCGCGCTGCTCCAGCGTATTGGCCTTCGGTTTCGCTGTAGAGGTCGCCGGTCCCAATGGTCACGATGTGCAACAGCGCTGCTAGCGCGATAAGAATCACCAGCAGAGCGTGCCGCGTGGGCGGCGGCGGCAGCGCCGGTGGCTCCAGCAGCGTCTCTTCAAGGCTTAAGGTCCGGGCGCCTGCGGTCATTATTCACATTCTCCACCGGAAACCGTTCCGGTTCGAGATTGGCCTTCGGGATCTTTCGTCGGATTCGCTGTGGCGTATGTTTTCCAATGCTCAGGTAAACGCAGCAGGTTTCCTGTCGGCATCTCGATGAGCGCGAGCATCTGGCGACAATCAGCGATCAGCGAGTCATCTTTCGAGCGCGTGATGCGGAATGCGCACCAGAACCGCGCACGCTCGACTTGATCCAGCCACCCCTCAATCATAAGGCGATCCCCTAGCCTGGCGGCGCGGCGATAATCAATTTCGGTACGCACGACGACCGGATATGTTTGCTTTTCGGCCATCTCTGCTAGCGCCAGCCCGAGCTCCTCGGTGAGGTGAGTGCGTGCGACCTCAATGAAACGCAGATAGGCGATATTCGATACGACGCCTCCGCAATCGGTATCGAAAAACATCACTTGTACTTCTGTGCGAACACGGGGGGGCATAGTCAATTTCAGATTTCTAACTAAATTAGATTTGAGATTTCCATTCCGCACGTTTTTTGGTCAGAAACACGAAACAGTATGATACCATTGGTTTCGCAACACCTCTGCGCTAAACCGAGGCAACTGCTTTCGCTCGCCGGGCTGATTCTCGTAGTTCATGCTGGTTCAGCAGTAGCAGCCGGTGAGTCACTCAAGTTCGCCGGAATCGCTTTTTCTGCGGGTTCAACGGTTAAGGCTAATGTCCCGTTGAGTTCGCAGGAAAAATCACTTGCTGGACAGGGCGGAAATGTGGTTCCGCCGAATGCAGTCGCCGTACTGGCGACACCTGCAAATTTCGACCCGCGAAAGAGCTGGCCCGTGTTGATACCCTGTTCCACGAGCGATTTCAAACGTCAGAATCGAGATGATCTGGTCCAGTTTTATCGCACAGTCGGACTGGCTGAAGGCTGGGTGCTTCTGGCCGGAGACGGGCCGCAGCATCCGCGCAACGATACTGCTTCGTGGCGTGGCGCAATGACGCTCGCGGCGGTCGAAGCGCTGCATCGCAGCTTTCCCGGATCGGACAAGTGGCCGGTTGCGTGTGCGGGGTTCTCCGGAGGAGGAAAAGGCGTTGGCTACGTTGCGCCTCTGCTCGCGAGGAATGGCTGTCGCATTGTCGGCATCTACATGACTGGTGCGAACGAAGATCACCTGAGCGATGGCTATGCGCGGATCCAGCCGGGCGGGAGTTTTCTTAAGACGCCAATCTACATCAGCGCCGGTCACGATGATCGAATCGCAACAGTAGAGCAGCAGTACACTGTCGCTGGTTCAATCAAGCGAACCGGGTTCAATCGAATGCGAATAGGGACTTTCCATGGCGGGCACGAAGTAAATGATGGGCAAACTTCGGTCGCTTTGCGCTGGTTCCGCGAACTGGCGAAATAGACTCATTCCCCAATAATCCCCAAGCACCGGACGACAGGCGCAGTGCAAAAGGCAAGCGCGATTGACGCTTCCAAGCTATGGCCACGTTTTGAAGTGCGGCGCTGCTGCACCGCTTTTCGTGTGATGATGCTGTCAGCTTTGCTCGTCGGTCAAAGGCCGAATTGCAGCCGCCAATCCATGAGGATCATCTGTTCCTAAAGCAAATTTTCGACCATCACGCAATGTGATGGCAAGGGCGTCCCAGCCCGCGACATTATAGAGCCAGCCGTACGGCGTTAGATGAATTCCCCATCCGTACCACCATCTAATCCGAATTGGCTCACACCGAGTTATCGCGGCCAGCCGGACTTTCTTGAAGGTGGTTCCCATTGCGAAGGAAGCCCGCAAGGTCTCGCCATCAATCTTGATCGTCAGTTTGCTGAACACGACCGCGCAAATGGAAAGGATTACTTCGATTGTCACGACAAACAGGAGAGCGCGTTGATCTGCTGGTGCAACGATTCCTGTGAGCGCAAGGAAAACGGCTGCGGCAAATAATACAGCCATCGTTAAATAACCAGTTTGCGTGTGTTCGTATCGCATCACAGAAGTTTGCCGTTTGCGGCTGGCGTTTTCAGGTCGGCAGATTGCTGAAATTTCTCCAGAGACTTCACCAGATTTCCTGGCAACGGCCGAACGCGATCAAAAATGCGCGGCGCCAGTGCTTTGGCAGTGGTGTAACCGGCGGCAAACATTTCCAGGCGCGCATCCAGATTGTCGATGTAGTGAAGCGCCATTGCCTCAGGCGTTTTCGGCGCTACAGGCGAACCGAACTCCAGCTCGCCGTGATGCGCGCCGATCAGATGCAGCAGGTGCATCCGAACGTCTTCCGATGCCGGCGAGAGATTCTTCCACGCCTCGGTGTTTTCGACGCTTAACCTTCTCCACAACGCATTCACCAACTCGAGCCCGATGGAGATGTGTCCCATCAATTCCCCGAGCTCATCATAATTCATCACGAACCCGTTTTCCGGCAGCGGGTTCTCCCACAGTTTTCCGGAATCGTGGAAGAGAATTCCGCCGAGCAACAGATCGAGGTTCAACTGGGGGTAAAGCGGCGCGATCTCCTTCGCCACGCGCATCATCTGTGCAGTGTGCTCGACCAGTCCGCCGCGCCGGGCGTGATGATAATTGCGCGCGGCCGCGGTCCGCCGGAACCGGTCGCCCCACTCTTTCAAAAAAGCTTCGCATAGCGCACGCAGCCGCGGGTCCGTAATCGTTTGCACAGCTGACACGATGAAATCCCAGTCGGCGTTCTGTTTCGCCCGCAAATCTGCGGGACCTTGCAGCAACTCGTTCTTTTCCTGTTCGGTAAGGGGGCGAACCGTCCACTTGCGCGCGTCGAGTCCGTATTGCGACCGGTAAAACTCGCCGGCAAGTTCAATGAAAATCTCCGGCGTCAGCGAGCTGCACGTTTTGTACGCGGGATGATCGCTCCAAACTCGCAGCGTCATGCGGTCGCACGCGTCGGCGAGTGAGAGCTCGCAGTATGGTTGCTGTTCGCGCGTAAGCTTGGGCGACGCGCTCTCCACCTGCACATGCACGCGGGCCGGAACGGTACCGCTCTGTGCGGCCCGTCGAATTTCTGTGAGAGTCAACAGGTCCATCGTCTTAATCTATCACGACACGCAAACTCTCGGCGCATGCTACGCATTTCGTTTGCGCCAAAGACGCGTCTCATTCCAGCATGGGGTCTCGCCCCCGGGAATTTGGTACTCCATGGTAATCGAGCACTGAAAGCGCAAATCAGTGACGAGACAAAGTTCGCGATGGCGAGGATGCGTGCGTTCCCCGGAGATATACGCTCCATTACTCCATGTTTCTGAAGCATCTTAAGTGCAGCGCGTGCGGCCTCGAGCACGAGTGGTCGTGTCTGCAAAATCTTTGTCGCGCGTGTCAGAAGCCGCTCTTTGCAATAGTTGATCTGGATAAGGCGCAACAAACGCTGACACGGGAGAATCTGGCGAACCGCGAAGAATCGTTGTGGCGGTACCGTGAAGTGCTGCCGTTGCCCGGCGATGTCGAGCCAGTTTCGTTAGGCGAAGGCGGAACGCCGCTGTTGCGCGGACAAAAGTTCGATAACGATGTCGATCTTTGGATCAAAGACGAGTCGCTCAATCCGACGCAAAGCTTCAAGGCCCGCGGGATGAGCGTGGCTGTGTCCATGGCAAAATATTTAGGAGCAACGAAGCTCGCTGTCCCGAGTGCGGGCAATGCCGGCGGCGCCCTCGCTGCATATGCAGCTCGGGCTGGTCTGGAAGCGCACGTCTTCATGCCGCGCGACACGCCTCGCGCGAATATCGTTGAGTGCCGCCAACTCGGCGCTCACGTCACATTGATCGACGGACTGATCACAGATTGCGCTGCTGAAATCGCCAGGCAAAAAGGCAAGGAACGCTGGTTCGATATGTCCACGCTCAAGGAGCCCTATCGGGTCGAAGGGAAAAAGACCCTCGGCTACGAATTGGCCGAGGAATTGGACTGGGAACTGCCCGATGTCATTCTTTATCCAACCGGTGGCGGCACCGGACTGCTTGGAATGTGGAAAGCGTTCGACGAAATGGAAACCCTTGGTTGGATCGGGCAAAAACGTCCACGCATGTTCGCGGTGCAAGCGGGCGGTTGCGCGCCGATCGTCCGCGCGTTCGAAACCGGAGAAATGATCGCCGCGGAATTTCCTAATGCCCACACAATTGCGTCCGGTTTGCGCGTTCCAAAAGCAATCGGGGATTTCCTGATCCTGAGAATTCTTCGTAAGTCCGGTGGCGGCGCAGTCGCTGTCGACGACGAAGAAATGATTGGCGTCGCGCGTGAGGTCGGAGCAAAGGAAGGCCTCTTCGTTTGCCCGGAAGGCGCCGCATGTTTCGCCGCTCTCAAGTTGCTTCGTTCCGCAGGCAAAATCGCATCCCGTGAACGCGTAGTCATTTTCAACACCGGCTCTGGAATCAAGTATCTTGAAGCGTACTGACCGACTACGCTCGTTTGCTGATGAAGATGGATATCCGTTTTGCGAAAGCTTTCGCGGGCTCCGCGTAGAAACGCCGTCCAAGTTCCAGTGAGTCGCGGCGCAATCGCCTGCACCGCTTGCCGATTAGCTTCTGGAGTTGCGCCAGTTCGTCCGCCAGCGTCTCATCGCCGCTTTCCTTCTCCAGACGCGCAAGAAGAAAATCGAGGTCGTGCTCGCGACCGAGCAATTCGCCCAACACCTCCGCGTCGTGCGCCATCTCTGTGAGAACCACCCGATTGAGCGGCTGCAAAATGCGCAACTGATACCAAATATCTTTAACCCGTTTGCGCCACGCATGGAAATTCTCCGGCACCGGGTCACCAATTGTTTCGGCGAGCCCGCGTTGACCGCGTTTATAAATTTTAGCCACCGCGCCCCAAATCTGTTTCCAGATGAGCCCCTCCAGCGGCCACCTCATGAGACGCGCCTTCGCGCGTTCCAGTTGCGGAATTGCCTGGGTTTGCCAACCTGCGAACGCTGCGGAAAAACTCTCTCGTTCAAGCAACAACAACTCCTCCGTGCGGGGAAAAAGTTGTTGTTCTGAACGTTTCGCCGCCTGATCGCGCAATTCGATGAATGTTTGCAATCGCACCTGCGCATCGCGCAGGTCCGACACCAATCGTCCGATCTTGCGCACGCAACGATCCTCGCGAGCGTGGCAATTTTTGCCGACCGTCCCGGCCGCGAGCCGCATCGCCGAGCGCAATTTCTTCAAGTGCTTCCGCACTTCGTGCACAGTGACACCCCGCTGTTTCGCGGGGTGCTGGCACAACTGAAGGGCTGCGTCGATTTGTTCGGCAAAAACGCGCTTAAGGCCAGCCGGCAAAGGTTCGCGCAATTTCAAACGGAAGCCCATAATGTTTCCTATTGTAGAGCGAGCCGCACGTTGCTGTAGGGTTTCTCGCCGGTCACTTCCCGCCCAAACCACGATGGCGGCTTGAATTTGCGACAGCTTGCGCGGTCTGGAAATTCCACCTCCGCCACTACCAGACCGGCATGTCTGCCACGATAAATATCGACCTCGATGAGTAGATTTCTCCAGGGAATTTCGTAGCGCAGTTTTCGTAATCTTCTCCCCGCCGTACCCGGCCAGAGCACTTCGAACTGCTTCGGGCTCAGCTTGATCTCGCGTTCTTCCCGATGGCTGCCCCGGCCAACCTTGAACGTCAGCGAAGTGCCGCTGCCGGTCTTGCGAAGGCGGACCTGTCTACCGGCCGATTCGCTTGCCAGGTAACCTTGCTCGATAACCAAGCATCGCGACTCCGTCAGGTTGTCGGGCAGTCGCTTGACCAGGAATTTTCGTTCAATTTCGCGATTGTGTCGCGTTGGATCGAGCTCTCGCACAAGACGAACATCCTAAACGCCATGAATTTGCTGTCGAGATTTTCGCGCTCAGTTCTCGGCATTACACTCGGTCTGTCACTAACACCTCGTTTCAGCGAGGTGGATCGAACCCGAGAGCAGTGACCAACCGCTTCAGCGGTTTATCGGGACACGACTCATCGAGGAAACCGCTCGAGCGGTTATGGACGCGCGGATTGGCCTCCAGCACGCAGCTAAAACACGGTGTTAATGAGGGACAATCGGCGCAAGCTGGCTTTGCCTTTCTTAGCCTCGCGTGCTTTGGAAAAATTCCTGCAGCGCGGCGACGGCTGTGATCACTGGCCACGCTGAGATTGCTGCGATTATGGCAAAAAGCAATGCTTCGATGGCAAATTCCACGTTGCTTTCGCTGGCGAAATAACATCGGGCCAGTTCGCGAAATGACCGGCGCCTCGCCGATGTTCGCGCACGCGTTCGTCTGATGATTGTTCGCTTCACTGTAATCGCAGTCATAACTGGAGGGTTAGATAAAGCAGAAACGCGGCACGTCAGGTGACGAATTGTTAAGAAGCGGTGGCGACTTGGTGACACCGGGCCAGACGCCGGTGATCGATTAAGGAAATCAACTCATCAGGCCTTCTTTTGACTGCACTAGATCGTTTGACGCTGCTGCGCTCGTTGAAAACGGATGGTAATTGACCAGCGCGATCATGCCATCGTCGCCCTCGACCAGAGCCGTGCAGCTCTCGACCCAGTCACCGCAGTTGTAATATGTGATCCGGCCGAATTCGCGGACCGCTGCGCTGTGGATGTGGCCGCACAGAACGGCGTCTACGTGATGGCGCTCTGAATAATGCGCCACGGCGGCTTCGAACCTGCCGATAAAGCTCACTGCATCTTTCACGCGTCGCTTTGCGTAGGCGCTGAGCGACCAATAGCCCAAGCCGAATCGTCGCCTGACGAAATTGATGAGCGGATTGAGCGAGAGCAGAAACTGATAGCCAACGTCGCCGGCGAACGCCAGCCACTTCACATTCTGCACCACGGTATCGAGTTCGTGGCCGTGAATAATCAAGATGCGTTCCCCGGAAGCGGTTACATGGATTGCGCTTTGCTTGATCTCGATGTTGCCATAAGCGCCGCAGAAACTCGTTACGAGTTCGTCGTGATTTCCGGGGATGTAAACCACGCGCGTTCCCTTGCGCGCCTTGCGCAAAATCTTTTGAATCACGTCGTTGTGTTGCTGTGGCCAATAAGTTCCACGCCGCAGCGACCAAATGTCGATCAGGTCCCCGACGATGTAGAGCGTGTCGAACTCGGTCTCGCGCAAAAAATCGAGTAGCGCAGTAGCGTTGCAACCGCGCGTGCCCAGGTGCGCGTCGGAGATCCATGCCGCGCGATACCGCCTCGATGCGAGCGAGTCTTCAGCAGACTTGCCAAATGAAAATCGTTGTTGAGTTGCGAAAGGTCCCGGCGAACTCGTTCGGGAGGAAGTGAACGCGTGCATTCTGCTCAGGCCCAAACGTAAGAAATCGACCGAGGCGCTGGCAAAAAAATTATCGTTACATTTCTGTGGCGAATTAATCGCATTCGTGGACAGAAGACGCACTCAAGCTTATGAATCAATCATGAGCCGTCGCTCATGCACTGCTCTCTTCTTCCTGATTGTTGCGAACTTGGCCTGCGCGGCTTCATGGGACGACGATTCGCATTACGTCTCGTTAGGCCAGCGAAACGGTTATTACATCGTTCAACCAGATTCGCGCTTGTTTTACCAACTCGGCCTTTATGAAGCACCTGTGATCGATACTGCCGACCCGTTGCGCCACGGGTACGGGGCGGACGCGCTTGCGTTTCGGTTCAATCGAAATGGCGTATTAATCGCGCCTCCCGCTTACATCGCACAAGCGTTGCCATACGATTTTTACATGCGCCGAATCGGTACGTTGACTGTCGGCCGCGCGACCGTGCACGATGTCGAAACGCTCTTTGGCCGCGGTCACAGTCGCGCTGATCGCCCGGATGGTTTTATGTGGTACTACGCGTTGCCGGTTTATAATCCGTTTGAAGACCGGGGCGGCCGTCGTTAAGGAACACATTCGACGAGAAGGCGCCGCATCTATAGATTCGCAGTATGCGACTCGCGATTTTTCTGGCGGCCCTTCTGACTACAAGTGCTTCAGCAATCGCTGGCGCGATTGCTATCGCGAGTCCCCACCATCCACAGACGTTTGCCTACGGCGAAATGATCTCGCATCAGCTTTACGTGACCGTATGTGAACGGCGAACTGGTGGCACGGATCACGTTTAGTAATTTACCTTATGTCGGCGATGATGAGCCGCGCAGAGACGAATCATTCGATTTTCAGTTTCCGGGTGTCCGATTCGATTCCGCGCAACGCACCTTCTTTGCGAGGAACGGTCAGGGTGAACTGATTCCTGTCGCGCGTTTTCGGAAGGATATCTTCCTGGATGGGATTGATCTGGCTCCGGGCGCGAAGATCTACCTGCTAAAGGAGAGCGGCCGCGTCACTGCCACTTTGACGGCCACCAACTATCCGCGCGCGGGCACATGCTGGGTGCAGATGGACAACAATCTTTCACTCCAGAATATTTTGATCGCGCTGTTCGGAGAGTTCTTTCCGCCGGACAGTTGAGATTGGTCTCCAGTCCTATCCACATTTTCACTGCATCGTGCTTGCGCTTGTCTGCAGGTCGGCCGCAACCAGACAAGCGTCATCCGTCAAGACTGTGGAATCGCCAAACTTGTAAACGTCACTGACGATGGAATCGAGCAGAGACTCCGTGGGCTTATCAAGATTGGATCGAACGCTTTCGCGCAAACCCTCAATGCCAAACTGGCCGCCGTTGCTCGCTTCGACCTCGATGATGCCGTCGGTGTAGAACAGCAGGCAATCGCCCGGCGCAAGTTTCATTTCTGTAGTCTTAAACTGCGCGTTCGGAATGATCCCTATCGCAGGTCCGGCAGAGTTCGCGCCCAGGATGATCGTCTGCACTTCGCCAGAACTTCGGCGCACCCGCAACGGCGGGGGGTGACCCGCGCGCGCGAACCGCGCGGTGCCTGCTCTAATGTTGATGATGCAGTACAGCACCGTCACGAAAACAAGCGTGCCGGTCTGTTTCAAAATTCCCGTGAACTCACTGTTCAGTTGGGTGAGGAGCCGACCGGGCTCGCGGGCTTCGACAGCATGAGTTTCGATCATTGCGCGCATCATCGCGGTGATCAGCGCAGCGCGGACGCCATGGCCCATCACATCGCAAATGCAAATGGCGGCTGTGTCGTCGTTAAGCCGTGCAATATGAAAGAAGTCGCCACCCATCAGGGTAGCGGGCAAATAACGGTGACAAAAGCTGAGCCTCGTCGCGCCCGCGGCGGCGTCTGCCGGAAAACTCGGATACGTGCTTGGCATCAGCGCCTGCTGTAATTCCGTTGCCATTCGCAGGTCCGTCTCCATCTGCTCGTTTTTCTGGCGAATCTCGCGGTCGCGCTCCTGCAGTTCGCGAATGTTGGTCAACAGGAGCGCGTTTTTGTACTTTGAAAAGCGTTTCAGTGGCGATGAATCCGAGGAATCCGCCCTTCTCATTCACTAACAGCACGTCGTCGTAGAAGTTTTCGTCCGGACGCGCAAATACGGCGCGCAAAACATCCCCAATTGGCATCGCAACGTTGATGCACGTCTCTTGCTCGCAAAGATGCTGATCAATGGGCTTGCGCGCCCAAAGCGAAAAACCGTAGCGTCCGCCAAGCAACGCTGCGTTCTCTTGTCGCGAACACATCCCAAGGAGACGCTCACCCTCGAGCACAGCTACAAAATTTGCGCTCCCATTCTTGAAAATCTCGGAGACGCTTTCCATTGATGCATTGCTCTGCGTCGCGGTGCGGTGGCTGACAAGCGCGCGCAAATCGATCGATTCGGCTCGCACCGGCGGACTAAAATCAAGCTGGACGGAACAAACCTCCGCCTCGGGCTGTGCGGTCGCATCCACAAGATCTGTTTAGCAGGTTTTGGACGGGATTGCGTGTTACAAATTCAAGAAACTCACGTCGTCAAAACCAGCTATGGCGACAGAGGGGATAATTCTCTCCAAGGATTTCTTGCCAGAGCTCCTGGTCGCGAAAACCTGGTGATCGAGTCAAGTTTGCCAATTTATTTCTCTAAAACGGCAATTGTTACAATTGCGTGACAATGCCGCGCAGCCTGATAGAAATGCCGATGGCAGCCAAGAGGTTCGAGCGAATGCTAATTAAACTCACTAACGTGGAACGTGACACGATTTTGGCCGCGCTGCGGCGATGGCAGAGCTATCCTGCAGCAAGAGAAGCAGACTTGATAGCCACAAACGGAGGGAAGCACAGGCCGCTCGATAACTCAGCAATCGAACGGATCTGTAAGCGTATGACCAGAAGCGAAAGACAACGAGATCCGCCCTCACGTCGCCAATCAAATAATGGTGCTCACGAGCGGAAAGCGTTTAAAAAGGCGAGATGAACAAAGCGGGTTCAAGTTCTAAACCTGTCGCCCCGATTTCACGTTAGCTGGGTCGCATTCCACCAGATATTTGCTGCGGGATCCTTTACTCCCGCGCGTCGACCCGGATCGTTTTCTTTCTGCATTTGGCTGCTGAACAAACATCCCCCACTGATCTGAACTACAGCAGTCTCGGTAAACGAAGTCACGAACCGGCGTTCAATTTTTGTGTCCCATTGTCGAAACCAGGTCCACGACCAGCGAGTCGATTTTGCGCAGGTCTTTGCGGCGGCCTTTTTCCGGTTTCAACTTGCGATTTCGAACAATGATCGTCAGATCGCGGATTTCCTGGAGCAGCTCCCGAGGAAGCCGTTCGATCGGCCCATACGACCTCAGAGCAGCAATGCAGACGAGTAAATCATTTTCGAGACGGCTGATGTACGCCTTGGAAACTTTGCGCAAATCGTGATGCAACGCGTGAAGTTCGGATTCAAACATCGTCAGCGGGGACGATTCCAGCAATATGCGGCGACGTGCTCGTTTTGGTTTCGCCTTTGTTTTCATCCGCTGTCAGCGATTGGGCATAGCAACAAGCCCGCCGGGCGGGCTGTCCCGGCGGGCTTTCCTTTAACCTAACCGTGCTAGAATTTAAAGCTCAGATCCGCTTGGAATAATTGATATTGATCCGTCGGATTGATAGTGATGTCGGGGGTTTGGCCACCTGTGCCAAGTGCATCATCGATGCGCCAGCCATAGGAATAGGTGAGGTTGAAGACCACGGCATCAGACAGCATGTACCCGGCTTGGACAGCCACGCCATTCAGGTTTAGCTGGCTGTTGAAGATGTCTGAATCGATCAGGTTCGGATCCAGCGCAAACTGGTTCTGGTATTGCCACCAGGCTTGGATCTGCCAATCGTGCTTCTTCTTTAGCTGACCGATACCGAGACCGATCTCATATGCGTAACGGTCGCCTCCTTTGTCAGAATGCCCGGCGGCTGTGGCACGGGCGTCCGCTTCGAAGTTGGTCGCGAAATCTCCAAAGATCCGCATTGGTAGCTTTCCAACTTTCCAGCCGATCTCAGCCGGTATATCAAAAACCAAAAGACTGTTGATACCGGTTTGATTGCCACCGGGATCACCTGAGAAATGGATGTTAAAGGTGTTGCCGTCGCCGGTGTAGTTGTAGAGAGTCGGTGCAAGCTGGAAGTAAAGGATGTGCGGGAACTCGAATCTCGCCCCTACCTGCCAGCCGAGCAGGAATGCATTGGCGGTCGGAACCTGCTGAGTCTCACCGCCTATTGGCTGCGTCACTGTCGGAATTGGGCCAATTGGGTTTGACGGGTTGGAATCGTCGTAAACGAATTGTCCAAAGTTTGCGAACACATCGAGTTTGAGGGACGGCTCAGCCGGTGGCCCCGCTACGACCGCTTTGCCATCCTTGCTGAACGACGCTGGCGGCGGGGCACCTCCTCCAAAGACGAAAGTGTGTTTCCACTGCTCGGCCAAACCTTCCGGATTGATGTCGTCGTCCCAAACCATTCGGGTGTTAACGAACGGGTTGGGCATTCGGCCGCCGGTGAATGTGAAACCAGGGAAACCCTTATAACCGCCATATGCCTGGCCCACGTAGATGCCGTCATCTCCCTTTGCGAATGGTCCGCCGCCACCGGGCGAGCTAGTCGATGTGTCGCCGCCGAACGTAACATTTGTCGAACGCGCGCTCGCGCTCGTCTCTAACCGCAGACCGAAGAACCAATCATCCAGCAAGCGTTCCACGGAGACCGATGCGAAGACGATAGCGCTCACGTTCTCGCTCCTGCCAGTCGTTGGGGTGATCTGGGTCGTCACTGGGAAGTCGGCCACCGCGATATTCGTATCGCAGACGCATATCGCCGTAGAGCTCCAATTCAGTGAGCGCCGGGAACAATTTCCATTTTTCGGCGCCCAAATCCGGGACCAGTTTCTCGACGTAGTTTTTGCCGTCACTCGTCACCACCGTCTTCATTTTGCCTTCGTGAGGCGCCGGTCCGGCGAACGCGTTCTGCGTCTTCTTGAGTCCAGAGACCTCCGATTCCAACTGGGCATTGCGTTGTTGTAACGCCTGGACGGCGCGCTCGAGCTTCTCAATCCGATCGGCATCGGATGATGCCTGGGCTTTCAGCGGCTGTGCCGCCAGCGAAACGACCGCAGCCAAGCCCACGCCTGCTGTTCGTAAAATCAATTTATTCAACATAAGTTTCTCCTTGGGTGTTGTGGTTAGGTGCTCTGTGGGGATTCCTTTCCTGTAGATGCGAGGCAGGCTAGAAGCCGTTTGTTACAACCGTATGACGAAATCGTGACGATTCGGCAAACTTTGCGGTTGCTCTCGGGCGTGAACCGATCAAGCCGTGCAGAAACGATTGAAATCCATGGTACAGGTGAGTTGAATCTGCTGTTCATGGACACCGACTCCGGACGGAAAATCCTGATCATCGAAGATGAGAGCGATGTTGCCGATCTGCTCACGCTCAATCTGCGCAAGGGAGGCTTCAAGGTTTCGATGGCTGCCGATGGCGCGAGCGGTTTGCAGAAGGCGCGCGATGACCGGCCCGATTTCATCGTCCTTGATTTGATGTTGCCAAAAATGTCCGGCCTCGAAGTCTGCAGAATTTTGAAAAGCGACACGGCGACCTCTCACATTCCGATTTTGATGTTAACGGCGAAGGCGGAAGAGGTTGATCGCATCGTCGGCTTGGAATTCGGCGCAGACGATTATGTCACCAAGCCGTTCAGCCCGCGCGAAGTCGGATTGCGGATTAAGGCAATTCTGCGGCGCGGCGAAAAACCAGAGGAAAGAATTAAGGCCGGCCCGATCTCAATCGATCCTGCGCGCCACGAAGTTCGCGTTGAGGGAAAGCGTGTGCATCTTACCAGTCTCGAATTCAAGCTGCTGCGGACGTTAATGCAACGCCGAGGCCGTGTGCAGGACCGCGATAAATTGCTCAATGAAGTCTGGGGTTACGAAGCCGTGATCGACACCCGCACCGTGGACACGCATGTACGGCGCCTGCGCGAAAAACTGGGGAAAGCCGGCGATGCGATCGAGACCGTGCGCGGCTTCGGCTATCGTCTCCGCGAAGACTGACGTCTGCGTGCTCGTTTATGGTAGAGATGGCGGCGGCTTGCGGGAAGACCACACGCGCATGCGGCTCGTTAGATTTGACTGTTTAAGGCAGTCGAGTTTGCGCATCCCCCGGGAGTGAAAGATTTCTACAGAAGGCGCTATTGCTTGCGCGTATTGTTTCGAAGCCATGCGAACCCACGGGGCACTCCCAATGCGCTTCGTGCTAAACGCCGGACCGCTGGCGTCCTTTTCGCGCCAGTTTTTACAGTGCGACGCGTCATTTTCGCTCCGTTTTCCCGACATCGCTTTGCCAGACGACTCATTTAAGTGAGATTGGAAACTCCGTGTCCTGGCTGATTGTTGTCCTAGTCTGCACCGCGTTGGGCGCTATTGGATGGCTCCTTTGGCGCAAATGGATTGCATCATGGGGGCAAATTGAAGAGGTCGTTACACAGATCGAGCGCGGTGAGCGGCCCCGCACCTTTCTGATTGAGGATGGCGGACAAGCTCAACGCATCGGCTTCCGGTTGGAAAAAATTTTTAATGAGTTGGAGCAGCTCAACAACCAGGTCGCAAAACGCGAATCGGGGCTGCAGACGATCTTCTCTGCGATGCAAGACGCGTTGCTGCTGGTTGATTCCAACCGGCAAGTAATCTTGACTAACGAGACGTTTCGAAAACTGTTCGGCGTCGCCGAAATTTCAGTGGCGATGCCGCTGCTGGAGATTGTGCGCAATCCCACGCTTGAAGGCGTGCTTACCGATGCCTTTCGCGGCAATGGGCCGGTTCGCAGCGAGTTGGGCCTGGACGATTCACAAATCGAGCTGCATGCCATCGCCACCAAGAATGAGGCGGGCGAAGTCACCGGGGCACTCGTTTTGTTTCACGACATCACAGAGCTCAAAAAGATGGACCAGATCAGGCGGGATTTCGTGGCCAACGTTTCGCACGAATTGCGCACGCCATTGTCCATTTTGCGCGGCTACATCGAGACCTTGCTCGACAGCCCGGAAACATCGCGCGAGGAACTTTCTCGAATTCTTAGAGTGATGGAGCGCCACTCAAACCGGCTCGACTTACTGGTGGAAGATTTGCTCACGCTTGCGCAGTTGGAATCGGCGAACCCGAATCTGCAATTGCGCGATGTCGATCTGCCGAGCTTCTTCGCGGAAGTGGTTCGCGACTGGGGAAAGAGGCTTGCAATCAAACAGCTCAACCTGATGGTCGATCTTCCGCCGGACTTGCCAACAATTCATGCAGACCGGGCACGGCTTCAGGAAGCGCTCTACAATTTGCTCGATAACGCCATGAAGTATTCGCGTGAAGATGGCGAGATTCGGCTGAGCGCCCGGCGACGCGACGGCCAGATCGAGCTCAGCGTGAGCGACAACGGCATCGGCATTGCCAAAGAGGATTTGCCTCGCATTTTCGAGCGCTTCTACCGGGCAGATAAAGCGCGCAGCCCCGACAAAGTCCGCGGGACCGGGCTCGGTCTGGCGATCGTGAAACACATTGCACAACTCCACGGCGGCCGGGTCGAAGCGGAAAGTGAGTTGGGCAAAGGCACAACGATTCGTGTGCTGCTGCCGATGGATAACGTGAGCCGTTGAGTCGTTGCAAAGTTACAATCCAGCCGTTTTAACGCTTTAACGATTCAACGATTCAACGCGGCGAAGCCCTTTGTCACACAAACGTAACAGTAAAGGTTTTGACCACCTGAATTGGCCTGCGGCAATTTCGTCGCATGACGAAACTACCAAGAATTCTTGGGCTAACCATCGCGTTGGGATTAAGCGCGAGCGCTTCGGCGCAGATGATGATCAACGGTGCGGGCGCGACATTCCCGTAT
Source organism: uncultured Verrucomicrobiae bacterium (assembly GCA_963791385.1). GTDB lineage: Bacteria > Verrucomicrobiota > Verrucomicrobiia > Chthoniobacterales > UBA10450 > Udaeobacter. The sequence continues at coordinate 311,923 of CAWBSH010000003.1, forward strand.
CCGATTTACTCGAAGTGGTTCGACGAATACGCAAAGGTCGATCCTTCGGTCCGGTTCAACTATCAATCCATCGGTTCCGGTGGCGGGCAAAAACAGATACTCGCGCAGACCGTCGATTTCGGCGCATCGGATGGGCCGATGAGCGACGAGAACCTGGCGAAGGCGCCGGGCAAACTCTTCCACATCCCAACTGTCGCGGGCGCGGATGTGGTTGCCTACAATCTGCCAGGGAACCCGGCATTAAAGTTCGATGCCGACACGATCGCGGGAATTTTCCTCGGCCAGATCAAAAAGTGGAATGACCCGAAAATCACCGACCTCAATCCGGGAGCCAGCCTGCCCGACCAAGAGATCGTCGTCGTGCATCGGTCCGACGGCAGCGGAACGACTTACATTTGGACCGATTACCTGAGCAAGATCAGCCCGGAATGGAAAAGCAAGGTCGGGACGAACACTTCAGTGAACTGGCCAACCGGAATCGGCGGCAAAGGAAATGAAGGCGTAGCCGGGTCAGGTAAAGCAAACCCCGGCGCGCTCGGTTACGTCGAGTTGATTTATGCGATCCAAAACAAGATGCCGTATGCCGAGGTCAAGAACGCAGCTGGCGAATTTGTGAAGCCGACGCTGGAATCGGTTACCGCTGCGCTGGCGACGGCGGATATTCCAGACGACTTCCGTTTCTCGATGACAAACGCGCCGGGAAAAGACGCCTACCCGATTTGCGGTGCGACATGGTTGCTCGTTTACCAGCAGCAGAAAGATGCGGCGAAAGGAAAGAAGCTCGTGGAGTTTCTAAAATGGGCTGCCAAAGACGGTGAAAAGATGGCCAAAGACCTCGACTACGCTCCTTTGCCGGACAATGTGCAAGAGCGTGTCTTGAAGCGGATTGACGAAATCAAAATGTAATTTGAGGAAGAATGGAAGTTGCCACAGCTCCAGCTCCGAAAGTTTTCGGGACACCAGATGATCTGCGATCGGTGGCGCGAGCCATGGCGCCACCGTCGCGCTTTGGGGACAAGGCGTTCCAGTGGCTCACCTTCGCGATGGCGATGGTGGTGGTGGTCCTGGTAATCCTGACCGGCTGGCAACTCTGGCGCGGATCCTCACTGGCCATTCAAAAATTTGGATTCCATTTTCTCGCCACATCCACTTGGGACCCTAACGCGGAAGAATTCGGGGCGCTCCCCTTTATCTACGGGACACTGGTTTCTTCCCTGATTGCGCTGCTCATCGCCGTCCCATTGAGCATCGCCACTGCCGTTTATCTGACCGAGCTTGCGCCGCTTTGGATTCGGCAGCCGCTGGTTTCCTTGATCGAAATGCTGGCTGCGATTCCGAGCGTCATCCTCGGGCTTTGGGGAATCTTCGTCATGGTCCCGTGGCTCCGCGATTATCCTTTTCCCTTTCTCAAGCGTTACTTCGGTTGGATACCACTTTTCACGGGGCCGATCTACGGCCCGTGCATGTTTGCTGGTGGAATTATTATCGCGATTATGATTCTGCCGATTATCACTTCGGTCTCGCGCGAGATTCTGCGCAGTGTCCCGAATTTGCAACGGGAGGCCGCCTACGGTCTGGGCGCGACTCGCTGGGAGGTGACCCGCATTGCGGTGCTCAGTTACGCCAAGAAAGGATTGTTCGGCGCGGTTATTCTCGGTCTCGGGCGCGCGCTTGGCGAGACAATGGCGGTCACGATGGTGATCGGCAACACGCCGCAGATCGCTGCGTCGCTTTTCAAGCCCGGATATACCCTGGCCAGCGTGATCGCCAATGAGTTCACGGAAGCGACCACCGACACTTATCTCGGGGCGTTGTTCGAAATCGGGCTCGTGCTTTTCGGCGTTACCATTCTCGTGAATCTGATTGCGCAACTTCTTCTAAAAACCATGACGACAGGCACGTCAGCAACACGCGCGGTGCAATGACGATGGATTCCGGCCGCGCACGCAATCATCGTTGGCGCAAGATTAAGAATGCGTTGGCTTCGACGACCACCTTTGTTTCTGCGGTGCTGGTGATTACGCCGCTCGGTTTGGTCTTTTTTCATCTTCTGGTCAACGGCGCGAGTTCAGTAAACTTGGCTTTTTTTACCCATTTACCCAAGCCAGTTGGTGAGGCTGGCGGTGGAATGGCGAACGCAATTATCGGAACGCTGGAACTGCTGGCGCTGGCGTCGATTGTTGGAATTCCCGTCGGCTTGTTAGGCGGCGTTTATCTGGCGGAATACGGAACAGCCCGTGTGAATTGGATGCTGCGTTTCATCGCTGACGTGCTTAACGGCGTTCCCTCTATCACCTGGGGTGTCGTGGTTTATGGTTTGGTAGTTTTGCGCTTCAAAGGCTTCTCAGCCTACGCCGGCGGTCTGGCATTGGGCCTGATCATGATTCCTCTGATTCTGCGCACCACCGAGGAAGTTATTCTTCTTGTGCCAAACGGATACCGTGAAGCCTCGCTCGCCCTTGGCGTCAGCCGCTGGAAAACAATCGTCCACATTGTGATGAAGACAGCATCCAAAGGGATCATCACGGGCATCCTGCTCGCCCTCGCTCGTGTGGGCGGCGAAACAGCTCCACTCCTTTTCACTGCTTTTGGAAATCGCTTCTGGAATCACAGCCTCGGTGAGCCAATCGCTGCACTGCCGTTGCAGATTTTTACCTATGCTATTTCTCCGTATGATGACTGGCATCGCCAGGCTTGGGCGGGCGCGCTGGTGCTCGTCACCGGTGTTCTTTGCGTTAACATACTGGTTAGAATTGTGACTCGAGGACGTACGGCGTCCATGGTCTAGGGGTTGCGCGAATGGAGAATTTAGTCATGGAAACACCTGAACAAACCGTCATGGAACCTGTCGAACAGAGGTCCGAGCCACCGCCGCTGCCGCCCGAAGTCGCTGCACCGGCAAGCACATTTGAAATAAAAAATCTATCAATCTGGTACGGCGAGAAGCTTGCTATCGATAAGGTGACCCTTGATGTGGCTTCAAACGCTGTGACTGCCATTATCGGGCCGAGCGGCTGCGGCAAATCGACGTTTCTTCGTGCTCTCAATCGAATGCACGAACTGACCCCAAAGACGCGCATGGAGGGGACGGTTCTCTTGAACGGCAAAGACCTCTATTCGAGCACGGTCGATCCCGCGATCGTTCGCCGTCGCGTCGGAATGGTTTTTCAAAAATCGAATCCGTTTCCAACCATGACGATCGGCGAAAACGTCCTTGTCGGTCTGCGTCTGAATGGGGTTCGCAATCAGAAATTTCTCAATGAACGGCTCGAAAAATCACTGCGCATGGCTGCTCTTTGGGACGAGGTGAAAGATGACTTGCACAAGCCGGGCACGAGTCTTTCCGGCGGCCAGCAACAGCGGCTCTGCATCGCGCGCACGCTTGCCGTGGAACCAGAAGTCATTTTGATGGACGAACCATGCTCGGCGCTCGATCCCATCGCCACGGCAAAGATTGAAGAACTGATCTACGAGCTTAAGACGAAATACACCATCGTGACGGTCACCCACAATATGCAGCAAGCCGGCCGCATCTCCGATTACACCGCTTTCATGTATCTCGGTCGGCTCATCGAATTTGGTCCAACGACAAAAATTTTCACAAATCCAAGCGAAAAACAGACTGAAGATTATATCACCGGACGATTTGGTTAATGGAACATCAACATTCTTCCTATGATCGCTCCTAAACACATCCTGGGAACATTCGACGAGGCCCTCGCTTCTTTGCGCAATAATGTGCTGATGATGGCAGGACTGGCCCAGCGCAGCCTCGAAAACGCGATGAAAGGGTTGTTCGAGCGGAATGACAATCTTTGTCTAAGCGTGATCGCCGATGATGAGGAAATCGATCAACTCGAAAAACAGATGGACAAGGATGGCGTAGATATCTTATCGCGATTTCAGCCTGTCGCTTCCGATCTGCGCCGCGTCGTATCGGCCATGAAGCTTTCATCAAATCTCGAGCGGATGGCCGATCAGGCGACATCGATTGCGCGACGCGCCCGCAAGCTGAATCAGCATCCACCGTTGACTGAAGTCGAATTGATCAGGCCCATGCACGAGCATGCAATGTCCATGTTTAAGGACAGCATAGACGCGTTCGTTCGGGAAGATGTCGATCTTGGGTGTGCTGTCGTTCAGCGCGACGAAGACCTGGATGAATTGAACGGCACTGTCAGCCGGAAGCTGATCGATCGCATGGCGGAGGACCCGGAGCAATTGCGCGGCTACTTGAACCTGATTTTCGTTGCACGGGCTCTCGAGCGTGTGGGCGATCATGCGACTAACATGGCCGAGGAGGCCGTTTACGCCGCTGCGGCAGAAGATATCAGACACCAAAATCTCGCGGCCCGTACCTGACACAGTCGCGTTGCGTATAATCGCTTGATCGGCCATCGTTAAGAATGCCGGAAGCCCAGGCTACTTCCCGGACTGAAGAGAAAAGCGACGCGGCGGCTGTTCCGCAGATTGTCCAAAGCGCTCATGAGCGGTTTGGCGACCCGAAAAATTTCATCAATCGGGAGTTGAGCTGGCTCGAGTTCAATCGGCGCGTGCTGGAGGAAGCGCAGGATCCTGCACAACCGTTGATCGAGCGAGTTAAGTTCCTCACTATTTTCAGTTCAAATCTGGATGAATTTTTTGAAATTCGCGTAGCCGGCATCAAGCAGCAGATACAGAGCGAGACAAGCGATGTTGGTCCAGACGGTTTAAGCCCCACCGAGACGTTCAACCGCATCCAGAAAACAGTGCGCGAACTGGTGGCGTTGCAATGCGCGCTCTGGAAGAACGAATTGCAGCCAGAGCTGGCGAAGAATGGGATTTACGTGCGCGAAATCGCAGAGTTGTCGGCGAAACGCGCGGCATGGGCGCACCGCTATTTTCAGCACGAAGTTCTTCCAATGCTTACGCCACTCGCCGTGGACGCGAGCCATCCATTCCCGCATCTGTTAAACCGCAGTCACAATCTGCTCGTGCGAGCGAAAACGCGCCGTCGCGGCGAGCCGCTGCACGCCATTGTGCAGGTGCCGCGAGTCGTGCCGCGGCTGATCCTGCTACCGCGCGGCGCCGGTGCAAGCGAGCCGTGGGAATACATTTATCTGGCATCGCTCATTAAGGAACACATCGGCGAGTTGTTTCCCGGCTTGATTCTGGATGGCGCGCACGCGTTCCGCGTCACCCGGAACAGCGATCTCTACATTGACGAAGAGGAAGCGGAGAACCTTTTGCGAACAATTGAGCAGGAGCTACGACGCTCCAGTCGCGGCAATGCGGTCCGGCTGGAAGTGGAAGCTGATTGTCCGAAAGATTTCCTGGAGCTGCTTCTCGACTTTTTCAACCTGTCCGAACCGGACGCCTACAAACTCGATGGTCCGTTGTCGATGACGCATCTGACCCCGCTCGTTGCAAACGATGCGTTTGCAAAACTAAAGGACCGCCCGTTCCAGCCGGCGCGCGACCCGGCCTTGCCGCCGCATGTGGATTTCTTTGAAGTGTTGCGGCGTCAGGACGTGCTGCTGCATCATCCCTACGATAGCTACGCTCAGATCGTCGAGTTGGCCGAGACAGCGGCAAAAGATCCGCAGGTCCTCGCAATTAAAATCACCCTTTATCGCACGAGCGGAGATTCGCCCATTGTCGAGGCATTGATTGACGCGGCGAATGCAGGAAAACAAGTCACGGCAATTGTCGAGCTGCGAGCCCGTTTCGACGAGGCCAGCAACATTCAGTGGGCCCGGCGACTGGAGGAAGCCGGCGCGCATGTGATCTATGGTGTCGTGGGTCTCAAAACACATTGCAAGGCGCTGTTGATCGTTCGGCGGGACGCCGACGAACTCCGGCGCTACGTCCATCTCGCCACCGGAAATTATCATCCGCGCACGGCGCGCATTTACACCGACTTCAGCCTGCTCACCAGTGAACCGCAGCTGAGCGAAGAGGTGGCAACTGTTTTCAACACGCTTACCGGTCTCGCCGGTTATCCTGGTTTGAAAAAATTGATGGTCGCGCCGTTCGACATGCACAGCCGGCTGATCAAATTGATCGAGCGCGAGCGCGACAATGCTCTGGCAGGCAAGCCGGCGCGCATCGTTGCGAAGATGAACGCGCTAGTCGATCAGGAGATCATTGAGAAGCTCTATGAAGCGTCCTGCGCCGAGGTGACGATTGATCTGGTTGTGCGCGGAATCTGTTGCTTGCGTCCGAAAGTTCCAGGTCTCAGCGACAACATTCGTGTCATCAGCATTGTTGGCCGGTTTCTCGAGCACAGCCGGATTTTTTATTTCGAAAATGCCGGTCAGCCGCGGGTTCTTCTTGCCAGCGCGGACTGGATGCCGCGCAATTTTTACCGGCGAATTGAGCTGGCTTTCCCAGTCGAGACGCCGGCGTTGCGTGATCAAATCATCAATGACGTGATTCCAGCGCTTCTGAACGATCGTGTAAAGGCGCGCGAATTGCAGCCGGACGGCACGTACAGGCGTTTAAAACCCGAAGGCACGGAACCGCGCCGGCAGGCGCAGTGGCAATTTCGCGAAGTATCGCGCGAGCGTATGAAAAAGCTCAGTGGCTCGACGAAAAAGGCGCGTGCTGACAGACTAGTACCGATCGCTGTCGTGCACGATGGTCCGACCACCGGCCCGACAAAATCGGAGACGCAGTGAAGAAACGAATCCTCGTCATCGACATTGGAGGATCGAACGTCAAATTGATGATTTCGCGCGCGCAACGGCGAAAATTCAAATCCGGTCCGGACCTGACGCCGCGCGAATTGGTCGCTCAGATCAAACCGCTAGTAAAGGATTGGAGTTTCGAGGCCATCTCGATAGGATTCCCGGCGCCAGTCCGCAATGGCTGCATCAGGAGCGAGCCGAAGCATCTCGGGCCGGGATGGGCACGATTCAATTTCGAAAAGTCGTTAGGCAAACCAGTTCGAATCATCAATGATGCCGCCATGCAGGCCTTGGGCAGTTTCCGCGGCGGGCGGATGCTATTTCTTGGGCTAGGCACAGGACTTGGATCGACATTGATTTGGGAAACGAACGTGTTGCCCCTTGAACTGGGGGATCTGCCTTACGGCAATGGCCATATCATCGAGGATTGCCTAGGCAAATCGGGAATGAAACGGTTGGGCGAAAAACAATGGAAACGTGAAGTCCTTCGCGCCGTCGCTTTGTTGAAGAAGTCGCTTATTGCCGATTACGTCGTTCTCGGCGGCGGCAGCGCAAAAAAATTGGACAACCTGCCGGACCAAGTCGAGCTGGGACATAACCGAAACGCTTTTCTCGGCGGCGTTCGCCTTTGGCAAACCGACCCGCGCACGCGCAGGCCAAAATGGCAAATCCTATGAAAGAGCCTCACACAAAGAGCACAAGGAATACGAACGGCATTTTTGAATGGTTGACGTTGCGTCCTTCGTGAACGTTGTGCGAGGTCTGATGATGCAACTTTATTTCTTTAGACACGGCGAGGCCGATTGGCCGAATTGGACAAAGCCTGATGACGAGCGGCCGCTCACCGATTTCGGTGAAAAAGAGGTACGCCAGATGGCGAAATTTCTCGACCGTCTCAAGGTTCGACCGGACTTGATCGTGAGCAGTCCGTTGCCGCGCGCATCGCAGACGGCGAAAATCGCCGCGGAATATTTAAAGGCGAAACTGCGTCAGGACGAATCGCTCGCGCCCGGATTTGGGATGGGCGAGCTGCGAACGGTTCTAAGTCGGCATCGTTCAAAAGTTCTGATGCTGGTCGGGCACGAACCGGATTTTACAACTGTCATTTCGGGGCTGACCGGCGCTTCGCTCAAACTTTCCAAAGCCGGCCTCGCATTGCTCGACGTTGATCCAGACTCGGAGAAAGGACAGCTTCTGTGGCTGTTCCCGCCAAAATTCGCGCGCAAGGCAAAGTCGTAACGCGCCCAATGCCTGATCTTTACGGCTTCACCGTAGCTGCCGGTGAACTCGCTGGCGGTTCGCTGGCGCCGAAACTCGGCGCGGCGGAACTGCCCGGCGATGTCTGAGCCGGCGTAGTCGCCGGAGATGAGACCGGCGACGATTTTGCTCCAGCAGGTGCAGGTGACGTTTGCGGCGCGGCTTGCTGTTTCATCAACTCACGCCGGAAAGCGCTGCCGGCCGTGCTCCGGTGCGCATAGAGCACTGATAACCCAAACGTGAGGACGAAAAATATGCCTGCCAGCCAAGTCGTGAATTTTACCAGCACGTTGGTGGTTTGTGCGCCAAAAATGTTCTCCGTGACACCTCCGCCAAAGGCTGCTCCTAAACCTTCGCTCTTTGGCCGCTGCATCAGGATGACAAACACCATCAGCCCAGCCACCAGCACGAAAATACCCAGGCAAAAATTGATCAAGAGGGTCATCGGGAGGCGAAATATGAACGCTAAATCACGAATGACAAATGGCTTTGCCAAGTTAAATCGTAACTCGTGAATCGTTGAATCGGAGATTCCGATGTGACAATTTACGATTTAACCAATCACGTTGGCGTTCTTGATCTGGTTCCAGATTTCGTCCATCTGAGCGAGCTCGACATCGCCCAGTTTCATGCCGCGTGTTTTCAGCTCGTCTTCCAGACGATTGAAGCGTGTGACGAACTTGTCCGTAGCAGATTGTAGGACACTTTCCGCGTCGACGTTGCATTTCCGGGCCAGGTTCACTACGGCGAACACCAGATCACCCAGCTCCTCCGCAATCGATTTGTGCTGTTGCGACTCGATCGCCTCTTTCATTTCGCGCAGCTCTTCTTCGACCTTCGCGATTACGTCACGGAGTTCCGTCCAGTCGAAATTCACCCGGGCCGCTTTGGATTGGGCTTTTTGCGCGCGCACAAGCGCAGGCAACGCTTTCGGCAAACTGGCCAGATAGTGAGAGTCACTTTTCTTCTCTTCGCGCTTGATCGCTTCCCATTGTTTTAGCACGGCCCTTGAGTCGCGAGCGTCGCCCGTGCCGAACACATGCGGATGTCGTCGAATGAGTTTATCCGACACTTTGCCAATCACCTCGTCGATGTTGAAGCGGCCGGCTTCGTGCGCGATCTCGGCGTGCATAACGATCAGCAGCAAAAGATCGCCAAGTTCCTCGCGAAAATGCGTGTCGTCGTGTGCGCGTGCGGCCTCGCCGACTTCGTATGCCTCCTCGATCAATGCCGGCAGCAACGACTCGTTTGTCTGTTCTCGATCCCATGGGCAACCGCCGGGACTGCGTAACTTGGCGACAATGTCGCAGAGCTTCGCGAACCGATCGGTAATCTGTGATCCGGGATCAGACATTCAGGCAATGCAGTCGTGGTGTATGCAACTCTTCAATGAGCACGGATCGGAAGGGAATCCAGTGCGACTCGCAACAATCACAGTTTGTTTCGTCCGCCCGGAATGTGCGTCAACAAGCGCACATCCTACGCACGAAAGCGATCAGGCTCACTGTCTGTCACCGATCAGCAGCGATCGGTGGCCGTCACTTAGCCCCCTAACTGGGTTTGTATGGCCTCGCGGATCGTCTGTTGCCGAATCGTCTGCAGTTTTTGGTACTGCTCAGGCGAAAGAATCGCCTTCATTTGGGGATCGGCCTGGTGGTGAATAGCTTTGATCTGTTGTATTTTCTGAACTTTCGAGAGCGAATTATCGCTCTTGATTGCCTGCACTTTTGGTCCTTCGGCGATGAGAATGGGTAGCACCTTCTCCTTCTGTTGCGGCGTGAGGTTAAGCTGTTGTGCTATCGCTTGAGCCTTTGACATGGCCGTCCCCTTTTGAGCAAACAAACTCGGCGGCAGCACGGCAAACAGGCCAATGCAGAGAGCCGAAATAACGAGATGGGTGGGATTCTTCATATTTTCTGCTTTCCTTTGGCGCGCAATCGTCGTGAGGACGCTGAATCAAGTCAAGTTTAATCGCTGCCGGCAGATCGTTCGAAAATGGCGCGATAACTATTCGTCTTTAAGGGTGACGCCTCAACATGAGAACCGCGTTTGGCCTTTTACCTTCAGTTGAGCAACAACGCTGAGGCTTGAATCTCGATCGGACAGTTTCGCGCTACAAAAGGTGCCACTTCAGCTCGCGCGAATTTCTTTTTCTTTCCCATAAACGGCGTCCGCCGAGAAATGCATTTTCATTTTGACCGCGCACGATTCCCTTTGGTAACTGGCCGAACCGATGCACCAATCCGCCGCCAAGAACGATGTAATCGGCAATGAATGCTCGCTTCAGTTGGCCGACTGCGTAAGACACTTCGCGTTTCCACCTCTTCTTGCCTAGCGTCGCCAGCCCGGGGATGCCGAGATTGTTTTCGATGATCCTTCCGTTCGGGTATGGGAGATCGCCTAACTCGAGTGACATAAGAATTCTGTCCCAGACCAGCGCGGATCCGAGTCCCGTTCCCAGGCCAAGAAACAGCATTCGCCCGCCGAGATAGCTGCCGAGCGCTTGCATGGCTGCGTCATTGACGACGCGCACCGGTATTCCGAGTCCCTGCGCAAAATTGAAATTAACCCAGTTTTTGCCGAGGTGCTTCGGGTTCCGGAGAACACGCCCTTTGCGCACGGGCGCCGGAAAACCAATCGACGCAACATCAAATTTCCAGCCGCGCACGGTCTCCTTAAATTTGGAGACGAACTGTTTTGGAGTCATTCGTGGACCGGAAGCAAATTCGCGTTCGACCCGCTTCGACATGAGCAGTTTGACAAACGTGCCGCCGATATCGACAACGAGAATTCTTCTCCTCATGAGCGCGCGCCGGCCGCGAACGCGCGACCTTATCGGCCCCGCCCGAACAATCGCCCCATGCCGCCCTTCGGTTCCGGTTTTGCAGCGGTGGTGCCAGGCCAGCACTCTACTATTTCAAGCGCAACGAACCGGAAGAGCAGTTGCCGGGCAGATTTGAGATCGAGCCGCAGATTTTTTGCAATCTGTTGCACAGACCGGGAGCCATTGAATTGCGAGGCGAACTGCGCCTCATCCGAAGTCAGCTTCAACTTCTGCACACGGTCGAACCCTTCTCTTGTGAAAGCCGGAATGGACGCCGGATCGAACCTTGCAGGTTGGTCCAAGTTTTGGACAAGTCGCAATGTTTCCAGTGACCAATCGTCCACATCCGGATCACCCGTGACATCGCCGAATCCGCTCAACAGGTCGGCATCCTTTTCAAACATGATCCACACATTCGGGGCCGACCACAATTGAGAGAAGATCGTTTGGCCATAATTTCGCATCAAATCAAAGGCCGGCTGCCGCTCGATCGATTCGTTCCGGGCAAGAGTAAGCAGAAAAGGAGTTCCGTTTTCCTTCTGCTGGTCGCGAGCATTAGCAATCGCCTCCGGATCCACGTTGGCGAGAATAGCCGGAGTCTCCGGACAATAAAGATCAGGATCCCGAGTTGTGGATAAAACAATCTCGCCGTCCCGCGCGAGAACGTCGACAGGTTCCCTATCCCAGCGCGCTCGCAGCAAACCGGTCAGGTTTTCTTTTCCAATTGCTCGTATTGCAAGGTTCAACGGAAATAGATTTGTGCGCCCGCAAAAATAAGCATCAACCGTTGCCGAATCCGTCGCCCGCGCGACTTCAGCAGCCGCAACATTTGTAACCGGTTCGGCCCAATCGGATGCAGGCGGCGACACGCGCCACCAATCGTCGGACTGGAAAGCTTCCGGGCTCGTGCCTGGCTCCGGCACAGATTCCTCTCCCTGCCGAACGGGTGGCCGATCGATCTGGTCGCGCTCTTCGCTGTTCGAATGTTCCATTTGGGCTTCTAGTACCTTGGGTTTGCCGGCTGGTGTCGGCGTAAATGTTCTGTTCGTCGTAACCAAAGGCCATATCAAGGCTGTATCAAGAACCCAATCTTCGCAACGGAGAAGTCTCACGTCTTTCTGAGAATCGCCGCGCCAGCTCGCGTCTGCTCATCTTGCCACGCTCGTTGATCGGAATTGCGTCGACGATGAAGATTCGCTTCGGCACTTGCCAAGGACTTAGAGCCGCGCGGCAAAATCGTAAAAGATCGTTTTGGGTTACTTGCGACGAAGCTATCACGCATGCCGCCACTTCTTCGTTTCGTAATCCTCCGCCTGTAGGACAACCGAACACGACCGCCTGGCGAACACCCTCAAAACGCAGCAAATGCGCTTCGATTTCCACCGGATTCACTTTTTTTCCGGCAATGTTAATCACATCGGAAACCCGGCCCACGATCTTGAGCGCTGAATTGTGCCGCGTCAGAAGATCATCGGGAATGAAAATTCCATTGCCCAGCTTATCTCCCTCCGGCTCGGGAAAATAGCCGTCACTCACCGCTTCGCTGCGAACGCTGATTTGGCTCGCGGACACCGTTGGGTCGACAAGCTCAATCTCAACGCCTTCCATTGGCTGGCCCACCAGCCCGTCTTCGAAGGTCGTGCCGTCGCGGTCGTAGCAGATTCCGCCGCACTCCGACGCGCCGTAAAACGAATGGATCGGTTGCTTGAATTTCTCGGAAAACTTTCTGGCGACCCCGCCGGCAAGCAGTGCACCGGCCGAAATGCACAGTCGAAGTTTTGGTAACGGGGGAACATTATCCATGTCGCAAAACGCCTGATAAAAAACTGGCGTGCCGGGAAAAACCGTCGCGCCGGTCCTCCCAAGGTCGGCAAGAACCGCGCGCGGTGTTCTGTCGCGGCTCACCACGCTCGGCACACCGCGCGCGATCAATGGCGTAAGCAAATTGCTAAACCCATAGGAGTGCGAAATTGGGATCACGCCAAAATTCAGATCGCCATCCGAAATGCCCATCGTTTCGCAAATCTGATTGCAATCGGCCAAAAGCTGATCACTGCGAAATCGAATCGCGCGGGGTGCGGCTGTTGTGCCCGACGTAAGTTTCAGAACCGCGGGCGCATTGTGACCCCAATCTGTTGTAGTGTCGGCTGCCTGCTCGCGATCTTTCGCAGTCTTCAGCCGAATGATCTCGGGAGAATTTCCGCTAAAGATAGCCGAGACTACAGCGCTCGCTCCGCAAATCTTCATCGCAGCCTCGCGCTGTTGGTCGCTGATGGAGTGATCAAGGGGGAGAACAACGAGCTGCTTGCGCACGCATGCGATGAAGACGGATGGCCAATCCTCGTGATTTCCAATTTGCACCGCAATGACCGCGCCCGCAGACAACGTATTGATTTTCGCTTCGAAAGCGCGCGCTCGCTCTTCAATATCACGGAAGCTGCGCACGATTTTGCCGTTCGGAGCAAGAACCGCAGCACGATTATCTTTGCGTGACAGCGTCGTCTGCCACGCGACCAGCAGTGGATCGTTCGATTTCATCGCTTGCAGCAATCGCCGTGCGCGGATACATTTCGCGCTCCCTTTAAAAGATGAAAGCAGGCATTCATCCAGAATACTACGAGACTGATATGGTGTGCGCATGCGGCGCGGTGTATCACACCGGTTCCACGCGTCGCGATATTAAGATCGGCATTTGCGCCGCTTGTCATCCCTTTTTCACCGGCGAACAAAAGTTTGTCGATACGGCGGGGCGCGTCGAGAAATTTGCCCGGCGCTACGGCAGCACCAAAGCCGCTCGCGCCGAGAAGAAAGCTTAGCTGAACTATAGCCGCGGGCGGCGACCCCCGGCTGTACCGAGGCGCGATCGGCGATCGCGGCGACAGTGATGGACTTAAATTCTCTTATCCAACGCAAACGCGAACGGTTCGAACAACTTGAGGGTGAGATCGCGGATCCGCGGCTATTCGATAATCGGAAGCGGGCCGAGGAAATCATGCGCGAACGCGCGAATCTGAAGGACCTGCTCGAAAAATGGGGCACTCTCGAGACCGCCCGTAAGCAGTTAGACGATAACCGCGAGCTGGCGACGTCGCGCGATGTTGAGATCGCGGCCATGGCTGACGATGAGATTCCGGAACTCGAAAAACGCGTGGCTAATCTTGAACGCGATGTTCAGATCGCCCTGCTGCCAGTGGATGAAACGGAAGAGCGCGACGCGATTGTAGAAATCCGCGCTGGAGCAGGCGGCAACGAAGCGGCCATCTTTGCCGCTGATCTTTACCGAATGTACCATCGCTATGCGGAGTCTGCGCGACTGAAAACTGAGGACCTCGAGTCAAGTCCTTCAGAGCTTGGCGGATTCAAAGAAGCGATCTTCCGAATTTCGGGCGAATCGGTTTTTCGAAAGCTCCGTTACGAGAGCGGCGTGCACCGCGTGCAGCGCGTGCCCGCGACCGAGGCACAGGGCCGGATTCATACATCCACGGCGACCGTAGCGGTCTTGCCCGAGGCAGAAGATGTCGATGTTGAATTGAGACCGGAAGATCTGCGCATCGAAGTCTCGCGCGCAGGCGGTCCCGGCGGACAAGGCGTGAATACGACCGACTCGGCCGTGCAAGTGATGCATATGCCTACGGGCATGATTGTTCGCTGTCAGGACGGTCGTAGCCAGATCAAAAACAAGGAACGCGCGTTATCGATCTTGCGCGCGCGCTTGCTGGAGCGCCGGCAGCGCGAGGAAGCGGAGAAATACAGTGCGCAACGCCGAGGTCAGATTGGCACAGGCGGACGGGAAGAAAAAATTCGCACCTACAATTTTCCACAGAACCGCGTCACGGACCATCGCATCGGTTTGACCCTTTACAATTTGGACCGGGTAATGGACGGCGACCTCGATGAATTGATTCAATCGTTACATGCGGCGGATATTAGCGAGCGGTTGAAGCAATCAGCGGCTGTAGCGTAATCAGCTCAGCATTTAAGCGCGGGTGTGACAACACCTGTTTGACTAACCCCGCCTGCGTCAACATTTGGAATGAGGGTGTATCTAGGGTGAATACCAGCATGCTGGAATCGTTGCTGCACGCGGCCGACTACAGTTTAAACCGCGCGGCGAGTTGCTCGCGCTGTTTTTGCAGCTCTTCAGGCACAATGCCGCCTAACGAATCGAAAAACTCGTTATGCGCGGCGATTTCTTTTTGCCATTCCTCGTGATCGAGCCCGAGGAGTTCGTCAACGGCATTGTGATCGATGTCGAGGTCTGCAAGATCGATATCATGGGGACTGGGCAGCCAGCCTATAGGCGATTTGACCGCGCCGCCGTGCCCCTCGCACCGGTAAATGATCCACTCGAGCACGCGCATGTTTTCACCAAAGCCCGGCCAGAGAAATTTTCCGTCCGCGCCTTTGCGAAACCAATTCACGTTAAAGATCAGCGGCGGGTTGGTGAGGCATTTCCCGATGTCCAGCCAGTGCCGAAAATAATCGCCGATGTTATATCCGCAGAACGGCAGCATCGCCATCGGATCGCGTCGCACTCGCCCCACCGCACCCGCGGCCGCTGCGGTTGTTTCGGAAGCCATCGTCGCGCCCAAATATACGCCATGATTCCAATCGAACGCCTGATAAACCAGCGGCACGGTATCGCTGCGGCGGCCCCCGAAAATGATCGCGCTGATCGGCACGCCATCGCCTTTCTCGATGTCGGCGTCGAGCACGGGGTTGTTGCGCATCGGCGTGGTGAAGCGGCTATTGGGGTGCGCCGCTTTTTCTTTTGATTGCGGTGCCCAATCATCTCCACGCCAATCAAACGCATGCACTGGTGGCGGGCCGTCTTTGCCTTCCCACCACACGTCACCGTCGTCGGTGAGCGCCACGTTGGTGTAAATTGTGTCGTGCGCGATCGATCGCATCGCGTTTGGATTCGATTTGTAACTCGTCCCGGGCACCACGCCGAAATAACCGTTCTCCGGATTGACCGCGTACAACCGGCCATCGCGGATTCGCATCCATCCGATGTCGTCACCGATCGTGGTGACCTTCCAACCTTTGAAATGCGCGGGCGGAATGAGCATCGCGAAATTTGTTTTACCGCACGCGCTGGGGAAAGCGGCCCCGACGTAGTGTTTTTTTCCCGAAGGCGATTCCACACCGAGGATGAGCGTGTGCTCTGCCATCCAGCCTTGTGTACGCGCCAGGTACGAACCGATGCGTAAGGCGAGACATTTTTTGCTCAGCAAAACGTTGCCGCCGTAACCGGAGCCGACCGAGATAATCGTGTTGTCGTGCGGAAAGTGACAGATGAACCGGCGCTCAGGATTGACGTCCAGCAACGAATGCACGCCGCGGTTCCATTCCGCGTGCGGATCGTTGCCGAGCCGTTTGAGCGCGATCTCGCCCATGCGCGTCATGATTCTCATGCTGAGCACGACATATTTGGAATCGGTGATCTCGAAACCGACCTTGGTTAGCGGCGAATCCGCCGGGCCCATCATATAGGGAATGATAAACATCGTGCGCCCGCGCATAGCGCCCTTGAGTAGCCCCCGAAGTTTCGCATACGTCTCTCGCGGCTCAGACCAATTGTTTGTCGGCCCGGCTTCCTCTTTTGTCGGCGTGCACACAAAGGTGAATTGCTCCACGCGCGCGACGTCATTTGGATTGGAGCGATGCAGATAGGAGCGAGGAACCTTGTTTTGGTTCAGCTCAATCAGGACGTTTTGTTTAAGCGACTCAGCGATCAGAAACTCGTTCTCGCGGTCCGAGCCGTCGCACCAGAAAATGTTTTCAGGTTCGGTCAGGGTGGCGATCTCCTGTACCCAATCGAGCACGGCCTTGTTGCCGGGCTTTGCATCACCAATCCCTCTGGGCGGAAAGATGGCGGGCGCGAGATTTTTCATTGAGGGAAAACGCCCACTTTAACCACGAACGCGGGCTTCGCCACGTTGAATCGTTGAACCATTGGCCGCGATGTAACGAATCACGCTTGCGCAGGCACACTGCGCTGCATTAATTGAAACTATGTTCGGGGTCACCACCTCCGATGATTATCGGCCGGTTGCGTGGATGGGTCGCTATCCTGTTGATGTGACCACGATGCTGGTGGGGGTGCATGTGGTCTGTGCAGTCCTGGCGTGCATCGTGACTGCAATCCCTGGCCTCGCTGGTACACTCACCGTACTTTGTTTTCGACAGCGCACGTATCTGGCCCGGGCTGCAGGTATGGCGACTCGGGACCTACGCATTCGTGCATTTCCCGTCATCGCTGTTGTGGTTTGCCATCGAGATGTATCTGCTGTTCGTCTTCGGGCGAGAAGTGGAGCGTTTTCTCGGCCGGCGCGCGTACATTACGCTTTACCTGATTTTGCTGCTTACACCTCCGGCACTGTTGACGGTCTGGGGGCTCTGGGAGCGATCTTTACTGGCCGGTTCGCCGGCGTTGCACTTTGGCGTTTTCGTTGCGTTCGCCACGATTTATCCGCATGTCGAACTATTGCTGAGGATTCAAGCCAAGTGGATCGCACTAATTCTCGCGGCTGTTTACACCTTTCAACTGCTCGCTTATCACGCGTGGAGCGATTTGGTCGTGGTCTGGACGAGCATTGGCGCCGCGTTTCTTTTTGTTGAATTAAATGGCGCTGGCCCGGAGCTCGCCTGGTGGAACGCGATGAAAGCGCGGTTTGCTCCGCGACCGAAATACCATGTCCTTCCGAAGCCACGACCACGACAGGCTAGCGGCCGAATGGAATCCGATGACGTTCAAGCCTCAATTGATCCGATCCTGGACAAGATTTCCAAGTTCGGAATTGGAAGCCTGACGTCGAACGAGCGGCGGCAGTTGAATCGGGAGCGCGAACGCTTGCTAAAAAAATCGCAGTGAACAAAGGGCGCCAGCTTGGGCAGCCGTCCTGCCCGAAAGCCGCTGGAAAGCCGTCACTCCTCGATCTGCGCCTCGATCATTTCACACAGCACGTGGATCAGAAGCCCGTGTCCTTCCTGGATCCTGGCTGTCGAGTCGTCTTTCACCAAAAGATCGATATCTGAGATGCCTGCTGTCGATCCGCCATCGCGCCCGAGGAACGCGATCGTTTTCAGTTTGCGCGCTTTCGCTTCTTCCAAGGCGCGAAGCACATTTTTGGAATTGCCGGAAGTGGTGAAGCAAATGAGCACATCCCCCGCCTGGCCGAATGCCGCCACCTGACGCCCAAAAATTTTATCGAATCCATAATCGTTTCCGGCGGCGGTGAGAATTCCGCTATCGCTTGCGAGACAAATCGCCGGAAGTGCACGTCGGTCTTTGGTAAAACGCACCACGAGCTCCGTTGCAAAATGGGATGCGTCGGCCGCGCTACCGCCGTTCCCGCACATCAGCAACTTGTTTCCAGTGCGGAAACATTCCCCGATCAGATCTGCGGCTCTGCTAACTTCCGGCTCAAGATTCCTCAACGATTCCAGCATCCGGACCGACTCAGTAATGGCCCGGTTGAGATTTGAAGAGATGTTACTCATCGCAAAAGGTGGTGCGCGATAGAGGGTTCGAACCTCTGACCCCTACCGTGTCAAGGTAGTGCTCTACCACTGAGCTAACCGCGCATGGAAGTCAAAACTGATCAGTGATCAGAGATCAGTCAAGGCCAGCGAAGGCTGATCAGGTGACCGATCACCGATCAGATCGACACTAGACAACCGGAACGCCTGAGGCGAACATTTCAACTCTCGTGAGCACATTATTTTTCAAGCGTTTCCTGAAGCGTCCGTTCCAGATCGCGTCGATTGTTCCCAGTTCCAAGGCGTTGGTGGAACGCGTCGCGCGCAAAATGGATTTCACCAAACCGCGCGTGATCGCGGAATACGGCCCGGGCGAAGGTGTCCACTCGCGTGAGATCGCGCGGCGGATGACAGCAGATTCGCATCTGCTCTTGTTTGAGCTCGACGCGGCGCTCGCGCGCACGCTGGAACGGCAATTTGCCAGCGATCCGCGCGTCCATGTGATCCATGGCGATGCAGCCTCCCTGCCGTACGAGCTGAAACGCCACGGTTTCAGTTCGTGCGATTACATTCTCTCCGGCATCCCGTTCAGCATCCTCAAGATCGATAAGAAGCGCGCGCTGCTGCGAAAAACGTACGACGCGCTTAAGCAGGGAGGCAAGTTCATCATTTACCAGGTCACCAACGAATTGAGGCAGCACGCCACCGTTTTCCAGAGCGCCGAATCGGAATATTTCCTGCAGAATATCCCGCCAATGTTCATCACGGTTTTTCACAAAACGTCTTCAGCCGAAGTTAGTGGGCGCATGTCCACGCAGCGGAAAAGCCGTTCCCGATTGGCGGGCGTTGGCGCAGAACGTTCCGCATGACGGAAAAACCGACGCGAATCGAAAAAGATTCGATGGGCGAGATGACCGTGCCCGCGGATGCGCTCCACGGCGCCTCCACGCACCGTGCGGTTCTAAATTTTCCAGTGAGCGGTTATCGATTTTCGCGGCCATTCATTCGCGCGCTGGGTCTAATCAAATGGGCGGCCGCGCAGGCGAACCACGATCTGGGTTTGCTCGATGCCGAGCGTTCGGCGCTGATCGCGCAGGCCGCCGAAGAAGTCGCGGAAGGAAGACTCGATGAACATTTTCCCCTCGACATTTTTCAGACCGGGTCAGGCACGAGCACGAACACGAACGCAAATGAAGTGATCGCGAACCGGTCCGCTCAACTCGCAAGCAAAGCGATCGGATCGCATCAGCCGGTGCATCCGAACGATCACGTCAACATGGGACAATCGAGCAACGATGTTATTCCCTCAGCGATTCACATCAGCGCCGCTGAACAATTGAAGAACCATTTGATCCCGGCTCTGCAAAAATTACATGCCGCGCTCGAAACAAAAGCAAAGGAATTCTGGCACATCATGAAGATAGGCCGGACGCATCTGATGGACGCGACGCCGGTTCGACTCGGCCAGGAATTCTCTGGCTATGCCCAGCAGGTTGCATACGCGAAGGCGCGAGCGGAGAAAGCGATCGAAGCCTTGCGCGAGGTTGCCCTGGGCGGGACCGCAGTCGGCACGGGACTGAATCGCCATATCGATTTTCCGAGGAAGGTGCTGCACCACATCGAGCAGCGCACCGGGATCGCCTTTTATGAGGCGAAAAATCATTTCGAAGCGCAGGGCGGCAAGGACGCGGTGGTCGAAGCGAGCGGACAGCTAAAAACAATCGCCGTAACTCTCTTCAAAATCGCCAACGACATTCGCTGGCTCGGTAGCGGACCGCGGTGTGGCATAGGCGAAATTCGATTGCCCGCCACGCAGCCGGGCAGCTCCATCATGCCGGGGAAAGTGAATCCGGTGATGAGCGAGTCGCTCATGATGGTCTGCGCGCAGGTGATCGGTCACGACACCACCATCACCTGGGCCGGGGCGAATGGGAACTTCGAGCTAAACGTGATGATGCCGATAATGGCGCACGATCTTTTGGAATCCATCCGGCTGCTGGCCAATGTAGTCGAAATTTTCTGCGAGAAATGCGTGCGCGGCATCGTGGCAAACGAGGAGCGTTGCCGGGAGTTGGTAGAGCTTTCGATGGCGATGGTCACGTCCCTCTCACCAAAGATTGGTTACGATCGCGCGGCGGAAATTGCCAAGGAAAGCGCGAAGACCGGACGCACAGTTCGCGAGATTGCACGAGAGAAAAAAATCTTGCCCGAAGACGAACTTGAGCGCGCACTGGACCCGATCAAAATGACGGAGCCGGGCTCGAGCGGCATGGAGTAATGGAGTGGTGGGGATTTCGAGTGCGTAGTCGGCCGGTTAATACGATTCAGCGATTCAACGGTTTAACCGTTTAACATCGGCGAAGCCATGGTTGCCAAACTCGAAGGGCCGCAGTTTTCAGGCGGCGCGAACATTGCGATCAAGTGTCCAAGCCACACGTACGAACAGACGGTTGCCTTTTATCGCGACACGTTGGGGCTGCCTTTGATCGAGGAGGAAAAGGACGGCTGCATTTTTCAATTCGGCCCGAACCGGCTTTGGATCGACAGCGTGCCCAACCTGAGTCATCCCGACATCTGGCTGGAATTGGAAACGAACGACACCGAGGCAGCGGCGTCTTTTCTGAAAGTACACGGCGTCGCGCGGCGCGATGAAGTCGAACAACTGCGCGAAGATTTCAACGGCTTCTTCATCTCTGTGCCTAACGGCGTGATCCATCTCGTAGTCGGCCCGGAAGAAGTGTAACAGAGAGTGAAACGTTAAAAGAGTTACAAAGGTTACAAAGCTGCAGAACGTTCCGCTTGTAACCAATTACTCTCCGGCATCGCCGCGCCAGCGTCCCACCCAGGTGCTCCAGCCGTAAAACCCGAGCGGCTTCAACAAACCGGCCGCGACTAATGCGTCCACGTCGGCACGGCTCGGTGTGATCTTCTCGTTGGAATCAGCGCCGTAGTAATCGTCGATGACCATCCAACATTCGTCGGCGAATTTGTCGCGGTAGCAATCAATGTCTCGGCGTTTGGCTGCGTCGGCGTCAAGGATTAACAGGCCGATTTGATCCGGACCGAGCGCTTGGCGGACAGCGGAGATCGTTTCGGGCTTAAACGAGTGTCCTTTAATTAAAGTCACTAGGTTCGCCACACGCTCCTTCGCAAGATTCCGTTGCAAGTCACGCAAGATGTTGCGCGTGCCGAGCCGTTTGTGTTTCACGCTCCCGCCGGGTTCGATTGCAAGCAGTTTCTTCTTCTGTCCTGAATCGCGGATACCGAATGCTGCGGCAATCGTTGCGCCGCCAACAAACGCGCCAATCTCGAGAATCGCGCCGGCGGAAATTTTTGCGAAGTGATAAACGAGAATGAGCGCGTCCAGGTGGAGCATGGAATGTTTGTCGCGGATTTTTAGCAGCTCTGAATGAATAGGTTTGTGACGATATTCCATCAACGTGTGCATCAGATGCAGGCACTCGTTGTAGCCAGGTGCTCGCGTAATCGGCGCTCCGGGATTCACGGCTTGCGTCTGCTGTGAGGACTTCGGTTTGCCGCAGGCGAACGCCCGGTGGCGGACGTAGAACCAGACGATGCGGTTGCAACGGGGCTGGAAAGACCGAACGCAAACGTCGCGGCTGGTGACGGAGAAGGCGTTGCCGATCCCGCTACTGAAGGAGATAGCGTCACGCTCGGTGACGGTGTAGGACTAGGCGTTGGGCTGGGAGTCGGCGAAGGCGGAATAATATTTTCCCACTTGTGCAAGGGCACGCTTGCACCGCCGATCTCTCTAACCAGCGTTTCACAGTGAGACTGGATTTTTTCCAAATCAGGCGGACCAAATGGCTTTTCGGCCGTTCCGGGGAAAATGATGTAAGTCACCTTCAAGTCGCTTACCGGACGGTTGTAGGCGGTTGAAAGCGGGTTGAGCTCTTTAGCGATGCGCAGCGACGCTTCGCCGACTTTATCGTTGGGCCCGACATCTCCGACGATTACCGGGTAAATCGCGCCGCCGAAAACCACGAGCGCGCAATCGCCGGGTTTAATCCCGTCTTGGCCATGCGTAAATGCGCCCGGAACTACGATGAACGGATCGGTCGCGCCGATCAAAAAACTGAACTTTTTCAGTGTGCCAACTTCTGCGCGCAATTCGGCGATTACGTTGCGCAGCTCGCGTTTGCGCGCGGGTGTGGTGGTCGCAAGCGCATACTCGTCTTCCGCGCGTTTCAATCGCTCTTCAGTCGCACCGAGGTAGGGGTTGGGCGCGTCTGTTTTCTTCTGCCAACGATAACTGGTGGCCGGCTTAAAATTCGTCGGCGCGCCGGTACCGCCAGGCAGCCGGTCAGCATCGGAGCCGTCGGCATCCACATCCATGTCCGCCTGAAAAAGAAGCGCTTTTCGATGGGTTTGGGGATGCTGAAGCTGCAGAACGGTTTGGCAATCAAAAAAGTTATGCCGGGACAAAAGCAAATCGAGACGCCCAAGGTTTTCGCGCAGCATTCGCACTTTTGTGTCGTAAAGCTGCGTAAACAGCGGCGAAACTGGATCGGCGGACAGCATCGACGTCAAACCTGGCAACAACGTTGGTAATTGCGGACTGACTTTTGCCAGATCTTCAATTGTCTTGTTCGGTGAAGGCACGCGCGCCAGGAGCTTTAAATCGAGCACGTAACTCTCCGGTTCTGTGCGTTCCGTTGCGGCGTCGGCCCCGGGGGTCGTTTCGACTGTAGAGCGAAGTGTGATGCCATTGAACAGTTTTGTCGTGTCCAATTTTCCCGTGATCACTGGCGGGCGGGTGGGCGTTGGTTCCGGTGTAGGGGTGCCGGATATCTCCGTGGGGACGACGCGTTGCAGTCGCTCAAGCGAGATCCAGCGATAAACAATTGCGGCAAAAAGCGCGCCGAATAAAACAATCACCAGCCGCCGCCAGATCCGAAGGCGAATTTTTCCCACGCGACTACCTTTTTACCCAGGCGACGATGGCTGCAATAATTCCGATTATGCTCAGCGCCGACATCATGCCTGCAGGCATGACTGCGCCTGTGCTCAAATATTTGCGGACGAAATATGCCGCCAGCAAAAGCGAGACGATTAGCGCAGTCGCTAATCCCGCAACACGGTGTTCAGGCATAACAAATGCCGCTACGAGCAGCAAAACTCCCGTGATTGAGCCGGCAATGATCGACGCCACGCTGCCCGCTTTGACGTAGCCGACAACACCACCGGCGATCGTCAGAAGGCCAAAAATAATGAAATAAATCTTCGTCGCTTCCATTTGGAACGCGCCAGCATTCGTAAGCCAAGTGAGCGCCGCTGTCCAGCTAGACTGTAGCCGGAGGGCGTTGACCCCCGGATTGATGGTTTTACCGCCGGGATCACCGATCCCGATTACACCCCGCGTAGGCCTGCGTCATTATAAAATTCGATTTGCCGCCCTCCGAGACGGTGGATGACCCGCCAACCACGACTCTTTGCAAAATCGCGGACCTCTTCTCCCGACATTTCGCGAAGAACTCGCAGCTCCGCAGGTTGGGTAACAACATACTCCGACCGATTTGAAAGTGCTTCACCGATCTTGGCCGCGAGAGCTGGCAAATCGTTGTGCATATTCCCGGATCTAACGAGTACCTGTGCGATCCGCGTCTGGCGCTTTCTTCTTCAACGGTAGCGGTGGCGGTCGCTTGGGCTTGCGATTCAATCTGGGCCCGAGCACATGAACAGCCTTGCGGCCGGGCGAAGGTCCACGTGCGGTTGGTTTCTCCATGTCGATTTCTTCGCGTTGAACAGGCGCTTGTGTCAAAACACCTACCTATCAGATTCGGCTTCTGGCACAAGCACGACTCCAACGCTTGGTTCACTGGCGCGGTGCTCTTCCTTGGCTAAATTTTGCTGATGTTTTCGGAGACGATCGAGCTACGCGGTCACATCATCGATTCGCTAATCCTGCCGAAAGTGCTCGATCAAATCTTGACCCATGGCGCGAATTTCAAGATTGGCGAAATCAAAATCGGCCAAAAGCGTGCCGACCAAAGCTTTGCGCGCATCGAGGTCTCGGCAGAGACGAGCGAAGCGCTCGACGAATTGATTCTTCGACTGCGGCAGCACGGAGCCGAAGTGGCGGAACGCGCAGATGTGCAGCTCGCTCCGGCCCCGGCCGACGGCGTTTTTCCGCCCGAGTTCTACGTAATGACGAACCAGCAAACGTTCGTCCGCGTTGACGGCAAAGAGATCGAAGTGCGGCCTACGATGATGGACACCGCCGTCGCAGTTGACCGAAAAAAACGCGACGCGCGTGCCGTCAAATTCTTCGACGTTCACAAAGGCGAGGAGATTGTCGTAGGCCACCAGGGTGTGCGTGTGGTCCCCGTGCAGCGCGCGACGTCGCGCACGGATGTTTTTCAGTTCATCAACACGATCATCGATGCTGATGAACCAAAATCGGCCATCATTCGCGAATTGGCGGAGGAACTGCGACATGGGCGCAAGGCAAAGGGCAAAATCGCAGTTGTCGCCGGTCCAGCGATCGTGCGGACTGGCGCCGGCCACCATTTGGTGCGCCTCATTCAAACCGGATATGTCGATCGGCTTTTCGCCGGGAATCCGTTTGCTGGTTACGACGTGGAACGGGCGTTGTTCGGCACCTCTTTGGGCATCAGCCTTGACCTGGCGTTCGCGCGCGGTGGACGCGAGAATCTCATGCGCGCAGTCAATGCCATTCGGCAAGCCGGCGGCATTGCAGCAGCAGTTGAGAAAAATGTCCTGACCAGCGGCATACTGCACACCTGTGTTCGCAACAATGTAGATATCGTCCTCGTTGGTTCGGTTCGCGACGAGGGGTCGATTCCCGGCGCTGTGACGGACGCGATCGAGGCCCAGAAAATGATGCGTGAAAAACTTGCCGACGTGACTCACGCTTTGCTGTTGGCGACCGTTCGGCATTCGCTCGCGGTCGTGAGCATGCTTTCGCCCAGTGTGAAAATCGTGTGCGTCGATATTGATGCCTCGGCAGTCGAGCGCGTTGTGGAACAACAGCCGTTACAATCAATCGGCATGATCACGGACGTGGAACCATTTCTGCGGGAACTCGCCGATTGCCTAAGCGGGTCCAAGGCCACCCAGTAGATTTTCGGTTCTATGCGAGAGCTGCTCCTTTGTCCGCCCGATTACTACGGGATTGAGTACGAGATTAATCCCTGGATGAGCGTAGCCCGCGGGGCCGACACGCCGATTGCTCAAGAGCAATGGAAACAATTGTACGCCACGCTTTCAAAATTGAATTGCAAGGTTCATCTGATCGCGCCGCAGCCGCGACTGCCCGACATGGTTTTCACTGCCAACGCCGGGCTCACTGTCGGTCGTAAGTTCATTCCCAGTAATTTCCGCCATAAAGAGCGCGCCGGTGAGCAGCCATTCTTTGTGAAATGGATGGAGCAACACGGCTACGAAGTGGATTGGCTACCGGAAAAGCTTTATTTCGAAGGCGAAGGCGACGCGCTCTTTGGCGGCGGCGACGTGCTTTTTTGCGGCTACAAGTTTCGTTCCGATATCCAATCGCACCGCGCCATAGCGGAAATGCTCGGGTGTCTTGTGATCTCGGTGGAGTTGGTTGATCCGCGGTTTTATCATCTCGATACCTGTTTTTGCCCGCTGCCGGATGGCGGCGCGTTTTGGTTCCCAGACGCGTTCGATGAATATGGGCAACGCGCGATCCGGGAGCACGTGACCGACTTGATCGACGTCGCGCCGGAAGAGGCGACGCACTTTTCCTGTAATGCAGTGGTGATCGAGCGCGACATCGTTTTGCCCGAGGGCGCACCGCAGCTCGTGAACAACGTTGAAAAGCGCGGCTACCGTTGCCACGCGTTGCCGATGAGCGAATTCATCAAAGCCGGCGGCGCCTGCAAATGTCTCACCATGTTCATGCCGCAACGCGCTGCGCCGGCGTGATAGAGTTATGGAGTAGTATGGTAATAACTTACAGAGCTCCCCAGGCACTTCACCTCCATTACCCTGGCGTTTCGCGTTTCGCGCGCAGCGCGTTCTCGATTTTGCCCAGTGGCAAACAATTCACTACGTCGTCTTTGGTGAGCCAGCCTTTGCGCGCGATGCCGATGCCAAACCACAGATCCTGCAAACGCTCGGTGCGATGGGCGTCCGGATTTATTACACATTTAACACCTTTTTGTTTCGCTAGTGGCCACCAGCGCCAGTCGAGATCGAGTCGCTTTGGCGCCGCGTTGAGCTCGATCCATGTGCCGGTGCGCGCCGCCGCGTCGAGCACGGCAGGAATATCAATCTCATACGGATCGCGTTTCAAAAGCAAGCGGCCAGTCGGATGCGCGAGGACGGTGACGAATCGATTTTCCAGCGCACGGATCACGCGTTGCGTCATTTCCGATTCGCTCAAATTGAAAACGGAATGAACTGACGCCACGACATAGTCGAGCTGCGACAAAATTTCATCAGGGAAATCGAGCGAGCCGTCGCGCAAGATGTCGCATTCAATTCCAGCAAACAGTCGGAATCGGTCGAACTTCTTGTTCAGCTTCCGAATCGCGGTGACCTGCTCGAGTAACTTTTCCGCATCGATGCCGTGGCCTTGAACGGAACTGCGGCTGTGATCGGCGATGCCCAGATACTCGAGGCCGAGTTCCTGCGCGGCTTCGGCCATTTCTTCGAGCGTGTTGTGACCGTCGCTCGCAATTGTGTGGCAATGAAACGTGCCGCGCAGATTTTCCTTCTCAATCAATTTCGGGAGCGAGTGTTGTTCGGCCGCTTTAAACTCGCCGCAGTTCTCTCGCAGCTCCGGCGGAATGAAATCGAGATCGACCGCACCATACAAATCGGCTTCATCGCGCACGCTTGGAATGTTCTTCACCGGTCTGTTCTTTTTCGCTTTGGGATCAACTGGAACCGGAGCGAGCCGATATTCGTTTAGCGTCCAACCACGTTGCAACGCGCGGCTCCGCATCTCTATGTTGTGTTCCTTGTTCCCGGTGAAATAAGCGAGCGCAAACGGGTATTCCGCCGTCGTAACCACTCGCAGATCACATTGCACGCCGGAACGCAGCCGGACGCTCGATTTCGTGGGACCTTGCGCGATGATCGACTCAACCAGCGGATGAGAAACGAAAAATTTCGTAATCCCTTCGGGTAAGTTTGTGGCCACGAGCAAATCGAGATCCTGTACAATTTCTTTTCGTCGCCGATAACTCCCAGCAACATCAACCTGCAATGCCGACTCGTGCGCTGCGAGATCGGCACGCATCGATTCCGCGTCAGCTGCGACCTGGCCGAACTGAAATGAACCGGCGTGCGCCGCGCGTCGCGCGATAGCGTCACAAAGATTTTGCTGCGTTGTTTCCCCAAAGCCGGGCAATTCAGCCACGCGCCCCTGTTCGCACGCTTTTTGCAACTGCTTGATCGAGCTGATCCCGAGTTTGTCGTGGAGCGCCTTAATCTTTTTCGCCCCGAGCCCCGGCAAGGAGAACAACTCCAGAATTAGGGGCGGAAATTCTGCACTTAATTCCTGGAAATACTCAAGCGACCCGGTTTCGACGAGCTCCTTGATTTTCAGCGCGATGCTCTTTCCAATCCCGGGAATTTTTGCCACCGCTTCTTCGTCCTGAAAGCTGGATACATTTGCGCCGAACGTTTCGATCGCACGCGCTGCGTTGGTGTAGGCGCGGACCTTGAACGGATTTTCGTCCTTGAGTTCCAGCAGCGTTGCAATGTGCTCCAGAACGCCGGCGATCTCCTCCTTGGTCATTACTTAAACGGTTAGCGCAGATTGCGCTGCCGTCGATACCGCCGTTGCGGCTCCGGTTCTAAGTTGTCCAAACGAGCCTACAGCGATTGCGACGCCGACCGACGCTTACCCCGCCTGGTGTTCATTTCTAGCTGGGTGCTCGCTTTCTGGATTTGCGCAGCCTGCTCTTTCAGCTGGGCTGTGAGCGTCTCTATTTGTTGCTGTTGCTCCGTGATGGTTGCTCGCAGGCTCTCAAGTGTGCGATCCAGCACGGCTTGCCTGGCGGTGGCGTCGGGAATGGCTTGGGGACGAATGCCGCCTTTGGGCGAAAATCCACCCAGATCGGGTCCATCGGAGCTGACCGTGCCCAATCTTCCATCGGAATCGACCATCACCATAGCAGCCGTCGCGGCGGAAACCGGCGCACCGAAGATATTGTCGATAGTGCACCTGTCACTGACCTGGCCAAAAACAGTGTGCACACCAGAGTGGTGGCCGATGATGATATTGTTATCGGCGGTGGTGATACCGGACCCGGCCATTGTGCCCAGGGCAACGTGATCGCTCGTGGTTACGCTGCTCTGGAGCGCTTGATTGCCGATGGCTGTGTTGTTGCTTCCGGTGGTGTTGGCAGTGAGCGCTTCCCCACCGATGGCCGTGTTGGAGCCGCCGGTGGTATTGTTCATGAGCGAAAAATAACCAGTGGCAGTATTGGCGGAACCGCTGTTAAAGACCAGCGCGTCGGTTCCAACGGCGGTGTTTTGTGTGCCGGTGGTGTTGAGCAAGAGCGCTGCCGCGCCAACTGCGGTATTGGAATCGCCGTTGTTGAGGGCCAGCGCTCCCGCGCCGACACCGGTATTGAAACTGCCGGTGGTATCCAAAGAGAGCGAACGCCAACCGAGCCCTGTATTTCCAGCGCCGGTGGTCAGAGAACTAAGCGCGTCACACCCTTCGGCTGTCGTGAAATTGGGGTAGCACCCGTCCGGTGCCGGACTAACCGCCCGCGCTCCTGGCAAAAGCGCGAAGCAGGTTAACACCGGCAGGATGGCCATCAATATCGTGTTTCGATTTTTCATCTTTTTTAGTTTCTTTTCGTTATTTAGCTGTCAGTGAAGTCTCTCCCTCAGGCAACAGCTTTAAGGTTTGTTCGCAATCACTTTGGTCGCCGGCTTACTCATTTCGAGCTGGGCGTTCACTTTCTGAATTTGCTCAGTCTGCTCTTTGAGCTGGGCTGTGAGCGTCTCTATTTGTTGCTGTTGCTGCGTGACCGCTGCTTTCAAGTTCTGAACTTTGAGATTGAACATGGCTTGCTTGGCAGCGGCTGCGGGAATGGCTTGGGGCCGGATGCCGCCTTTGGGCGAAAATCCACCCGGATCGGGTCCATCGGAGCTGACCGTGCCCAATCTTCCATCGGAATCGACCATCACAATAGCGGCCGTCGCGGCGGAAACCGGCGCACCAAAGATATTGTCGATAGTGCACCTGTCACTGACCTGGCCAAAAACACTGTGCACACCAGAGTGGTGGCCGATGATGATATTGTTATCCGCGGTGGTGATACCAGACCCAGCCATTGTGCCCAGGGCAACGTGATCGCTCGTGGTTACGCTGCTCATAAGCGCTTGATTACCGATGGCTGTGTTGTTGTTTCCGGTGGTGTTGGCAGTGAGCGCTTCCCCACCGATGGCCGTGTTGGAGCCGCCGGTGGTATTGTTCATGAGCGCAAAGTAACCAGTGGCAGTGTTGGAGGAACCGCTGTCGTTAAAGACCAGCGCGTCGGTCCCAACGGCGGTGTTTTGTGTGCCGGTGGTGTTGAGCAAGAGCGCTACCGCGCCAACTGCAGTATTGGAATCGCCGTTGTTGAGGATCAGCGCTCCGGCGCCGACACCAGTATTGAAACTGCCGGTGGTATCTAAAAAGAGCGAACGCCAACCAAGTGCTGTATTTCCAGCGCCGGTGGTCAGAGAATTAAGCGCGTCGCACCCTCCGGCTGTCGTGAAATTGGGATAACACCCCGGTGTAGGGTGTAGGTGTTGGTGTTGGCGTTGGCGTTGGCGTTGGCGTGGGTGTGGGTGTGGGTGTTGAGGTGTTCGCCAAATCGTAACCAATGACGTCGAGATTGATCCCTTCCGGCGATGTGGCCGTGACATCGGAAGATTGTCCGGTGCAGACAAACGCATTTTGCACATACGGATGCGACTGCGGACAATTCTCGCTCAGCCAATCCCCGAAATCGCCCTGCATGTCCTGATTGAAATTGACGATGTTGGTGACGCCGCCATTGATCGAGAAATAGCGGGTGCCGGAAGAACTGGTGTTCCTCTGACCGGCGGATGACCAACTGAACAGGTCCTGCGGCCGAAGATCGCTGCCGGAAATATTCAAGTGCGATCCGAGACCGATGACCTCGTCCATTTCGTGCTCGAACGAGCGCTGCGCATCGTAGTTACCGCCGGCCGGAGGCCGGGTGAACTGATATGGTGACGACGAATTAAGCGTAACGATTCCGTCGTACGGGCCGCCGTTCCCGACGGTCCCGTCGGCAAACATCGCCGGCGGCGTATCCAAACCCACAGCCCGCCCGGCCGCACTGGCCGGCCGGATATTCGCAGATAACGCTGACACTGGCAGGCTCGTATTCGCGATATTGTCATTCCCCGTTCTTGCGTCCGCTCGTAATGCATTGATGTACGTATTCCACGTAATCGTGTAATAAACGAAGTTGCTTTGCGCAATGCGACCCGCGGGCATCGGGTCGCCGTTCGGCTGAGTGGTCGAATAGCGAAACCGAATCTCGATCGTGATCGGATCGGTGAACAACAATTCGTAAATCGAGATCGCCCGATTGATCGTCGCCTCGATGGCTGCCGAGTTTGGGTTACCGGTAATCGAGCTGTCGAACGTTGCTTGAATGATTAACCCGGTAGTTGCCTCTGTCGTAGCTGCCATAGTCTCTGAATAGCGGTCAGGCCCCATCTGATCGTAAGGACGCACCCGATAGTAGTAGGTAGTGCCCCGGCTCAATCCGGTAACCACTCGTCCGGTTACGTCGCGAACGTCGAGGTCGTGATATCCATCCACAAAACTGTTGAATGAACTGCTCGTGGAGACATCAAGCAGGTATCCCGTCGCGCCACTAACGTTCGGCCACATCGCCATAAAGCTGCTGCGAGTCGGTGGCGGCGGAGGAACAATTTCCTTCTCCGGTGCGACTTCGCCTGCGTTTGGAAGCTGTAAGGCGTTCTGCCATTGCGCTCGCGTTTCATGGAGGCCTGCTCCCACTTCGAACGGAGATGCGGTTAGGGCGCGGGTTTGTCCTGACAAATTGCGATCCCCTGCAACGCCTCCCAATGCCAAAGCCACATAAATCAAAGCAGAAGTTTTTCTGCAAAAACTGCGTCGCATTCCTTTGGTACTAAAGCTGGCAACCTAGATGCGTATTCTTAGTGCACAACCCGGAAACAAACCAACTTTATGTCGGGTTACGCACGCCCCCTTGCGTTCACATCCTTCCACGATGCTGGTAGAATCTGTAACGGTCGATGATTGACTCGACGTACCTTCGCGTTGCGGGGAAATCGATCCTTTGAAGGAACTGGCGCTCCGAAATGTCGGTGACGCCGTTTCCGCCGCTCCAACGCTGGGCGCGACTGGCCCCGGCATTGTACTCCGCTAGGGCAAAAGGAATGGGGTCGGGCTGATGGTCCCAGTGTTCCATGGCACGATGCAAATACCAGGTACCTGCCTCCAGATTCGTCTTTGGCTCGAAAAGCTGGTCCGGATGGAAGCCAGTGATCTTTGTTTCTCGCGCCCATTCGTTCGCCGCTCTTTCCGTCACCTGCATCAGCCCACGCTCTCCATGGCTGCCGCGCTTTTTTGAGTCGAACCGGCTCTCACGCCAAACGACGGCTTTCACCAGCATCGGGTCGAGATGATGTTCTAACGCAACACTCTGAATGACGCGGTCGTATTGGTGAAACCGAGCCGGGCTCACCCATTCGTAGAAGGTGTAAAGCGGGTCGCCCGATTTGACTGCGAGATAAGCAAACGCTGCGGCGATTGCCAGCAACACACAGAGAATCAGTTTGAAGAGGATTTGTACCATTCAACCCGTGCTACAATAGCCGATTACAAACCACGAGCACGAGCATGAATCATGAGCATGGGATACGGTACGTTCGCGTCGTCGTTGATCGGGCAATCCAGCGCGAGCTCGATTATTCCGTGCCGGAAAGTTTAGCCGGACGCGTCGGCATCGGTTCGCGCGTGCGCGTCCCGTTCCGCGAAAAATCGGCTCTGGCAACAGTCGTTGCCATGCCTGAGCAAAGCGAAGCCAAAGGCATCCGGCCAATCGAAGCCATCGTCGGCGAAGCGCCGATCTTGAGCGAGCACCTGCTCGAACTGGCGAGGTGGATCGGCACATACTATTGCTGCCCGATCGAAACCGTGGTGCGCAGCGTGCTGCCGCAAGTGATCCGACACGCGAAAGTCGGATGGAAAAAGCAATTGTTCGTGCAGCCTGGGCGCAAGATCGACCAACCCGAAATTGAAAAGTTGCGGAAACGCGCGCCGCGGCAGGCGGAATTGTTAGAAGCGATCTCGAAACTGGAAAGGCCCATACGCGCGGCGGAACTTCTGCGGCAAACGTCGCTCGATAACCAGACGTTGCGTGCGCTGGTAAAGCGCGGTCTCGCTGAATTGCGCGAGGAAGCTGTCGTGCGCGATCCGCACGCCGACGAGCAGTTCATCGCAACGTCGAACCTCGTCTTGAATGAAGAACAAACACGCGCGCTGAAGGAAATCATCCAGGCGCTCGACGCGCCCGATAACGCGCGCCCGATTTTGCTCCACGGCGTCACTGGCTCTGGCAAAACGGAAATTTACTTGCAGGCGATCCGCGCCGCGATCGACCGCGGACGCACAGCGATTGTTCTCGTCCCCGAGATTTCCCTCACGCCGCAAACGGTCGAACGGTTCAAGGGCCGTTTCGCTGAAGCGCAGGACACAGTCGCGGTTCTGCACAGCCACTTGTCCGAGGGCGAGCGGCACGATGAATGGCACAAGATCCATTCCGGCCGCGCGCAGATTGTGATCGGCGCGCGCAGCGCAGTGTTCGCGCCACTTAAGGATCTCGGCCTCATCGTTGTCGATGAGGAACACGAGACAACGTACAAGCAGGAGGAAGCGCCAAGATATCACGCCCGCGATGTCGCGGTCGTGCGCGCAAAGATCGAAAAATGCCTGGTGGTGCTCGGGGGCGCCACGCCCTCGCTCGAGAGTTATCACAACGCGATGATCGGAAAATATCGACTCATCACGCTGACCCAACGCGTGGATCAAAAGCAGATGCCGCTCATGCGAGTTGTCGATCTGCGTCAGGAACGACGGAAGCAAAAGAAAGCGGCGATTTTGTCAGAAAGATTGTCGCAAGCCATTGCCGACCGCTTGGAGAAGCGCGAACAAATAATTTTGTTTTTGAACCGACGCGGTTTTTCCACCTCTCTGTTGTGCAGCAATTGCGGCGAAGCACGCAACTGCCCGAATTGCAGCGTTGCGCTCACATTTCACCGGCAGCCGGCAGTCGCCGGACGATTGAGCTGTCACTTGTGCGGGCACACTGCCGCCGTTCCAAAAAAGTGCCCGGTCTGCGGACAAGACGCGTTGATTTATCACGGGTTCGGCACAGAGAAGGTGGAATCAACCGTTGCGCAGATTTTTCCAAAAGCGGAGGTGCGCCGCATGGACGCCGACTCCATGACGCGCAAGGAAGCGTATCGCGAAACGTTGCGAAATTTTCGCACCGGCAAGATCGATATTCTGGTCGGCACACAAATGATCGCAAAAGGTCTGCATTTTCCAAACGTAACGCTGGTCGGCATTATCAACGCCGATCTTGCTCTGCATCTGCCCGATTTCCGCGCCGGCGAGCGCACATTCCAGCTTCTCACCCAGGTCGCCGGTCGTGCCGGACGTGGCGAAACGATGGGTGAAGTTTTTGTGCAAACCTACACTCCATTTTCGCCATCGATTCAATTCGCGCGCCACCATGATTTCGCCGGCTATTTCCAACAGGAACTCGAGTTTCGTGAGCGTTGCAATTTCCCGCCTTTCAAACACGCAATTCTGGTCACCGTCCGCTCTGCGCACGAAGGCCGCGCAAAACTCTCAGCCGAGACATTGAGGCGCCGCTTAAAAGAAGCATTGCCCGAAGAATTCATTTTGGGCGATGCAACACGCGCGCCACTGGAAAAATTACAAGGCCAATTTCGTTTCCACATTCTGATCCGCGGCGAAGCCATCATGCGCCTGAGCCGCCTTGTCCGCGAAACACTCGACAAGTTGCCGTTTCCCGAAGACGTCACCGTTACCGTCGACGTCGATCCTTATCAGTTGCTGTGATTTCTGGGTAGAGCACTGAGCTTGCCCGGCCTGTAGGCCGGAGTAATCTGGATTTTTCAGTCGCTTCGAACACTTCGGTTCTCTCAGTCGGGGTTCGCGTTATCGTTTTCACTTTGCTCTTGTTTAAAGCATCTCCCAGCAATACGCCAATAAGTTTGAATAAGCTCGAATAACTACCGCACCTTTCGGCCTCGCGCTCATTTGTCGGTGCGGTTTGTAGATGTTATCAACAAGTTCTTTGCAAGGTCGGATTTGCGAGGAATAGGCTACCGCGCGATGCACGTGTTATTGGCGCAAATAAGAAGAAGAAATTCACTAAAGAAAAAATCAAATCATCTTCTGCAATGTGAAAAACTTTCTCGCCACCGGATGAAACAATTTCGTGTTCTCGATTCTACACTTTCGGTGCCCCAGGTATCGCGCGGTTTTTGTGCTTTGGCGGTCATGACTAAAGCGCCACATGCTGGACGAGTGAAAACGCGATTAGTCCCACCACTCACACCGGAGGAAGCGGCGGAACTCAACAAATGTTTTCTGCGCGACACAGTCGCTGCGATTTCGAATGCCTGTCACCCTCTCCCTGCTTACCCGCCGAAGCCGCGGCGGAGGCGGGTGGGCGACGTGGGTGAAACACAATCCGCATGTAAACCGCACACTTCGCGAAGCGCCATGGCTGCAGTGCGTGCTTGCGGCGTCGCCGTTTACACCCCTGTGGGTGCCGAGTCGGCATACGCGGATATTTTACCGGCCGATTTCATTCTGCTGCCGCAACGCGGAGATAAATTCGGGGAGCGCCTTTATTTCGCCGTTGAAGACCTGTTCAGGTGCGGTTTTGAATCGGTGTGCTTGATCGACTCTGACAGCCCGACTGTTCCGGCGGCGAATTTTGAGCAGGCAGTAAAGGTTTTGGAAGCCCCTGGTAATCGACTTGTTTTGGGTCCGAGCGACGATGGCGGGTATTACCTGATCGGATTGAAGAAACCGGACCGGCGCTTGTTCGAGCAAATTGACTGGAGCACGGAACGCGTACTCAACCAGACCATACAACGCGCAAATGAGCATTGAGCTGGAAGTAAAACTTCTGCCCACGGGATATGATGTCGACGATGCAACAGGTCTGAGACGGTTGAGTGATGAGCTGTTGAAGAACGAATCGGCATCGAGCAACGAGGTTGCTCCGAGCACGCGGAGGTTCCTCGCGTCCTTGGTTGCGAGAAAGAAACTGTAGAGCGGGCGCTGCGGTTGCCCTGCCGAGAATGCATCAGTAGCCTCATACTGCGTATGGCGAAGCGCGCACTCGTCACCGGTGGCGCGGGTCTGATCGGCTCGCACGTTGTCGATCTTCTCGTCACGGAAGGCTGGACGGTGCGCGCGCTGGATAATCTCGAGCCGCAAACGCACCGCCGCGGAAAGCCGGCATGGGTAAATCCCAAGGCGGAATTTATCCAGGGCGACATGCGGGATCGCGACACGATCACTGCCGCGCTCGACGGCATCCACGTTGTGTTTCATCAGGCGGCGTACGGCGGTTACATGCCCGAGATCGCGAAATTTGTGCATGTGAATTCGCTTGGGACAGCACAGATGCTCGAAGTAATTCGCGAAAAAAATTTACCAATCAAAAAGATCGTCGTTGCGAGTTCGCAAGCCGTTTACAGCGAAGGCGCGGGAGAATGTCCGACGCACGGGTTGGTCTTTCCAAGTGTGCGTCCGATCGAGCAATTGCGGCGCGGCGATTGGCAGGTGCATTGCCCGATTTGCGGCGCAATTACAAAGAGCGTTCCCACTCCGGAGAACGCGCCAGTCGGCGGGGAGACGGTTTACGGTCTGACGAAAGTGGATCAGGAGCGGCTCGTGCTCCTATGGGGAAAACAGATCGGAATTCCCACTGTTGCGCTCCGTTACTCCTGCACGTACGGACCGCGCCAATCGATCTTCAATCCATACACCGGCGTGATCGCGATTTTTTGCACGCGACTGCTGAACAATTTGCCGCCGGTTCTTTACGAAGACGGAGAGCAAACGCGTGACTTTTCATTCGTCGAAGACATCGCCCGCGCGAAATCTGCTCGCCGCCGAGACCGACAAGCTCGATGGCTTGCCCGTGAACATCGGCAGCGCACGCGGCACACCGATCCGCGAAATCGCGGAACAACTTGCCGACATTCTGAAGATCGACATCGCGCCTGAGATGAACGGCGAATTTCGCCCCGGCGAAATGCGCCACCTCACAAGTGATACCACGCTCGCGCGGTCCGCCGGTTACAAACCAACTGTCGATCTCGGCGAAGGGATCTCGCGTTACATCGACTGGATCAGAAAGCAGTCGGACATTCGCGATTACTTCAGCGAAGCGAGCGACATCTTGAAGAACAAAGGCATTGTTCATCGCGTGGCCAGATGAATCTTGCCAATAGCATTCCCGATTTTAACGCGCCGGTCGTCGAGCATGCGCGGAAAGATTTTCCGCTGCTGGACGCGGACATGACGGTTGGCGAAGCGCTGGAGCGGATCCGGCGCGAGGGCGTGGGCGAGCGCGTAATTTATTTTTATGCGATCGATGAAGAGAAGCGACTCGTGGGCGTCGTGCCGACCCGGCGCTTGCTGACCGCGCCACTGGGAACCGCGCTGCGCGAAGTGATGGTACGTCGCGTCGTGGCTGTTCCAGCGAAGGCAACGGTGCTCGACGCGTGCGAGTTTTTCGTGCTTTACAAATTTCTCGCTTTCCCAGTCGTGGACGAACAACGCCGTGTGGTTGGAATCATCGATGCGAGCTTGTTTGCCGAGGAAATTTTGGAAGCAGGCGATACTCAGGATCGATCCCGCAGCAGCGAGACTGTGCCGGTCGCTGCGGAGGTTTTTGAGGCGCTCGGTTTTCGCCTGGAACAAATCCGTGGTGCATCGGCCTGGCGCGCTTTTCGCTTTCGCTTCCCGTGGCTCCTCGTCACGGTGACAGGCGGAACTGTCTCGGCCATCCTGGCGGGCTTGTTCGAGGCAACACTGGCCGGCAGTCTGATCATTGCGTTTTTTCTCACGATGGTGTTGGGATTAAACGAAAGCGTCAGCATGCAATCGATGAGCGTGACGATTCATGCGTTGCGCTCAGTCAGCGTGACCTGGGATTGGCTCGCGCTTGCGTTTCGTCGCGAACTGGTAACGGCAGTGCTTCTCGGCCTTTCTTGCGGGTTCGTTGTCTGTGTCATCGCCTGGTCGTGGCGCCACGATCTCCGTGCGGCCACTGTTATCGGCGGAAGCATTGCGCTCTCGCTCGTCACGGCATGCGCGCTGGGTCTGGCTGTGCCTTCGCTCCTGCATCGGTTGAAGCTTGACCCCAAAATTGCCGCGGGCCCTGTCACGCTCGTGTTGGCCGACTTCATAGCGCTGGCGATTTACTTCACGAGCGCGTCGCTGGTTTTGCGATGAGTAAGGTGTCCGTTGTCATCCCCGCGTTAAACGAGGAAGAACCGATCGCTGGCGTGGTTCGCGATTGCTTCGCGACCGGTGTGCCCGGCGAAGTGATCGTCGTTGATAACGGCAGCACCGATCGTACAGCCGAGCGGGCGCGTGACGCCGGTGCGCGCGTCATAACTGCGCCACGGGGTTACGGACGAGCGTGCGCGGCAGGCGCTCGCGCGGTTTCGGTCCCGCAGTCGCGGGATGACATCGTAGTGTTTCTCGATGGCGATGGCAGCGACATTCCCGCGTTCATACCGCAGTTGGTGGAACCGATCGCCGCTTGGAACACACGACTTCGTGATCGGCTCGCGCACGCGGGGGCAGCGGGAACCCGGCAGCATGAATTTCCAGCAGATTTTGTCCGGACGAATTGCCGGATGGATTCTCCGCCTGCTCTACGGCGTTCGTTACACAGACATGTGCCCCTTCCGCGCCATCCGACGTGATTCGCTCGCAAAGCTTGATATGCACGAGGAAACTTACGGCTGGAATTTGGAGATGCAGATGAAGGCCGCGCGTGCCGGTCTGCGCATCGTCGAAATCCCAGTGAATCACCGCCTCCGCGCGGGTGGCGAATCGAAAGTATCCGGCACGTTACGTGGCACGTTCGTCGCGGGTACTCGCATCATTGCGACTCTCTTCCGCGTGGCGGCCAGTCGCTCGTTGGTGTAACGTCGGCTATGATTTCGATGCTCGATTTGGAGAGGCTACGCGCCACGCCGCTTACCCGCGAGCCGTTTGAATTTTTGATTGTGCCTGAATTTGTGAGGGCCGATGCGCGCTCGGCGATACATGACGATTATCCCGAGGTAAACCGGCCCGGCAGCTTTCCACTGGGTGAGGTGACTTACGGCTCTGCATTTGCAAAGCTAATCGAGCAAATGCGAAGCGATGAGTTTCGTAACGCGTTTGAGGAAAAATTCGGCATGGACCTGAGGAATCGGCCCGACATGATCACGGTGCGCGGATATTGCAGCGAAAAGGACGGCAAAATCCATACGGACTCGGAAACGAAAATCATCACGATTTTAATCTACATGAATCCAGGGTGGGAGTCTGCTGGTGGTCGGCTTCGATTGCTCCGTTCGGGAAATGATCTAGAGAACATGATTCTCGAAGTCCCGCCAAAGGAAGGCACACTGCTGGCGTTCCGCCGCAGCAATAATTCGTGGCACGGTCACAAGCCATTCTCGGGTCCGCGTCGGGTGATTCAGTTTAATTGGGTCACGAGCGAGGCTGTGGTGAGGCGCGAGCAAAATCGCCATCGCTTTTCCGCGTGGATGAAAAAAATCCGCGGCGCCTTCGCGGGTGAGAAAAAGGCGGCCTAGGCACCAAGCGTGGGTCGCTTCTCCCTTCGCAAGGGAGAAGGGGAGGATGAGGGTCTATTTGGCGAATAGCTCTGAATTTCCCGGGCTGGCGGAGATGGTATTTGAACCCCTCACCTCGGTCCTCTCCCCTTGCTCAAGGCGAGAGGTGAAGATTGCCAATTGTCGCAATTTTCCCAGCGGCATCACTGGTGCTGACTTATCTTTCGCAAATTGAACAGGCAGATCGAGAACACACAGATTAAGAACCGGGACAACTCGGGGCTGCAAACTGCCGAGTTTTCGCGCATTTTGCTAATCAAGCCATCAGCGCTCGGCGACGTGGTGCACACGATCCCGGTGCTGGTAAAATTGCGCGCGCGTTATCCGCGTGCGCGGATCGACTGGTTGATCACGCCGGAGAACGCGGAGGTTGTGCGTCATCATCCTGCGCTCTCGAATGTGGTTCTCTTTGCGCGACGCGATTTCTCAAAGCGCGGCCAGCGATGGCGCGCAATAATGGGATTTTTCGATCTGCTGAAACAAATCCGTCGCGCGAAATACGATCTCGTCGTCGATATGCACGGCCAGGTCCGTTCGGCTTTGTTCGCACTCATCAGCGGCGCGCGAGTGCGGATTGGATTCGATCGGCCCATCAAGTTCTCACGCACAATTTCCGCTGAACACGATCTCAAGAACATCCCGAACCGCGGCTGGCGCGGCGCACGCGAAGGTTCATGGATTGCGTACACGCACCGCATTCCGATTCCGACGCTCGATGTTCACGCGATCGATCGTTACCTCTGGGTGGGATCGTTGCTTGGTTTCGATGATGAGCCGCCGGATCTGGCGATCCATCTCTCACCAAAAACAGTGCGGAATGTACAGCAGTTACTTGAGCAACACGGCGTGCCGGCGTCCAAACCGCTCGTTGTTCTCGTGCCCGGGACAATTTGGGAAACAAAACACTGGACCATCGATGGATTTGCCGGCGTCGCACGGCACTTTCTACGCGAAGGATTCGCCGTTGCTCTCGCTGGCACGAAACGCGATCAAGCGCGCTGTCGCCAAATTGCAGCCGCCGCGCCGGGAGCATGCGATCTTTGCGGTAAAACCACGCCGGCGGATTTGGCGGCGCTGATCCGGCGCGCTGAAGTGGCGGTGACAAACGACTCGGGCTCGATGCATGTCGCCGCGTCTCTGGGCAAACCGATGGTCAGCGTATTTGGTCCAACGAATCCGGTTCACATCGGGCCGTACCAAAGGCCCGAGTCAGTCGTGCGCGTGGATTTGCCGTGCTCGCCATGCAATTACCGTCGCCTGATCCAATGCCCGTTCGATCACGCCTGCATGAAACAGGTCACCTCGGCCATGGTGGTGGAGCGCGCGCAAAAAATTCTTGCGACTGCAAGTGCAGCTGCTGAGGAGTAGAGCAACTGTGTTTCCTCGCCAGACTAAAGCCGCTTCGCGTAAGGAGTTCAGGACGCGAATGCTGAATCCAAAGCGCGGCTGTTGCGCCGCTTTTCATCCCGAACCGCAGCTATTCGGTTGAAGCTCGTGCAATTTGATTCCTTTCCGGCGTTAAGTCCCTAAAATCAGCAATTAGTGTGAGTAGAAAAAAAGCGATTTTTGCTGGATTGCTCGCTGGATTAGTTGCCGGTATCGTTATGACAACGACGATGTTGGTGCTTGCGACGCTCGGCGTGGCGACACCACTCTTCATCATTGGCGATCGCCTGTCGGTTTTCATCCCGCCGGGTCCATTTCTTTTGCTCATGGGCAAGGTGGGCGGCTACAATCATCTGAAGCAGCTTGGAGTTGGATCGACAATTGGCGGCCAACTCTTGGTTGGCGCAATTGGCGGAGCGATTTTCGGAGTGTTCGTGCGGCGGAGTCCCAGCCGTATTCCGGCGATTTGGACGATGTCGATCTTCGTTCTGCTCCCGGTCGTTGTATTTGCGATGGCACTGTGGCCGGTGCTCGGCACAAGCTACATCGGCCTGCCGATCGAGGTAGCGCGATTGGTCACGCTCGTCGGCTTCGCACTTTGCGTCTTTTTGTTCGAACGAACGTTGGTTGCCGGCTTTCGGTTTCTCACAACTCAAAAGGTCGGAGAGCAGGATTACGAATTCACTCCGGCGATTGGGCGGCGTGCATTTGTGCTCGGAACAATTGGAGCCGTAGCGGCCGGTGGCGGCGTGGCGCTGGCGCGCAAATTGTATCACGCGGCAGTGTTCAGCTATGACGGCACGGAATACAAAGGCCCGATCGTTCAGCCGATTACGCCTAACGACTTGTTCTACTGCGTCACGAAGAACGTGGTTGATCCCAAGGTCAACGTCGATCTGTGGCATCTTGAAATCGGCGGGCTTGTGCAAAACGCGGCGACGTGGCGATTCCAGGATCTCGCAGGATTCAAACCGACCACGCAGGAAGCCACCCTCATGTGCATCAGCAACGGTTTGGACGCCGGCCTGATCAGCAATGCCGCCTGGAAAGGTTTTCCGCTCCGCGATTTGCTTGATCAGGCGGGCGTGCTTTCCGGGGCCGCGCGGGTGCGCTTGCACGGTGTCGATAATTACACCGACACAATCCCCCTGGAAAAAGCGATGGACCCAACCACGCTGCTTGCTTACGAAATGAACGGCGCGCCCTTGCCGGATCGGCATGGTTATCCGTTGCGCCTGATTGTACCGGGCTACTTCGGCGAGAAAAATGTGAAATGGCTCACTCGGATTGAGGTGGCCGACGCGAACGCGAAGGGATTTTACGAAAAACAGGGATGGGGGCCGGATTTCATTGTGCCCACGCGATCGAGAATCGATGTGCCCGATGATTGGGCGTTCGTGTCGTTAGGCAAACTGACTGCTCCGATCGAAGTGAAAGGCATCGCGTTCGGAGGGGACCGCGGCATCTCCCGCGTCGAGCTCAGTTTCGATGATGGCCAGACTTGGAGTGACGCTGAAATTTATTACTCTGGCGGCAATCTGGCGTGGTCACTCTGGAAAGCACAGTGGACCCCTGCCGCCGTGGGTGATTACTCTCTCGTCGTCCGTGCCATAGATGGCGAAGGCGATGTGCAGGAATGGGAGGAAGATCGCGGCCCGTTCTCCGGCGTGAGTGGGCTTCACAAAATTAACGTGCGCGTCACGGCGTGAGGTGCACGATTTGCGGCTTGAAATATGGACATTTTGTCCGTGTGCCAAACAGGCATGTTGTCTGTTTTCTTCGCACCGACGAACCCCGGCGGTGCGTCCTCGGCGGGTTGCAAGGCCGCTGGGCGCAAGGGCCGTAAGCCTATGCTTCCACTTGCGCCGTGTGCTAAATTTCATCGATGGAAAAAATGATCATTGTTGGGAGCGGTTGCGCCGGATTGACCGCTGCGATTTACGCGGCGCGGGCGAACCTGAGCCCGCTGGTAATGGAAGGGCGGCAGCCGGGCGGGCAACTCTCTACGACGACCCTGGTCGAGAATTATCCCGGGTTTCCAGATGGAATCGATGGCCCAGAGTTGATTCTGAACATGCACAGACAAGCCGAGAAATTCGGAGCGAGGTTCTCATACGCGGAGGTCACCGACTTCGATGCGAGCAACAAGCACATCCGGATCAAAGCCGATGATGAATGGCTGGAAACGCGCACGCTCATCATCGCCAGCGGCGCCTCGGCCCGCTACCTGGGACTAGAAAACGAAAAGAAGTTGGTTGGTCACGGCCTGACGAGTTGTGCGACGTGCGACGGCGCATTCTACAAAAACGTGCCGGTCTGCGTCGTGGGCGGTGGCGATTCCGCCGCGGAGGAGTCGCTGTTCCTCACGCGGTTCGCTTCAAAGGTTTATCTGATCCATCGCCGCGACAAGATGCGAGCATCGAAGATCATGCAGGAGCGCGTGTTCGCGAATAAGAAGATCGAGCCAATCTGGGACACGGTGGTGACACAATACATTGCTGATGAAAAAGGGGAGATGCGCGCGGTGCGTTTGCACGACGTAAAAACAAATGAAGACCGCGAACTGGACGTGGCGTGTGTTTTCGTGGCCATTGGGCATGATCCCAACACAAAGGCCTATCGAGGCAAACTAGACATGGATGCCGAGGGCTACCTCCTCCCGAAGAACTTGGTCGAGAGTGAATGTCCCGGCGTATTCATCGCCGGCGACGTCGCCGATCGCGTTTACAAACAGGCGGTTACTGCTGCGGGAATGGGTTGCGCTGCGGCGCTACAAGCGGAGAAGTATCTGAGCAAGGCCGAAAACGAGTCGTTGAAGAGTTGAAGCGTTACAGCGGATGAGAATCGTAACCGCTCAATTCAGACCGATTCAAC
Organism: uncultured Verrucomicrobiae bacterium; assembly: GCA_963791385.1. Classification (GTDB taxonomy): domain Bacteria; phylum Verrucomicrobiota; class Verrucomicrobiia; order Chthoniobacterales; family UBA10450; genus Udaeobacter. Next base: position 355,369 of record CAWBSH010000003.1, read on the forward strand.
GCATCAACGTTTTGACGTTTTAACGAACTTTGAAGATCTGCGACCTCACTCAATTCTATTCGCCGGTGAGCGGCGGCGTGAAGCGATATCTTCACGAGAAGATCAATTACATAGACAGACACGCGCCGCGCGACGAACACGTTCTGATTGTTCCTGGCGCGAAAACGAGTGTGAAAGCAAACGGGCGCTCGCGTGTCTACACGATTCGTTCTCCTATTGTGTCGCGGACGACGCAATACCGCGCACTCCTGAATTTGCGCGCAGTAGAAGAAATTTTGAAACAGGAACAGCCGGACGTGATCGAGTCCGCCGATCCTTACCAGCTTGGCTGGAAGGCCTTAAGGGTCGGGCGCGCGCTGCGCGTGCCGGTGATCGGCTTTTATCACTCGCATTTTTCAGAAGCGTACGTGCGAAAGAGCGCAACGCTTCTTGGGAAAACGGCTACACGCCGCGTGATGAGGCTTTCCCGCGCATACGTTCGCAAATTGTACAATCAGCATGCAGCCACAGTTGTTGCTTCAGAGCCGCTGGGCCGCGTGCTGCGCGAGTGGGGCGTGCAGAACGTGCTTGTGCTTAGCCTCGGGGTGAACACTGAGATCTTCCGGCCGGATGGATCCGGAACCGACGCAATACGCCGCTCACTTGGCGTTCATTCAGGTCAAAACCTTCTCCTTTACGTTGGACGGCTGGCGAAAGAGAAGAACACAGCGACTTTGCTTCGCGCGTTCAGGAGCTTGCAGCAACGCCGCCCGAATGATTTTCATTTGCTCGTGATAGGTGATGGGCCCGATCGAATTCATCTTAGAAACACCCAGTTGCGAACGCGGAATCTTTCATGGATTCGCTACTGCGCCGATCCTTGCGAACTCGCCGGCTTCTATCGTGCAGCCGATCTTTTCGTGCATCCCGGTGTTCAGGAGACGTTTGGCCTTGCAGCGTTGGAATGCCAGGCGTGCGGGACGCCGGTCGTGGGCATTTGCGGTAGCTACATGGATAATGTGATTTGTCACGATCAGGACTCGTGGGCGGTCGAAAACAACCCGGCCGCGCTGGCGAACGCGATCGAACAATGCAGCGACCGAAAACTATCCGTCATGGGTAGGAACGCTGCGCGCGTTGCGCGGAGTCTGTATAACTGGCCGCGCGTATTTGACGAACTGTTTTGCATTTATGGCGAGCTTCGCTCAAAATACCGCCGATTTTAAATGCTGAACGATCATCATCAACCGTTTCTCATTCGTGGCTATCGCAGATCAGATCGCGACGTGGTAAGAAAACTCTGCTGCGATACCGGATTTCTCGGCGACCCGATCGATCCGGTGTACGAAGACCGTGAATTGTTCGCTGATTTTCTGACCACCTATTACACCGATCACGAGCCGGAATCCTGTTTTCTCCTGGAAGTGGACGGCCAAATTTCCGGATACCTGCTCGGTTCGCGCAAGCCACTGCAAAACCAGCTTTACGCGCTCTATCAAAACGTCTGGCTATTCTTTCGCGCGCTGACCCGTTACTTCCGGTACAACCAACGCTCGCGTCGTTTCATTCGCTGGATACTCATGTACGGCTGGCGCGAAGTTCCCGCCCAGCCGCGGCGCGTCCCGCATTTTCACATCAACCTCCTCCCGGAGGCGCGAAAAGTTTCGACCACGCGTGCGCTGATGAGCGCGTATCTGAGTTACCTCTATCGGTCGGGCGAAAAACGCGTCTGCGGCCAGATCATCACGTTCGAAAGCCGTCGGGGCGAAAAAATGTTCGAACGTTACGGTTTTAAGGTCCTGAATCGCGCCGAGATCACAAAATACAAAGCGTTCTATCCCGAATCGGTGTACCTCAGTACCGTTATCAAGAATTTGGAAACCGCCGACCCGCTTTCTGCGTACTCACGCGCGCGCGAATAATCGAAATCTCAAGCTGAACCAGGAGTGGCGGCCAAAGTACAATGGCTTTCTGCCGATTCTAACCTTGTAGCTCCTTTTTGGCGGCATGGCTTAGCTGGTAGAGCAGCTGATTTGTAATCAGCAGGTCGTCGGTGGGAATCCGACTGCGGGCTCAGTCTAATTTGAGATTTGCGATTGCCGATTTTCGATTTCGCTCAAACAAAGCTCACGCTCGATCCTACTTTGCATATTAACCACGTTCGACGTAGCGCTTGGTTTCCCCATTCACATAATGCCCATATGCGATGTAGCGTTTAACTTCCCCATTTGCGCCTACGACGACCCAAAGTTCCCACGCTTTAACCTGTGTACCGCCCAAAGCCGGGCCAATGATTGGAATGTAATTCTGAGCGCTGATCGGGCTTGCGTAAAACCAGTCCAGCATAATCTCTCCTGGTGGACAGACCGTTTTCGTTGCGGGCGGGCCGAAGGCGCGAACAAGATCTTCCTCGGTCGTCAGGCCCGGTGTGATTTGGTTGACCTTCGCTTGTGTGATCGATTTGCCCGCCATTGCGTGACTCGTCAGGCAGGCGAGCATTACCAATGCGAGTATCGAGTTGATAATTTGAGCTGCTTTGTTCATCGGATGAATTGCTTGCGACTAGAACTTTTCCAACGTCCTTTTCCAGATATGAAATTGCTACCGGTTTGTCGAGATCGGAAATTCGGAATTCCAGCTCTTTGAACTCGGCGAGAATACTGCGCAAAATTACAACGATTCAGGCTTTAGCTGGGATCGCCTGTGATTTGCTGCTTTTTTCGTCTGCGGGGATAGAATGAGGGTTTACGAGCATAACGCCCCGTCCATTGTGGTCGACTGGCATCGGCAGCGATACCATTTACAAGATTCGAAATTTGCGCGGTTTTGGCTGGTGGAGATTAGGCGTTGAATCCGAGCCTGTCCCTTCTGTTTACTCACCGGGTTTATTCCAGCGGTTCATACTCCTATGCAGTTACTTCGAGCTGGTTCCCGCCGGCAGCAAGCCCCGAAGCCGAGAATCCGCGCGGCACTAGATTTTGCTTTTTTTGGAACTTTGGCCGTCGCAGGCCGTATTCAGAATGTGTGACGCAGTCTGCTACTGCGCTCGCGCTGCTGGACGGGCCGGTGTGGTTCTGTCTCCGAGCCGAGCCCAAACGAGAACATTTAGCCGCGATTTCGCTGCGACGGCAGTTTGGAATCGAGTGTCTATCACCCCGGTTGCGATTCCGGAGGCTGACGCACAGGGGTCCGGTGTGGTTTGTCGAGGCGATGTTTCCTGGCTACTTGTTCGCCAGGTTCACCTATCCAACGCAGCACCGAGCAGTTGAAAGCGCTCACGGAATTCGAGGAATTCTCCGTTTCGGAGATCGCCTGGCAATGCTCCCGGAGGAAACCATTGTCGCGCTTCAGTCACACACTGGCATGGACGAGGTTGTCACCATCGATTCCTCCCTCAAAATTGGGCAACTGGTGCACATCACCGAGGGCCCTTTTCGCGGACTCGAGGTAGTGATTACCCAAGTCTTGTCTGCTGGAGAACGCATTCGAGTGCTAATGGATTTCCTTGGCCGATCGCTTGAGATGGAGATCCCCGAAGCAAAGGTGCTTCCCGCGTGATCTCCTACGTTTGGAGATAACACCGGATTGCTCCCTCCAAATTTGTGGCAGCGCGGTAATTGTAAAGTTTACCGACGATCTTCCAGATCAGGCCTCCAATTCGGGCATTGAGAGCGAAAGAAAGCCGGGCAAGTAATGTTCTGTCCGCGCAGTTTGCGGCCTTGCCGTTTCGCCTTTCTTGTGTGGAGATGGCACCGCTGACAAGGTCAGCCGTAAATACAAAGTGGCCGTCCAGAGGAACGGCCACTTTGCTGCCAGCTTCGCGAGGACCGGGACGCTTTGCTGGCTAACTCTTCAAATGACGTCGAACCACACCCAGGGCGACCAACGCCGCGCCTAGTAACATCATCGTGGCGCCGCCGTCGGGAATACTTTCGGCTGTGGCAAAGAGTGTCCATCCGGAAAGCGCATACCCATTAGCTTTCGGTGGAATCGTGATAATGCCGCTCAAGTCTCGCACGTACCAAACCTCAGAGGTATTATTTGGGGTGTTGTATGTGGCAAACAGATATGAATATAAGCCACCAGAGCCAAGATTTATCGTTGTACCAGTACCCGTTTACATGGCCCGCCAACACAGCTTGAGTTAGGGGGGCAAAGGCATTATTCGAGCGAGCGTATTTCTGTCCACCGGCTTGGTCATTCGTGCCAAGGGCCATGCCAATCATATGGTTTACGTAAGAGTCACCGGATGACCAGCCGTTCACCACAGAACCCAACTCGTGGGAATCACCGATAGTAAGGGAAAGGGCGTGGGCATCGTGGCTGAAGGCCAGCATAACAGCGCAAAAGGCCGTGCAGATCATGCTTGTTTTCATACTTGCCCAAATATCAAGCAGACCCTGTGCCAACACACGAGCCTGCTCCTAGTATCGTCGTAAGTTCTTGCTTTACAGGCTGTTATTTCCTTGAGACATTCTGATACTAGGATCCATGCGTGCGGAAGATCGTAAAATATTCCGACAAGCATTCGGCAGGCCATGGGGCGTTCCACACAACATGTTCGAGTGCTGGAGGTTGTACCCGCCGCTTCGGCCCGCGTAAGGATTTCCGACGTTCGGTGATCCATCTGCAAATTCACGTCAACTAACGTCTCTCGGTTTTCGATGCCTATTCAGAAAGCAGGCCGGCGCCTTCAACCTATCGGGCATTTTGACTGGGAGTCTGTGTGATTTCCGAAGGACTGCCCCGAGCAACCTCGATGAAGAAAAGGCTGGCAGGTTTTAACAGCGGCGGGTGTACTTATTCCAACTTCTTTGCGGAGATCTTGGCCCGGCTAAATCCTTAGGAAGCGCCGCGCCATACCTACCGCACCGAGGCCAGCCCCGAGCAAAATCGCCGTGGCACCGCCATCCGGAACCCCTGGAACGCCTGGGCCAAAGAGTATCCACCCTGAAAGACCATGCCCTAGCGGGCCGTCGGCAGGAATGGAGATAGTTCCACTCAAGTTACCAACGTACCAGACCTGCGAGTAATCATTCTGGCCGTCGTACTTTGCAAACAGGTATGAATATACGCCACCGGCGCCGAGATCTATCGTCGTCGTGTTGCCCTGCGCAATTATATTTGCGTTGGCATTAGGCAAGTTTGCGAAAACATTGCTTGATCGCGTAAAGATCATGCCCGAGAACGGACCCGAACCTCCCGGGGCCAAACTGATCATGTAATTGACATAGGTTGCCACACTATTGGGATCCGCGGGGTTTCCAGACGTGAATTTGAAAGAGCCAACGATGTACTGATCACTGAATGTCAGGTTGGTATTAGCGTCGGCTTTGGGGGTGAACGAAAGCACTGCACCGCAGACGGCCACACAACTAAGGGCAAGTTTCGGGAATAGGCGTTGTCTGTTTATCTTCATAGCAATTCTCAATATGGGAAAAGGAAGCAAGGTTCGTGCCAAAAGAAAGAGCGGCCCTGGAAGCCGTTGTAAGGTGGTAGATGTCAGTTAGTTAGCAATATGGCGCGGTTATATGGATTTGTGTTCGTCTGCGCCAGACCGTAAGATGTTCCGACAACCTTAAGTCCATCGCGAAAAGAGATGACCTCGATAATGGTCTCCCGACAAGTTTATCATAATAGGATTGTAGTCGACGCCTGGATTATCTTGGGTTAGCTGAAAGCAACTCCAACCATTGACTCTCCCTCCCAACCTCCAATCCCCAGCTTCGCGAGTCTGGGCGGCCTTTACGTTTACTCCCGCTGCGTGTCTGCCAAGGCTTGTTTTGCCTCGGTAGCAAGAGGTTCTTGAAGGCCGGCGAGCAAGGCTTGATTAAGAGTTCCTCTTGCCTCTGCCTTTTGTCGACTCTGTAGCTGGGACATGCCAAGACAGAAGAGAGAATCGGCGTTGAGTGGCCGCTTTTGAGCGCTCTCTTGCAATAACTGGATTGCGCGCGGATATTGTTTTTTCTCGTAACTCAATCGTCCAAGAAGTTGGGCCAACTCTGCGTCGTCTGCCAATGTCTTGTGCGCCTTCGCTGCCAGATCGTAAGCCGCAGCGGTCGTGGATGGTTCTTGAGCATATAGGATGGCAAGGCGCTTCTGCGCAGGCGCGAAATCCGGGAGGCGACGTAGAATATCGTTGTATATCTCTGTGGCTGGCTTTCTTTGACCGCGCTGTTGATCGAGCGCAGCTTCGGCCATGAGGGCGGGCAGATATTCGGGATTGGTTTGTAGTTGCTTTTGGATCTCGTTCGCGGCGGCGTCGCTCGCTTTCGGGTTCTCCTCGAACGCAATCAATGATAGAAATTCTTTGGCGTCAGCAACCTCCGGAAAGTGGGGGTCGATTGCCATGGCTTTCTGCATAGATTCCCGAGCCTCATTGGCTCTTCCCATGCTATAAGCGGCCCAGGCCAAATGGTGCAGGATCGATGGATCGTGATCGCGCTGCCGAGCGGCCTCCTGCAGAAGGCTGTAAGACCAGCTGAAATTGCCATTTTGGTAGGCAACCTCTCCAAGAAGCCTCGTGACCTGAGGGTCACCTGGGGTGAGCTCGCGCGCTTGCTTTGCATAAATGAGAGCTTTCTCTTTGTCGTGGAGCGGTCCGGCGTAGAGTTGTGCCAGTTTGGTTACAGCCGAGACCAAGCTGGGATTGAGCTTCAACGCTTGCTCGAAAGCCGCAGCCGCCTTGTCCACGGCACCTTGTTTCTCATAAGCCTCTGCCAGGCGCATCTGGGAGATAACATCATTAGGTTGCTCTTTCGTCATTGCTTCGAGTTCTCCGAGCGACAACTCCTTCGAGGGAACGGGGCCATTCCTCAACATGGCGAGACGATGGATGCTTTCCTCTTTGCCTAGGAAATCCTTGGCTGCGTTCGCTGCTTTTTGGAGTGCGACTCTGGCCAAATCCGTCTGCCCCATCATGTAGGCCGTCATGCCAAGGTGAAATTGAACTTCGGGAGTGTCAGGCAACTTTGCAGCGCTCTCCTGCAGAATCGGTAGGGCTTGCTGATAGTCGCCCCGTTTGTAAAGGACCCAACCCAGGGTGTCACCGACCGCCGGATCCTGGCCTTCCAAATCGCGGGCCTTGCGAGCCAAACCGTACGCCTTATCTACATCATTCAGCCGATCGGCATAGATACAAGCCAGGTTATTTAACGCGGGAACGAACTTGGGATTGATGGAGAGAACCTTCTCGTAAGCCTCACGCGCCTTTGAGTAATCCTGCATCCGCTCGTATAAGGTTGCCAATGTCATTAGTGCGGTCGAATCGTTGGGCCGCTTGGAGAGCTCTGCCTCCAGTTGACTAACAGCCTCGGGGAGTTTGCCGGTTGCAACATATATCTGCATCAGCAAATCGTAAGCCCCGGGAAAGTTTCGATCGAGTTGGAGCGCCTTTTGAAGTTCTGTCTCCGCTGAATCCCATTTTTCTTCGGCCGCCAGAATCTTGCCTTCAAAAAAGTGAGCACCTGCCGAATCAGGCGCCTCTTGGAAGTGACGCTGTATTGTTTGCCGGGCAGCATCGAAATGTTTGCTCAGCAAATCCAAATCGACGAGTTGATTGACCACTGTCAGGTCGTTCGGTGCGAGCTGACTAGCCTTTTCAAAAGCCTTGCGTGCATCGTCATATCTTTTGGCCTGACGGAGAGTCAGCCCAAGCGCCATTTGGGGCTGCGGGTCCTGTGGCGCCAGCTTGGCTTGTTCTTCAAGAACTGTTGTGGCATCGTCGAATCGATCAAGCGAACCATAGGCAGCTGCCAAAAACGTCGCAGCGGTCCTGAGATCAGGCCGTCTTTTCAGCAATCGGGTCATCGGTTCGATGACCATGTCGCTATGGCCGGTGGTGAGATTAATCTCGGCAAGGAGCAGGATGGCATCGGCATAATTCGGATTGGTCGAAATGGCTTCATCCAACACCACTTTCGCCTGGTTCATGTTATTGTCCTTGAGATACGCTTGTGCTAATTGATATTTGACGAGCGACGTATCCGGATAGGTTTGGTCCAGTCGCTCCAGGATTTCGACCGCTTTTTTCGTATCGCCCTTTGCCAACAGCACTTCGCTTTCCAGTCGGTGGCCATCCAGGTTCTGCGGATCGCGGCTAAAGACGTTTTGCAGAAGTGACAGCGCTTCGTCATATTTCTTCTCCTTAAATGCAACCTCACCCAGCAGGCACCAACCGGGAAGGTAATCAGGGGCCTTCCTGGTCATCTCGGCGGAAACTTTTCTCACTTCCTCAGTATCACCGGTACCTGATTTGAACGCGGCGTATTTCAAGCGCTCGATCGAACGAATGGGTGCAAGATCTGCCGCTTTCTTAAATTCCTCGCCAGCCTGATTCGGATCCTTCCGGATAAGATGCAGATCTCCCATCGCTGTATGCGCGGCGGCCGATTTCGGATCGACAGTGAGCGCCTGTCGAAGTGCGTTTTCAGCTGCAGATAGATCGCCCTGGCGGAGAAGCAGATTCGCTGAAGCGAGGTAGAAAGAAAGGTCAGCTTTCTTAGGAAATTTCTGTAGCTGTTGTGCAGCCTCGTCGAGGTCTTCTTTACTTTGGGCCGCCTCTGTTAAAGCGATAATACCCTCGCCATTTTCGGGGAACAACTCGAGGACTTTAAGTGCTTCCTTTTTTGCCTCGGCAAGCCGCCCAAAACCCACATAAGAACGGGCAAGTCGCATATGATATTCGGCGTTGTTCGGGTTGAGCTCGCTGGCCCTGGCTAGAAACGGCACCGCACGAAGGGGCGCTCCATCCTCCAGCCACATTGCTCCTATTCTTTCGAAGGCGAGCGCGTTTTGTGGATCCAGCCGAACCACGTTGAGGTAGCTCACCTTTGCTTTGTCGTAATCGCCGGCCTTAAAATAATTGTTCGCCTCGGCGAGAAAGCGTGTCTTCTTGGCTTCCTTGGAGCACGCGACCATGAGTGTCGTCGCAAGACTAAGCGTTATGATTCTAAATAAGGTTTTCGATGTTTGCATTTGGACGACGAATCTTGAGTTAGGTGTTGTTTCCATTTGTGCGGTTTTTGGAAATCCCAAGCTTTTCCATTAGTTCGTAAAGAGTCGGTCGACTAATGCCGAGGTCGGCAGCTGCGGAAGTGATCTTACCGGAGTTCCTCTTAAGCGCCTGCTCAATCAGTCCCCGTTCGACGTCTTCGCGCGCTTGTTTGAGCGTTGTTGCAGATGAGGCGGCCAAATCTTTTCCTTGATCCAACTCGAGGTCTTTTGCGCTCACTCGTGTCCCGCTTACCATAATAACGCCACGTTTTACGCGGTTTTGGAGTTCGCGGACGTTTCCAGGCCATGAATAACGGGTCATCGACCGCAACGCATCCGGCGCGAAGACCATCTTGGTGTGGCCGTTTTGGCTAGCATATTTTTGCAGGAAGTCGCGTGCCAAGAAGATAATATCTTCCCCGCGCTCTCGAAGCGGCAGGAGCCGAATAGTGATAACCGCAAGACGAAAATACAGATCTTCACGAAATTTCCCGCTATCGATCAGCTGTTTTAAATCGCCGTTGGTCGCGGTGACCAGCCTGGTATCGACTTGAATCTCTTGTCTTCCCCCCACTCGCTGCAACCGCTGCTCTTGAAGAAACCGGAGAAGCTTTACCTGGATAGCTGGCGGAAGCTCGCCAATCTCATCCAGAAAGAGGGTGCCGCCACTGGCTGTTTCAAACAGCCCTTTGCGCTGAACGTGCGCACCAGTAAAGGCGCCTTTTTCGTGGCCGAACAGCTCACTCTCCAGAAGGTTTTCGGGAATAGCGTTGCAATTGATGGCGACAAAAGGACCAGCCTTACGCACGCTGCGACGATGAATTGCCGCTGCCGCCATTTCTTTACCAGTGCCGCTTTCTCCCAGCAACAGCACTGGGGCATCGGTTGCAGCCACCTTGCGAATGGAAGCGAAAACTGCCTGCATTTGTGGACTGGTTCCTAGCATGTCTTCAAAGACGTCGCATTGCTGGCTTTGTTGTAACTTGTGATATTCCTTCTCAAGTTCCACCACGTGAATGCATCGCCGAAGGAGCAATCTTAGTTCTCCCATCTCCACAGGCTTGCACAAGAAGTCGTAAGCCCCGGCGCCAACCGCTTCGATCGCATTCTGTTTTTCGCTCTGTCCGGAAATAATGATAACCTTGGCCGTGTTATCGATGGCAAGTATGTCGGACAGCACGCCCAGACCTTCGTCGCATTCGTTAGGGCGAGGTGGCAGGCCGAGATCAAGCAATGTCACCGCCGGCGAGTTAGTCTCAAAGGCTTCCGCCGCCGCCTTGCGATCTTCGGCAAACTGGACGTCGTAATGCTCGCTCAGGGCCCATTTCATTTGCGTCCGAATGGCCTCGTCATCATCCACAATGAGTATTTTCGGTTTCATGTTTGACACTTCAGTGGCAACATCACTCGGAAGGTTGTGCCAACGCCAAGTTTGCTTTCGACGTTGATCTTCCCGTGATGCGCTTCGACAATCGTTTTGGATTGAAACATGCCAATGCCCAGTCCTTTCTTCTTTGTGGAGCGGAACGGCCGGAAAAGAGAGTTCTTGATAAACTGCTCAGTCATTCCGCATCCGTTGTCGCTTACAGACAAGGCTACCCACTCACCCTGTCGGGTTGTTTCCACAGTGATCCGGCCATTCATGCCGACCGCATCGCGCGCGTTAAGAAGGAGGTTCATAAACACGCTTTGCAGTTGTTGTCGATCAGCCGATATCTTTGGGATCTGATCGAACTTGGTTACCAGATTGGTGTCGAGTGTTCCATTTAAGTTCGCGAGAGTTTCCTTGATGATGAGATTGAGGTCCAACTCGGCTGCGTTTAGGCGTAACTCATGACGCAACGCATTCATGCGTTTGATAAGATCATTAATCCGGGTGGCCGCACTCCCGATTCCGCGCAGCGCGTCCTCGCGGAAAGCAGGGCTGTCGAAATGTTTTGGTAAATTCTCCAACATCAGGCCAAGAGTTGAGGCTGCATTCTTCAGGTCATGAATCAAAAATGCCGACATGGTTTGAAACGCTTCCAGCTCCTTTCTTTCCATGATCTCTTCTGTGAGTCGCAGTTGCAGCAGGCTCGCCGCCACCTGCTCGCCGATGCATTTTAACAAGTCCATCTCTTCCGCCGAGTAGCCCAGCCCCCTCACGCGGTCTGCGAGGACGATCACTCCGAGCCAGTGCGCTGCCCCAACCAGCGGAACACAGATGGGATTCCCACCCGTGCGGAATTGGCCGCTGCAGCTTTTCATGAGATCTCGTGCCCACTTTTCTTTTGCTCTACCGAGGTCGAAGGGACGCGACAATCTGCTTGCTTCCGCTGAACTGAGCTCTTCCCCTGTTATCGAGCTGGTCAAATGCCCGTTCTGAGCTTGTTCGCCATCAGCCGTCGAGCTCATCCGGATCAGGCAATTTCGTTGTTCATCGAGAAGCCAGGTCGAGACCGACAGGGCGCCAAACGTCTCTGAAATCAGCCGCGACGCGATAGTGCCCAGAGCAGTCTCATCCACAGCGGCCGAGAGACTTTGCGTGGATCGTACCCAGATTTGACGGAAATTATGCTGCGGCCTCTTAAAGTGGCGGCTGATAAACAGCTGCAAACTTTGCCGAGCTCGGTCAGAAAGGAGCAGCACGGCCAGGGTGGCCACGCCAAGGAGGACAACAAAGGCCACGATCGGAAAATCGGTGATGCCGCCAAAGCGGGCAACGGCTTGAGCCAATACTCCGACAACAAAAAGATATGCTCCGGTCAGTAAGAGCGTGACCGAGGTGTGTAAAACCGCACGTGACGGATAGACATCAATTTCGCTGAATCCAGTCCGGACGTAAGCCATGGCGATCAGCGCGCATCCGATAAGAAGAGCAGTCGCTTCGACACTGAGCTGACTCGGGCTGTATCCCGAGAAAAGGAGCGCCTGACTTAGAGTGTAGATGCGGGCACCAAAGATCACCCCAAGCCCCAGAACGAGGAACTTGATTCGCCAGCGCATCGTTCCAACGGCTGCCCGGAACGTCCGCTCGACATTCATCAGAATTAACACCGTCGAGACGAGAATCAGGACGTTTAGAATCTTTGCTGGTTCACTAAGCCTGAGTCCCCATTCGTCAATGGGTGGATCGTAAGCGACCACGTCGAAAAAAGACCCGTAAAGAGCCGCCAGCGACAACACTGGAACAAGAAAGGCTCCGATAACCAGCCACCGTGATCGGACCAGAAAATCGCGGTAGTTTGCCCTGGAATACGTCAGGCTAAAAGTCAGCCAAACGCCGGGGAGAAATGACTTTGCCACGAGGGCAAGCGTTTCCCGGAAGGCTGCCGTCTCAGGAAGAAGCGCAGCGCTTTCTATTGCACCAAACAGACTTTCCAAAGCGAAAATCAGCATTCCAGCTGAGAAACACCACGTTGCAAGCGAACGCTGCCTTCGACAGGCTGCGACAACGGCCAGGCCGGCACTGAATGCGGCGGCCGCAAAAGCTAGGACGGTGTTCAGACTCACAATTGGCTCCAAGTTGACATGATGAATGGCATTGCAACTCTGGCTACGGCACGAGGTATCTGCCGTCCGCTAAATTGAAATCTCATTCGTTAAGCGAAACGGACCCTGGGCGCGAGCCGCAGCGAAGGCGGATCAAGGCTTACGTAGCAAGCGCAACAGAATCGAACTTTCTACAATAGTTCTTCGGAAAAGGAAGGACTAAGTTCCCGAAAAATACGTAAATTTTAAAATTGGACCCAGTCAACAACGAAGGAGATTGCGAGAAGTCGGCGGGGTTTGCGCCGGCGATGAAGCTCGGCATGACTATTCTAACCGGGTTCGGGTCTCCCCATTACGCAGCCACCACAACAACAGCAGGAATGGAATCAGCGAAAGCAGGAAAAAGGCAGGTCCGCCACGGCGGTGGATCAAGCTGTGAATCATTTGCGGGCCTGCCTTTGTGCAGAGCAGGCCGATCACAAAGATACGAAAGCCATTCCGCAAAATACCCAGCGGAATGACGAATGCGACAAATACAAGACGCCGCCACCGTGTTTTCAAAAATAAATGCGCGGCCAGGATACTGGTCATCAAAAGCACCCAGCTTGATCGAATACCACTGCATTCCTGCGCTACTTGGATCTCGATATTGGGCAGTTGGAAAAAGAGGCCTGCACGGAGAAAAGGCGTGCCACTAAGATGAAAAAGAACATTCGCTACCTCTGCTGAGGCATATTTCGAGGCCGTCTCAAGCGCATCTGCCATTGCGTCCGGCATCGGAACCAGGAAAATGAGATAGGCCAGCGGAAAAGCTGCTGCTCGCATCCAGTGGCGCCCGAGAAAGAAAAAACCGCCCGCGGCAAGACAGCAAAGAAACGAGAGAGCCAGCAGCGTCAAGTGGTAATTATCGGCAGGCACGTGTCCCACGAAGTTGGGCCAGCGAGTGAACAGGAAAAGACCGAGACCACACGCCAACACTATGATCCCGAGCGAAAAATCGGCGGCGTATTCTTTTGGCAGTTGATCGCGTCGTAGGTAAAGCAGATAAGCGGAAACAAATGGTATCAGTAAAATGTAAGAATGCAGCGAACTGTGGGCTGCGTAATCTGCCAAAGCCAGGAGGGGCTGGCCAAATGCGGCCAGCAGCAAAATTACGTAACACGCGCCTCTCCAAAACCGCCACGATCATGCTACGGCCCGGTGTGATAGATGCAGAGAGGTTCCCCAGTCGCGCGGGAACAATTGTTTCGCTAGCAACAGTTCTGTTTGGTGGATGCAGTATTTCCAAGGTGTTTCTAAAGCCGGCACCAGAGAGCAATTGGCGATGTTTGTCGTTAAGCTCCCCTGCGAGGCGGGCTGTCCGGTCCGTGGATTGTCAGTAGGTATAGGTCAATCCGGCGTAATAGCGATTTCGTGAGTAACCCGGTGTCGATCCTAGCGAACTGGTCGAGTTGTGCTCGTAGTTAACGTGCAAGGCGAAGCGCTTATTAATCGTATAGCGGAGCCCGACAGAAAGATCGAAAAAATCCTGCGTCCCTGTCGAGCCAGCACTGCCTTGATTTTCATCGTGATGATAATAAACGCCAGTGGTTGAACTGAGCCGCGAAGTTAGATCGTACGTCAGGTTCAGACCCGTGCGCCACGTCTTGGTGGTCGTCGCACCTGTTGCCGTGGGCGATTCGTATCCATAGCCAGTCGTCCAGTTCAGCGAGTGATTGCTTCTCACGTAACCAAGCGTGCCTTCAAAGTAAGGACTGGCCATATTCCCCTCGTTTTCGAGAGAACGAAACGATTCACCCCCGCGCACGTGAACCATTAAGTGCTCGGTTAAATTATGATTGACGCCGGCGAGGACGAAGTTAGTCGTGGAATTGAGAGGGGCCGTATCGTAATCTATCGCTTCAAAACGATATTCGCCCACAAGAACCGTTCGACTGGTGAGATTAAATTGAAACTCTTCGCTAAACGTGTTCTGAACACGGTTCTGGGCAGACGTGTTCTGAACACCGTTCTGAGAATTTCCGTTCGACGAGGAAAAGTACTGAACGCGCTCGAACGTGTAGCTCGTTACCGTGCTAAATCGCAAAAGCCAGTGGTAAGTAAGCGCAAAAATATCCACCGTGTCGAAGAACGGGGTGCGCACGTTCTGCGGGCCGACATTGGATGTGAAATTTGGTTCGTTCTGGTAAGTGCCGTAAACGCTGGCGTAAAAGGAAAGCCGGCTCGAGAAGTTATGCGTCAGGGACAAAGTGACGTTTCCGGCAGTCTCGTTCTGGCCCGACACATCGAAGTACTGATTAAAGCGTCCTACACCCAGCACAAAAAATTGTGTCTGTTCCCCAGGGCGAGCGTAAGTGAGGACGACGTTTTCTCTCGATGAACACTGAACCTTGGCCGCTGGTGCTCAGACCAACGTTGTCGTCGTAGCCGGCATCTAAGCCGGCATTGATCTGAATTGGAATAGCTGGCAGCCAGCCCAAGCCGGCTTGTTCGAACGTCGAACCCACCGCGTTTTGACTCCAACTGCGTCCGGGTTGCAAAACGAGAAAAAAAGTAGCGAACAGAAGCGCGAGAGCGAAGCGAACCAAGCTGGCTACGGGGCTGGTGAATTCGACATGGCAAAATCATGTGGTCGCGCCCTGCCGACACATCAAATCAAAACAAGCTGCGTGAGATGTAGATCACGTCCCCGTCCTGGACATACTTTGGTTGTGTAGGCTGGCCGTGAATGCTCGGCCGAAGATTAATGGTCTCCGTCTGCTGTACTCCGTTGATTATGCGAGTGAGATGAATATTGCTGAGGCTTCCGTAATCACTTACTCCGCCCGCTTCCATGATCGCCTGGTACACCGTTGTCGGGCGATCAAAAACAAGTTTACCCGGTCTATTGGCAAATCCAGAGATAATCACGGTTGCCGCACCGTTCTCCAATGTGACCAGCACCTCGGGGTTATCAAGATGCTCGTCATAGCGGCGGGTAAGCTCATGCTGGAGATCGATAACCCTCTTTCCGGCAGCCGTTACTTCGCCAAGGTACGGCAGACTTATCTTGCCGTCCCTTCGAATTCTCTGCACTTGATCCAGATCCGTGTCCTCGGCAAAGGAAAGCTTGATCACGTCTCCCGGAGAGAGCCGCACCGCTGTTTTAGGACCGGGCGGATTCGGTAAAGGCGGTAGCGGGCTCTGGCACGCGCCACACATGAGCACACACACCACGAGAGCGAAAAGGCGAGAAGATGGGCTCGACACACGTTTGCGGCGAGCCGTGGCAGTGCCCGGCAATTGCCGATGGTTCGACATCTGTCTGCTGTCCTGTGTCATGCAAGGTCATTTACCCTACAAACTTGTTGATTGGCAAGATAAATGCGACGAGGCCGGCGAGCCGACGTCACCTTGGGAAGTTGATTGGCAATAAAGCGCCCGATTTCAAGTGAGGCCGTCGCTGCCGGCGAGGGCGCGTTGCACACATGAATTGAATTTTTCCCGTTCACGATGAGGAAGTCATCCACCAGTTTCCCATCAGGCATCAAGGCTTGCGCCCGGACTCCGGACTGCGTGGGCGCCAAGTCATCTTCTGTCACTTCAGGGATGAGTTGTTGAAGACCCTTTACGAATGTCCGTTTGCTCACGGAGCGCACCATCTCCATCATGCCGTCTCGGTAATGCTTCCGCGCCAGCTTCCAGAAACCCGGGAACGTAAGGGTCTCAAACAAATCGGCACAGTTGATGTCCGTTCTGCGATACCCTTCCCGCTTGAAGGCGAGCACGGCGTTGGGTCCGGCGTGGACGGAGTCATCGATCATGCGCGTAAAATGAACACCAAGGAATGGAAAACAGGGATTGGGCACTGGGTAAACCAAACTCTTTACGAGATACCGCCTTTCAGGCACCAACTCGTAGTACTCGCCACGGAAGGGGACGATTTTCGCGCCCGGGTCCAGGCCACCGAAGCGGGCCACGCGATCGCTAAATAGGCCGGCGCAATTGATGATGAATCCGGCCTCAAACTCTCCGTGAGACGTTTCGATGACTTGAGTACCTTTCACCTCGCGCAAGCGGTCAACGCGCGTGCCGGTTTGCACCGTTCCACCCTGTAATTTAATCAGTTCAACATATTTCGCAGAAACCTCCCGGTAGTTGACGATTCCCGTCGACGGAACCTTGACGCCGGCAAGGCAGCGCACGTGCGGCTCAATTTCATGCACTTGTTCGGGCGCGAGCCGCGCAACGGCGAGCCCGTGATCGAGGCCGCGTTGAAACAAGTTGTCGAGGAGCGGAAGTTCCGATGCTTTGGTGGCAACGATCACCTTTCCGCAGACTTCATGTTTAATGCCGTGCTCGCGGCAAAACTCGATCATTGAACGGTTGCCTTCCCGGGCAAACCTGGCTTTCAGACTTCCAGGCTTGTAATAAATGCCTGAATGGATGACACCGCTGTTTCGGCCACTCTGGTGTTGCGCAAGATCCTGCTCCTTTTCCAGGACGAGGATGCTCGCCTTGGGATGCTTATTGCCCACAGCCATGGCCGTCGCCAGTCCCACGATTCCACCTCCGATGATTACATAGTCGTGCATGGATAGAATCCGGGCTGGCGAATTTATCGCAGGCCTGCCACGCGGCTCAATTCGCCGTTGCGAGGAGCACTTTCCGGCAATAAAACGCTTCCGCATGGCCGCTAGGTGCGTTGCATTCCATTCCCCGCAGACGCATCAGGGAGAAAAACGTGTCTTCTTGAAACCAACGTTTACGGCGCTGCGACTGAAAAGCCTCCATGAGGTAACTAACTTTCTTTTTGCTCGCCTCAGCGTTAAGATGCACAAATACGTTGGGCTGTCCCATATCGCCGTCGTATTTTGGGATCTCGTATTCCAGTATCAAATGATCGCGGAAGGTATTCCAGGTTAACTCGGCGATCTGGCGATGGTCCTGATGAGCATCCTTTCTGCTATGGGTAAGAATCACATCGGGTGACATTTTCTTTAGCTCATCTTCAAATACCGTCTTGATGTTTTTCCCATCGAAAGGAAAGAAACCGTCGCGGAAATCTTTAATCATTACCTCTTTTTTCTTCGCCTGTTCCAGAAACAATTCCGCGCTTGCCCGGGCTTCCTTCTCCCGTTCGTTTCCTCCGGAACTGAAAACCACCCAAACAATTTCCAGATCCTTATGAGAAGAAAGCCATTGCAAAATTGTTCCGCCACAGCCAATCTCGATGTCGTCCTGATGGCACCCAAGGCAAAGCACCCGCTGCACGCGACTCAGATTACACGCAATCACTTCTTGATTTCGTCCTGATGATTCCACACCGCCCAAGGCGCACTGCCCCGGCCGAAGACGTCCTCAAGGTTCTGCTTCTCTTTAAATGTGTCCATGCATGCCCAATAGCCGTCATGCGGGTAGGCCATCAGCTTGCCTTCGTCAATGAGGCGTTGAAACGGCTCTTCCCCATCGTGCAGGTAGTTGAAAACTTCCTGCCGCAAAACCATGTACCCTGCTCTGCAATTCGTAAATTACATTGGCAGAAATTCGGCTGCTTGTCCTTGCAATTAGCGGACATCTTTATACAACTTTCTTCCATTGCCAAGGACCCGTTTGCCGCCGCGAATTCACGCTGGAGTCGGCCGGAATCCGGGCATAGTAGTCTGAACCTTCACTTTCAGGCCATTGGAACGCGCCATCTATTTATCGCGCTATATCTCTCAGCCACAAAGCTCCTTTTCGCGCTTTGCCAGCTCCCACTCAACACCCAACCGGCACTTGCGCGCCTTGTGGCCTGGCCCGCACCGATATAGCCCGTTCGGCAGCCAACTCCCCGCTCTTGAAGCTTTCGTCCGTCCACAGGTATCCCCAGTCTCCATAGCGCCCGCAATAGGCGATACCGAGATCATCGAGATAGCCGTGAACAGTCTTGAGTGCAGCCGCACGGTCGAGGTCGAAGATGATATTGGCGTAGGGGAGCAACATCGCCTTGTGCACAAGATCCGGTCGTCCTCGCGGAGGATAGCCACAGCGGCGGAGATCCCTGATGACAGGCTCAATCCAGTCATCAGGTGAGCCAGTGAAAGGCTTGTACTTGTCAGAGAAGTAAATTTCCGCCTGAATACTTCCCGTCCCCGGCGGAAGCGTTGCTCGCGGCGAGCATGTGCGGAAAGCCGAGGCGCGTAAAGCAAATGTCCTCGTCGTAGAAGTAGGTCATGTGGGCACTGGAAAGGTCCTCCCGGTTCACACCGACGTTGACGACAACGCAGGTCGAGCAGGCCAGGCGCCCGACGGCATCGAGGACATCACGCGGTGCGCCGTCAATCATGCGAACGAGATCCGGCAGCGGTACAGAAGAGATCAGCGCGTCGTAGTGCGCCACGTGGCCGTTCGAGAAGCTGAGCTGGCGGGCGCGAGGGTCAACGGAGACCAGCTCATGATTGAGGTTCAGGTTTCCCATGGGAACAAACTTATTCAGATAGGATACGAATCCACCCTCGCTGGGATAGCGGAAATGCGTGATGTAGTGAACGGTCGGGGATGAGGGTGAAAGCGCGCCACGCAGCACCTCCTCGAGGCTGGGGCGATAGATTCGCGGGCCCAGCCAATCGGTGGTCATATTATCGGCCGTCGTGAGGTGGTACTTGCGCGTGTACTGCATGGGAAAGAGTTCGGCGAATGTCCGGCCGAAGCTCGTGAGCAACCAGTCTGCATAGTTCTTTATCGGCCGGTCGGGTGCCTGGCGCTCCTTCACGAAGTCAGCGATGATCTTGACCACGACATCTTCCGGCAGGCCGTGCAGGTGGAGTTGCACAGGATGCTGGGCCAGTGGCCACGCCAGTAGTTGTTCAGGCTGACCTGCAATGGTCTGGTACTGCTGGTGAACACTATCAGCGAAGAGATCTTGTATGCGCGGATCTTTGGTATAGGAAATGTGCGGACCAACGTCGAAGAGGAAGCCGCTGTCATAGCGAAACGACGCCGTGTGGCCGCCATGATAGTTGTTCTTGTCGTACATCACGGGAGTGATGCCTTCGGCGTGCAGCCGGTAAGCCGCACCGAACCCAGCCATTCCGCTTCCTAAGATGATGATGTTTGGCATTAAAAAAATTCTTCTTATTGTGGATTCTAAATTACTCGTGTGTCAACGCGCCGCAGGGTTCATGTCAACCCTTAGCATATCAATCGTGCACTTATGTCCAGTCTAACAGTCCTCGTTTTACTGGTCCAATAGGGTCTCGTATTGCTCAATTTGCCTTCGCGTGAGGCACTGAAGGTCGCCGCCTGTCCGAACGGTGCGATACCACTCGACGATCCAATCGAGGGCCTTGATCAACGGCAAGACTGGCTCCCAACCAAGCTCGGCCCTCGCCTTGGACACGTCCAGTTTGAGATAATGAGCTTCCCGGGGATGCGGCGCCTCATCACTACACCAGGAACCGCCGCCTCCCCATAATTGCGCGAGCCTGTCTGCAATCCAGGACACCGGTTTCGCGTCAGTTTCTGCCGGGCCGAAATTCCAGGCCGATGCAAACCGCGAGGCGTCCTTCGCAAGCCGTTCTGCAAGCATGAGGTATCCGCGCAAGGGCTCCAGGACGAACTGCCACGGCCGGATGGCGGAAGGACTTCGGATAAGGCATGGTTTGTTGTCAAGAAATGACCTCATGAGGTCGGGAATAAGTTGATCACGGGTCCAATCGCCGCCGCCAATGACGTTACCCGCTCTGGCACTTGCAACCGCGATTCTGACGCGCCCTGAAGCGACTGTGTGGAAATAGGAATCGCAAAACGCCGACGTAACCAGTTCCGCGCACGCCTTGCTGTTTGAGTAAGGATCGTGCCCGCCAAGAGCATCGTTCTCCCTATATCCCCAAAGCCACTCTTTGTTTTCATAGCACTTATCGCTCGTAATATTAACCACGACGCAGGGCTGTCCCAGTTGCCGCAGTGCCTCCAGAAGATGGACGGTCCCCATGACATTGGAGGAGTAAGTTTCGATGGGGTCCTCGTAGCCGCGCCGGACGACCGACTGCGCAGCCATGTGAATGACCACCTCGGGACGGCTGTCGGCGATTGCAGATCTTAACCGTGAAAAATCACGAATATCTGCGCACATTGATTTGACGGCGCTCGAGACTCCCGCCTGCACAAAAAGACTCGGCCGAGTCGGAGGCTCGAGCGCATATCCCGTCACATCGGCTCCGAGGGCATTGAGCCATAGTGATAACCAGCTCCCCTTGAAGCCGGTATGCCCGGTGAGGAACACCCGGCGGCCTTTCCAGAAAGAACGATTAAGCATCGACCGAATTTGCAAAATGTGCGTAGTCGGGCTTTAACGAACGTTCCTTCCGCCGACCATGCTGTCGAACCTGACCGTGTATTCATTCAACACCCACACGGATACAGGAGATTCCGAAGCAGAGACATTATGGCGCCAGGCTTTAACCACGGGCTCTGCTCGACGTGACTCTCAGGCATTATTACGGAATCGGGCAACACCTACGTTAAATCCTTCTCATGCAGGCACATGCTGAATTGAAGTGCCTGGAGCGCTGCGTAACCTGCGGCCAACGTTCGCACTGTTCCCTCCAAAGCACGTCAGGACAGACGGCCACAGGGTTGATCCACATCGTCAAATGAAATCACTTCGTCCTTCGCAACATCCCGGCGCAGCACACAGCCCTCGGAAAGGCCAATCGGCAAGGCATCCATGGCGCGGGCCGAAGCGGTATTGTCGATCAGTCCATACGAACAGAACCCGCCAATACCATCAAGACGTTCGCCAGCTTTCAGATCGCGCTTGGCCACCGTAACGACTTCGCAGACCGGGCCAGCCAGAGGCGCAACAGTGGGATCACGATGGATGACCGCTCGGCCAATGGTGGAGGCGATCTGGATGTGCGGCAGATGAAAGGGCGTGTAGAACACGTAGAACGGACCGTCGCCGAGTTTATAGTAGGCCAATTGCGCCTTCTTCAGCGGTGATTCCTCGTGAACAATGACAAAAGCGCCGGTGTGAGGTTCGGCTCCGAGGGCATAATCGACCAGGCCGGTGCCGAGCATCTGATCGGCGGGAAGAAGATTTGCCATCTCCCGCACATGCTTGCAGGCGGGTCCATACATGCCGCGGCGGCCGGCGCGCAAGCCGGTCGCATTGGCGAGCACCGTCGCCTCCATGGACAGCTTGGTCGAGTCCGCAAAGGAAGTGACCTTCCGGGGGTCCTGGTCGTTCTTTTCCGCAAACGCGCGCTGAGTGTCGGGATTGCGGTAGTAGTCAACCATGCCTTTGAGGTTGCCCGCTGCCACGGGACGAAGCCCCAATGATCGAAGATAGCGGTAAAGGGTCATCGCCACACCAGGTTCGTCGCCGTCAGTATTCGTGATCACGACGCCGGCCTGATCCGCTTTCACCTTGAGAATCGGGCCCGAGCAACGAATCGAGCTCCGCGTTGACCATGACCACATGCTTGCCATGCTCGAACGCGTCGAGCACCACATGCAGCGGCGGGCTCAACGGTGCCCGTCACTTCCACCAGCACATCGATGGCTCCGCAGGCTGTCAAAACCAAAGGGTCTTCGGTCAGAACGACCCGGCCCCGGGCGATTTCCGTTTCCGCCTCGCGGGCGGAATCCACACGGCTCCACTCGGTGAATGCCGGCCTCCCGAAACGCCCGTTCGCCATGCGCCGGCGTCCGATTGGCAACCGCCACCAGACGAATGCCCGGCGCCGGCGTGCCCAGTTGCAGGGCGATGGCCCGGCCGGTTGCGCCGGCTCCAACCATTCCAACGCGGATCGGGCGGCCGGCCGCTTCACGCTCTTCAGTACTGTGTCTATGATCATTTTAATAGGGTGTAATATTAGTCCTTCTTATGCGCGTGCTGCTGGCACCGCCACGGTTACCCGCCGCCGTCAGAACGTCACCGTTACTTGATCAGAACAGGTTTGGCTGCCCGCGTTACACACTTTATACGTGTACGTGGCATGGCCACCGCCACCCGGGGAATCGGTGTAGAACCGGTCATTCAGGGTGGTGACGACCAGCACGCCAATACGATAGATGTCGACATTGCTCGAAGTTGCCCCCGTCCAGAAGAGGTCCACGGTGTGGCGTCCGCGCACTTTGTAGCCGCGCGCAGTGAGGGTGATCGGCCCGGGTGTTGGCGTAGGCGTTGAAGCGATACCGTCTGTAGCCGTAAAACTCGTAAATCCGAAATCGGTGTTGTTCGGCGCTCGAAGCTGCCAAAAACCTATCCCGGGACCGCCTGAAGAAAATGTTGAGTCCGTTCCTCGAATAACTTCTACACCGTTCACATAGCCAATAATCAAGTTGCCGCTGACAGTTGCGCTTATCACGTCACCATCTGTGATGCCTTGGTAGTTGCCATTCCCGCCGTACGTGACATAGGAAAAATCTCCTAGTGCGCCGTTCCACCGGACGATCTGCGCGTAACCGCCCGGATGTTCACATTTGAAACTGATCTCGTATCCAGTGGCGCTATGCGGCGAAATAGAAAACCTGGCAGAAGCACTTCTACTTCTTCCTGAGCCGCTGCCTGATTAATGCTGTGAACCGTGGCTTGCGCACTCTGATCTGGTGCCCACGAGCCAGTAAGCAGCGCGATCGAATCGTCGTAATTCCCGTTGCCGTTCTGTGTTCCAGTACAAGAAAGTCCCGAAGGTTCGTCTGGACGTTACTCCAGTCCAGTCCATAAGTCCTCCGTTTATCCAGTGACCACCTTCAGAAATGGGATTCTCGGTCAGGGGAAAGTTGGTGGTGTAGGTTGCCGCTATGGCTTCGGCGCCCGCTCCCCACAGAAGCAGACTGGCGGTCACAACAACCTGGGACCATTCTTTGGCATTCATGGTTATCTTAATTTACACTCGAAAACCATCAGGACTAGAAGTGCCAACCATTTCCTGCGGTGCTTTGTGAGTGCCGATGAGCGCGCGTCTACCTTCTGTTGATTTCATTTTAAGGTTCCTTTACGGCCGAGGCGCA
>CAWBSH010000004.1:0-5898 GCA_963791385.1 uncultured Verrucomicrobiae bacterium
CATTCTCAGGTCTCGATCACGTCATCCGGCAGTTCATTTGTGTCGCTCGACGTCTTCGGAAAATGCTGCGCTAGGGCGTCTCCTATGACTGTAATCGCTCCGCCAATACCGTCGGTAAACTTTTGTTGACGAAAGCAATTGTGCATTGCGGTCGCGACGCGCTGCCAGAACTGATCGCCACATTTCTCGTGAGTGGCCTGGTCGCCAACGACGGCGAACTTATGAACGCGCGGCGCGACAAAAATAAGCACCGCATTGCGTTCGCGCGTCTTGTGCATACCAAGCCGATGAAACTTGCTCTGTGCAGCCTCGAGGGGATCACTCTTTAATTTGCCGCGCTCGATCAAAACGCGAATCTCACCCGACGTTTTCATTCAGCTTCGTGAATCGCCTGAATGATCCGATCGTGCTCCAGTTTGCTAAGGAATTCCCGCGTTCGCATTTTGTTACCAGCTCGATCCCACGCCGCCTCCGCCGAAACTGCCACCGCCACCGCCGAACCCGCTGAATCCGCCCCCACTGCCGCTACCGGACGACCAGCCTCCGCCGCTCGGGATGAACACAGGCCCACCTCCTCGCGATGAATAGCCGTAACCGCCCAATTTTCGGAATAGCCGCGAAAGGATGATGAGCACAACGACAAAGATGATGAAGGGCAAAAGACCGGTAACCGCGCCGCCGCCCTTGCGTTCCACCACCGTTTTTCCTGATCCGTGTACTCGCCCCGGATTGCTTTGCAGATCAGATCGATTCCTGTCGCTAGCCCGGCCTCATAGTTGCCAGTCCGAAATAGTGGTTTGATGTGACGCTCAGTGATGTCGAATGCAGTCGCGTCCGGCAACGCTCCTTCCAAGCCGTAGCCGACTTGGAGAAACATCTTGCGGTCCTGGACGAATACAAAAAGAACCACGCCGTTGCGCTGCTCTTTTTGGCCGACGCCCCAGGCCTGTGACACGCGCTGTGTGTAATCGGCGATGTCCGAGTCGCTTTGCATTTTTGGAAAAACCGCCACGACGACCTGGTCAGATGTTTCTCGCTCGAATTGCGCAAGCTGCTCGTTAAACCGAGAAGCAGCTTCCTTCGAAACCACGCCAACATAATCGTTGAAGTAACGATCGGGTTTCGGCGGAATCACTTCCGCTGCAAAGGAGTGCGAGATAAGGACAACGCAAAGTCCCACAACAATAGAACGCAGCATTCTGGGGAGCGCACGCGGCTCGCGTGCTGGCGAAAGCGGCCCGCTTTCGTGAACTTTGAAGACCCAAAAGATTATTTTGCCGAGCCGCCAAAACCAACACGCGAGCCGCGTGCGCTCCCAGAATTCGCACTGCGCTGTTGGTGCGCGACCATTCGCGTCCGCTACGGGGTGGTCGCGGGCGCGGGAGCGGGCGGGCTAAAATTGAACTGCACCGGCGGCGGCTTTTCCGCACCCGGTTGCGCAGCGAAAAACGGCTTCGGCGGAAAACCGAGCATGCCCGCGATCAAATTGGTTGGAAAACTGCGCACGGCCACGTTGTAATCCTGGACCGTCTTATTGAAATTGCCGCGTTCGACTGATATTCGGTTCTCCGTTCCTTCCAGTTGCGCCTGAAGACTAAGAAAGTTCTGGTTGGCCTTTAACTCTGGGTAGCGCTCCACGACGACCAACAGACGCGACAGCGCGTTGCTTAGTTCTCCCTGCGCAGCTTGGAATTTTTCAAGCTGTGCCGCGTCGGTTGGCGCTTTGTTCGGATCGAGCTGTGTTTGCACGCGACCGACACTGGCCCGGGCGTTCGTCACTTCCACCAGTGTTGATTTCTCGAAATTAGCCGCACCTGAAACCGTATTTACGAGATTCGGAATCAAATCTGCGCGCCGCTGATAGACGTTTTGCACCTGCGCCCAGCTTTGATCGACTGCCTGTTGCAAACAGACGAGACGATTGTAACTGCCGGGACCGCGATAGCGGCAACTACGACGAGGAAGAGGAGGATGGCTACGAGGACGCCACAACCGAGAGCAAATTTGTTCATGACGAATTATGTATAAATCCCAGCGATTACTTTTCCAAGACTGAAGTGATTTGCGAAGCGACCACTTTCCATTGGCCGCTCTGTTTTACAAACGTATCCGTCCAAACGAATTTTCCGCCGAGTAGATCTTTTTTTCCTTCCTGCGCTCGAACTATCCCCTGGCCGACAACAATCCCGGTGTCTCCGTATAAGCGCACTCGAACATCATCGACTTTGAATTCGGTGAAAACGATGTCGCCGGTCATCGTTTGCAAATCTGCCGTTTGTTTGCGATTCTGCCGTCGGGCCAGACAATCGTGCAATCTTCCGCCTCGAGTCGCTGCGTGTATGAACTGTCACCTTTGACGCGCGCTTCCGCCCAATCGCGCTGAATCCTGATGAGCGCCTGCTCGTCTTGCGAGTGATCACTCATAATGGCTTGATCGTTCGCCAAAGCGGCAAGCAAGTCAAACCGGCGGCATGAGTTATTGCGCGCGGCCGAGAACCAGTCGCAGAAACACGGCGTCCGAAAAGTTTCCGCCCGAGCCTTGCCGAACTATGATCGCTTTCAATGACGGAATGACGAACAGGCGCTGATAATGCGAGCCGAGCGCCACCACCGTGTCGTTCGGCGCATCCTTGCAGATGCAAACCTCTTGCCATTCCGCGTTTTGCCACGGCAAATCGAGCATTTGTTCCATGTCGGCTTCACGTCCCGTTGGTGCCTGCTGATTCAACCAGAACGTGAGTCCGTACGCGGGGTTCGCCCGCGAACCGATGAATGCTTCTCGTAACAAATTTGCCGGAACAATCTGGCGTCCATGATAACTACCATTTTCAACTACGAGCTCGCCCAGTCGCGCCCATTCGCGCGCCGTTAATTCGAAGCCGGTCGCAGGCAGCGGATTGCCGCGCGCGTCTTTTTTATAATTGAGACTATGCAATCCAAGCCGGCCGGCGACATGCATTTCGAAATAACTGATAACGCTGCGTCCTCTCAATTTCCGGCGCAGCAGCTCGGAAAAAATCTGGAGGTGACTCGGTCCATAAATGAAAGCCGTACCGGGCGAGGCAAGGATGGCCAACTGAATTGCCATTGCGTTTCGATCTCGAATCGTTGGACGTTGAAGACGCGATGCGCTTTCAATACCGTCGGTTTGGCTGAGCAATTGGCGGACGGTGATCTGTGATTTGCGCGGATCATTTTTCCATTCCGTGATCGTATCCGAGACCCGATCGTCGAGCCCAAACAGCCCGTCATGCACGGCGGCGGCCGCGGCAATCCCCCAGAAACTTTTCGTCCCGCTAAAGATCGGCCATCTTCGATTTGCCGAGCCCCCATTAGCGTAATGCTCGAAAATTGTCCGGCCGTTTTGCAGGACGAGGATTGCACTGCCGCGTCTGTTCTCGGAATACTTTGCCGCACGTGCGCAATCAGAGGGTCGGATTGCGGCAAATGCGAATGCTGATGTTGTGAACAGGAGAGAAAGTCCAATTACCCACGAGTGGCGGATCGCGTGTTGGGGAGCACAGGCTGCCAGCCTGTAGTATTCGGCAGCTTGCCGAATACATCTTTGCAAACGGAATGTGCGAACACCGCCGGTTCGCGGCAAGCTACCGCGAACTACAGGCCAGCGGCCTGTGCTCCCCGGAATCGAGACGCGCACGCTACTCCGAAGTTGTAGCGCTCGCTGATGTGGGAGATTCGACTGGCTGCGCGCTTGTCAAAATCCGTCTTCGCAGTTCTTCAGCGTTTGGCAATTCATCGAGATTGCGAAGTCCAAAATGATCGAGGAAAAACTGTGTCGTTTCGTAAAGAAGCGGCCGGCCGGGGATTTCAGCGCGTCCGGCGATTTTTACCAACCCGCGCTCCATCAACGTTTGCAGCACGCCATCGATGTTCACGCCGCGCACCGCCTCGACGTCCGCGCGCGTGATTGGCTGCCGATACGCGATAATCGCCAAGGTCTCCAGCGCGGGCGCACTCAAACGCGCCGGCTTCGGCACGGGGAAAAGCTGCCGCACCCATTTCGCGAACGCCGGGTCAGTAGCGAGCTGCCAGCCTTCTGCCTTTTCGATGAGTTGAAATCCGCGGCCCTGCTGGACGTATTCCATTTTCAGTTGTTCTAGTCCCGCTGCAACTTCCGGCTTTTTCACGCGCGCAAACTCGTTAGGCGCCTCACTCGCCGGATCGTCTTCCGCGCCTCTGATCGCAGTGGTGATTTCACGAATAGAGAGCGGTTTTTGTGCGCTGAACAACAGGGCCTCAATGATCTTATCCAAGCTCATACTACTTGTCATCCCGAGCGGATCCCGCAGCCGCGGGAGGAGTCGAGGGACCCCGCGGAGCCAGCTTTTCGTTTTCGCATCGGGATTCCTCGACTGCGCTCGGAATGACTGTGTTCATCACGCTCCGATCGCGCTTTGAATCGCATCCGCGATCCGGTCCGCTTGCTTGTCGATCATCGCAAACTCACGGCCCTCGATAAGCAGACGGATTTTCGACTCGGTGCCGGAATAACGCAGGAGCACGCGGCCTTTGCCCGAGAGCTCTTTCTCCGCCTCGTTGACGAGGCTCATCACCGCAGATAACTCCGCCAGAGGGCGCTTTTCCTTCACCTGCAAATTCCGCTGGGCCTGCGGATACTTTTGCAAACACGCCTTGAGCTTGCTCAATGGCTGGCCGGTCTTGTGCATGATACGCAAAATCTGTAGCGCGGTGATGATACCGTCACCGGTCGTTGTGAAGTCACGGAAAATGACGTGTCCGCTTTGTTCGCCACCGAGGTTCAGGTTCTGGCGCACCATCTCTTCAATGACATAGCGATCGCCGACTTTCGTCCGCACTACTTTGCCGCCACGCGCTGCGAGTGCTTCATCCAGACCGAAATTGCTCATCACAGTGGCCACGACAGTGTTTTGCTCGAGCCGCCCGGTTTCCAAAAGATCCAAGGCGGCAATTGCCAGAATTTCATCGCCATCGACAATTTCGCCATCTTCGTCGCAAAGAAGAACGCGATCAGCATCGCCATCGTGACTGACGCCTACATCCGCGTCACTGACCTGGACAATGCGCTGGATCTCCTCAGGGTGCATGCTGCCACAAACGTCATTGATGTTAATTCCGTTGGGCTCATTATTGGCCACGGCGACTTCCGCGCCCAGCTCGCGCAGAACGCACGGCGTCGATTTGTAAGCAGCGCCGTTTGCCACATCGACTGCGACGCGCATTTCCTCGAGCGACATTCCCCTGGGAAAACTCGCCTTGGCGAACTCGACGTAACGCCCAAGCGCATCATCGATTCGAGTCGCTCGACCGATGTTGCTGGCGGTTGGGCGGACAGAATCGATCTCGTCAGTAAAAACCAGGCTTTCGATTTTCTCCTCGATCTGATCATCCAGCTTGTAACCGTCGTGCCGGAAGAATTTGATGCCGTTGTCCTGATAAGGATTGTGCGAGGCCGAAAGAACGATGCCGGCATCAGCACGCAGCGATCGCGTGATGTAAGCAACGCCCGGCGTAGGCAACGGACCGATTACCAGAACGTCCACTCCGAGCGAGGTGATTCCGGCCACGAGCGCGTTTTCCAGCATGTAACCTGAAAGACGTGTGTCTTTGCCGAGCACAATCTTGGGGCGCGCACCGTCAGGCGTCCTGCGCGGATTCATTTGCGCGAAGACGTACGCAGCGGCGCGCCCAAGTTTCAGAGCCGTCTCTGCCGTCACCGGCTCCACGTTCGCAACACCGCGCACGCCATCTGTGCCAAAAATTTTCTTATGCTCGGTCACGGCGTAATTGAAACTCTCAAAGAGCGATTCGTAAACGGGAAACTTCACCCCCACCAATGATGGTATGCGGCCTGGCTACAGATTGCTGCTGTCTTTCGCCGACGCTCGTGACAGATTC
>CAWBSH010000005.1:0-7336 GCA_963791385.1 uncultured Verrucomicrobiae bacterium
TTTCATTAACATCGGGCTTGAGACGAGTGCTTCTACCCGGGACAAATTCGAAAGCCGTTTGACCGGTTTTTCCAAATCTTGCGAGTCGAGAAAGCCGCTCAGCTCTCGATGACGTCATCAGGCAATTCATTTGCATCGCCCTGCCTCCTCGGGTTTTAATTCCCGAGCACGCCGCCGATCTCTTCAATTGTTTCGATCAGTGCGTCGGTGAACTTCTCATTTTGAAAGTGCGTCCGCATTCGATCAACGATGCGATGCCACAATTCGTCCCCGCATTTTTCGTGAATCGCGTTATCGCCAACCACAGCAAACTTCTGCGGCCGCGGGGCAATGAAAATAAGCACCGCATTGCGCTCGCTGGTCTTGTGCATGCTGAGCCGATGAAACTTCCTTTGCGCCGCAACGAGGGGATCGGTCTTCAACTTGCCACGCTGGATCAAAACCCGAATCTCGCCGGAGGTTTTAGATTCCGCGCCGCGAATCGCTTCGGTGATCCGATCGTGCTCAAGTTTGCTGAGGAATTCTCGCGTTCGCATTTGTCACCAGCTTGATCCGGCGCCGCCGCCGCCGAAACTGCCGCCGCCACCGCTAAACCCGCTGAATCCGCCGCCACCACCGCCACCGGACGACCAGCCGCCGCCACTCGGGATAAAGACGGGGCCACCTCCTCGCGATGAATAGCCGTAGCCGCCAAGTTTTCGGATGACACGGGAAATAATGATCAGGACGATGACGAAAGATGATGAATGGCAGGACACCGGAAAACCCTCCGCCGCTGTCGTTTCGCCACAGTTTTTCCGGATCCTTTGTACTCGCCACGAACGGCCTTGCAGATCAGGTCGATCCCGGTGGCAAGACCAGCTTCATAATTGCCAGTCCGGAAGAGCGGCTTGATATGGCGCTCGGTGATATCGAATGCCGTCGCGTCCGGTAGCGCGCCTTCCAGGCCGTAGCCGACTTGGATAAACATTTTCCGGTCCTGGATGAAAACAAAGAGCACCACACCGTTGCGGCGCTCTTTTTGACCGACACCCCACGCCTGTGCCACGCGCTGCGTGTAGTCGGCGATGTCCGAGTCGCTTTGCATCTTTGGAAAAACTGCCACGACGATCTGATCGGAAGTTTCTCGTTCGAATTGGGCCAGCTGCTCGTTAAACCGAGAAGCAGCCTCCTTCGAAACGACGTCAGCATAATCGTTGAAGTAACGATCGGGTTTCGGCGGAATCACTTCCGCAGCATCTGCGCTGATTGCGACGACAAAAAACGCGAGTTGTGACGACAAAGGATAGGATCGCTATAAGTTCGCCGGTGATGGTTTCAACCGGCTTGGCCGTGGTTGCTTTAACATAAACGTCCTCGGAGAAAACCGATCCACCAGGATCAAAAGTATTTTACCTCACACGGCGATGGTAAAACGCCGGAGCGGGCGTCCCAAAATTGAACTGCACCGACGGCGATTTTCTGCGCCCGGTTGCGCAGCGAAAAATGGTTTCGGCGGAAAACCGAGCATGCCTGCGATCAAATTGGTCGGAAAACTGCGCACCGCCACGTTGTAATCCTGAACCGTCTTATTGAAATTGCTGCGTTCGACTGATATTCGGTTTTCGGTTCCTTCCAGTTGCGCCTGAAGACTAAGAAAGTTCTGGTTGGCCTTTAACTCTGGGTATCGTTCCACGACGACCAACAGACGCGACAGCGCGTTGCTGAGTTCTCCTTGCGCAGCTTGGAATTTTTCAAGCTGTGCCGCGTCGGTCGGCGCTTTGTTTGGGTCGATCTGTGTTTGCACGCGACCGACACTGGCCCGGGCGTTCGTTACTTCCACCAGTGTTGATTTCTCGAAATTAGCAGCACCTGAAACCGTATTGACGAGATTCGGGATCAAATCTGCGCGCCGCTGATAGACGTTTTGCACCTGCGCCCAGCTTTGATCGACTGCCTGTTGCAAGCGGACGAGACGATTGTAACTGCCGCCAACCGCGATCGCAGCAACTACGACGACGAAGAGGAGGATGGCTACGAGGACGCCGCAACCGAGAGCAAATTTGTTAATGACGAATTATAGATAAATGCCAGCGATCATTTTTCCAAGACCGAAGTGATTTGCGAAGCGACCACCTTCCATTGGCCGCTCTGTCTTACAAACGTATCCGTCCAAACGAATTTTCCGCCGAGAAGATCTTGTTTTCCTTTCTGCGCTCGAACTGTCCCCTCGCCGACCACGATTCCCGTTTCGCCGTATAACGCGCACTCGAAGATCGTCGACTTGAATTCGGTGAAAACGATGTTGCCGGTCATCGTTTGCAAATCTGTCCGTTTGTTCGCGATTTTGCCGTCGGGCCAGACAATCGTGCAATCTTCCGCCTCGAGTCGCCGCGTGTATGAACTATCGCCTTTGACGCGCGCTTCCGCCCAATCGTGCTGAATCCTGATGAGCGCCTGCTCGTCCTGCGAGTGGTCTCTCATAATGGCATGATCGTTCGCCAGAGCGACAAGCAAGTCAAACGGCGGCATTTATTGCGCCCGGCCGAGAACCAGTCGCAGAAACATGCGCATCCGAAAAGTTTCCGCCCGAGCCTTGCCGGACAATAATCGCTTTCAATGATGGAATGACGAACAGGCGCTGATAATGCGAGCCGAGCGCCACCACCGTGTCGTCCGGCGCATCCTTGCAAATGCAAACCTCTCGCCATTCCGCGTTTTGCCACGGCAAATCGAGCATGCGTTCCATGTCAGCTTCACGTCCGTTTGGTGCCTGCTGATTCAACCAGAACGTGAGTCCGTACGCCGGGATCGCCTGCGAACCGATGAACGCTTCTCCCAATAAGTTTGCGGGACAATCTGGCGTCCATGGTAACTGCCTTTTCCAAGTACGAGCTCGCCCAGTCGCGCCCATTCGCGCGCTGTTAATTCGAAGCCGGTCGCAGTCAGCGGATTGCCGCGCGCGTCTTTTTTATAATTGAGACTACGCAGTCCAAGCCGGCTAGCGACATTCGTTTCGAAGTAATTGATAACGCTACGTCCTTCCAATTTCCGGCGCAGCAGCTCGGAAAAAATCTGGAGATGACTCGGTCCATAGATGAAAGCCGTGCCGGGCGAGGCGAGGATGGGCAACTGAATTGCGATTGCGTTTCGATCTCGAATCGTAGGACGCTGAAGACGCGATGCGCTTTCAATACCGTCGGTTTGGCTGAGCAATTGGCGGACGGTGATCTGTGATTTGCGCGGATCATTTTTCCATTCCGTGATCGTCTCCGAGACCCGATCTTCGAGTCCAAACAGCCCGTCATGCACAGCGGCGACCGCGGCAATCCCCCAGAAACTTTTCGTCCCGCTAAAGATCGGCCATCTTCGATTTGCCGAGCCCCCATTGGCGTAATGCTCGAAAATTGTCCGGCCGTTTTGCAGGACGAGGATTGCACTGCCACGTCTGCTCTCGGAATACTTTGCCCCACGTGCGCAATCGGAGGGTTCGATTGCGGCGACAGCACAGGCACATGTTAAGAAGAGCAACCCAAAAATCGGCAACGCGTATCGGTCGCCAATGAGCCGCCGAAGAAACGGTCGCGGCGGTTCACCTGAACCGCCCGGTGCCAAGGTAACCACGCGCGTCGCGGGCGATTGAGGTCAATCGCCCCTATCTTGCGGCCTTGTAGCCGGCGTCGATGGCCCCGGCTGACCGCCATCCCCGATGCCGGCTACAGATGGCTGCGCGCTTGGCAAAATTCGTCTTCGCAGTTCTTCCGCGTTTGGCAATTCATCGAGATTGCGAAGTCCAAAATGATCGAGGAAAAACTGTGTCGTTTCGTAAAGAAGCGGCCGGCCGGGGATTTCAGCGCGTCCGGCGATTTTTACCAACCCGCGCTCCATCAACGTTTGCAGCACGCCATCGATGTTCACGCCGCGCACCGCCTCGACGTCCGCGCGCGTGATTGGCTGCCGATACGCGATGATCGCCAAGGTCTCCAGTGCAGGCGCACTCAAACGCGCCGGCTTCGGCACGGGGAAAAGCTGCCGCACCCATTTCGCGAACGCCGGGTCAGTAGCGAGCTGCCAGCCTTCTGCCTTTTCGATGAGTTGAAATCCGCGGCCCTGCTGGACGTATTCCAGTTTCAGTTGTTCTAGTGCCGCTGCAACTTCCGGCTCTTTCACGCGCGCAAACTCGTTAGGCGCCTCACTCGCCGGATCGTCTTCCGCGCCTTTGATCGCAGTGGTGATTTCACGAATCGAGAGCGGTTTTTGTGCGCTGAACAACAGGGCTTCAATGACCTTATCCAAGCTCATACTACTTGTCATCCCGAGCGGATGCGAAGCGCGGGAGGAGTCGAGGGACCCCGCGGAGCCAGCTTTTCGTTTTCGCATCGGGATTCCTCGACTGCGCTCGGAATGACTGTGTTCATCATGCTCCGATCGCGCTTTGAATCGCATCCGCGATCCGGTCCGCTTGCTTGTCGATCATCGCAAACTCGCGGCCTTCGATAAGCAGACGGATTTTCGGCTCGGTGCCGGAATAGCGCAGCAGTACGCGGCCTTTGCCCGAGAGCTCTTTCTCCGCCTCATTGACGAGGCTCATCACCGCAGATAACTCCGCCAGAGGGCGCTTTTCTTTCACCTGCAAATTCCGCTGGGCCTGCGGATACTTTTGCAAACACGCCTTGAGCTTGCTCAATGGCTGGCCGGTCTTGTGCATGATACGCAAAATCTGTAGCGCGGTGATGATACCGTCGCCGGTCGTAGTGAAGTCACGGAAAATGACGTGTCCGCTTTGTTCGCCACCGAGGTTCAGGTTCTGGCGCACCATCTCTTCAATGACATAGCGATCGCCGACTTTCGTCCGCACTACTTTGCCGCCACGCGCTGCGAGTGCTTCATCCAGACCGAAATTGCTCATCACAGTGGCCACGACAGTGTTTTGCTCGAGCCGGCCCGGATTCCAAAAGATCCAACGCGGCAATTGCCAGAATTTCATCGCCATCGACAATTTCGCCATCTTCGTCGCAAAGAAGAACGCGATCAGCATCGCCATCGTGACTGACGCCCACATCCGCGTCACTGACCTGGACAATGCGCTGGATCTCCTCAGGATGCATGCTGCCACAAACGTCATTGATGTTGATTCCATTGGGCTCATTATTGGCCACGGCGACTTCCGCGCCCAGCTCGCGCAGAACGCACGGCGTCGATTTGTAAGCAGCGCCGTTTGCCACATCGACTGCGACGCGCATTTCCTCGAGCGACATTCCCTTGGGAAAACTCGCCTTGGCGAACTCGACGTAACGTCCAAGCGCATCATCGATTCGAGTCGCTCGACCGATGTTGCTGGCGGTCGGGCGGACAGAATCGATCTCGCCACTAAAAACCAGGCTTTCGATTTTCTCCTCGATCTGATCATCCAGCTTGTAGCCGTCGTGCCGGAAGAATTTGATGCCGTTGTCCTGATAAGGATTGTGCGAAGCCGAAAGAACGATCCCCGCATCGGCGCGCAGTGATCGCGTGATGTAAGCGACGCCTGGCGTAGGCAACGGCCCGTTACCAGAACGTCCACTCCGAGCGAGGTGATTCCGGCCACGAGCGCGTTTTCCAGCATGTAACCTGAAAGACGCGTGTCTTTGCCGAGCACGATCTTGGGTCGCGCGCCGTCAGGCGTCCTGCGCGGATTCATTTGCGCGAAGACGTACGCGGCGGCGCGTCCAAGTTTCAGAGCCGTCTCTGCCGTCACCGGCTCCACGTTTGCGACACCGCGCACCCCATCTGTGCCAAAAATTTTCTTATGCTCGGTCACGGCGTAATTGAAACTCTCAAAGAGCGATTCGTAAACGGGAAACTTTCGAAGCGTTGAGGGAACGAATCGCCTTTTACAAAGCGAGAAGTGATCGAACCGATCTGTTGCACGACTGTAGGCACGTCATCCGCGAACGCGGAGAGCGCGTTGGTATCCAGAATCATTGCAGGTCTTCCGGTTCGATGTTCTCGAACTCCGCCTCGATGACGCGCTCGATTCGGCGGTTCTCGCTATGGAGATACTTTCAGCCCGCCGGCCAATACCATCCACGGCTTTTGCTGACTGCTAGCGCCATCTACGCGTGCGATCTTCTCCGATAGCGCTTCTTGGACAAGCTGCTTGAGCGTGCATCCCTTCCGTGCAGCAATGGCTTTTGCCTTGCGGAAGAGAGGCTGAGGAATTTCGAACGTTGTTTTCACAAACGAAGATCCCCGTATTTATGGGCACGTCAAAAACGGCGGCGAGCCCTGAGCAGCGGCCGGCTGGGCGATTACATGTGCAAGCCAGGAGGCCAAGAAAATCTTAATTAGGAACGCAGGAAAACAGGAAGGCATCCACAGATTTCGCACATTTCTGCAGATTAAAGAATTCTTCCTGGGTTCCTCGTTTCCTGATTGAATTCTTCTCTTCCTAATTGACACGTGGCGAACGTTTGTGATGGCGTTCCAAGAATAGCGGGGACGATTTCCCTCATTTTTCTGCTGGCTTCTTGGCCAGATTCATTTCGTTGATCTTTCGGTGAAGCGTGCGGCGGCTGATGCCGAGCTTCTTTGCCGCCGCGGTTACATTGCCATTCCTGGCATCTACCAAGATCTGACATTCAGGGTGCGCGCCTGGAAAGAAAACAGTTGCCCATGCAGTGTCAGTCACTTCACACCAATCGATTCGTTGAACTGGCGCGGGGTGATGATGTCGATGGTTTGAAATTTCTTGAGACTAAGTAAGTCAGCATCGCCAGTCACAAGAAGCGAACAGTCCGCGTCGAACGCCGCCGCGAGAATCCGATCGTCATCCGGGTCCGCACACGCTTTCACCGCGGACGTGACCTCCACAAGTTCCATTTGCTGGGCCACGAACAGAGTCATCAAATGCGTGTGCCTCCGCGAGAACCCGAATTTGGCACGCAGCTTCTCCTGGATTTCAGAGACAATATCCTCCGATCCGTAGAATTGACAGGCGTGACGTGCGTGTCGCCACACGCGTCGACAGAACCCGTCGGTCGTCAGAATTGCCAGCCAAACATTACTGTCGAGGAGAACGCGCACGCGGCAGGACGAGAGTTTCCTCTTCCGTCAGACGGCTCTTTCTTGGCAGACGGTCGAACGTGGCTAGCACGCGATCTAATTCACTCTCCGTAGAAAACAGGTAGTCATACACCTGTTTGGCCTGATCATCCGGAAGACGTTGGATTTCTGCGATCAATTCGTTCGCGCTCACGAGTTAAGCCTACCTCCGGGTGGCAGCCTCCGCAAAGTGGGAAATGCATCTGGTGGCGAAAAGCTAGTGTGTCTTTTCGCTTGCGCTCTCTGCTTGAGCTTTTGCCGCATTCATTTCGTT
>CAWBSH010000006.1:0-4977 GCA_963791385.1 uncultured Verrucomicrobiae bacterium
AATAGATTAGAAGACCGATTCCCAGCCAGACTACGAAGCGTCCCCACGTTTCCAGCGGGAGACTCAGCATCAAAATAAGGCAAAAAAGAACGCCGAGAAGCGGGAAGAAAGGGACGAGTGGCACGCGGAACGGACGGTGACGATCTGCGTCTTTGCGGCGCAAAACAATCACGCCGAGACAAACCAGGGTGAAAGCGAACAACGTCCCAATGTTGGTAAGGTCCGCCAGCGAACCAATGTCCGTAAGCATTGCGACCACGCCAACTGCGACGCCGGTCCAGATTGTCGTGATATGTGGCGTGCGAAATCTCGAGTGAATCCTCGCGAAATACTGTGGAAGTAAACCGTCGCGCGCCATGGCCATGAAAATGCGCGGCTGACCAAGCTGGAAAACCAGCAGCACCGACGTAAGCCCCGCGAGCGCGCCGGCACTGATCAGCGCCTGAGCCCAGGGCCAGCCGGCAAACGCAGTAGCAACGGCGGCCGAATCACCTAAATAGGTGGTATATTTTCTCATCCCCGTAATAACGCCCGCCATCAGGACGTAAAGCACCGTACAAATGATCAGGCTCGCAATAATTCCGATGGGCATGTCGCGCTGAGGATTTTTTGTCTCCTCTGCAGTTGTCGAGACGGCATCGAAACCAATGAACGCGAAGAAGACGATCGCAGCTCCGCTCATCATTCCACCTACTCCATTGGGCAGAAACGGCTGCCAGTTGGTCGGGTGAAGCATGAATCCACCGAACGCAATGACGAAAACAACCACCGCCACTTTGGTAACCACAATGGCTGTGTTCGTGCGTGCGCTCTCCCGAATCCCGTAAACCAAAAGGACAGTCACGCCTGCAACAATCAGGAGCGCGGGCATGTTAACGGCGACCTGGTGACCGGCGATGACCGGCAACGTCGTGGACGAGTAGTTGTTCAACGCCTCGCCTCCCGTGGAAAGCAGATTGCTCGCCGTCCGGTAATCGCTCACCAACCAAAGCGGAAACTTCAGATGAAAAAAACTTCCGCAAAGTTGCACGAAATAACCCGACCAGCCTACTGCGACGGCCATGTTCCCAACCGCGTATTCCAGAATGAGATCCCAACCGATCACCCACGCGACGATCTCACCCAATGTCGCGTATGAGTACGTATAAGCCGATCCTGAAACAGGAATCATCGAAGCCAGCTCGGCGTAACAAAGTGCGGCGAAACCGCAGGCGACGGCAGCGACCACAAAGGAAAGCATCACCGCCGGGCCGGCCCCCGGCCTGCCATACACCAGCTCAGCGTGCGTGAGATGTGAGATGATGAAATTGAGCACGGGCGTTTTCCAAAGTGATGCTTCGATTTGCTCACCTGCAGCGGCAGTCCCTGCCAATGCGAAGATGCCCGCTCCAATGATTGCTCCGATGCCTACGCAGGTAAGATCGAATGCGGAAAGGGCTCGCTTGAGCTGACGCTCGGGCATTGCCGCTTCGGCGAGTAATAGGTCGGGACTCTTGGTTCTGAAAAGATTTGCGGCCACTTCGCCGCAGATGCTGTCACCCGGCCAGCGGCGCGGTCAACGCTTTTCGACTTAATTCATCTTCTGAATAGACGCGCGCGTTGCGTTTTCTTAAGCTCGGACAATGGGCGACGACGTGACGAAGTTTGTCTTGGGCGATGCCGCGATCACGGCAATCGAAGATGCATCGTCGCGTCGCGGACGTTTCTTCGGCCGCAAAAAAACACAGCGCCCGCCGCCCACGCACTGCGAGAATGCGGCGCGCCATTACAGGGCCATTGGTGCGCGCAGTGCGGACAGCCGGCCATCGACTATCGTCGCTCGTTCCGGCATGTCGTTGCCGATCTTCTCGATGAATTCCTGAACTGGGATTCGAAGTTCTTCACGACCATTGCCCTGCTCCTTGTTAAGCCGTGGAAGCTAACCAACGAATTCCTGGCAGGGCATCGCGTTCGTTACGTCAATCCGCTGCGTTTGTATCTGCTGGCAAGCATCCTGTTTTTCTTTGCGGTAAATTACGGAGCAAAAGGGATACACTTTGACGCGAGCAAACTCGGTCCAAAGGATCGAGCAGACTTGGAGACCGAACTAAAGAAGGAAGATTTGCCACCCGCAGCGCGGGAAAAATTGGAGGCATTGTTACGGGATTCTTCGCCTTCCCCTGCTCCCTCGGCTCTCACGAACGCACCCTCACCTACACCGGCGCCGCTTTCGCCTTCACCCGCTCCTTCAGCCTCACCGAATGCGGCTTCTCCTCAACCCGCGCTGAGCGCAAATGAGGAGAAGAAGGAATATGGGAAAATAGGCGAGCGACCGTTCGTCGCTTTTGACGATGCGAAATCCACCACGCCATTCGAACGCTGGATCGAAGCGCGAGCGAAGGAGAAGATGGGCGAAAAAGGAACGAAGATGGGGCTCTTTATCGCGACTCTCTTCAGCAATCTGCCTTACATGATGCTCTGCTGTATTCCCCTTTTTGCTCTCGTTTTGAAAGCTCTCTACGTCCGCCGCCACATTTTTTATATCGACCATCTGATCTACGCCCTTCATATCCACACCTTCGCCTACACCGGCATCATGCTGATCGTGCTCGCAACGGTCGGGCTCAATCGTGTCACGCCGGGTCCAATTGCAGGCTGGCTCATCGCGCTTCTCTGGATCGCGTTTGTGACGCAAATCTTTTTATCAATCCGCCGAGTTTATCGTCAGGGCTGGTTCATTAGCATTTTTAAATTCTTTTTTGGCGGATTTGTATATCTGATCGTCCTCGTATTCGCGCTCGCTGTGACCTTCTTCGCTACGCTCGCGTTGCCATGAAAGAAATCATCCTCAGTAGGGTGCGTGGTTCCGTGCGCGCCGTCGTTACTCTCGCCTTGGCGGCGTCTCCCGCCTCAGTTTTCTGCAGCGATCGGCACATCGCGTTCGAGCGTGACCAGGCCGTCTGGATCGCAAACGTCGACGGCACCGGTGAGAAAAAGATCGCCGACGGAATTTTCGCCGCGATCTCGCCCGATGGAACTCAAGTCGCGTTTAACACCGTCGAAAAAACGAGCGACACACCGAGCGCGAGCGCACACTAGACGGATCCATCTTCGCCGCTGTCATGTTGAGCGGAGAGAAACATCTCTGGCAGTGTCCTTGCGGGGATCAGTCCAAAATTAATCCGAGATTCTTCGCTTCGCTCAGAATGACAGTTTGGAGTGGCTTCTAGATGCTCGACTGTCATCTAGCTCAGAAGCTCGCGCGCTTTCGCAAGCGCCTCCGCCACCTTGCTGGCGTCTTTCCCCGCACCCTGTGCGCTCTCCGGTCGGCCGCCGCCTTTTCCGCCTACGATTGGCGCGATCTGTTGAATCAATTTGTTCGCCTGAAATTGCGAAGTGAGTTCTTTCGGGACTACAGCGATTAATGCAACGTTTCCGTCTTTTGCGCCCATGAGAAAAATTGGGCCGGTGAACTTCGGCTTCAGTGCGTCGGCGACAGCCTGAAGCAACTTCGCATCAGCATTCGCCACTTCGCCTACGCAGAAGTTTTTTCCGGCGTGCAATCGCGCCAAGTCGCTGGCGATTTGAGCGGCGCGGATTCTCGCTTCTGCCTCCGCAGCTTTGGTCGTCTTTTTTTCCCAATCGTGCACTTCGGCCTCGATTTTTTCGAGATGCACCGCGCGGGCGTCGACTTGTTTCAGCAATTCGGCTGTCGCTGGACTTTCATCGAAAGCAGGCAGTGCTGTGATGTCTGGTTTTTTGCGCGCAAGAGCATCAAATTTCTCCTGCTGACGCGCAGCTTCGTGTCTGGCCCAAGTTCGCGCTGCCTCACCCGCGACAGCTTCAATCCGGCGGATCCCTGCCGCGATCGCCTCTTCCTTCACGATCCGGAATGGACCGATCTCGCTTGTCGCTTTAACGTGTGTGCCGCCGCAGAGCTCCATCGAGTACCCGTTGAGCGCTTGCGGCGCTCCGCCGATTTGCAAGACACGGACCCTATCGCCGTACTTTTCGCCGAAGAACTGAATGATGTCTTTTCGCTGTTTTGCTTCTGTAAACGGAATTTCAGTCCACGAAACTGGCGCGTTCTCAGCGATTTTCTCATTCACCAATTTTTCCACGGCGCGCTTTTGTTCCAGTGTGAGCGGCGCGCTGGAAAAATCGAACGTCAACTTGTCGGGCCCGACATAGCTTCCTTTTTGCGAAGCATCGCGCGACACCACTTCGTGCAGTGCCCAGTGCAACAAATGCGTCACAGTGTGATGACCCTGAATCAGTCTGCGCCGATCAGCATCCACCGAGATACGCACCGCCTCTCCCGGCTCTGGTCCGCGACCGTTCACGAGCTCCGCGCGATGAACAAAAACGTCGCCACGCTTTTGTGTATCGATCACGCGCAACTGACCAACTTCGGTCCAATCGTGCCCGGGAACGTGCAGCAATCCTCGATCGCCAACTTGACCGCCCATCTCGGCATAGAAAGGCGTACGATCGACAATGATATTTATTTCGTCCGATTTTTTGCCCGGAAGAACGGTTTCAACGACTGCTTCCGCCTCTAGAAAGTCGTATCCCAGAAATTTCGTCGGCGCTGCTTTCAACTCTCCTTCTTCGACGCTGATTTCTTCTTTTTTCTGCGCCTTGCGCCGCGCTCGCGCTGTTCCTCCATCAATTTCTCAAAGCCAGCAACGTCAACGGTTAGCCCTCGTTCCCGTGCCACCAGTTCCGTTAAATCAAGCGGAAAGCCATAGGTGTCGTACAACTTAAATGTATCCTCCGCTGAGACCGCTGGCGGACGGCTAATGAATTCGCGCCATTCCCCGCGCGAACTTGTGAAGCATCTAGATCCACAACTGGTTGCGAGCCCTGACTCAGCCAGATCGTAAACTCTTCTAGATTCGGGTCGCTCGATCGACCGAAATATTCCCTCTTGACCTGATATCCTTGTTCTGTTGCTGCCGCAGAAATGCTGTTAAACAAAACTACGCCTTCGAATAG
>CAWBSH010000007.1:0-38974 GCA_963791385.1 uncultured Verrucomicrobiae bacterium
AGCGGTACGGTAAGGCAGTTTAGACGAAAACCTATCTGCTTTGTAAGACTTACCGATCGCGGTGCTGAAGCAAGTTAGGCGTTTCGGTCATCGGCAGAGAGTAAGCGGAAGGCCCGCATCAATCAATCTGTTACGAACCATTGACTGAACTAGGCGGACAGCATTTTGGAGTGTGTCGCACGTGACGTTGTGATCAATAAGTTTGTCCTCGAGGTGGCAGACACATCGGTTTGCGGCAACCAATACCTCCCATAGCGCCTCATACTCTCGGTCACTCGCGCTCGGTGCAAGTGCTCTCGCGGCAGTTTTGAATTGCGGCGTGCAAGGCTTCAGAGCCGCGGTCCAATCCATCGAGTAGACTGTGAGACCAAACCTCTCACATAACGCTCTAAACGTTGCGATAGCGCCGTCCATGCATCCACGGTACACTCGCCATTCTGCCGTGTATGCGGGAGCGTGGGTATAGGTGGAGTCGGATGATACATCTAAGAATGAGTTGATAACCGCCCATCGATGTTCGAGGTGACGTAGTTCGTCAGTAGTGAGCGGACCTCTCTTCATGCACGAGACGTCTTATCGCCTAACGAGAACAAGCTCAGCGACCGCCGATGAAAACGGGCTGTGTCGTGGGTTTCAGGGTTGAAATTGTCATGTGGAAATTTTCTCGCCTGTCGGCGGTTCGCTGGAGCGTTTGGTTAGGTCTGATTCTGAGACACGACCCCACTCGATAACCTCGAATTCGATGCGACCGGGAAATAAGCTTTCGGCCACTCGCGCGAACGCGTGCTGCCTTTCGGTGAGCTTGTCCCTCCCTAGTCTATGGGTACGCTTGTCCCTCCCCAC
This sequence comes from uncultured Verrucomicrobiae bacterium, assembly GCA_963791385.1. Taxonomy (GTDB): domain Bacteria; phylum Verrucomicrobiota; class Verrucomicrobiia; order Chthoniobacterales; family UBA10450; genus Udaeobacter. The sequence goes on from CAWBSH010000007.1 coordinate 844, forward strand.
GAACTTCATTTCTCGCATGACAATGCGACCGTCGGGAAAAACCGCGATCGCATCGGGTAATCCCGACCATCTGTTATGCGTGGCCGCTCTGATCTTCTGGAGCATGTCCCAGAGTTCTCCTGTGAGCTCGACGCAAATGAGGCCGGGTGACATGAACACAGCGCTATGACTCCAGGTGTCAGTCCAGACCGCGAGACACGCACCTTCGGCAAGTAGCTCGCGAGCCCCAAGCGCGCCCGGAGGAATAGAGCCTTCCGGAGTTTGCACGTAGCACTCGGTCGGGAGCTTGTTGGGAGTGACTTTCGCGTCATGCCACCTCTGGCCTGGCTTCAGATAGATTACGTACCGATAAGGCTCGCTTCCCCCTTGCCAGTTCCGCTCAAGCACCGGCACTTCGATATCCCCATACGTAATTGTCCGGCGGCCGCAGGTCTTAAACTTAACGGGATGATGATGAACCGCCGGAAGCAAGTGTGCGCGTGGCTGTACACTGACGCGTTGTGCCCTCACAACCTTTGGAATAACACGTCGCTCCCAGATTGGTTCGCCCGCCTCAGTCCGCTATGCATTCGGGTTCATCGGGGACAGTCCCCAAGACTTCCCGAACGGCGTCCAAACGAGTCGCTCGTGAGGCCAATGCCGAATGAAGTCAAGCGAGGCCTCGGCATCGCCCGGCGTGCACAGACGGTCACTTTGAATATGCTTCTCGCAGGTGGCGACGACTTCGTCGCGGTTGTATGCAGTCCCAGGAAGAAATTCGTGCCAGCGCTTAGCCATAGCGGATAGTGGACATAGACCTAACGAGAATTCGGCCCAAATTTTGAGCGTTTCAAGAAAAATACCCAGATTTTGGGTCTTATCCGGCTTGGGTTTGGGACTTGTGAGGACAACATCGATGTCATGCCAGAGAGGGTAGTGAGAATGCCGCTAGCGGACAAACCAAAACTGCTCGATCAGCGCGTAAAAGCTCTGCTTACACGCCAAGGGTGACACCCAGTTGATGCATTACGTCTATGTGTTTCGGTCGGTACGCAATCACGGGTTTTACGGTGGCTACTGGTCGAATCTGCGGAGACGATTGCGAAGGATTGGCTTGATCGCTGCGTGCTAAACGCTTTAAGAAAATGAAGTCATGGGCGATATCAGTTTTCAGAATAATGTCCCGGATCCTTTGCTGGCGGGGAAAGAATTGCCGAGTTTCAAATTCGAGTTGGAAAAGTCGAAGGGGAAAGTTCTCGGGAACAGCTTCGGCAAAGAAGTAACTGTCGAGCAACTGCCGATCTCGCAAGGGAATCGCGGGCGTGTCGATGCAACTTGAGCCCGGCGTGATGCGGGAGCTTCACTGGCACGCAACCGCTGCGGAATGGGCGTTCGTCTTGAAAGGTCGTGTGCGCACCACCGTGATCAACCCGGCCGGACAAACCGAAACGAACGACTTTGATCCGGGCGACATCTGGTACTTTCCACGCGGCCACGCTCACGTGCTTGAATGCCTCGGTAACGAGCCGACGCATTTCATTCTGATTTTCGACAACGGTTATTTCTCCGAGTTCGGTACCTTTAGTATCACCGATTGGATCGGCCACGCGCCCAAATCGCTGCTGGCGAAAAATTTTGGCTTACAGGAATCAGCATTTGACGGATTTCCAAACGCGGAGGTTTACTTCGCGCGCGGCGCGATTCCGCCGGAGCAAATACCGGAAAATTTGCAGGGGCCGCGCGTTGCTTCACCACAGACGCACAAGTTTCGGATGCTTGCCGAGCCGCCGCATGGCGTGTTCAAAGGAGGTCGCGAATGGCGCGTCGATTCGACGCGATTTCCAATTTCAACGACCGTCACAGGCGTCATTCTTGACCTCGAACCGGGCGCACTCCGCGAGTTGCACTGGCATCCCAACGCTGACGAATGGCAATACGTAATCGAAGGCGATCTCAGCGTCACAATGTTCGGCTCGCACGGCCGTTTCCGGACGGAACTCCTGCACAGCGGAGACGTCGGCTACATACCACAGGGTTACGGTCACTCGATCGAAAACGTCGGCAGCAGCCCGAGCCGGATCCTGATCGGATTCAACAGCGGGATTTACCAATCGATCGATCTCTCGGCATGGATTGCCGGAAATCCAGTGGACGTTCTGGCAACGAATTTCGACAAGCCAGCTTCCTTATTCGAGAAGTTCCCGCGCAAGGACGTTTTCATTTCGCCGAATCAATGATGCTTTAAGCCGCCGCCAGCAGAACACCGATGCCACAAGAAGAAACAAGACTTCGCGATGGAAGAATCGTGCGTGCTGAGAGCCCGCTGAATCTGGAAATGCCGTTCTCGGCTGTGGACAGCTTTCTCACGCCGACAAAATCGTTCTACGTTCGGACGCATTTTCCCATCCCGGCGATCGATCGCAATGGATGGTGGTTGCAGGTAGAGGGGGAGGTGGAAAAACCATTCGCTATCAATTACGAACAACTGATAACGCTCAAGTCAGTGACGGCTCCGGTGACTTTGGAGTGCGCCGGGAACAACAGAGATTTTCTCGAGCCGAAAGTGAAGGGCGTGCAATGGCACCTCGGTGCAGTCGGCACCGCGGAGTGGACGGGCGTGCCACTCTCGATCTTGCTTGATCGAGCGATCCCCAAGCCAAACGCGTGCGAAGTAATTCTCGAAGGAATCGACCGTGGAATGCTCGATGATCCGAAGAGTCCGCCAGGCGAATTGAAGTTTGCGCGCAGCATTCCGCTGGAAAAAGCGCGTCGCGACGTGTTGTTAGCCTACAAGATGAATGGTGGCGACCTGCCGCCAGAACACGGGTTTCCAGTGCGCGCAATCGTGCCTGGCTGGTACGCGATGGCCTCCGTCAAATGGCTCCAGCGTATCATCGTCAACGACCGGCCATTTACCGGATACTATCAAACCATTGACTACGCATATTGGCAGAGGACTGACTACGGGCACTGGCAAAGGGGAGAGCAGGTCGCTGAATTGACGCCCATTACCGAGATGCAGCTCAAAGCGGAGATCGCGCGTCCGGCAGAGGGAGAAATCGTGCCGGCGAATACCAGCGTCTGCGTGCGCGGAGCCGCGTGGGCGTGCGATGCAGAAATTACCAAAGTCGAGCTGAGCACGGACGGCGGTGCGACCTGGAACGAGGCAAAACTGCTTGGGGAATCGATACTAAACGCGTGGCGACTTTGGCAATTTGATTGGCAAACACCGTCGCAAGAGGGGAAACAAACTCTCATCGCGCGCGCTACCGATTCACTAGGTCGAACCCAGCCAGTGCATCGCGATCCCGATCGCGGCACCTACATGATTAATCATCTGTTGCCGATCACGGTCGAGGTAAAGTAGCGCATGCGCTCGCTTGCGAAATTTGTTTGCTGGCGCAAGCCGGGAGGACTCGCGCTACTTTGTTGAAGTCCTCCTCTCATTCGCGTTAAGTGTCAACAATGTCGCTCGTTTTTAAAACCATTCAGACCGAGGGTATCGCCGAGCTTTCTTATCTGGTGGGCGATGATGATGAAGGCGTGGCTGCTATCTTCGATCCCCGCGCCGATGTCGACGTTTACAGCGATATGGCCCGCGAGGCCGGGGTCGCCATCACACACATTTTCGAAACACATATTCACGCCGACCTGGTGAGTGGTTCGCGCGAATTGTGCGCTCGTGTCGAATCGGCCAAAATTTATAACAGCAGCGAAGGCGGCGCCGAGTACGGATTCGACCGCGAGAAAGTCAACGACGGCGACCGTTTTGAATTTGGCGAGGTGCTGGTGACCGCGCGGCATACGCCTGGTCACACACCCGAGCATCTGTCGTATCTGCTGGCCGACGTCGATCATCCGGACGAGCCATGGGGAATTCTCACCGGCGATTCGCTTTTTGTTTCATCCGCCGGCCGCCCGGACTTGCTCGGCGAAAAACACACAAAACAATTGGCCGAACAGCAGTTTCATACTCTGCGCGATTTTTATCTCAAAATGCCCGACCACGTGATGATTTATCCGAATCATGGCGCCGGCTCTCCGTGCGGCGCGGACATTGGCGCCCGCATGAGCAGCACGATCGGTTACGAGCGGAAATTCAACAAGTTTTTACAGTTCGCTGACGCGAAGACCTTCACCGATTTCGCAATCAAAACCGCACCGCCGGTGCCGCATTATTATCCGGTCATGAAACGAGTGAATGCTCAAGGTCCGGAAATTCTCGGTAATCTTCCACGCGTTCCCGCTCTGCCGCCGAAAGCATTCAAGGAGGCGATCGAGAAGAAAGCAGGCGTGCTCGTCGATACACGGATGATGCTTGCATTTGGCGGCGGCCATATCCCTGGCGCGCTGAACATTGGCGGCTCGCCGATTCTCTCCATCTGGGCAGGGTGGATGCTCGACCCGAATGAACCCATTCTCCTCGTGCTCGAGAGCGATGATGATCTAGAGGACGTCGTGCGGCTGTTCGTGCGCACCGGTTACACAAAATTCGCGGGCTATCTGACCGGTGGAATGAAGGCGTGGGACGCAGCGGGGTTTCCGCTGGAAAGAATCGGCCAGATGAGTGTGCACGAACTCAATGAACGCAAGGCGTCATTACAGGTTATCGATGTGCGTTCGCCCGGTGAATGGAAAAAAGGACATGTCCCCGGCGCGCACCACATTTTTGTTCCGGAATTGCGCAACCGAATGAATGAGCTCGATCGCAACAAACCAACAGCGGTTTATTGTGGCAGCGGTTACCGTGCCAGCATTGCTACCAGCATTTTGAAAACGGCGGGGTTCAATGAGCTTTGGAATGTTCCCGGTAGTTGGGAAGCGTGGAAAAAAGCGAAGCTGCCAATAGAGGGAGCCGACGGCGAATGACTGGGCCTGAAGGCCGCTTTGTGCCGTCATTCCGAGCGAAGTCGAGGAATCCCGTGGCGAAACGCCTTGGCGACTTCCGCGGGATCCCTCGACTCCGCTCCGCTTTGCTCGGGATGACAGCGTTTGGAAAAGCTCAGAGATCATGAATGGCTCAACCGCAACGGCTATTCCACGTCGTTCCTTTGGCGAAACCATGCGCGCCGATTTGTGGTGGATACAGCCGCTGCTGGTTTTTATCGGATTATCGACGTTCATCGTTTATTCCACGTGGGCGGCGTTTCAGGGTAAAAACTATTACTTCGGCAATTACGTCTCGCCGTTTTATTCGCCGGAACTGTTTGGCAATTCGCCGCACAGCTGGTTCGGGCCGAAGCCCGCGTGGTGGCCTGGCTGGCTCATCTTTTCGCCAGCACTCTTCATTCTTTGGGCGCCGGGTGGATTCCGGCTCACCTGCTATTACTATCGTGGAGCCTATTACAAAGCTTTTTGGGCCGATCCGCCGGCGTGCACAGTTGGCGAGCCCCGCAAGAGCTACTGGGGCGAGCGCTCATTCCCGCTCATCATGCAGAATGTGCATCGTTATTTCCTTTATCTGGCGCTCTTGATCATTTTGATCCTTGCTTACGACGTTTGGAAAGCGCTCTGGTTTGTCGATCCAGCGACCGGCAAAAATTCATTTGGGATTGGCGTCGGCACAATTGTACTCGCGATCAACGTGTATTTGCTTGGCGGCTACACGTTCGGCTGCCACTCGCTGCGACATTTGATCGGCGGTTTTCGCGATCAACTGTCAAAATCGCCGACCTGTTACCGCGCTTACGCCTGTGTCACTTGCTTGAATCGCCGCCACATGCTCTGGGCGTGGATGAGTCTCTTCTGGGTCGGTTTTACCGATCTCTATGTGCGCCTTTGCGCGATGGGAATCTGGCACGACTGGCGAATCGTTTAACGGTTAAGGCTGCAACGTTGAAGAGAACAAGCCTTAACTCGGTTTCGACAGTTTGAGATTCTGCCATAAATGCGCCATACTTGTGGCATGACGACAACAATTCGGATTGATCGCTCAAATCGCGTTGTTCTCTCACGCGATCTGCGCCGAGCGGCTGGCATAATCACTGGACAGATACTTAAGGTCTCAGCGGTGCCCGGACGCATTCTCTTGGAGGCAAAACCAAATTCGCGGGGCAAGATAATCAGGCGTGGAAAGCTCAAAGTGTGGACTGGCCCGGTACCGGCCACGCCTTTGGCCGAGGCGGTAGAACAAGCCCGGCGGCATCAGCGATGACGTTTCTTGACACTGGAATTTTGGTGGGCGCGGTGCTTGAGAACCACCCTGAACACAAGCGTTGCCTCGCTGCCTTTGCGCAACATCGGAACTGTTTCAGCGATGCACATGCATTGGCGGAGACCTTTGCTACTCTCACGGGCTTCTACAAAGTGCCAACGGAGATCGCCACAGAATTAACGCTCGATTTGTGGCAGAGACTTATGATTCAAGTGTTCACCCTTTCTGACTATGAAACCGCAATCGCAGAAGCAGAGCGTCGCGGCGTAATGGGTGGAGGCATTTACGACTCGCTGCACGCCACGTTCGCCCGTCGCAAGAAGGTCCAACGCATCGTGACTCGTAACCCGTCTCATTTTGCCCACGTCGCCCCGGGTATAGAAATTTTGACGCCGTAAGCCTGGTCATATATGCGGCTCGTGCAGCAAAATGTGTTTCGTTAAAACGGTTGGAAAGTTAAAGAGTTCTGCCGTTGTAACCTTGTAACTTCTTTAACACTGCGGCCATGCCCGAGTACGAAACTTTCCAGCACGACGTATTGATCATCGGTTCCGGTGGCGCCGGATTGCGTGCGGCGATCGAAGCCTCCGCGGCTGGCGTTTCGGTCGGCATGGTTTGCAAATGTCTTCTCGGCAAAGCGCACACCGTGATGGCGGAAGGCGGCATCGCAGCTGCGCTCGCCAATGTTGATGATCGCGACAACTGGAAGGTGCATTTCGCGGATACGATGCGCGGTGGCCAATACGTCAACAACTGGCGCATGGCCGAGTTGCACGCGAAGGAAGCGCCGGCTCGCGTGCGTGAACTCGAAGCGTGGGGCGCAGTGTTCGATCGCACCAGGGATGGTCGCATTCTCCAAAGAAACTTCGGCGGCCACAAATATCCGCGACTCGCGCACGTAGGCGATCGTACCGGCCTTGAGATGATTCGGACGCTGCAAGATCACGGCATACATCAGGGAATCGACGTGCACATGGAGGTTTGCATCATCGCATTGCTCAAAGATGGTCCGCGGGTAATCGGAGCGTTCGGATACGATCGCGAGCGTGGCCATTTCAAGATTTTTCAGGCGAAGGCAGTCGTCCTCGCTACTGGTGGAATTGGCAAAGCGTACAAGATCACGAGTAACAGTTGGGATTGCACCGGTGACGGACATTCGCTCGCATACCACGCGGGCGCTGCATTGATCGACATGGAATATGTGCAGTTCCATCCGACCGGCATGGTTTGGCCGCCAAGCGTCGCCGGAATGCTCGTGACCGAAGGCGTCCGCGGCGAAGGCGGCATTCTCACGAACGCCGACGGCAAACGTTTCATGTTCGACTTCATTCCCGATAATTACAAAACACAGACGGCTGATAACGAGGAGGAAGGCTGGCGTTATACTCAGGGCGACAAGAACGCGCGGCGCCCGCCGGAGTTATTGACTCGCGATCACGTGGCGCGCTGTATCGTGCGCGAGATAAAGGAAGGGCGGGGGACACCACACGGCGGTGTCTATCTCGATATCTCGTGGATCAGGACAAAAGATCTCCAACGCAGAGGAGCATATCAAACGCAAGTTGCCGAGTATGCATCACCAGTTCAAAGCGCTCGGCGACATCGATATCACGAAGGAGCCGATGGAAGTCGGGCCGACCACGCATTACATCATGGGCGGCGTGCATGTGGACGCCGACACTCAGATGTCAGATGTGCCCGGGTTTGTTCGCCGCAGGCGAATGCGCGGCCGGAATTAACGGCGCAAACCGGCTAGGCGGCAATTCACTCTCCGACCTTTTGGTCTTCGGGAAACGAGCCGGAGAATTTGCAGCGAAATTCGCGCAGGAAAATCCGCACGGCACCATCGACCAGGAAAAGGTTGATGTGTATGCCCACGAAGCGCTGAAGCCATTCGAGAACACGTCACGGTGAAAATCCGTACTCGGTTCAGCGCGATTTGCAGGAAGTGATGCAGCACAACGTCGGCATCGTGCGGGATGAGAGTGAAATGCGCTCAGCGCTCGATCACTTGAAAACCTTTTGGGAACGGGCCAGGAATGTTGGCGTCACTGGCAACCGCGATTTCAATCCCGGCTGGCACACCGCGCTTGATTTGAAAAATCTGCTTACCGTTGCCGAGGCGATCACGCGTGCCGCGTTGGAGCGAAAAGAAAGTCGCGGCGCGCAATTTCGCGACGATTATCCCGAGAAAGACGAACGCTTCGCAAAAGTAAACAGCGTCATTCGAAAGGCCGAGGACGGCAGCATGGAAGTCCGATTGGAACCTCTGCCGGAAATGCCGGAGTATTTGAAACAAGTGATCGAAGAGAATCGGTGAGCAAAAGTTAAAAAGTTGAAAGGTTGAAAAGTTGAAAAGGCCTTATGAAGAGCACCAAGAAAATGAGCAGCCGTTTCGAACATTCGAAGACCTCGAAGTTTACAAGAAGGCCCGCCAATTTCGGAAGAGCATGTACGGCGTTACAAGAAAATTGCCCGACTTCGAAAAATATGAATTGGCCAGCCAGATCCGCCGTGCTTCCGTTTCTCTGACGAACAACATCGCGGAGGGCCATGGTCGCTACCATTATTTGGAACAGCTGAAGTTTTTGTTCCAGGCGCGCGGCTCGCTTCAGGAACTGATCGATGATCTAAATGTCTGCGAGGACGAACAGTATTTGTCCAAGTCAGAAGTTGTCGACTTGAAGGATCAAGCGAAAGAAGTGCAGCGCCTGATTAGTGGATACGCGCGCTATCTGCGGGATCGCAAGTTCGGTTCATCTTTGAGGGTTAATGAAACTGCCGACGAAGAGGAGTTTCTCAGCGAGCTGGATTTACTTTTTAACCATTCAACCATTTAACTTTTCAACTATGTGAAAACAGCAGTTTTCAAAATCTGGCGCGGAAACGCGGCTGGCGGCGAGTTCCGGGATTACACCACCGGCGTTTCCGAAGGAATGGTTGTGCTGGACGCGGTCAATCACATTCAGGCAACGCAAGCGAACGATCTTGCTTACCGATGGAACTGCAAAGCCGGCAAGTGCGGGTCGTGCTCGGCGGAGGTCAACGGTATGCCGAAGTTGATGTGCATGACGCGCCTGAGCGATCTCCCACTCGAAAAACCGGTGACAGTTCAGCCGATGAAAAGCTTCCCGGTAATAAAGGATTTGCTAACCGATGTTTCCTGGAATTTTCGAGTGAAGAAAAAGATTAAGAAATTCAAGCCGAGACCGCCTGATGCCCCCGACGGCACCTGGCGCATGCAGCAGGAGGACATCGATCGTGTGCAGGAGTTCCGAAAATGCATCGAATGCTTTCTCTGCCAGGACGTTTGCCATGTGCTTCGAGATCACGGGATGCATGAAAAATTTATCGGACCGCGTTTTCTAATTCATGTTGCCGCTCTGGAGATGCATCCGCTGGATACGGAGGATCGGATGGAGGAACTGCGGAATGCCTACGGGATTGGTTATTGCAACATCACAAAGTGTTGCACCAAGGTTTGTCCCGAAAGCATTCACATTACGGACAACGGAATCATTCCGATGAAAGAGCGTGTCGTGGACGATTTTTATGATCCGTTTGGGTGGATTTGGCGAGGGTTGAAGAAGAAATCGGACAAGCTAAAAGGTTGAAAGGTTAACAAGTTGAAAGGGCCAGATGCGTTCGCCCGGCACCTCCTTTTTAACCTTTTAACTTTTTTAACCGTTTAACTTCGCGAAAATATGAGCGAACTGAAACGACTCCACAAAGACGCGATTCCGGCGGCGCTGGAAAAGGCTGAGCGTTATCGTTTGCTCAACGAACCGGGAGAAGCGGAGAGCATTTGCCTCGATGTTCTTAGTGTCGATCCCGACAACCAGCCCGCTATCATCATGCTTTTGCTCGCGTTGACCGATCGTTTCGACAAAGGCTACGCCGTCAGCGAAACGCAAACCAAAGAGTTGCTGACCCGCATGAGATCGGATTACGATCGCGCGTATTATTCCGGAATCGTGGCCGAGCGCCGGGCAAAGATGAAACTGCGGCAGCACACGCCCGGGTGTCGCTTCCAGGCGTACGATCTTCTCCGCGAAGCGATGCACTGGTTCGAAAAAGCGGAACCGCTCAGACCACCCGGTCACGACGATGCGATTCTCCGTTGGAACACCTGCGCGCGCATCATTGAGCGAAACAAGCTCGTCCCGCGCGAAGAAGAAGAACGAATCGAATTTCCCTTGGAATAAGATTGTAGGGCAACCGCTTCGGTTGCCGAGGACATTGGCAGGCGAGAGCGCCTGCCCTAGAATTAGCGTTAAACATGGACGACGACTTCGCCCGGTTCGAATATAAGGCCTGGCAACATGTGGCGGACAAATACGATTCCGTTTGGTCGTCGCTAACGCGCCAATTTATTCCGTACCTTCTCCCCGACGCAAGGTCACGCTGGCATCTCGATTTTGGATCCTGCGCGAAGTGGATAATTGGTAGGGGCGATTGACCTCAATCGCCCAAGGCGGTTCAGGTGAACCGCCCCTACCTATTCGTCACGATGTGGCATGCGGTCCCGGTTATGTCTCAGCTGCGGCAAAGCAGTTGGGTGCCGTTCCAACCGGAAGGGATTTCTCCGAGAACATGATCTCGATAGCAAAACGATGTTCCCGGAGATTTCATTTACCCAAGACGACGCACGTTGCGGCGGTGGGAAGAGAGGCTGCCAGCCTAGCGCTGTAGCCGCCGCCCTGTGGGCGGCCCAGACGCTTCGCACAGCGAAGCGGCTACAAGACGGCGTTACACAATGGCCCCGCCGCAGGTCGAGCCCGCGCCAGCCGTGCATCCAAAACAATGATCGCCCGTCATGATCGCGCGATTTTCGAGCGAATCGGGATCGACATCCCACAAGAAAATGGGTTGCCCATTATTCCATTGCATCCCGAGCTGCTGATTAAAATCGCAGTCGTAAACTTCACCGCGCCAGCCGACGCTGATCGTGTTGCGACACATGAGACCTTCGATGGTCGCTGGATTGAACGCCTCGATCAGAAGCTGCATGTACTTATCGAGCGCATTGTTGTGGCGCAGGTAAGCCGCAAATCGACCGATGGGCAGATTGCTGAGCGTGAAGAGTCTGTTAAACACAATTTCGAAATGCCTTTGGAGTTCGCGCTTGTAATCGGTCTCAAGCTCCTCCTGCGCAGGCGGCAAAAACGCGCCCACCGGGTTGTAAACAAGATGCAACGGCAACTCTGGATCAATTCCGTAGCCTAACGAATTCAACAGTTGCAGCGCCTGCGATGCTCCCTTCAAAAACGCTGTCGCCGCGTTGCGCGTTCACATTTTCCGCCGAGTAACACGGCATCGAGGCAATGATTTCGACCTTTCTCTTCGCGAGAAATCCCGCGAGATCTTCGTAGCCGTGCTCGAGCAAGATCGTGAGGTTGCAACGATCGATCACATGACGAGCCGGTTTTAGCTCTTTCACGCGCTCGATGAAATAACGAAAATCGGGAATCATTTCCGGCGCGCCACCGGTGAGATCGACGGTAGGAATGTCCGTCTTCGCGAGCCAATCGATGATCCGATCAGCGGTCTCCCGCGTCATGATTTCCTTGCGCTTCGGGCCGGCGTTCACATGGCAATGCACGCAGGTGAGATTGCAAAGCTTGCCCACGTTGACTTGCAGAATTTCAGGGCGCCCGCGGCGAAGCGAAATTAATTGTTCCCGTAGCTTTTGCGCGAAACCATTCATTTCATGGGGCTAGGGGAACATCACCGTCATCTCGAGCGAAGTCGAGAGATCCCGCGACATTATCCGAGAGTTATGCCGTGGCTAAAAACTGATCTTCAAAATCCGGCCATCCGTTCCGACCAGCCATCCAGCTTTTAGGGTGGCAAAACCGACGGCCCAAAAGCCAGTCATGTCGAGCAACGTCGCTTCGGTCCTCGACCGGCGTTATTCCACAAGTTTTTTCGCAGCTTGCGGTTTGCGCTCGGGGATCTCGCCATTTGGCAATCGCCACTCGCGCTGTCCACGAAACGGCAAAGCAAAAAGTTTGCCCAGCGTAAGTTCATGTTCCTGCCGATATGCAGCGACACCAACCGTGATTGCGTCCTGCGGCACGTCTCGCCTCAACGTGCCATGCAGCTTGTCCCACCAGCAGAAGATCGTGCCCCAATTTGAGTTGGTCTCCCGCTGCACGATCGAATGATGAATGCCGTGCATGCGTGGTGTGACAAGGATCACATTCAAAATCCGCTCGACCCGAATTGGCAGCCGCCAGTTGGAATGATGAAAAAGCGTCTCGGCCTCAAACGCGATGAAGAAAACGACCAGCATAATCGGGCCGATTCCGAAGAGCAGGACGGCGAATGAGAGAAAGCCGATGGAAAGAATCATCTCGCCGAAGTGAAATCGCGCGGCGGTGGTCACATCGAGGTCCAAATCGGTGTGATGGACGTTATGAAATCGCCAGAAGACCGGCACCATGTGCATTGCCCAGTGCCACCACCAGTAGGCGTAGTCCATCAAAAGGAACGTTGCGATCACAACCGCCCAGACCGGAAGGTGTAGCCAATTCAATAATCCGATCTGTCGCTCGCGCGCCCAGATTGCGATTGCGATTGGAATCGGCAACATCGCCAGACGAACGATGGCGAAACCAGGAATCGAGAGCACGAAATTCCGCACGAGCCGGTGGAGCACACTGAAATGCTTGCGCCGTAATGGGAATCGCCATTGCAGAAGGAGCAGGACTAGAAACAGGCAAGCCAGGAGCGGATTACCGATGTAGTCCGTTAGAGGAATTTTTGGCACGGTCGGGAGCGTTCGCCGTGACTTTACAATCGGGTGACGCCCAACAGCAACGCGCGAATGTCAGGTCGTGCTTGATCACCGAGTGGATCACGGGGCGGCGAATGCCGGCAACCTATATACGTTCCCACCTCAGCATGTACTCGAGGGAGTCCCCACGATACAGAATCGGTGGCGAGGATAACACAAGGTGAGAACCATCGATGCGGTAGTATCGGATCTGATCGTGACCCATCCAATTCGGATACGACGCGCCGCGAACGTGGTGGGTCACGGTGCGAGCCGACGGATCAATCGTGTACGTGCCAAAGTACGACGTGTGCCCATCGAACGCCGCGCGCACTTCCGCGTCGGTGCCTGCTCCCGAATCATCTGAGCCGAACGCAGGGCGATCGACTCGCATTACATGCGCCGACATGTTTCCGCGCGCATCATAGAAGAGTTGACCCACGACATGCTGACCCAACGGGAACCGGATTTCGCCAGACGCCGAGCGCGCCTCGTATGCCACGAGCTGCCACGTGCCAGCCAAGTTCGGTGAGGAACCTGCATTCATACCCGCAGACTATTTCTCGAGAACTCAGAAATCGCAGCCGAATTTTTCCATGCCCCGATTCGTCGAACAAGAGCGGCTCCGAAATTCACGCGAAGCGTAAACTCTGGGGAGCGCACGCTTCCAGCGTGCTGGTTTCGGCATCTTGCCGAAACGAACTTAATTCTTTCTGAGGCGTCAGCGTTCGCTGAGAGTTGTGATCGATGCCGACCCCCACGATTTATCTCATCGCCGGCTGCAACTCCGAAGTTTTCGCGAGCAGGCGGCGCGGGTCGCGGATTCGCCGTGGCGAACAAAACCACGTTCGCAAAGGAATTTCTGCCGAGCATCGGCGTCATTCGTGAATTCCCGCCGAAACGAAATTGCAACACCAGTTGAGATCCACGGACTCAAACCAATTCCGGAGAGTAAGATGTCTCCGGAAGCGTGCGTTGCGTCTCAAGCCCACAAGCGCGCCACCCGAAAAAAGCGCGCTGAACTTCGTCAACGTGGATTGCCGATGATTATCTGGAAAGACGGTAGGGTTCGCGAAGTCCCCGCGTGAATTGTAGCCGTCTCGTTTTGCCGAGGCGTTTTGTTGTAGCGGCGGCCGTGTCGGCCGCAACCTCTGGGGAGCGGTCGCCGCGGCGACCTGGTTTGAAAGCCTGGCCGTCGCTTCGCGTCCGTTGCAGCGGCGGCTCGCCGAAACCAACTTGAATCCAAGTTGGTCCGCGAAACACGCGAGCGAAACTGCGGTTATCTTTCAATTCTTTGGAATCGGCGAGTGATGTTGTTGACCGACATGCCTGCGGTAAGGTTTGGGGATGATCCGCGCACGCTTATCTGAACGCGTCACTCGCGCACGGGCCGTGACAGTTTCCGGTAGAGATCGCCTGGAGATTATTTGGATTGATCAAGCACCGCTGCGAGCCAATGCCGCCGCCGAATGCACCGACATGATGGTGCGTCTGGAGCGAGCGCGACTTGGCTGGCATCAGTTTGAACGACAGGACAAGCCTGCGTTCGTCCGGTGGCGGGCCCGTGAGTTTGGCGCGTTGCTTAGCACCGCGCGGGATGTCGAGGATAAGATTCGGGACGCGCAAAACCTGATTCATGAAGTGGAGATTGAAATGCGGCGACACATCCAGGATCCGCACAGCGCCTATCGGCGCGTGCTGTTTCGACGCGAAAATCCGGGCGTCGCCGAGGAGCGGCAGACTTTCTATTGTGGATCGCAATCGACACCTCATCTGAGCGAATTCGAGCAGGAAGTTCTGTTTCAAGAATGGGTGCGAACATTTCTTGGCACGAACCCGACCAAGATGGATGACGACGTTTATTCGAGCAGCTTTGAAGTTTTTAAGTCGCATATGTTCGTTAGGCCAGAAAGCGCCCCGAGTCGATCTGATCCCCGGCCGGCGGGTGTTCGGCGTTCTGCGGTTGATGAGGAGTCGGCGGGCGCAACTGAACCGGTGACGATTGATCCGCGGGTAAAGGAAATCTATCGGCGGCTGGTGCGTCGATTACATCCCGACTTGCGGGCCGATGGGGACGCGTCGGTCTCTTCGCTTTGGCATGAAGTCCAGGAGGCTTATGTGGCCGGTGACGTTGCCCGCATGGAACTTCTGCTGGCGCTCAGTGATTTGTCGGACGCGCCCGGCGCTGGCACAACCTTATCGCAGATGCGCTCGGTCCTTAGGCGAATTGACACGGTCTGTGCGCGCGTTGGAGTTAAGCCTGGTCGAAGCCGGGCGGGAAGATTCATGGAACTTCGCCCGAATAGGTCCATCGCAGAATCTGCGGGTGCGCGTGGAGCGGCAATTGAAACATGATCTCGCGCTGCGACAACAGCGCCTGGAGCTGCTCACGAAAACGATTGCCGGATGGGCTGAGCGACCGCAGTTCAGTAGAGAGAAGTTGAGTGCGACTGGTTGAACCACGTAAAAGCGTTCGCTCATGTGGCTGTTTAGTGGTTCGCGAAGTTCCGGAGTAATCTGTGACTGCCTCGCTTTGTTCCGGCGTTGGAGCGGTCGCCGCGGCGACCTGGTTTCGGCGGCTCGCCGAAACGATCTTTTCCTGAGATTGAGCTTCGACAAACCGGCGCAAGCTATGATTCAGGCCGGCCGCGAAAGCGATCCATCAGTTCCAGGATTTGTTCGCGGATGTGGAAGATCTCCTCGCGGGCTTCACCGATCATCTCGTTAGGCAGGAGATTTTTCGGCGCGATGGCTTCCAGGCCCGCTTGCGCCTTGTATAAATGGGCAAGGGCGCGTTTCAAATACGCGACGGTGAACGCCGACTCGTCCGGGCCGTAGCCTTGTGCGATGCCGTCAAGCGCGCCAGCTAGCTTCACGCTCGTGGTTTGGAATTCGAAGACGAAGTCGTCCAGATCTTTGTCAGCAAGTCGTTCCATGCCGAGGGCTTTGGCTTGGTGCCAAAACTTCATCGCGCTCTCGTAGCAACGATGTTGAAGCGGGTGGCGAAGATCGCCATCTTCGGTTCGGATCCAGTCAATCCCCTCGCGGTGGGGATCCGGCTCGGGCGGCGGCTCGTTCAAGGCGTCTTCGCAGGCGCGATTCATCTCGTCGATCCAGCGGTCTCGTTCTTCCGCTTCGTCGTGGTTCAGTTCCCGGTCCCATCCCATTTCTGTTGAGATCTTTGCCTCGGCTTCATCGGAATCGCCGTACTTTTCGAGCAGCTCGCCATATTTGTCGGTGCGCGCGTCGCATTCTTTCAGGAAGCGTTCGTAATCATGCTCGTCCCACTGTTCTTCCGGGTCTTTTTGACCGCGTTGATGTCGCTCGATCGCTTGCTCAGTTTTCCAAGGAATTGAGTCATGGCTTGGGCAGCATCGTGGGCACGCCGCTCGTTTTCCTGCGGGGTGAGCTGCCATTCAGGCGGCGAGATCGTGACTTGATAGTCCGCGCTTTCGATCACGACGCGGCCGTTGGTTTCGCTGAACCATTCGAGATAGAGCGAGTTTGCGAGATGTTCGGGCGGCTTTTCTTTTCGCTTCGACATCGCATACGCCTGCTCGACCGGAACCTCGAAGACGCGCGCTTTGCGCGAAGCGGTCATGTCGCCGGCCATGCCGAGTTGTTCGCGCGTGAGAGAATCGAGATGCGGATGCGCGAAGCGCTTCCCAGGATTAGTGAAGGTGAGTAGGCAACCGGCGAGATCGGGGTAAGCATTCCCTTTGAGATTCAGAATAACCGGCTGATCGCGACCTTCGACCCAGATTTTGCCGTTGATGATTCCTTTGGTGCGATTGTCGATCTCGCCGCGGACTACGCTATCATGAATCCGGAATGCCATGAGCGGATGAAATATAAGTGAAGGCGCGTTCGTTCGCGACCCCGCAGCGGATTGCCGATGATCATCTGAAAGAACGCCAAGGTCTGCGAAGTTCCAGCTTGATCAGGGAAGCCTTGCCAATTTACGTGCATTCGGATTCAAATTCGGAATGAGCCGAGTTCGTCGCGGCGGTTACATCATCAAATGGTTCATCGGCGATCATACGCCGCGCCATGTGCACGTCGAAATGGAAAGCGGCGAGCTTGTTAGACGACTGGATCTTGAGCGAATGACCGGAATGGAAGGTTGGCCCCGAACGCTTTCGGGGCTACAGATTATTCAAGAACTGCGACGCGAAGGACGCCTGTGAAACTGTTAAATCTCAAAGTGCCATTTGGAACGGCAAAGATGGTCCGCGTTACCGGCGCGAAATATCTAGCCTGGGAAGACGCCTTTGAAGTCGACTTTGAGGATGGGCTAACTTTCCTCGAACCGCATGCTACGATCCGCAAGGCGAACAAGATCTCTGCCAGCGCTAAGATCATACGCGTTGAACCAGATGAAGAACCTTGCATCGGCTTCTTCGTGCACTACGACAACGGCCAGACCGCGGAAGTTTCCTAGTCGTTCATTCGCGAATTGCCACCGAAGAATTCGAAAAAATAATATCTGGGGAGCGGTCGCCGCGGCGACCTGGTTTCGGCATCTTGCCGAAACGAACTTTTGAATTGATTCAATGCCTGCCCCCAAACCCACAATTTACCTCATCGCCGGCTGCAACGGCGCAGGCAAAACAACTTTCGCGAAAGAATTTCTTCCGAGCATCGGCGTGACTCGTTTCTTGAACGCCGATGAAATCGCGCGCGGGTTATCTCCACTCGATCCATCAGTTGTCGCATTTAAAGCTGGTAGACTTCTGCTGAGCGAGCTGCGCGAATTAATCGATCGACGTGAAACGTTCGCGCTCGAATCCACGCTGAGCGGGCGAACATATGTGAAGTTTTTCGAAGAGGCGAAGCAGCGCGGTTACGTGATCGAATTGCATTTTGTGTGGATACCCGATGTGCGCGAAGCGATCCGACGCGTGCGCCAACGAGTCATCGAAGGCGGCCATGATGTTCCAGTCGAAGACATCCGGCGGCGATTCGCGCGAAGCATTCAACACTTGCTTGACGATTACGCGCCTCTAGCTGCCCGATGGGCACTGTGGGACAACTCCGCACCACCGGCAACCCTGCTCGCAAATTCATCGACGCATGATATTATCGAGTTACAAAAGTTCTTTACGCACAAATGAAGACATCGCCTAACGGACTAAAACCAATTTCCGAAAAGGATATGCCGAAATGGGCAAGAGCCGCATCACAGGCGCACCGCCGCGCGACCCGAAAAAAACGCGCTGAACTGCGTCGTTGCGGTTTGCCGATGATCATCTGGAAAGACGGCAAAGTCCGCGAAGTTCCCGCGTAGATTCTGAGATGTAGAGGTGCTCGCCGCGGCGAGCACCTCTACATCCCTAGAGCACGCTATTGCTTGCCTGATGCTCGTTCGTCTGACGCAGCTTGCTCGCCGCGTGGCGCAGCTTTACGCGGTCGCAACGCTCCAGCAACCGCGGTGCTTTCATCCGCTCCGCCCAGGCCGCGAATGCTGGCGTCGCACCGCGCCAGCGCAGCGTCTCGACTTTCTTGAAGAGCGGCGCATCCGTGCGCAGCGTCGCGAGTTTCTTGAAGAGCAATGCGAGATCGCGCTGTTCGCCGAGAACGTTTGACGGAAAGTTTTCGATCGGACCGTAGCGATTCAAAAGCTGGGCAGCGGTCCTGGCGCCGATCCCCGGGATGCCGGGGTAGCCGTCGGCTGCATCGCCAACGAGCGCGAGCAGGTCCGGAATGAGCTGTGGGCTGACGCCGAACTTTTCGCGTATCCCAGCAGCATCGCGAATCGTTTTGCGGCGGCCGTCGATCTGCACCACGCGCGTACCTCGCACGCATTGCGCCAGATCTTTATCGGGCGTCCAGATGGCGACTTTCTGGACCTTCTTATCCTTCGCCGCGAGATGCGCGGCCGAAGCGAGCGCATCATCGGCTTCGAGCTCGATCATCGGCCACACGACAACGCCCATCGCCGCGAGCGCCTCCTCGAGCGGATGGAATTGCGCGAGCAACGCGGGCTCGATGCCGGCGCCGGTCTTGTAGTCCGCCCAAAGCCGATTGCGAAACGACTCGATCACGTGGTCGGTGGCGACGCCGAGATACGTGGCGTCGCTCTCCAGCATCTGAAGAACGGTCTGCAGCACGCCAGCGACCGCCCCGTAGGGACGGTCTTTGCCTTTGGTAAACCGGCGCAACCCGTAAAAGTGGCGAAACAGTTCGTAGGTCCCGTCGATAAGATTGATGATCACAACCCGTTAGGGTAAACCGCCAAGACCGCGTGAGGCGAAGCCTTTTACGCGGCAAGACGTACACGAACACTCCGTCAGGATAAAACGATGGGACCGCGTGAGGCGAAGCCTTTTACGCAATCAAACTGAAGTACCACTTATGGACGATTCTGGTTATCGCTCCGAATTGTTCCTACAATGAATCCGTTGACTTACTTGCGAGCATTTAGTAGTATTGTTGACGATGAGTTCAACACAGAAAACTGACACCGTGTCATTCACGGTGAAGGGGCAGATCGTGATCCCAAGCTGGCTGCGAAAGGATTTTGAGATCAACGAAGGCACGCGAGCCGTCGTTTACAAGCAAGACGACCATATCGTCCTCAAGCCGCTCACGGCCGCGGCCATTAGTGGGGCGCGCGGCCTTCTCAAAAAGAAGCCGGGTGAAAAACCCCTCCGGCAATGGTGGGCTGAATACAAGAAAGAAGAAAAGGCTCTGGAAGAAGCGCGCTATGGCCGGCTACGTCCTCGATAGCTTCGCGCTTATTGCCTATTTTCGGGACGAAACCGGCGCGGACAAGGTCGAAGCCTTGCTCCATAAAGCGGCCAACGAGCGTGAACCATTGCACATGACGGAAGTCAATTACGCCGAAGTGCAGTACATCGTTACTCGTAGAAATGGTTTGCCGGGATGGGACGCAGTAGCGGAACGCCTGATCGCTCTCCCGATCAATTTTCATCCTGTGACTCGCGACCTCGCCAACGTCGCGGCGCGACTTAAAGCAGCTCACCCGATCAGCCTCGCGGATGCATTCGCCGCAGCTTTGGCTAAGACGCGCAACGCCGGGCTAGTGACCGGGGATCGAGAATTCAAAGTTGTCGAGAAGGAGCTGAAGAAGATTCATTGGCTGAGATGAGTATGGACAACCGACCGTGGTGAGATAAACCAATGACAGCCGCGTGAGGCGAAGCCTTTTACGCGGCAACAGGTAGACATAAAACATCCGCTGTGTTTCTACCGTCACAGCCGCGTGAGGCGAAGCCTTTTACGCGGGTCGAGCTGAAAACAGCATTTGCTCCAAACTCTGTTCCCAGCCAGAATTTAAAATGCAAATTGCTCTCTGGAAATCCTTGCTTCGCCTCGCGTTCAGCCTCTTCCTTGGAACTGCAGCAGTCGCCGTTCAAGTCGAAGCGGCTTCCGACAAGGGTTCCGAAGCTGAGTCGAAGGACAAACCTACGCCTACTGCAACGCCCAACTTTAAGCCTGAATCCATCACCAGCACCGGCAGCGTGACTCTCGGAGGCAGCCCAATCGAATATCAAGCCGTGGCCGGCACGCTCGTCGTACATCCCAAAGGCTGGGACGACGCGGCCTTGACTGGGGATAAGCAAAGCAAGAAGAGCGAAGAAAGCGAACAGAGCGAACAGGAGCCTAACGAGCATAAGAATCCGACGGCCGAAGCTTCGATGTTCTACGTGGCCTATAACAAAAAGAATGTGGAACCGGACAAACGGCCCGTCACGTTCCTGTTCAACGGCGGACCTGGCTCTTCAACAGTCTGGCTGCATATGGGCGCCTTTGGACCTAAGCGGGTAATCACCGCCGACGACACGCATACCGCCGCGGCGCCCTATCAAGTTGTTAATAACGACTACAGCCTGCTGGACGCGAGCGACCTGGTGTTCGTGGACGCGCCCGGCACCGGCTTCAGCCGCATCGCTGGTAAAAATAAAGAAAAAGAATTTTACGGCGTGGACGCGGACGCGCACGCGTTCGCGGAATTCATCGTGGCGTATCTCAGCAAGTATGGGCGGTGGAACTCGCCCAGGTACATTTTCGGTGAAAGCTACGGAACACCGCGCTCCGCCGTGCTCGTGAACCTGCTGGCACAGGAATACAACGTCGACCTGAACGGCGTGATCATGCTTTCGCAGATCTTGAACTTCGACTTGAGCGTGGATGACCCGGAAGGCAATCCCGGAATTGACCTGCCCTACATTGTGGCATTGCCGACCTACGCCGCCAGCGCGTGGTACCATCATAAATTGCCCGGACCGAATTCTCCCGCCGGGCTCGAACCTTTCGTCAAAGAAGTGGAAGAGTTTGCCACGCACGACTATGCGCGGGCGCTGGCGGAAGGAGCGACTCTGCCGAAAGCCGAACGCCAGGCGATTGCCGAAAAACTGCACGGCTACACCGGGCTTCCCGTTAGCTATATTCTCAAGGCCAACTTGCGCATCGACGGCGGCGAGTTTGCAAAGAACCTCGAGGAGGACACCGACACCACCACCGGCCGGCTCGACACGCGCTTCTCAGGCCCGACCATGGACCCGCTGAGCAAGAAGGCCGACTACGATCCGCAAGCCGCGGCCATCAGCTCGGCCTATGTCTCCGCTTTCAATGACTACGTGAGGAAGTCTTTGCACTACGGTCAGGACAAAACCTATCGGCCTGAGATCCCGTTATGGAAGACTTGGAATTTCCAGCATCAGCCGCCGGGAGCGGAGCGGCCGTTGCCGCAGTCGACCAACACCATGCCGGATTTGGCCACTGCCATGAAATACAATCCGGACCTCAGAATTCTTTTAACGGGCGGTTACTTCGACCTGGCCACACCATATTACGAGGGCTGGTACGAGATGCACCACCTCCAAATCCCGGAGCGGCTCCAGGACCACATCGACTATCGCTACTATCAGTCGGGCCACATGGTGTACGCCCACCAGGAATCGCTCAAGGCAATACACGATGACGTGGCCGCGTTCATCCATTCGACCAATCACCTCGGCAAATAATCAGCCGGCGAGCGTCGGGGCGTCGTGATCCGGAGCCGCGTGAGGCGAAGCCTTTTACGCGGCCCGCGCGTCGTGCCGCGAAACTCGACCCGGTCCTCGCGCTCGCGCGTATATAACGATTGAACCACGTAAAAGCGTTCGCTCACGTGGTTGGAACCGAGCGGTCAACGAAACCGCGTGAAGCCAAGCTTTTTACGCGGTGATTGCTCTCTCGCGCACGTAACTGGGTCGTCGGGATATCATGATTAGAGCCGCGTGAGGCGAAGCCTTTTACGCGGAGATAGTGACGTAATTTGGCGCGCAGGAAACGCCGCCCGAGTTCGTTGGTGACGGAACCGAGATTTATCGGCATATTTAATGTCAGCAAATCTATGCCGTCTTTAATCTGCAAACTAAAGCATGACCTTGCCAATGATACGGAATTGCCGCTCGCTCGCGGAGAACTTGAGGCGCTCATTGGCTGCGACACAGACGAGGTCCTAAATCTCGCCGATTTCTTTTTCTTTTCCAACCGCTTGAGCAGGCGGTGCGGCATCAGTCGACCGCAGAACAGCGTATCCAAGATGTTCTGTTACGGATGCCGTATCCCGGGCGTTATCAGGCTCTACTTGTCGAAGATTTTGCTGGCGGTATCGGTGCGCTCAAAGCCCGGCTCACCTATTTTCGGGATTTATTTCTGTTTTGCAGCAAAGACGAGCTGCCGGGCGTCTTGCGCCAATGCGGTGTTCGCGTCCGCAGTGTTGCGCCTGTTCGCAAACGATTTGGAGAGAGCTTTGGTCCGAGCGTCCGTGTTTTCTCAATTCCAAATGTTAGCACGCCATGGCTCGTTCGAATTGTAACTGACCATGCGTTCATCGAATGCTCCGATCACGCGGTGCGGCTGGCGCAGCAGCCGCGGGACGTAGACAGGATTTACAGCGGTGCCGTGCACCATTTGGCGTCAAATTTCGAATCCGCCCATTCTCGCCAAAGCGTAAGTGTTGGCTACAAATGGATAGAAAATTTCATTGATGAATCTGATGCGCTCCAAAATGTTTGATGCATCGCAGAGCCGTTCGGGCCGGCGCGGCGCTCTTTTCCGTGAGGGTCCGCGCACTTGCAAACATAAGCGCCAAAGGGGATGCGACAGTTCTTTGATCCTTTCGGTGGCGTGGGAACTCTTGAATTTGAAGCATTATTGTTCGGTTCGTCGTCGTGTTCTTTCGTATCAATCCTCTGTTTACGCTAATATCGAGGGAAAAGCATAAAGCGCTTGGTCTATCCGGTAACGAAGTTGAGCAACTGGAGCATGTGGCGATCATATGCCAAGTGGAACAAGAGTAACGGGAGAATTGCTCAAAGTAGATGACGATAAGCTTCCTGTGATTCCGCGTCAAGTTAAAGCCGATTTACCAAAATCGAGAACCTTTCGCGTGATTGCGGCGCTTGAAACATGAAGTAGATGCGAGCTTGTCATCGGATGTTGCGAAGCTTGCGATTTAGCGATCGCGGACGAATGCGAAAAGTATGGCGACGAAATACAGCGTGACGAAAATTCTTACAGGAATCTGGGCGCACATCTTCAAAAGATTCGAGACCTCGAAGCCGGTTGATGAATCATCTGTACCACGATGATGCGATGTGCGCGGCCAGCCGAGGCTCGTCTCGAGACACAAGATATCAGACAATTTTCGAATCTCTTTCGCCCGTGTTGACGTTAATTACAAGTCCCCCGTATATGGACTGTGATCGACTATGTCGGTAACGATGTAATTGCGTATCATGCCCTTGGGTTTGATGGACACGACGAGGTCGAAAAGCAAATGATCGGCTCGTCGAAATCAGGATGGATGCGTAATACTCCTTTGGAGCTCTTCCAATCAATGACCCCGTTATTCCTTCGGCAGAATTTTCGGTGTCTGCGAGGCTTGGTAGATCGAAAATACAGTGCGAAAGTGCCGAGTTTAATAAAATACTTCATTGATATGGACGCAGCGTTTTCGCAATCGGGCGAGACGCTGAGCGACAATGGCAAGATCGCGATGATCGTTGCGAGCGATCAGATGTTCAGTGCAAATGGAACACGACTCAAACTGCCGCTGGCGATCGCAACGCAGCAGCTTGCCGAACGACACTCACTTCATGTTGAAAGTAGTTGGGAAGTAGATCTTACAAAGAATAACGACGGCGACATCAAACAAGAGTCCATCTTGACTATGACGAAGTCAGTTACTCCTACGAAATCAGTCCCCAATCGACTCCCACGTTTTCGCTTGTATCGAGCGCTGAGGATCAAGGCGACGAAGTTATTCAACGCCTCTTGGTCGTCTGCTGCCAACTCCTTAAAGTCATTCGGGTTTTTGCGCACAAAGACCGCGAAATCACAGATCTCGCGGACGTGTTTCTGTTCACGTTCAGACCAATTTTGCGCCACGATAAAGGCGACGACAAAATGATCCTTGCCTTGCTTAGACGCGTCGATGGCGGAGTTGATGTCCCTTGTGAAAATATGGGAATGGCCTCCGCCTTCTGTTTCTCGCGTCTTAACAGGTACTAATATCAACCGCTGCAGCGTGCCATCTTTCGAATACAACTCGACGGCCGCGTCGAAGGTCTCACCGTCCAATGTAATTTCCGATTCGCGCACCACCGCGTTGGCGTAAGTTCCATAGTTCTCGTGGTCCGCGAAGTAATTCTGAATTGCAGCGAGCAAGGAGGTTCTGACTACAGTTTCTTTTTCGTGTCCCTTAATTGCTCTGCGAGAGCCCTCCAGTCGGTCGACAATAATCTCGCGAATGGCTGTCCAATCAAAATTCGCGAGTAGCCCGCGGTATGATGTGACTATCTTCGCGAACACGGGCAGCGATAGACCTCTGCTTTTCTCGTGGCGCTCCCGGCTTTCACACGTGTAAACAGTCGCCGCACGATCGGTTCCAACCGCTGCTGCGGTGCGTCGCGGCAAAGCCACGCAAAGAAAAAGTAGCACGCCTTCATTGGGTCGTACTCACGTCCGATCCCGTCAAAGAGCTTCGGGACAGCTGCGGAGGGTGTTAACGCCGCGGCAAAAACAGCGCCGATGCTGCGCTGAATATCCGATTTACTCGCTTCCATTAGATTCTCTGAAAGCGAACGCGTGTTTCCGAGTGTCTGCTGAAATATTTCTTCTACCCAGTCGTAGTACGGCTTCGCGAGATCGGCGAGTTTGAAAAGGTCGACCAGTCGCGAGTGTCCGACATCGACATCTTCCGCAATGCAGATCTGGCGCGGGAATTCCTTACATGCTTAGCCATTTTTAGCGGTTCCTTTCGCGCGGCGTAGCGCGGAGATGGGTGGAAATAATTTTCCGACCTCTAAATCGAGTGCGAGCGCAATCTTAATGAGGTTTAGCGTGGCGACATTCCGCTCTCCACGCTCGATGCCGCCGTAGTATGCGCGATCAATTCCGGCTAAACCGGCGAACTCTTCTTGCGAAAGATTCCTCTCTTCACGCAACCGCCGGATTTGCCGACCAAGCAGAACAAGCTTTTGGCTCTTCACAAGATCGGGAGCTTATCGGCACACGGGTTTTTGCTCCACGGCCTATAAGGATCATTCGTTCGCTCGGAAAATGACTCATTATCGATCTTCTACCGAGATTATCGGCTAAGTTTCACATCGGCTGTAGTCATAAGACGCAATTGGTTGTCATTTGTCACGAAGCGAGGTCAATGAATAGGGGTCAGTCAACAAATCTTGACATGACAGCAGCTCGCCTTCTGACACGTCGAAGTGACCAGGGGGGACTCGGCTTCATAAAGCAAAGGCTTTCAAATAATCGCAGACCCGAGCATTAGCGCAGCCAGCACGTCGCTTTCGGCAGAAAAACACAGTTGTTTCCCGCGTCAAGCACGATCATGGGCTGTCAAGATTTGTTGACTGACCCCTATTGTTTATTGCAATTTGACCCCGATTTCTTTGCGAAGATGGAACACTGCTTTTCGAGTGATTTGACCTCGGCTTTGATTCGCGCGTTGAACCTATTTAATACACTTCTCTATTGCTTATCATATTTTTGAGTAAGCCCGCGCAAATCTTGAAGCTTTTTTAAATATTGTTCCGATATTCCCTGAAATTGAGTCACCTGCCGCACCGCCCAAACGAAGGTTCCGTTCGTGTCGCTCTCCACTTGGTGATCCGGCAGCAGAAAATCCGCCTTCCGAAGAACAAACGGCCGATTGTCAACAAACGGTAGCGGCTTATCCGGGTGTGCGGTCTCATGTGCCTTGATTTTGACCTGAAAGCTATCTCCGGATTTTCCTACGGTCACTTTGTCGAAATCCTCTTTATTTATTAGAACAAAGAGGTAATCCAATTCGCTAAACGGAAAATATGGGATTGAGCGACCCGGCGTAAGCGGCAGAGGCCGTTCACCCCGAAGCGTCCAAATCGCTGATGTTAGATCGTTCACAAGCTGTTGAGGCAGGCCCTCATCGTTCTCGCATCCGATTACTCTCGCTGCTGGCTGAATGACGAATCCCGATGGGGGAGGTCTCACGGACAAACCCTGACCGCTCCCGTAAAGACCTTGGAGATCTCTTTGATATATTTTTTGGATAGCTGTCCAAATCTCGCCGTCGCTCATGGGTGTTAATACATTACTTGAGACAGGCGGGTCAGGATTGAGAGTATATGCCGTGTATAATTTTACTTCTTCTGCATATGGGGAGTGTCCTGCAAAAATATCCGCCCGGAGTTTTGTTTTCGAACTAGTGTCGAAAGAAAAATTAACCGAGATCGTATAACTTGCGTCGACATCGATCTTGAACACGCTCTTGATAAACTCCTTGGCCTTCTTTTGCTCCTCCGGTGTGCCCTTATGAACCGCATCTATTAGACGTTGGTATCGTTCCCCGGGGACAGCGAGGGCCATTGCGTCAGCAGCTTTCGTGACTGCTTCCCTTGTCTCCTTCAGTTCTTTGCTTACACCCAAGAAGTCCATCAACGTCGCCAATATCGCTAATGGATACTGAGCAGTAACGAGCAGAGGGAAGTATTTGTTCATATTGTGGATTCGTTTGTATGTTTGATTTGTGGATTTAGGATTCGGTGTCTATGTGCCTAGAAATCCCGTCAAGCTGCTGAAAGATGTGATGCTGGCGCGAATAAGCGTGGCAAGAATAGCGTAAAGTAACATCATCAGTCCCAATGAAACGTGAGGCCCGTGTTCGGCGCAGAGTTCTCCTGAATGTAAATTATAGCGTCAACGTCGGATGAAGCGCGCAGCTTAGCTGCCATTACTCCTTTGAAGAGCGAGATTGGTATTTGCAAGGAGCCGACGTCAGTTCGTAAGCCAGCGTTTTCGATGGAGCCGATACCCCATTTGATCCACCAAAACTTGACTCTGTCCGAATCGTCACGCGTCCGAATTACGTAATGGATGCTCCCCGATACGTTAACGCCCCACCAAACGTCTGCGGACTGCCCGGCCGGAATTTTTATTTCCTTTTCCGCGCGAACCACCGAGGAGAACGAGCCGATTAAAACCAACATCGGAATGACCCCGATTCGAACTGTTCGGCCAAAGGGCATCACGAGCTGGGTTGTAGCGATTTATCGCCGAGCTGACAAGGATTTTTTGATCGCGAGTGCTGCGCAATGACGGCCTACACACAAGCGACGAGGTCAGCCATGAACTTCTGGAGACGGCGACCGCGCGCCAGCGAATCAGGATGAAGCCAGTGCGATATTTTCCTTTCCTTGTCGGCTCGGTTTTGGAATAATCGATGGCCGACAGTGTGCGATCTCGATGGATTACTGAGTGTTAGAGGCGCGCCGAGGTTTTGCCTTGGCAGCTTCGGAATCTGTTACGGGCGAACTTCTAGGAATGATAGAATTGCTTATGACGAGCTTAAAAGCGCTTGCCCGCCAAAATGTTCCACTGGCAGAATGCCCGCTATGCGTTTTCGAAGCGACTTCTTCCATACGTAACTGTTGTAATAACCATGTCGAGCGCCATCGCGCAAGATTTTATAAAGGCCCCTAACGGGACGTATTGGAAAATTGACGCCGGGCTCAAGCGGGAGTTCACATCCTCCGAATCAATAGCGGGTTACGGGCTCAAAATCGAATCAGCAGTGCCGGTAACTCAACAGCAGTTCGAGAGCTATCCAGTCGGAGAGCCAATGCCCACTCGAAAAATGGTTCATCAGTCAATGAAAATTGGCGCGCAGAGCTGGGGCGAACTGCAGATTCCTGTGCAGGGTTGGACAGTCATCGATGGCCCTCATGTCGAGAACGGAAGCGACGTCGAGGTCCAGAACGTTGTTAACGGCAGTGGCGACACGGTTGCTATCAAGATTCGATCTTACAACCCAAACCTTAGCGTGATGGGAATGGGCAAAAGCAGAACCGTTAAGGTTACAGTTACACTCGAAAAGTAATAACGCGTCCTAATCAAATCCGACGAACAAAACCGGTTGCGGAACTCACCGAGCCTCAATCGAGACTAACAGCATGGGCGAGATCGATATCAACGTGACTACCAAGGGCGTGGGGCACACATGGGCGGTCATCAAGTGCGACCATGCAACTGCGAAGATCAGCTTCGGACCGGCAACACCTGACGATATAAAGACGATTTTCGCCCGCGTGCCCTCAACGAATGATTATCACACGGGAATGGCGACGGTTACACACGCGATCCGCCTTAACGAAGCGGAATGTCTTAGCATGATTGAACAGGTCAAGAAAGAACAGGGAACAGAATATCGTTTACTTCTACATAACTGCACGACTGCTGTGCTCGAGATTTTGAAGGCTGGCCATGTAAACATTTATGCCAACGACGGGGGCCTATGGGAATATCTCTCCATGACGTTCGCAACTCCAGCGTCGTTGGCTGCCGAGCTTAAAAGCTTAAACGATGCAGAAGCTAAAGAGAAAGAAAACAAGGTCCAGGAGCGAATGCGTTGGCGATGCAACTGGCGGAACTTTTTGCATCTCGTTCCGAGTGAATGCGCGCATCCCGAGTTGGGAGGAGAATGGGTAGTATTGCAAGGAAGCTCGTAGGGAAAAGCAAAGTGAGAGAACGGTCAGAGCTTATTATCGACACCGGTGAATTCGCTAAGCGAAACTATCGGACTGCGGATCGCAGGAACCAAGTAGGAATTAAGGAGCAAGAAGGAAAACGCGACCGGAAGTGACGAGTGATCCGTCTACGCAACGAGCTACGGCGCGACTTGTCTCGGTTGGATAGTTTGATGTTTTATTCTGTTTTCGGTGCCAGATACTGTGCCGATGAAGCGCGATCCCCAGGCGGCTTTGGCCAGGCGGGCAATGATCGCATCCCGCGTGTCATCATTGGCGGCGGAATCGGAGACGAACCAGGAAAGGAAAAAGGATGAAGGAAGAATTAGGAAGTTTTTGCTCGTTTCAGGATGGTAACGAAAATTGCGGTCAGCTCTTCGCATTGACTCGCGTTCTCCCAAACGCTCGCCCGTTCGGGCTGCCCGTCTATGTCGCACTGCTTCCCGCTGGCTCCATTCTTGTCGCAGGAATAGGGCTCAGTCCTTTTTTCTTGCATTGCTGGTCGCGGTGGCCGCCTGGCACGAGCTTGTCCTGCTCACTTTTCGCTGAAGGCAGTTGCCAGAATCACTTACCAAGCAGGCTCTCGACAATTCACTATCTGAAACCGGTATCGCTATTCGGTTTTCAGAAAATGTGTGCCTCTTTCGTAGCCCCAGCACTTGTTATTCCGGCCCAAGCGAATCTGTGAAACAGAGTGTCCACCGCTTTCGCTGAAAGCGGTCGACCGTTGCGGAGCCAGGAGTTGAGAAAACCAATGAATGCTCCCGCGAGCGCATGCGCGAGGAGATCTGAGCTCGCAACGGCGGTTGATCCATCGCGCGGGCGCTGCGGTTGGGTCTTTTCGCGTTCAGCTAGTTGTCTCAGCCGAAGTTCGATCCCACGTGCGAAGTGTTCCACCGCCAAATCGAAAAAATCCTGCAACCGTTCTGAACGCGCCAGAGCTCCGCGGATCTCTTCCGCCTCACCAACATGAGCGAAAAACTCGTGCACCGGTGCAATCCGATTTGATTGTTCACTTCGAACAACCAACAGCATCGCCATTCTTTCCAGGAATTCGTCCATGTCGGAAAGAAGAAGGTCGACCTTGTCATCATAATGGGCGTAAAAGGCGGACCGGCTTACCCCCGCCAGCTCGACCACGTCCTGGACGGAGATTTTTTCGAGCGGCCGTTGTTCCATTAATTTGCGCAACGCCTGCCCGAGTCGGGCACGAGTTCGGCCGACGCGGCGATCGACCCGGCGCTTTACCGACTTAGCAGGCCTTTCAACTTTTCGGACATTCGGCATCGATTTGTACGGAATCGTATGGGCAACCGCTATCTAACGGTTGCAGTTGAATTCTGTCATGCGTAAGCCTCGATCTGCAAACAAATGAAACAGAGGTATTCATTATGAAAATCAAGATAGCAGTGATGATGTGCGCCGCGCTCGGACTACCAGGCGTTATTTTCGGTCAACACCACGCGCCACCGGCGACGCCAACCGCCGAACAGTCGATCACAGGAGATTGGGTTATCCATTTCCAAGCGGGACATGAGAGCGTTTCGGGGAGCTTACATCTTCAGGCGGATGGTGAACGGCTCGCCGGCACGGTTGAGACTGGTCATACTGGACCGGGAACAGTTGAAAATGGAAAGTGGAGCAAGCAAAAACTCGAGGCGACTTTGGTTTTCAAAAAACATGAGTCGGTTGTCTTGGAAGGCGAGTTGAAAAGTAATGGGACGCTCGCGGGGAATTACACTACCGAAGGACGAACCGAAACGTGGCAGGCCGAGCGCAAGTCGGCCACGGCTTTGAATTCAAGCAGCGGAGTCTATGCACAATACGAAGTGTTGATCGGAACCTGGGACGTGACTGCGCCGGACGGTGGTCCCTCTTTTGCCGTGCAACGATTCACGTGGGGGCCGGGCCACTCTTATATATGGTATGCGGGCAGTTTCATCGGGCCGGGTGGCAAGGAAGATCCGCACTTCGAAGGAATGTTGGTCTGGAATGGTGTCCACAAGAACCTCGATATGCTCCTCACCATGGATCTGAAATCGGGTCGAGCGCAGGAGCAAGGAACCTTCAACGTTGCTCCGGACGGAACGATCGTGCGTGAGATAACCGGAGTCTTTTCGGAAGGCGTTGCGCCGATTGGCGAAGCAAAGGTCGGCCCAGATGGTATGAGCAAACATTTTCGTCAGACCTATAGACCTGACGGGACGGACAAGTTTCTCACTTCGGTAATGCGAGAAACAAACGACGGAAGCTGGGTAGCAACGTTTCCGGGAAGCGAGAAGCTAGTTATGAAAAAGAAAAAAACGAGCGGATGAACCGCAATCTCACAAAGGAAGATGATCAAAGTCGCTGCCGAAAACCCGGTCGAGAAAGTCAGAGGTCCGATGTCTGCAGTCAGCGGTCGAAGCGAGGCGTGTGATTGGACCCTTGATCATTTTGATGAGCGGAACGCATACTCGGTCATGAATCTGAAATTTTGCGCGTTGTTTATCGGATTGGGTACGCTCCTGCTTACGCAAACCAAGCCGCTCGTCGGGCAACAAATTCCCGCCAGCGATCTCCCCCCGCCCGGGACTGATACCGGGCTCGAAGGCAAATACGATCCGACAAATGGGATTGCGCAATTGATCCAGGATAAGAGCGCGGAGTCGGCCGCGTCCAAGATATTCGAGGACGATCGTGTGCTGGTCTTCATGCCGCTGCCGGAGGAAGAGGTGGTCGTGCCGGGCCACGTGCTGGTGGTCCCGAAACGGATGGGCGCGCGAAATCTTCTGGACCTTAAGCCGGATGAGATGTGTCACCTGCTGGCGACCGTGCAAAAAGCGGCGATCGCGCAGAAGAATGGGCTGGGGGCAACTGGTTTTCGGGTTCAACAAAATAACGGACTTAGCAGCAGCCAAACCGTTTATCATGCGCATTTTCACGTCATCCCCTCTTTTGGAGGAAAAGCGCCTGGAACTCCCGCCCCAAGAAGAAAGCTCGCGCCGGAGGAATACAAGTCGATCGGTGACAAGCTGCGCGCGGCCTGGCCGAAAGAAAAGTGACGTGCGACAAGTGACGTGTGACGAGCGGCAGAACGGCAGAGATCGAATGTTGGGATCGGAGCTTAGATTTTTTCCCAAGCCCGATCGGCTACCGGGTCGCGGCCTTCATCGAATTCGATGTGGTCGATGAGGGTCTCGATCGGTTTACCCGTTAGGCCACTCTCCTGGATGCGTTGCGGGAGGAGGTGGCTGCGTTCGTCGCGCCAGCCGAGCTTGGCGATGAAGCGATTCCAGACGTTGCACTCTTCGTCGCTGCGCGGGGTTCCGTGGGCGTGGGCCCAGTTCAGGACGGCTTCGTCGGGCTCGCCGGCGAGCGCGCGTTTTTTTATGTCCGAATAGGCGACGCCGAGGAAACGGCAGCAGCGCCCGTCGAGCGTGAACTGGTGCTCGCCGAGATTTTCCACGTAATCCGGCGGGAGCCGATCGGCGGCGTGCAGGCGAATCTTATCCAGCATCCGCCCGAAATAGATCAGACGCCCGACTTTATCGTAGCAGCTGCGCAGGCCTGGGATGTTTGGCATAAGAGAATAGTAATGAGCCGCGAGAGGGCGCGAAGCATTGGCGCGCGCTCTTGAACACGTACAACAATTTCATTTCAAAATGATTTCGCGAATCAATTCAATGCCCAGAACTTTTCTGTATTCATTCCGTTCCACTCTTATCTTGTTCTGAAACTCGGTGCTACAGATTACTTTCCTGGTCACATCTTCGAACTCGGTGTCTTTATCGCCGATGTCCCCAGCATAAGCCGCCATGTTTTTAAAAGTGGATCATCAAAAATATGTTGGGCTGATCCGGTGATTTTGGCTGGCCTCGAAGACCTTGTAATCGATGATTAGCCCGGCTTTCTTCAGGGCTTCCATGGTCGGCTTCCATGTCGAATTCAGCCAATCGACGTACGTCTCAAAATGCCCGTACTCGACTTGTATGTAGTCCACCTCAGTGACCGGGCCGGCAGTATACTCGGCGGCATCATCCTGGGTAAGTGTATCCTGGGCACGTGCATCGAGCGAAAGTAAGGAAGCTGCGAGACACACGGACAACATAATAGTCTTGATCATCTTTCTTCCCCTGTTGTGATATTTCTCTACTGCGGCTAACACCCGGATTAACCTGACCTGTCCCGCGTGTTTCGAAGCCGATAATAGGCACCTGCGCAACATTCATCAAGTTCATTATAATCACTATGATATTGCGATTTCGGTAGAATCTTCCTATTGCTGTTCCTCGGGCCATCGGGTGACCGCCATGTTCGAAGACATTCATGCATTGGTCGAATTTGCCGAAGCCGGATCGATCGCGCGCGCGGCAAGCCGCCTGCATCGCACGCCCTCCGCCATAACGCGCCAAATGCAGAGGCTCGAGGCCGAACTCGGCGCCCAACTGCTCGACAGATCCGTCAAGCCGCCGCGGCTGACGCCGCTGGGCATCCGGATCGTGGAACAGAGCCGCGATGTGCTGAAGCGTGTCGACGACCTCAAGGCTCTCGCTGCAAAGGATGCGGAGCCTTCGGGGCCGTTTCGCATTGGTGTTGCGCACGCCCTGGCCGATGGCGCGTTGGTCGAGCCGGTGCAGGCGCTGACAAAGCGCTTTCCGAAACTCAGGCTTCAGCTTCTGAGCGATAGCGGGTCTCATCGCCAAGATCCAGGCGGGACAACTCGATCTCGCGGTCGTGCTGCTGCCGGATTCCCCATGGTTTGCCTCCGCCGCTCCTTGTCGACATTGTCGCCACGGATCGCATGGTGATCGTCGAGAAAGGTCGATCGAGGGGCGCGCGGACGCCAACATGGCAGGCGATTGTCCGCGTCGCAATGGGTTCTCAATCCTCCCGGCTGTCCGCTGAGGGCCGCGCTTCTCGGCATTCTCGACAAAGCCGGGCCACCCGCCGACGATCGCAGCCGAAATCCACAACATGCATTTGCAGCTCGCATTCATCAAAGCGGGCTATGGACGGGGCCTGCTTCCGGAGCGTTTCGTTCGGCGCTACGCAGGAGGCGCCATTCGCATGATCAAGCCGAAAGGCTTCGAGCTTCAGATGACAATCGCCATCGTGCGCGCCGGGCCTTTGGGATCGCTCGAAGCTGTGGCCGCTCAATTCAAGGATCATCTCGCGAGGGCATTCGCGAGATGATCGCACTTCGCCATGACTCGCAGGGTGCGTAGGAGAGATGCGAACGGATGAGATAGGGGTCAGTCAACAAATCTTGACAGAATTGAGTCCGGCGCTTTGAACTGCCGGACTAACGAAGAAGGTTCGCATTCGCTTGGGCGCTCACGGGTTTTTGCGCCGACACTAATAGGTAGAACTTGATGGCGCTGCCGAAGGAGCTCGCGACCAATCGACACACGACCGATGCGGCCAGGCTCTCGGAGAGTTTCATGTGTCCGTTTCGGCGCTCGGCGGCGGGCCAGCGCGCAAGGTGCCGGCAGAACCCGCCCATCACCGCCGGCGTTACATCCTGCACGTCGATCTTCTCGAAACCTGCCGCACCCAGCCGTTTTCGATAGGTGGCGATATCGCGGACAAGGTTTTCTCGCGGAACCTGAAGCGGCGGTCCGATCGGTTCGATGAATCGCCGGAAAATCATGTCCGAGAGTACGAGCGAGCCACCGGATTTGAGAACGCGGAATGCTTCACGCAGAAAGGCGTCGCGCGTCTCAAAATGAAAAGCCGCCTCGACACAAATGACCGCGTCGAAGTGAGCGTTAGGAAAATCGAGGCGCGTCGC
The DNA here is from genome assembly GCA_963791385.1 of uncultured Verrucomicrobiae bacterium. Taxonomy (GTDB): domain Bacteria; phylum Verrucomicrobiota; class Verrucomicrobiia; order Chthoniobacterales; family UBA10450; genus Udaeobacter. Next base: position 35,562 of record CAWBSH010000007.1, read on the forward strand.
GTCCATGCAATGAAAGTGGCAATCGGGGGCTCTTTTGCGCGCTTCCGCAATTTGACGCTCCGAGATGTTAATCGCGGTGATCGTGTCGGACAGATAATTTTGTTGCAAATGCCTGGTCGATCCGCCAACACCGCAGGCGACATCGAGAATGCGTCCGGTTTTCCGTGGGATTCGGTTGAGTAATTGATCGACCAGCGCTTCGCTCGCTTCGCGTTGCGAAGAGGTCGTTGCTTCCCAGTATCCGAAATTGTAGAAGCCGCTGTCGCCGTAATACTCTCTCTGGTTACGGCCGATCATCGTGCGATCGTAGATCCGTATCATCCGTTCCCGTGCGTTCATGGGTCTGTGTAGTTTACGCGGCGCGCGCAGGTTAACGGGCGCGATCCCAGGCGGCTTTGGCCAGGCGGGCAATGATCGCATCCCGCGTGTCATCATCGGCGGCGGAATCGGAGACGAATGCGGCCACGGCCAGGTGTCGGCCATCGGGCAGAGTGATAATGCCGATGTCGTTAGTCGCAGAGGTGATGCCGTTGCGAGTGCCGCCGGTGCCGGTCTTGTGTGCGACTACGGTTCCAGCAGGCAATTCGCCTTTGAGGCGTTTCGCGCCCGGGATGGCTTCGGTCATCAACTTCAGCAGCAGGGCTTGGCTCTCCCGCGAGAGGCCACGCTGAGATTGCAAGGCCACGAGGAGGGCGAGCGCGCCTTTGGGAGTCGCCCAGTTTCGATACTGCGTTTCCCAGTCGCGGCCGATTTCCTTCTCAGAGTTAACAACCTGGATGTCCGGCACCTGAATTTCCTCCAGGAAGGCCATGACACTGCCCGGACCGCCGATGAGTTTCATGAGCACATCGCTGGTGCTGCCATCGCTCTCGCAAATGGTGTAGCGGAGAAGTTCCGCGATGGTCAGCTCGGTACCGTCAGGATATTTATCGCGCACCGGGCTATACATTCCCGTTCGCACGAAATCGCTCGGCTCGACCTTCACTTGCTGATCGAGCTTCAGCTCTCCGCGATCAACGCGCTGCAAGACCGCCATCGAGATCGGCAGCTTGTAAACGCTATGCATCGGGAAATGCTCGTCGCCGTGCAGGTCCGCCGTTTCGCCCGACTCGAGGAGCTGGGCCGCGACGCCGACGCGCCCTTTCGCCGCGGGAGCAATCTTTTCGAATTGACTTGGCAAGCCAGGGAAAGGGAGCGCGGCGGCGAGAGTGGCAGCAAAAAAGAGATGTCTCATCCTCGCCGGAGGCTAGCTGGGAATTGCGTCTTCAACAATCACCGAACAAGCGTGAATTGATGCTATACGTGAATCACGTATAGCATTGGTTTTCGAGCGGACATAAGGGTCAACAAGGGATCAAAGCCTACTATCGATTGGGCAGTCGTTCCGTAACTGATCCGAGATTCTTCGCTTCGCTCAGAATGACAAAAGCACTTGTTCGCCGCGATGAACAGGATCGCAAAGCTCGTCGGATTGGCGAGCGTACTTGCTTCTGGCGAAGCCGTCTGGCCTCGCCGTGCATTCCGGAAAGGTTTACCATCAAGGTATGAATCAGCTTTCGAGATTCGTCAGTTTGCATCCCTACTTCAAGGTGCCTTCGGATAAGATGCCGTATTTGAAGGCGATCCTGCCGGAGTTTGCGGCCAAGACGCGGAACGAAACGGGTAATCTTTTCTATGAGTTCACGATCAACGGCGACGAAGTATTTTGCCGCGAAGCTTACGTCAACGCCGAAGCGCTGCTGGCGCACTTGGAAAACGTGGGTGCGATGCTAGCGCAGGCGCTAGCGATGGCGGAGTTGATCCGGATCGAAGTCCACGGACCAGCCGCAGAGCTCGCGAAACTAAAAGAGCCGCTGGCCCATCTGAAACCCGCCTGGTTTCATTTGCACAGCTGATTGCGATTGCGGCGCCAATTATTCTAAAGCATCGACGTGGTGTGCATCGTGGAGACTGTGCGCGGGCAGCGCGAGCACGCATGCAAATGTTCCGGCGCTCACTGCAATCATCAACAACAGGCCCAGGCGAAATCCGCCTACGGTCGCGGCCAGGACAAACGCGCTGACGCCGAGCGCAGCACCGATCTGCCGGATGAATTGCTGGCTGGTGGTCGCGCTGCCCATGCGGGCAACCGGGACGCTATTCTGCACCACGACAGTCAGCGCGGGGGAGAGCAGTCCCAGTCCGGCGCCTGCGATGAGCGCCGCAGCGATGACCCAGCCGAGTCCATGTTCGAATGCCACCATGAAAAAGAGAAGTCCCAAAATATGGACAACGATTCCAATCACACTCGGAAGCCGTTCTCCTATTCGGTGGACTAACCGCCCAGAAGAGAAGGCGAACGTGCTCCATCCAATGGTGAACGCGCCAACCACCACGCCTACAAACGCGCGATTGTCATGAAAAGCGGCGTTGGTTGCGAGCGGCAGATAAGCGCTCAGGCCGAAGCCACTGAAGAAGGCGAGGAATGACGAAGAAATCGACGACGCGTAGCCGGCATGATGAAAGAAAGTCAGCGGCAAAATCGGATGCGGCGTTCTTCCCTCATGCCAGACAAAGATGGCAAGCAGAATGATTCCGGCTCCAACAAGCGCGGCCTGCATCAGTCCGATTTGTCCCTCACCGAGATCGACAAACGCCCACATCAGGCAACTGCCGCCGGCGCCGGCGAGAAGCGCGCCGGCAAAATCGAATCGGCCGACGCTATGCCCAACGCTCTCGCGCATTCCAGCGATGACGAGGAACCCAGCCACGATGGCAATCGGCACGTTGATCAGGAAAGCCCACCGCCATGAAACGTGCGTGACGATCAGCGTCCCAAGGAGTGGTCCGGCCACACTCGCGATCGCCCACGCGCTGCTGGCCGCGCCCAGCGCCCTGCCGCGTTTGTTAGGCGGATAAACAACTCCGAGCAGAACAAACGGAAGCGTCGCAACGGCTCCCGCTCCGATGCCCTGGATGGCGCGAGCGCCGATGAACTCCATCATCGTGCGCGCGATGGCGCAGAGCCCGCTCCCGACCGTGAACGCGACAATGCCGACGAGATACGTGCGCCGGCGTCCCCAGCGATCTGACCCCGGTCCCCAGATCGGCATCGATACCGCCGCGGCGAGCATGTAAGCCGCAAATGTCCACGCGTACAGGTGGGCACTGCCAAGCTCAGGCAACGCCACCGGCATGACCGTGCTGACGATCGTGTTGTCGAGACCGGCAAGAATGATCGTGAACAACACACCGAGCAAGACCAGGGCGCTCTCTCCGGAGGAATCCATTCAGAGCAAAGAATTTTCCGACAGAATTAACAAAATCGCAGCAAACGGGCTTCGGAAATATCGACGGGACCGGATATTCTGAAGATTCTGTTTATTCTGTCTGAAAATCGGCCGTTCTCATTTTGCCGCGAATGCCTTCTCTAG
>CAWBSH010000008.1:0-46849 GCA_963791385.1 uncultured Verrucomicrobiae bacterium
TTCAGCGTCGGCGAATGAGACACCAATCACACCCCCGCTAACACCATCATTGGCAATGCAGCGACGACTGCCACACCTGTGCGGCCCAGCGGAATGCGGAAGACGCCGCGCAGTGACGGTTCGGTTTTGCGAAGTTGAACCAGGGCAGCGAACTCAAGAAAAAGCGCAAGCGAATACAAAACCACATCGGCAACGACGAGTTTGCTGAAACCGACAAGAGCGAAAAGCGAGTAGAAAACGGCTGACACAATGACAGCCGTTCACGGCGTGCCGTGAACGTCCAGCTTCGCCAGAGCTTTCGGCAGCAAACCATCATCGGCGAGCACGAATGGAATTCGTGAGTAGCCAAGCAGCAGCGCATTGAAGAGTGCAAGCGCGCTGACCATTCCGCCAAGTCCGATCCAGATTGCAATCCAGTGGCCGACACGTCCGGCACCGAGGCCGCGATCTGCGGCCAACCTCCTTCAGTCCACGTTGCCCAATCGCTTGCACCGAGCGTGGTGAGCAATGGAATGAAGTAGCCGAGCGTGACAAACGGCAGCGCGAATGCGAGCGCGCGTGGATACGTGCGCGACAGATATTTACTCGCCCTGCACAGTCGACGGATTATCCCACCCGATATAATTCCAGAGCGCAATCGAGATACCAACGCTCAAACCGCCGAGGCCGCGAGCGTTTTCCGACGCGAACGGTTGCCACGGAATGTGAGTGATGTGCGGCGCACCGGCGACTGACAATGCGAGAAAACCGAGCATCACAAAGCAGCCGGCTATGATTGAAGTGCGACTCACGTTCACAGACCGAGAACGTTGATCCATGCTGCGCCCAAAATAATCGCAAGCGAGATAAGCCATTCCGCTCGCGCGTCCAATCCGGGGACGAAGTAGCGAAGATATTGATTGAACAGCACCGGATAGATCGCCATGTCCACAAGCGAATACATCCACGTGAGCCAGCCATTCTGAAAAGCCCAGAAGCGCCCGAATGCACGATCGACCCAGCGATAATAACCGCCCTCTTCCGGCAACATGCTGGCGAGCTCGCCCACAATGAGCACTTCCGGCACAGACCATACTAGTGGGACCAGCGCCAAAATGAGCAGGCCCAGCCCGGGCCCGACTGAGTGGATCAACGTCTCGGTGGTGTACGGACCGCCTGAGACAGAAAAGAAGAGAACAAACACGAGCCCGAGCGTTCCGATTCCGCGTGGAAGTTTTTGCCTCATTGATCACGCCAAATGTCTAAGGAAAGCAGGAAAGCAGGAAACTCCTTCGGATTCACCGGCGAAGTCCCACAAATCGCAAAGAGTTTGTTTCGTTCTTTCGCTGCAGGACCTTTGCATTCTTCCGGCGACCAGAGCCTCGCAAAATTGTGTCCATCATGACCCTTTGTGATCTTCGTGTGCAAATTGGCAGATGCGTTTAGGCTGTTTTCATGGCGCGACTCACAAGATTGCTCATCGGCGTAAACGTTGCTGTTTTCGCCTTGGAAGCGGTCTCTGGCCCTTGGCTCCTGGCCGCGTTCGCACTCTGGCCCGTTGGGCACTTTAGTGTGGCCCCGTTCGATGGTCCCGTCGGGTTCAGGCTGTGGCAGTTGATCACGTGCGGATTTCTTCACGCGAATTTCCTTCATCTCGCCATTAACATGTACGCGCTTTGGATGTTTGGCTCTGATGTCGAACGCGCGATCGGTCCGCGGCATTATCTGACGCTCTATTTCGCTTCCCTGCTCTGTTCGAGCGCGACTCAGTTGGTTGTCGTATCACTGATGTCACCGACGGGTGTTTACCCGACCGTCGGTGCGTCCGGCGCGATCTTCGGAATTCTGCTGGCCTTCGGCATGCTTTTTCCGCGCCGCACCATTGTCCTGTTGATTCCACCAATTCCGATGCCAGCGATCGTGTTCGTTATCCTTTACGCGCTTCTTGAACTGTTCAGCGGAGTTTTCGGAACTGACCAAGGCATCGCACATTTTGCGCATCTTGGCGGGATGGTAGGCGCTTATCTCATACTTCGGCACTGGCGCAGGCGCGAACGCGCTCTCTACTATTTGTAGTCTGGCAGCCAGAATTTTCACCATATCTCGAACGAGGGATTGCGAACGACCTCCGGAGGGGCAGCGGAAAATCTAGCGAAGGCGAAATGGCCGTGCTTTGCCACGAGCGCGAACCTTAACCCATGAAGACAAATCAGTATCGAGGCGACTGTGAGTCCGTCAGAATGCCGTATTCAGCAAACGACACGATCGAGCAGACTCATCAGGGACCGGAGCTTGATCGCGTAGGGCACAATCGCGTTTTCAGAATCGGCAATTCAGGAAGTGGCCCTGTTGCAGCAGCCGGCGCGACTCGGCAGGCGTTCCCTGTTCGCACCCTCGTGGTTTGTTTCACGATCTGGCTGATCGCTACGCAGGCCATGATTTTCGATCAGCTTAAATTTAACGAACGCGCTCATTTACTCGAGCAATCGGCTCAGTCGTTTGGCGCGCCGCAGGTGGTAGTCCCGAACGAACCGCCGTCCAACCTGCCAATCGAGCAAAGGTCCAGAGATTATGAATTCCACAAACCCCAAACGAATGAATCTGCCCATTCGGGAATTACTACGCGCCGAAAGCTACGGTGAAGTGATGAAATTTCGCGAACGATGGCAAACGGCTGTCGAAACCGTATCGGGTCACGCATTGCAGAAGCTCCGTCTTGAGCTGGCGCATTCCGTTTCAGAACGACTTCTCACCTCAACGCATGGGAGCAATGACAATGATCGCAGTATTAATATTGTGCGGCCTTCTCATTTGCCTGTTTCGGCTTGATTTGGACGATGCCGGCAGTCAGGGTTGATCCCGCCATCGAAGGACGTCGCTAAAACGCGTAGCAAGAACTATCTTTCGAGCCAAAATAATGCTGGCTCAGTTGGAAATTTCAGGAACTTTCATAAACCGATGAGATGAAGACAGCCAGGGTCGTGATCGCCGGTGGCGTGTTCGACCTGACATGGACGAGGCGACACAGAGAACCCGAACTGAGCTGACGAGCCTCGACGCGAGACGACGCAAGTCTGTTTATGTGATCGCGCTGTGCTGCGTGGCCGCGATTGGAGGTTTTCTGTTCGGCTTCGACAGCGGCGTGATTAACGGCACCGTTGATGCCCTGGCAAAAGCCTTCGGCACTCATGCCGCTGGGACCGGCTTCGCTGTTGCCTCAGTGTTGCTCGGCTGCGCCATGGGCGCTTTCGGCGCAGGCAGGCTGGCTGATTCTCTCGGGCGTCGACCGACAATGCTCTTGAACGCGATCCTATTTTTCGTGACCGCTGTGGCGACGGGTGCCGCGAACTCGGCCGCATTTTTCATCGTGGTGCGGATCACAGCCGGTGTGGCCATCGGCGGGGCCAGCGTATTGGCGCCGATGTACATCGCGGAAGTCGCTCCAGCGCACATGCGGGGCCGCCTGGCCTCGCTGCAGCAAATGGCCATTGTAGTGGGGCTGTTTAGCGCATTTCTAAGCAATGCGATCCTCGCCAGGGTTGCTGGCGGAGCTGGTGAGATCTTTTGGTTCGGGGCACCGACATGGCGCTGGATGTTTTGGATGGAAGCAGCGCCGGCTGTCGCGTTCTTGTTAGGCAGCATGACGATTCCCGAGTCGCCGCGCTATCTGATTTTCGTTGGCAAACACGAGCAGGCACGAAAGGTCTTCACGCGAATTGGTGGCGATGCCGATCGCCTGGTGCAGCAGGTCGAACAAAGCCTCGAGGCCGAACGTCGTCCTCGGCTGTCGGATCTTATTGTTCCCGGCACGAGACGTATCGCCCCGGTGCTCTGGGTGGGAATGGGTTTGGCTGCGTTCCAGCAATTCGTCGGTATCAACATTATTTTTTATTTCGGCGAGATTCTGTGGAAAGCAGTGGGTGCAACTGAACAGTGGGCTCTGCGCATTAACGTGCTCACCGGCTTGGTGAACATCCTCGCCACGATCCCGGCGATCTTGCTTATTGATCGCGTCGGCCGGAAACCGTTGCTACTGGGAGGATCAGTAGGGATGACTCTGACGCTAGGTGCTATGGCAGCCGTATTCGCCACGGCCGGTGTAGGCCCTGACGGCAAGCCAGCGCTGAGTCACATGTCCGCTGTAGCCGGACTTGCGGCGGCAAACCTGTACATCGTTGCCTTCGCCGTGTCGTGGGGTCCGGTGATGTGGGTGTTGTTAGGCGAAATGTTTCCCAACGAGATTCGGGGAGCTGCTCTTGCCATTTCTGGCGCCACCAATTGGGTGGCGAATTTCACCGTCACCGTCAGTTTTTTACCGTTGCTGAAGGCCGTCGGTCTGAGCGGCGCTTACGCTTTCTACGCGATCGCGGCAGCGATCTCGCTCCCGTTTGTATGGCTTACCGTGTGTGAGACAAAAGGCAAGACATTGGAACAGATGAAGGATACCACCGAACTGGAACCGCGAACCGCACAATGAAGTCGTGGAAAAACACCTTCGTTGCATTGTCGATCTTCGGTTAATCGGTTCGATGTCGAGATTGTTCATTTGGGCCATGACAAATCACGCCTGACCGAAGCCGAACGCGCCTGAGTCAAATTCGTTCCCGCCCTCGTCCTCGCCGCAGCGTGCGGGCAGGACTAAATTGTCGCCACGCGCGATATGCTAAGCGAGAGTGTTCGCATGGCTCACCTGTTTGATCCGCTCACGATTCGCGATGTCGAATTTGCCAACCGCGTCTTTGTCTCGCCGATGTGTCAATACTCGAGCACTGACGGGCTGCCTAACGACTGGCATCTCGTGCATCTCGGCAGCCGCGCGGTCGGTGGCGCGGGACTGGTGATGACAGAAGCGACGGCGGTCTTGCCGGAAGGCCGCATCAGTCCGCAAGACCTCGGCATCTGGAGCGACGATCACGTCGAGCCGTTGCGGCGCATCGTTCGTTTCATTCACGAGCAAGGCAGCGTCGCGGGAATGCAACTGGCGCACGCGGGTCGCAAGGCGAGCACGCGCCGGCCGTGGGAAGGTGACGGTGCGGTTCCGGAGAGCGAAGGCGGCTGGAAAAACGTTATGGCGCCGAGCGCGATACCGTTCACCGAAAATTATCCGAAGCCGCAGGCGCTCACGCGCGATGGCATTCGCGAAATCGTCGCTGCCTTTGCCGCGGCGGCGCGTCGCGCATGCGACGCCGGTTTTCGCGTCATCGAGATCCACGCCGCGCATGGCTATCTTATTCACGAATTTCTTTCGCCGCTGAGCAATCAACGCGACGACGACTACGGCGGCTCGTTTGAAAACCGCACACGCATGGTGCGCGAGCTCGTGCAGGCCGTGCGCGGATCGTGGCCGAAAGGCGCGCCGTTGTTCGTGCGCATCTCAGCGACCGATTGGGTCGAAGGCGGCTGGGATTTGGAACAATCGATCGCGCTCGCCCGCGAGCTCAAACAACTTGGTGTCGATCTGATCGACTGCTCGTCCGGCGGCACCGTGCCGCATGCGAAAATCCCCGTTGGCGCCGGTTATCAAACACCGTTCGCGCAGCGCATTCGCCAGGAAGCTGAAATTCTCACCGGCGCCGTCGGCATGATCACCTCGCCCGCGCAAGCCGAACACATCATCAACACTGGGCAAGCCGACGCGATTCTCATGGCGCGCGAATTTCTGCGCGAGCCGTACTGGCCGTTGCACGCCGCGCAGGAACTTCGGCAATCGGTTTCATGGCCGGTGCAATATCTCCGCGCCGCGCCGGGAGACGCGCACGCGCGTGTTCCCGTTAATCTCGAAAAACTGAAATCCTGCTTCGAAGAACAACACGCCATCCCCGAGCGGCGTTGATTGATTACCCCGCAACTGAGACGAGCCGCGTGGAGCGAAGCGATTTACGCGGCGTCGTCGGTGTAAATCAAGGTGTGAATTGAGGTGATCATAACGTTTGCAACTTAGATCAGCTCGCAGGTTCGCTTGCAAGATTCACCGACTGACCCCTTCAGGTCTCCGCTTTAGCACTTCCGGAAAACCGCTTTGTCCCCGAAAATGCGATAGCCTTCGCTTTGATAGATAGCTTCGGTGAAAGTGTAGTCGTTCTCCCGGATTAGCTTCGTACGTAGCGAGCACATACTGGATAATTCGCGGCGAAAAGGGCACGAAGGAGCCGGAGATTTCAGCTTGCGCCCGCGGCGAATTCGAGGCGTGCTTAGAGCAGGAACGGATTTGAGTTATGGCCACGCCTTCTGCAGGGGATCTTCGGAATTTTGCCATCGTGGGCCACGCGTCGTCCGGCAAGACGACGCTCAGCGAGGCGATGCTCGCGTGCGCGGGCGTCATCGGGCGCATGGGCAACATCGCGCAAGGCACCACCGTTTCGGATTATCACGTCAGCGAAAAGCAACACCAGATTTCCACGCAAACTTCGCTGCTGCATTGCACGTGGATGGGCAAGAAGCTGAACATCCTCGACACGCCAGGTTATCTCGACTTCATGAGCGAAGCGCTCGCGGCGGTGCATGTGGCGGACTTCGCTCTCGTGGTGGTGCATGCGCGACACGGCATCGGCGTGGGCACGGAGCGGGTGTGGAATTGCGCGACGGACTGCGGCATCCCGAAGGTCATCGTGGTCAACGCCGTGGACAAACAGAACGCGCACTTCGACGAAGTGCTGGCCGACGCGCGCGCACATTACGGGCCGAAAGTTTTTCCGCTCAACGTGCCGATCAATCCCGGGCCGAACTTCAACCAGGTGCTCGACGTGTTGCGCAACGAAGTGGTGACGTATGAAACCGATGGGCACGGGAAGTTTCGCGAGGAGCCGGCGACCGGCGAATGGAAAGACCGCGTCACACAACTGCATCGTGAATTGATCGAACTCATCGCGGAGTCGGACGACACGTTGCTGAACAAATTTTTCGAGCAAGGCTCGTTGTCGGAGGAGGAATTTCGCGCGGGCATTCACGCGGCGGTGCAGGCGCAGATGTTCATCCCACTTTTCTGCACCTCAGCCACGTCGAACGTCGGCGTCGGGCGTCTGCTCGACTTTATCGCGAAATACGGGTCCTCGCCGCTCGATCGCGAGAAGGTCGATGCACAAGACGCGCGCAGCGGCGCCCAACTGGAAGTGAAAGTCGGCGGCATCGAGCCGGTGCTGCAAGTGTTCAAGACGATGAACGAAGAACACTTTGGCGAGCTTTCGTTCTTCCGGATTTATTCCGGGCAAATCACGACCGGCGGCGATTTGTTCAACGCCAACCGCAACATCACGGAACGCATCGGGCAAATTTTTCTGCTCAACGGCCGGACGCGCGAGACGGTGTCGCGTCTCGGCGCGGGCGACATTGGCGCGACGGTGAAACTCAAGAACACGCACACCGGCGACACGCTTTGCGCCTCGAATCATCCGGTGAAACTTCCCGTGCCGGAATATCCGCGCCCGAACATTCACGCCGCGCTGCAACCCAAGGCGATGGGTGAAGAGGACAAAGTGGCCGCGGGGCTGGCGACGTTGCACAACGAAGATCCGGCATTTGTTTTCCACGCCGATCCTGAGTTGCACCAGACGATCATTTCCGCGCAGGGCGAACTGCATCTCGAACTGATCGCTGAGCGTCTTCGGCGGCGGTTCCGCGTTCATTTCGACCTGATCGAGCCGCGTGTGCCGTATCGCGAAACGATTCATAGCCGCGCCGAGCACAGGTATCGGCACAAGAAGCAAACCGGCGGCGCAGGGCAATTCGCCGAAGTCGCGCTCAAGCTCGCGCCCGCGCCGCGCAACTCCGGCATCGCGTTCAGCGAATCACTTTCAGGCCAGTGTGTGGACCGCGTGTTCGTGCCGTCGGTCCAGCGCGGCATCGAGATCGCGTGCGCGGAGGGAATTCTCGCCGGCTGTCGCGTCGTGGACGTCGAGGCGAATTTTTACGACGGCAAGATGCACCCTGTGGACTCGAAGGATATCGCATTCCAGGTCGCGGGCTATTGGGCGTTTAAGGAAGCGTTCATGAAAGCGCGGCCCTGTTTGCTCGAACCGATCAATGTGATCGAGGTGCGGATTCCCGAAGATTGCATGGGCAAAGTCGTGGGCGATCTTTCCAGCCGTCGCGGGAGAATTCTCGGCACGGATGTCGAGGGACAATTTCAAATCGTCCGCGCCGAGGTTCCCGCGATGGAACTCTACCGCTACGCGAGTGTCCTGCGCTCGCTTACCGGCGGACGCGGCGTTCACTCCGAGCAATTCAGTCGCTACGAAGAAATGCCGCGCGAGATCGAGCAGCGCGTGATCGACGAAGCGAAAAAAGCGCGAGCAGGCAACAGCAGCCCGGCGCGTTGAGATAGACTAGTAGTCGTCTAAGTCGCCGCTTTAGGAGCGCTCAAGCTTTTGCTGTAGAACCCAGAGCGGTCGAAGCAGCAAGGGCGTCGCTTCCCGGCCGCGAGCATCGAGCAGGCATTTTTGATCCGGCGCGCGCGCGTCTCTTCCTGCTTGGCGGAGGTGATCCAGTGGATCCAATCTCGGCGCGCATTAGGCGTGATGTCCGACCACAATTTCCTCGCCTTCGGGGCGGCGGCTGCGAGAGCTTTTCTCAGATCTGCCGGCACCGTGGGTTCCGGTTCCTCTGCCGCGGGCGCGATCTCGAGCGTGACAGTGTCGCCTGCCTCTGCGCCCGCAGATTTGCTTAGCTTCCGGTCCACTTTGAGCCAGTGACTCTTTTGGCCGTCGGGCTCGAGCACGGCTTGAAAAGGGAAACCATTGATGGTGCCTTCAATCGCCGTCATCCCGCGCGAGGGGAGCTTGGCACTGGCGTTCTTTGGCAGGATGAGAAAGGTCCAGGAGTCGCCCTTCTCGCTCTCCGCCGGCCGGAGGAGTTTCGCTTTGAAACGAATCATGGTTTTGGTCATTTGGTTTGATAACACTATTTGAGTGCCGGCCAAGCAACAGTTATTTACGCTCGCCTAACGGCATCAGGCTCACTGCACAGTGAGAGCTGAAGATCTGCTGTAGCCACCGGTTCGCCGCAGGACGAATCCGTCCGGTGTGCGGACCTGTGGCCGGTTAATGACAGCCTCGCATGATCTGTTCAAATTGGACGGCCCGCAGGGCCGTGGCCTACACGAGCTTGATGGAAACAATGTCCGGCTTTCCGCAGCGCAAAGCTCCGGTTCTTCTTCGCATCTTCGCCATCTCAATGCGAAGGCAAGTCAGATGGGTGATCCCTCGAAAGACAGATGGCGCAATTTCATGTTCCCGCTCGACATCTAAACGTCAGCGGCGATAAGGAAAAGTATGAGGCGAATTTTCCTCGTCAGCGCCCTGCTGGTTTGTAGCTCGTTGTTTGTCGCTTGTTCGCGTAAACCGGCACAGACCGCTCCGCCTCCGCCTGAAGTTCTTGTGACGACCGTGAAGCCGCAGGATGTGCCGCGCGTGCTCGAACGCGTCGCGACATTGGACGGCTTTATCAACGCCAACATCAACGCGCAGGTTCAAGGTTACATCGTTTCACGCGACTACCAGGAGGGCGGCGTGGTAAAGAAGGGCGACCTTCTATTTCAGATCGATTCCCGGCCGTTCGAAGCCGCATTGGCTCAGGCCAAGGGAACTCTGGCAAAAGATAAAGCCAACCAGGTAAAAGCAGACGCAGACGAAAAGCGCGCATTGGATTTGTTTAAGAAAACAGTCATCAGCGACCAGGAGCGCGATACTGCCATCGCCGCCGCCCAGGCGGGCAGAGCAAACATCGAAGCCGACGAAGCGGCCGTGCAGCAAGCCGAGCTAAATCTAGGCTACACACGGGTCATTTCGCCAATCGATGGCGTCGCTGCCATCGCTACTGCGCAGGTAGGCGATCTTGTCGGACCCAGCACAGGAACGCTAACGACGGTTTCTCAACTTGACCCGATCAAGGCTGTTGTCACCGCGGGTGAAGCACCTTTCACGGATTTCATTACTCGCCACCCCGATCCCACTGAGCGTGCCGATTATGTGAAGACCCTCCAGTTCGAATTGATCCTCGGTAACGGCAGCGTCTATCCGCAGAAAGGAAAATTTTATGCGCTCGATCGTAATCTCGATCCCAAGACCGGCTCGATCCGATATGAGGTGACGTTTCCAAATCCAGGAAATATTTTGCGGCCCGGACAGTTTGGGAAAGTGCGGTTCGTAGCGGACATCAAAAAGGGTGCAATGGTGATTCCGCAGGAAGCGGTGAACGAGTTGCAGGGCAGTTATCAGGTCGCAGTTGTCGATCAAAACAACAAGGTCAGCATTCGTCCGGTGAAAATGGGCGAACGCATCGGCGCGATGTGGGAAGTGACCGACGGACTCAAACCCGGCGACCGAGTCGTTGTTCAAGGCATTCAAAAGGCGCGCGAAGGGTCGACAGTCGCCGCAAAAGACTGGACTCCTCCCCCCGACGCGTTGGTTTCAAAAGCGGACCAGCAAAACAAGCCCTAACAAATGTCGGAGTTTTTCGTCAGGCGGCCGATCGTCGCGATCGTCATCGCGATTCTGATGACGCTTATCGGCGGCGTGTGCATTCTCGGCTTGCCGATCGCGCAGTATCCGCAAATCGCTCCGCCGGAGATTCAAGTGCAAACGCACTACACCGGCGCGGACGCGCTCACGATCGAGCAATCGGTCGCGGCACCGATCGAGCAGCAGATGAGTGGCGTCGATAACATGAATTACATGTATTCGATCAACTCCAACAGTGGCGACATCCGATTGATCGTGAATTTCGACGTCGCGACCGATCCGAACATCGATCAAGTCCTGACGCAGCTCCGCGTGGCGCAAGCGCAATCGCAGTTGCCTGCCGATGTTAATAACTACGGCATCACGGTTAAAAAATCGACAACGGCGCCACTGATGCTCATCGCGCTATATTCGCCCAAAGGCAGCTACGACGGAACCTTTCTCGCCAATTACGGCTACATTAATATCTTCGATCCACTGACACGCGTGCCTGGAATTGGCAATGTGCAGATTTTCGGCGCTGGCCAATACGCTATGCGCCTCTGGGTCAAGCCGGACCAGCTCGCGAAGCTCGGCATCACTGTGCCGGACATCATCACCGCAGTGCAAAAACAGAACACGGTGAATCCCGCGGGCCAGGTCGGCGGCGAACCAATTCCAAGCGGACAGAAATTCACCTATACCGTGCGCGCCCAGGGACGACTGCAAACGCCGGAGCAATTTGGGGAGATTGTCGTTAGGGCGAATCCGGACGGTTCATTTGTGCGGGTGAAAGACATCGCGCGCATTGATCTCGGCGCGCAAACTTACAACTTGAGAGGCAGGCTCAACGGACAACCCTCGGCGATTCTCGCTGTGTATCAGCTGCCGGGAACGAACGCGGTCAAAGCGGCGCAAGGCGTACGGAAGCTGATGGCGGAAGCGAAGCAACGTTTTCCAGCGGACATGGATTTCGTCGTCTCGCTCGATCAAACCCTCTCGGTTACTGAAGGATTGAACGACATCGTTAAAACGTTGTTCGAGGCGCTCGCGCTGGTCGTCCTTGTCGTATTCGTTTTTTTGCAAGGCTGGCGCGCCACGCTGATTCCATTGTGCGCGGTGCCGGTGTCGTTGCTCGGCACGTTTGTGGTGTTCCCGTTGTTCGGATTCTCGATCAACACGCTTTCGCTTTTCGGACTTGTGCTCGCCATCGGGCTTGTGGTTGACGATGCGATTGTCGTTGTCGAAGCGGTTGAGCGTCACATCGAAGAAGGAATGTCGCCGCGTGACGCGACACTTCAGGCGATGCGCGAAGTCTCAGGAGTGGTAATCGGCGTTGCACTCGTGCTTTCGGCCGTGTTTATTCCTACCGCATTTCTTCCCGGCATCACAGGGCGCTTGTATCAACAGTTCGCCCTAACCATCGCGATCTCCGTCATTTTCTCCGCGTTCAACGCGCTCTCGCTGAGCCCGGCGCTTTCAGCCATGCTGCTCCGGCCGCGAAAGAAAACGCGTGGTCCGGTTGGCTGGTTTTTCGATCGATTCAATCGTGTCTTCGGCGCGGCGACCCACGGCTACGTGAATTGGTCACGCATCGCCATTCGAAAAACGGTGCTAAGCTTCGCGCTGCTCGCAGTGCTCGCCGTCGGCGCGGGAGCGTTTGGATCGCGATTGCCGAGTGGTTTTTTGCCTGAAGAAGACCAGGGCTACGTATTTCTCGCGTTGCAATTACCGGACGCGGCATCACTTGAGCGAACCGCTGCCGCGTCTCGCAAGATCGAAGAAATTCTCAGCAAAATTCCGGGCGTCCAGTACACGACCAGCGTTGTCGGATTCAGTTTGCTCAGTCTCGTGCAAAATACTTATAGCGCCTTCTTTTTCGTCACGTTCAAGCCCTGGAGCGAACGGACCAAGCCGGAAGAACAATACACCGCCATCAAGGCGAACATTAACAAACAGCTCGCCGGGCTTCCCGAAGGTATCGCCTTCGCGTTTCCGCCGCCGGCGATTCCGGGCGTGGGCACTTCCGGCGGATTCCAATTCATTTTGGAAGATCGCGCCGGCAAAGACGTCGCCTTTCTCGCTCAAAATGTGAAGACGTTTCTCGACGCGGCGCGTAAACGGCCGGAGCTAGGCATCCTTATTCCGACGTTTCTGCCGAACGTTCCGCAGGTTTTCGTTAACGTCGATCGCGACAAAGTCATCAAGCAAGGGATCGATCTCGGCCAGGTCTATCAGACGCTCCAGACATTCATGGGCGGTTTTTTTGTGAACTACTTCAATCGGTTCGGGCGAACATGGCAGGTATATATAGAGGCCGAAGGCGATTATCGCACCGACGCAAAAAACGTTGGTCAATTCTTCGTGCGCAACGCCAACGGCGACCCAGTCCCCCTCGATGCCATTTCAACTATCCAGAACATCGCCGGTCCGGAATTCACGTTGCGTTACAACGAATATCGTTCGGCGCAAATCAACGGTTCCGCGGCGCCTGGTTATAGCTCGTACCAGGCGATGAACGCACTCGAGGAAACTTTTCGCCAAACAATGCCTAAGGAGATGGGCTACGACTATCTTGGCCTGTCGTTTCAGGAAAAGAAAGCGCAGCAGGGCGTATCCCCGACTGTGGTGTTCGGAATGTCGCTCATTTTCGTGTTCCTGATCCTCGCTGCGCTTTATGAAAGCTGGTCCCTTCCTTTCAGTGTGCTACTTGGCACGCCGGTCGCAGTGTTCGGCGCATTTGCGACGCTTTGGTTGCGCGGAATTCAAAACAATATTTACGCCCAAATTGGTCTGATCATGCTAATCGGCCTGGCAGCGAAGAATGCGATTCTAATCGTCGAGTTTGCGAAAGATGAATACGAAAAAGGCAAGCCGCTGCTCGATGCCGCGCTCGAGGGCGCGCGCCTGCGTCTGCGGCCGATCTTGATGACCTCATTCGCATTCATCTTCGGCCTTCTGCCGCTTTGGTTTGCCAGCGGGTCCGGTGCCGTCGCGCGCCGCGTCCTCGGCTCGACGGTCATCGGTGGAATGATCGCTGCCTCCGCGATCGCGATCTTCCTGATCCCAGTAACCTTTTACGTCATCGAGCGACTTTTCGCGGGTCGAAAACAGAATCCGGAAGCGAAAGTCACTGGGCCACCATCGGTGCCTGAGCCTGCAGTCAAAGTTTAGGCATTCGCAATTTGTAGCCACCGGCCTGTGGGCCGGTCCAGCCAACATTGCCCTTACATCAGCCAGACGGTCCACAGGGCCGTGGCTACAGCAGCGCGAGAAATAGGCGCTGAAAATACGGCGTAATTTTTTCAACGAACGGACGTAGGCAACCAACGCTTTTGCATCGGCATCGGACAAGTTGTCTTTGTACCCCATCATCTTGCCCTTGCCGTTTTGATGACGTTCGGTTACGCAGCATTTAGTCGCCGGTGTTTCATGTATTGTGCTCAGCGTAATCGAACAATTCGTTTAAGCTGCCAAGCTCCTCAGGCGGCTTTGTTCCCGAAAGAAACTTTTGAAATTCCGGGGAGTACGCCTCCTTGCGCCCCGGCCACCCACACGCGACGCACTCCCTCGGCATGATAATATTTCCGAAGCAATGTTTCCCATCCGACCCACTGCGCCTGGTCGAGGATGCCTGCCTGCCGCTGATACCAGGCATTTTCTAACAGCTTGAAAAAGGAAAACAGAAAATAATGCGCCATGATTCGCTCTTCCCGGCTGGCGGAACCCCAATCTGCGGTCGCCTTCGACAACGCAGAGCCGAGCACGTGTGACTTCATTGCCGGAACGTTGATCGAGGTGATCGCGGCGGCGAGAGAATCTACGGCCAACGCCTTTTGCGATCTGGTGTTCTGCCGGATGCTTACAATCACCGCGAGCAGTGTCAGAGTTACGGCGGACGCGCTCACGATTTGAGCAAGGTCCACCCACATTTGCAGTGTCATGTCGGCTAACGCACGAGCAGGTCGAGTTTCCGCGCATCGAGACTCGCTTCGCGATAATGTTTCCGCGTTAATTCGAGAAGCGTGAATCCGTCCTCGTACGCAGCGAAGGTACCGCTGTTGGGCTTATCGAGATAAACGAGGCCGCCTTGGACTACGAAAAACGCGATCATCGGCTCTGGCGAATCTTCGGTGATCACCAAGGTATGAGCTTCGCCGGCGGGCTCGTAAATGTAAGTGCCCGGCTCCGCAATCCAATCGTGCTCCAAGTATCGCCACTTGCCGCGCATCGTATAGCCATGCACGCCCCCGACGTGATAATGCGTTCCCACCATCGAGCCCGGGAGACCTTTCAAGATGAGACTGAACCCTCCAGAGGTGACATTGAAGCAGCACGGTTGGAACCAGATGCCGTTCGCGTACGGAACCCACAGATGTTCGTCGTCCAGATTCGTGTTGGTGATGAAGTGTTCGCGGCTTCTTTGATTTGGCTGAAGGCCATCGGTAAAACTGTTGAAGGCGGTAATTGGCATGTCCTTTCTTAGCCATCGCGCAATTCAGGGTCAATCTCCCGTCGCGACGCAGACGACAAAATTTACAAGGGCCAAACTGGAAACCATCTCACAGCAAGAGCTGTTTCATTTCGGGGTCGTAATTTCATCAAGTAATCGATCTGCATCCGCCCAAAGCACACGGCGAATCCAAATTCAACCGACACCCGATTGCACCAGCCACGCAGCCTTTTTCATCAGCATGGCCTAAATTTCCGAAGCCATCAGAAAACGAACCGCAAACTCAGAGGCGACCAACAAAACTGATCGGAAGGAAGAGTCTCAGTCGATTACCTGAACGGTTCGCAAGAGCCGGGAGAGTTCTTCCTGATCGGCAGCGTAGTACGCTTCCCATTTTTGGCGCTGTTCCGGCGCGAGCGGCTCATATTTGCGCGCCTTGGTGTTCAGCATGTGATAGGCGTCCTGGAGCATTTTGGCGATCGCCGGCGATTTCAGAAGTTTGTCCACGCCCGGAACTGCGGAGATACCGGCATAGAGGCGTTGGGCGCCAGATTGAAGGATGGGAAAACGAGGAGCCCGGGCAGGGTTCTTCCCTGTTTCAAGCTGCGGTTTGAAGTCCGCGGCCACGCCCAAGAATTCGTAGACGCCCCGGCGAACGCGATCAGGATCGCGCCGGATCGCGTCGAATTGAACGACCAGAATGTTGTTCGCAGGAAATCGGTCGAGATAAGGCCTGAGATGGCGCGCGAAGCATCCCAGGTCTCGGAGAAACGGATTTTCCATCATCTCTTCAAACGATTCAGGCAAAGAGGTCACCACGGCGTTCCGGCCGTACCAGTACCAGGAGTAAATCATCTCAGCCGGCGGCCGCAGGCAGACCAGCAGTTTGATGTCGCGTCGGTAAGCGGCGATCCTGGTCGCCGCTTCCTCCGAGTAGAGATAGGAAGGACAAAACTCTCCGCGGCACGTAATCGCTCCGGCGAGCGCAGGAAATTGTTTGTGATACCAGGCGACGCCCCGGTCAAAACAGTGCAGTTCCTGGCCAGCGATTCGCCGTGCGATCGTATCGGCGAAATAGTAGACCTCCTTGTCTGGGGCGAAGCCGATTTGCGGATGGGCCTCAAGCTGGGCGGAAAGCCAGGTGGTCCCGCACTTGGGTGCGCCAATGCCGATAAAATCAATGTGCGGTATATTGGCCATTATTGGCGCTGTTCTTCGGAAAGTATGCTCTGAGCACTCCGTCGCGTTCAGTTCACACAAACAATTTCTGAGGAAACCAGGAACGCAGGAAATACTTTCCAGTACGGATCAATTCCTGAGTTCCTTAGAGATTCTTGTTCACCCAGGCGCTGACGCGATCGAGTGCTTTCTCGATATTCTCGATCGAGTTGGCGACGCTGAAACGCAAATAGCCTTCGCCGAATTCGCCGAACGCGGTGCCAGAGAGCGCAGCGACGCCGGCGTCGTCGAGCAACGCGTCAGCGAGTTTCTTCGAAGGCCACCCGGTCTCGGTGATGTTCGGAAAAACATAGAACGCGCCGTGGGGCAATTGACAGGAAAAGCCTTTGATCTTGTTCAGCCCGGCGACCATCACGTCGCGGCGCTTCTTGAACTCGTCGCGCATGTGATCGACTGACTCCTGCGGCCCGCGCAATGCTTCAATGCCCGCGACTTGAGAAAAGCTCGCAGTGCAGGAGCTGGAGTTCGTCATTAATCGTGAAATGTGCGTGGCCAGATCCACGCGCATGACGCCGTAACCCATGCGCCAGCCGGTCATGGCGTAAGTCTTGGAAAAACCGTCCAGCAAAATCGTGCGCTCCTTCATTCCGTCGAGCGACATGATGGAGTGGTGTTCGCCTTCGAAAATGAGGCGGCTATAGATCTCGTCGCTCAACACCATGATGTTGCGATCGCCGATGGCGCCCGCGACCGCCTCGATATCCTTCTTCTTCAGCACGCCGCCGGTCGGGTTCTGCGGCGAGTTCAGAATGATGAGCTTTGTGCGATCGTTGATGAGACCGGCGAGCTCATCGATGTCGAGGCGGAAATCCAAGTCTTCGCGCAACCGGATCGGCACCGCCTTCGCGCCGACATAATTGATCATTGACTCGTAAATCGGGAACCCGGGATTCGGGTAAATGATTTCATCGGCGTCTTCCGCGAGCGCGAGAATCGAGAAAAAGATGATGGGCTTGCCGCCGGGGACAACGACGACTTCATCGGGCGCCACGTTT
Source organism: uncultured Verrucomicrobiae bacterium (assembly GCA_963791385.1). Taxonomy (GTDB): domain Bacteria; phylum Verrucomicrobiota; class Verrucomicrobiia; order Chthoniobacterales; family UBA10450; genus Udaeobacter. The sequence continues at coordinate 17,100 of CAWBSH010000008.1, forward strand.
ACCCGGCGCGTTTCGCTCACTTGCTGCGCGATAACCTCGCGCAACTCGAACAAACCGGCCGAAGGTCCGTAATGCGTGAAGCCCTTGTGCAGCGCGTCGCAAGCCGCATCGATGATATTACGCGGCGTATCGAAATCGGGCTCCCCGATTTCAAGATGAATGATGTCGCGCCCCTTTGCCTCGAGCGCTTTCGCTTTGACCAACACTTCAAACGCTGTCTCGGTGCCGAGACGTGCCATGCGCCTGGCCAGTCGAAGTTCAAACGCTCGGGTCATACGATGTATAATGTTATCGGCAGTTAGCGTTAACCAATTTGCAGTCCGGCACAAATCCTAGCACAAGATCGGCACGGGTGTGAACGCAACCAGCCATATTTGCGGGATTGGCAAACCCACCAGAGTTACCATCTCGTTGTTCTCGATCTCCAGTTGCGGATTCGACCTCCATCATCCTGCCGCTTTATATTGATAGCCCAAATGAACGAGCCCGAATCCAGAATTCGGAACATCTCTGACACGGCGCGATGGGTGGCGGTGTATCGCGCGCGGGAGACAGAGCGAACGGATGCCGTGTTTCGCGATCCGTTTGCGCGGCGGCTCGCTGGAGAACGTGGAGAACAAATCGCCGCCTCGATGTCGTTTGCGGAAAAGAATTCGTGGCCGTTCGTAGCACGCACGTCGCTTATCGACCATGTGATTTCGAGCCAGGTGAAACTGGGGACAGACATGGTTGTTAATCTCGCGGCGGGACTCGATGCCCGGCCTTACCGCATGAATCTCCCCGGCTCTCTGCAATGGATCGAAGTCGATCTACCGGAAATTCTGGCGTACAAGGAAGATGTCCTTCGAAACGAAACGCCGGTCTGCCAAGTTGAACGGGTCCGGCTGGATCTTTCCGATGTGCGCTCCCGCCGTGAACTCTTCTTGGAGTTGGCTCGCCGGGCAAATCGAGCACTCGTTGTCAGCGAGGGTTTGCTCGTTTACCTCGACGAAAAAGAAGTCACGTCACTTGGCCAGGACCTTGCCGTTGCCCGGAGTTTTCAGCACTGGGTCATTGATCTGGCTTCGCCCGCGCTCTTGAAAATGTTGGAGAAAAAGATGGGCGCGCCTCTCGATCAGGCAGGCGCGCCGTTGAAGTTTGCGCCCCGGGAAGGCCCGGACTTCTTTGCCCGCAGCGGCTGGAAACCGGTGGAGATTCATAGCGTCATGCATGCAGCGGCGAAACTGAACCGTCTTTCCTTTTTTCTCCGACTAATCGCAAGAATCTCCTCGCCGGCATTTCAAGCAAAGCGGCCGTGGTCGGCTGTCTGTCTTCTGGCAAGAGAATTGTAGCCCGTCCGCCACGGCGGACGGCTATCCAAGATTTTCGCTCCCGGCTCGCTCGAGAAAATCCGCGTTGGGGATTTTCATGATGTTAGAGGGACGCCAATGGAGATCGTCCGGTGTAATCACAAAATAACCTTCTATCGGTTTGATCGTAATTTTATGGGTTGAGTCGTGCTCGTCTATCGTCAGACCATGGTTGAATTTGGATTTTCCGTCCATCAGCCTCTACAGTTTCGATTGTGTGAAGCGCTGGTGGCCACTTGTTGTTAGCGTTCTGCTTCTGATCGTCGCAGCCGTCGCGCTGCAGATTGATTGGAATTGGAAGCGAAAACTCGCGCCGCGCGGCGGGCGCCCGTTTTTTCATCGCGTCGAACTGGCAGTACCGTCGTTCCAGCAATCGGATGACAAATGGCGCAACGATCCGCTGGGCGGGATTGTAGAAAACGGCACGTTGGGCGGCGAAGGCTGCGCCGTGGCGGCCGCGGCGATGGTTTTCAAGTTTTATGGGATCGACGTCGATCCGCAACAGTTGAACTGGTTCCTAAGTTCGGTGGGCGGATATACGGATCAAGGTTGGCTTTACTGGGACCGCGCGGCGTGGTTCGCGCCCGATCGAGTGCGGCACGTTTATGAAGACCTACCTTCGTATCAACTGATCGATTCCAATATCGCGCACGGAAATCCCGTGATCGTGCGCGTGCGTTTGGGCAGCGGCATCACCCATTTTGTCGTCATCGCAGGGAAAGACGGCTTCGATTATCTCGTGCGCGATCCGGGGGCCGGCTCTGCGAAAGGTCTCTACCCGTTACGCGAACTCGGCAGCGATATCGAGGCGTTGCGATTTTACCAGCCGATCTCGTTTGCGAATCCACGGATCTCCGCGAAGGGATAAGCGTTGAATCTTTTATGGGTGTCATGTTGCAAGCGTTTTATTGGGATTGTCCCCTAGTGGAAAACCGTGAACACCAGTGGTGGACATTCATTAAATCACAACTGCCTGCGATCGCGCGGGCTGGTTTCACTGCCTTGTGGCTTCCACCGGCAAACAAGGCAGCCAGTTGGAAATCGATGGGCTACGATCCATACGATTACTATGACCTCGGCGAGTTCGATCAAAAAGGCGGCGTACCGACGTGGTTCGGTTCCAAAGCCGAACTACTCGACCTGATCGAGTCTGCGCACGCACAGGGATTGCAGGTGTATGCCGATCTCGTATTCAATCACAACAGTGGCGCGGATGCGCTGGAAACAAATCCGCTCGACGGGCAATCGCGCTGGACAAAGTTCACGCCGAAAAGCGCAAAGTTTCCTCGCGATTGGAAATGTTTCCATCCTAGCCAATACGAGACTTGGGACGGTGCCACCTTCGGAGATATGCCGGATCTGTGTCATCGCACACCGTTCGTTTACACCGAGCTCATCAATTATGCCCGCTGGCTATTGGAAGAAGTGGGGTTCGATGGATTCCGCTACGACATGGTCAAGGGTTACGGCGGCTGGATGGTCCGCTCGATCCAGGAACTGCGCGCGCTGCGCGGCAGCGGTAGCTTCAAGCCTTACGCGGTCGGCGAATGCTGGGACAGCGAGCGCACCATCGACGATTGGCTCGATGAAGCGAACGCGTGGTCGGACAACCCGGTCGGCGCATTTGATTTTCCGTTGCGCTGGCGATTGCGCGATTTGTGCGACAGCTACGGATTCACCCTGCGCAATCTTGCCGATCCGGGAGTTTTAACGTGGGACCGTCCGGCTCAAGCGGTGACGTTCGTAGAGAATCATGACGTCGTGCGCGACAGCCCCATAATCAACGACAAGATGCTCGCGTACGCATTCATCCTTACTCACCAAGGCTATCCCTGCGTGTTCTGGCAGGATTACTTCAACTGGAACCTTGGCCAGCAGGGCAATCAAAGCGGCATCGACGCGCTGATGAAAGTTCACGAACAAAACGCGGCCGGCCCAACGCAAATCTTGTTCGCGGATGACGATCTCTACATCATGCAACGTTCAGGCGCCGGCGATCAAAGCGGACTGCTCTTTGTCCTGAATAACCGCGGCAGTTGGAACGGCACGTGGGTCCAAACGCGATGGAACAATACGCATTTGATTCCAACAGCGTGGCGCGGTCGCGATGATGTAAGCATACCTGAAGAAAAATGGACTAACGAGTCGGGGTGGATTGAATTGTGGGCGGCTCCGCGCGGGTATGCTGTGTACGTGCCGAAGTAAAACTGGTTATTGCTGATATATTCCTAGCGACTCAAAGTTCGTTTCGGCGAGGACGCCGAAACCAGGTCGCCGCGGCGACCGCTCCCACGCTGCACCTTTTGCGAAGATTTTCGATGCAGCACAAATGCGGCACGGTTCGTGGAAAAGGAACACCAGGTGCGCTAGATTAAAGTTGGTGTTCGTGAATGCATTTCGCGACCGAATTCTGGCTGACCCGGCTGTGCTTTCAGCGCACGCTCGGAGGCATTTACTTCATTGCGTTTCTGATCGCAGCTAATCAGTTCATCCCGCTGCTGGGACAACGCGGGTTGCAACCGGTCCGGCTTTTTGTGCGTCAAGTCCCGTTTCGTCGTGCGCCGAGTCTGTTCTACATCAACTGCTCCGATCGCTTCATCACGGCTACGATCTGGTTCGGCATTGCCTTATCGATTTTCGCGATCACCGGCTTCTCGGAATCTTTCGGACTCGCAGTATCGGTGGTGACGTGGGCGTTGCTCTGGATGATCTACCTCTCGCTCGTGAATGTCGGTCAGACGTTCTACGGCTTCGGCTGGGAAACTATGCTGGCGGAGAGCGGTTTCCTGGCAATTTTTCTCGGCTCATCGGAAACGCGGCCGCCTGTTATCGTGATGTGGCTGATCGTCTGGCTACTTTTCCGCACCATGTTCGGCGCGGGCATGATCAAGGTGCGGGCTGACCCGTGTTGGCGCGATCTCACCTGCTTGTTCTACCATTACGAAACTCAGCCGCTGCCCAATCCACTAAGTTGGTATTTGCATCACGCGCCGCGCTGGTTCCACAAAGCCGGCGTGTTGTTCAATCATTTCACGGAACTCATCGTGCCCTGGTTCTACTTCGCCCCGGCGCCGCTCTGCTACTGGGCCGGCGCGATTACCATTCTGTTTCAAATCACGCTGATCCTGAGCGGCAATCTCTCCTGGCTCAATTACATCACGATCGTTCTCTGCATTCCGTGCTTCGACGATCGATTTCTTGTGCGTGTGCTCTCGATCCCCCACTCTGCGGCGCCCCACCTGAGTCTGCCGCACGCAATCGGAGTCAGTTTGGTCACGGCAATCGTTCTTGCGCTTAGTTGGCGTCCTGCGCGCAATTTGGTTTCGCGCCGGCAATTGATGAACGCGAGCTTCGAGCCGTTGCACCTGGTCAACACCTATGGCGCATTCGGGGCGGTCACGCGCGAACGGCTCGAAGTCGTGATCAAAGGCACTGACGCCGAATCTCCTGATGCTTCAGCTCAATGGCACGAATACGAATTCAAAGGCAAACCCGGCGACGTGAACCGGCGGCCATGTATCGTTTCTCCGTACCATTGGAAGCTAGACTGGCAAATGTGGTTTGCTGCCATGTCGCAGGCGGAGATTCACCCTTGGATCTTTGCGCTGATCCAAAGGTTGCTTGAAGGTGAAAAGCGAATTCTTCGCTTGTTCGCGCATAATCCTTTCCCGAACGCGCCGCCAAAATTCATCCGCATAGATTGCTATCGGTACCGCTTCACGAAACCAGGTGAGCGAGGTTGGTGGACTCGGACATTCCTCACCGAATATCTGCCGCCGATGACGCTGAACCGCTCAACGCACAGCGAGGTCTCAACTGTACTCGTAACGAAGTCACAGCGCCGATCTCAGCGCATTGATGTTTAACAAAGCTCGGGAATTCTCGGTTCAATTCCATCGCGGGTCGGGCAGGCCGCTCTAACGCAGCACGCCGAGGTGATGCGGGAAATTTTGCGAGGAGGAATTCATCCGGAATTACGGCACTAGGAAAATTTTTCCCGTGTATGGATCTTTGACAGCAGACCCTGGCGCAAATCCCCTGACATCGATGTAACTTCCCTCTGGCACATATGGACTTGTGACCATGCCCTTGCGCCCCGGGACGGGAATTCCATACGGCATATCTCCTTTCGCTTTTTCCGCAGGGACAGCTGACGCCCGCATGACAGTCACTGTAGGAGTAACGTTCTCCTTTTTAACGACGAGTGTGGGCTCTTCGACTGGCGTCGGCGACGCCTCGGGAGCATTCGAAGTTCGCGAACCGGGGCGCCGCAAGGCATGCTTCGTCTTCTTCTCAGTTGGATTGGGCGTGGGTCGAGGCTGGAAAGCCTTCGAAACGGACTCGCCAACTCTTTTGAAAAAATCTCCGACCGAATCCGCGTTCGCGCGTGGTCCGCTGAAAAGGAACAGCGCAACCGCTGGCAATGAAACCCAGCGCGAGCGAATGAGAAGTTTAATCGAATTATCAGCGTTCAATGTGAAACCGGGATTTTCCACGAACATTGGGGGCTAAGAGAAGAAAATTTTTCTTTGCACGAACGGGCTTCGGTTAAGCTCGATTGGTTTCGCGATCGCCGACTGTCGATACCGGCGCGCCGCTTATCAAAATGGATAATGCAAACGGAGCAACTGAGGCGGATCATGAAGCGATACGACAAATATTTCAGAGTAATCATCCTCAGGAATGGTGATCGGCGTTGTGATCGCAAGAGCTTTGATTAGGTCGGGAATCGTGTTGCCGTGACCCACCACCAGCGCGTTGCCATTCGATGCACGAACTTTCGCAGCCAGTCCGGCAACATCATTTGCCGGAACCACTGTAGAGTTAACGTGCGCCGCTTTCGCCGTTGGCGCCGCGGTTTCCTGTGTGCGCTTGAATTCCGTAACGAACACGGCCGTGATCTGCGAATCCTTCAAAACACGTGCGAGCGCCTCCGCCCGCTTTTGACCTGCGACAGACAAATCGGGATCATCACCGCCATTGGTTGCCTTCTCTGCATGACGAACAATGAAAATGACAGGCGTGGCGCTGGCAGCCGATGCCAACAAAAAGGGGATCAAAAGAATCAACGCGAGACGCGGAACCAGAATGATCGTTTTCATCAGTGTGACGAGTATAGTCGCGGCATGTTTAAAGCGATCCTCATTTTTCTCTTACTGGCATCGACTGCTTTTGCGCAAAACTCAGCGAAAGACGAAGCGAAGGTCTGGCAGTTGGAGAAAGCGTATTGGGAATACGTGAAGGCTAACGATCTTGAAAAGTATCGCGCGCTTTGGCACGAGAACTTCCTCGGTTGGCCATTTATCAGTTCGGCGCCGGTGCGCAAGGATCACATCACCGACTGGATCACTGCGAACACGTCCAAGGGTATCAAACTCCAATCGTACTCGATCGAGCAACTCGCCGTTCAGGTGACCGGCGATGTCGCGCTCGACTACTATCGAATTAATGCAACCTGGGCCAATGGTGAAGGCGCCGAAGTCAGGAACGACAGATTGCGAATCACGCACACATGGATTCGTACGGGCGGCACGTGGCAGATCATCGGCGGCATGTCCTCGCCTGTGAACGCGGAGGGTAAATAGCCACGCATCACGCCTCACTTCGAACAGATGTCTTCAGTCGTCTTTCTTCGCGCCGTGAACGTCGGCGGAACGAATCTTTGCCGGCCGGCACTGCTAGCGAAACAGCTCAGCCGATTTGGCGTAATCAATATCGGCGCCGTCGGCACATTCGTGGTTCGCGCAGATGTGAGCGAACCGGTTCTGCGCAATGCGTTCGCGAAAAAGTTGCCCTTCAAATGTGAGATCATGATCTGCCCGGCACGCGACATCACCAGGTTGGCATCAATGGAGTTATTCTCACAACAACCATCGGGCGCGGACATCACGCGATTCGTGAACGTGTTGGCTAGTCGACTTCATGCGCCGCCTTCTCTCCCTCTCGGACTGCCCGCGAACGCGGACTGGCTACTCAAGATCATTGCTATCGAAGACAGATTTGTCTTGGGCTTGTATCGCCGGCATATGAAAGCGATCGGTTACCTCGGCAAGATCGAGAAGCTTTTGGGTGTCCCGGCGACGACGCGCAACTGGAATACCATCGAGAAAATCGCAAAACTTCTTCGCAGCGCATAAGCGCTCCCCTCGTCAACTTTGGATGAACGTCAAAGCTCAGATGATATGCGCATGCGAATGCGCGGCGGAGAATGATAAACAGCCAAAGACGCGGGTGACTTAAAGCGATGGACGTATTTGCCGCGTTGGGAATTCGTAAGGCGGAGACGTGTTGCTAAAAGATGGAGCGGAAACGTCAAGTTTTGATTGTCCACACGTACGCGTAGATTGCGTCTGTGATTGACGAGCAAGACGACGAACAATTTTATCGCGACACCGAAAGCGTTGCTTTTGCCAAGTTAGACGATCATCAGCTGGCGCTGCTTGAGCCACTCGCACAGCGTCGCGTCGTGCAGCATGGCGATGTGGTGTACAAAGCCGGCCAGCGGGACGTTGGTCTGACTATTGTTTTGCGCGGCGTAATACAGGTTGTCGAGCGGCGGGACGACATCGAACAGGAACTCGCGGTTGCGCACGCGCGCGATTTCATCGGCGACGTCGCAATGTTGCAAGGGACATCGACACTCGCGACTGCGCGAGTGATATCGGATGATGCGGAGATTCTTTACGTGCCAGCGGATAAACTGCGGCGCGCGCTCGCCGAGTTGCCGAGGGTTAGCAAACCAATCGTGGACGCGTTGATCATGCGACGACGTCGCCTGCGCCGCGATCGCGAATTCGCAGGATTGCGCGTGCTCGCTGCGCGCGGCGCGCGAGATGGACATCAGCTCGACGACTTTCTGGATAAGAACCACATTCCGCATCGTCTGATCGAATTCGAGAGCGAACAAGGTCAGGCCTTGAGCAATCGCCTTCACCTGACCACTCGCGATTTGCCGGTGCTGATTACTCCTGCCGGCACTCCGTTACGACGTCCGTCGCTGCGCGAAGTCGCTCAGGTTGCCGGCTTGCTTCGGCCGCTCGCGCTTCAAGACGAAACAGAGATTTTGTCGGACGTGACAATCGTAGGCGCCGGACCTGCCGGACTCGGTGCGGCGGTGTATGCCGCGTCGGAAGGCCTGAAGACAGTTGTTCTGGAAAGTTACGCGCCCGGCGGACAGGCTGGCTCCTCCTCGTTGATCGAAAATTTCTTTGGTTACCCGACCGGAATTGGCGGCGGCGATCTAACGTGGCTCGCTCAACTTCAGGCTTACCGCTTCGGCGCGAAGTTCTCCACACCGTCACAGGCGCTGTCACTCAATTACAACACCGACGGCGAATACCGGGCGTGCATTGAGATAGAAGGCTGTCCCGCAATTCTGCGCGCAAAAACTGTCCTGATCGCGACCGGCGCAGACTATCGCCGACTCAACGCCGAGAATCGCGAACGCTTTGAAGGAGTTGGCGTTTACTACGCAGCGACTGCGCTCGAAGGCCAGATTTGTAGAAACGAAACAGTGATCGTCGCGGGCAGCGGCAACTCGGCTGGACAAGCAGCGATGTTTCTTTCCGAGGGCGCGGCCAAAGTGTTGCTCGTCATCCGTAGCGATGACATCACCAAAAAAATGTCCGACTACCTTTCGCGCCGCGTGCAGGCCCAGCCAAATATCGAAATTCTTTATCGAACCGAGATTCGAAAAATGTTCGGTGACCAAAAGCTCGAACAAGTCGAATTGGAAAACACACGAACAGGCGAGCGTCGCACGATCAAAACGCCGGCGGTATTTTCCATGATCGGTGCTCGGCCATGCACAGAGTGGTTGCCACCGGAAATGGAAAGAGATGAGAAAGGTTTCATCAAAACCGGCGCAGACGTCACGGAAGCGCCAGCGTGGCGCGAAAACAAACGACGCCCCGCCCCGCTCGAAACCAGTCTCCCGGGAATTTTTGCAGCCGGCGACGTCCGCTCCGGCTCCGTGAAGCGCTGCGCGGCGGCCGTCGGCGAAGGCGGAATGGCTGTTGCCGGAATTCACATGAGCCTGGCGTCACGCCGCAACGCGTCGGCAAACAAAACAGCACAACAGTAAACGAATCATGTCCGACCGAGGCTGCTCTCATCTGAATGCGATTGAATCGGTGACGCAACCACAACGCCGCGAATGCGAAGAGTGCGTTAAGATCGGCGGCTATTGGGTCCATCTGCGGACATGTCAGACATGCGGCGTCACGCTGTGCTGTGACAGTTCACCGAATCAGCACGCCAGTAAACACGCACACACCAGTGGTCATCCGGTTATTGCTTCGGCTCAACCCGGCGAACGCTGGTTGTACTGTTACCCAGATGAAGCCTTTGCCGAATACTGAGCGGCGATTGATTTCCGCGACAGGAAACAAACATTGACACGCCAGCAACAGCAAAACTCAAGCATCCCCGATTACGCAGTCGGGAAGGGAGCCATTTTCTTATTCCTGCTGATCTCGCCCTTTGCGGCAGGAATTTTTCCTCCCACGAATTTAATGGCGCGCTCAGCTAGCTGACGACCGGAATTCAGGCCAAGTTTGTGTTTAATGTTGTCGCGGTGCGTCTCGATCGTTTTCACGCTCAGCCTCAACGAGTGGGCAATCTTCTTTGTGCCCAGCCCCGAGCCGATCAACAGAAAAATATGCACCTCACGGTGAGACAGGTTGTCGACGACCGGCAGATTTCCTGAAACGCGGTTTTGCGCCGAGGTTCCCAGCGATTTTTGGAGCGGCGGGATGGATAAATCCCGGCTGACATAAATCTGGCCATGTAAAACATCGTGGATGGCGGTCAGCAGCTCTTCCTTTTCTGCCGTCTTCATCAGATAGCCATTTGCGCCTGCGCGCAGCGCCCACTCGGCAAAAATGCTTTCCTTAAACGCGGCGTATACCAAGATCAGCAACTCGGGCTTTTCTGCCTTGAGCGCCTGGAGAAATTCCAGAGTGTCGCCGGTGCCCAGCCGGAATGAGGTCAGCAGCAGATGGGGCTTGCATTCCTCGATTTTACTCCGTGCGTCCGGTATACTGTCCGCTTCGCCACAGACAATCATGTCTGGCTGGGAATTGAGATAAGCGTTGAGCCCAAAGCGAAGCAGCGTGTGCTCGTCCAAGGTTAGGATTCGCGTCTTTGCGGGGCTCTTTCCTGAACCAGTCATGCGTGTGGCGTGTGCGCTGTTTTGGTTCCTGATATTAGCATCCATGTGTCCATCGTGACAGTGATTCGCCGGATCGATCCTTATACAACATCAGTTGTAATATGCATAGGACTTTAGGCGTACGTTTCGTTTAAGCGTTGACAGCCAGGACTGTGGCCACGATAACCGTCGCCAGACCAAACGAATAACGAGGCGCACCCGCTCTGCTGCTGCTCGCCCAAGCTGGCTGCACGGATCTCGAACGAGCTCTCGTTCAATCCAAATCAGAAAAGGAAAAATTATCATGAAATCAGTTACGATCATTATCGCCGTTACATTATTGAGCCTGTTGCCTGTGACATTGATTCAAGCCCAAGGCACACCAAAGGCCGCAGCCAGTGAAAAGAGCACTGCACCGACTGCCGGGGTTAGTAAACGTACCGACGTGTACCACGTGCATTTTACAAAAGCGGCGCTCGGCAAAGCAGCGCAACTAGGCGACTGGCTAAAAACGCCCGATGCTCATAACCCGATGCCCGACCATTTTGTTGTCCTGCGCCATCAGGATGGCGACGCGTGGGATTATGTCGTAATTACACATCTTGGATCAAAAGCATCGGTGGAAGCTGCGGGAACGGCTGTGCCTCCGGACAAACGCGACCTGAGCGCCTGGCACACCGATACCTTTGTGAACGGTCCTTCGTGGGAAGAGTTCACGCGAGCCATGGGGATTGACGCGGACTCGAAATCCAAGACAACCGGCTCGGCTTACTCCGTCTCTTATTATCGCCCTGCCCCTGGTCATCGGGAACAATTGGAAAAAATACTCGGCGAAGTACCGAGCGCACCAAGCGATACGACTGCCGGAAACGTATTGATGCAGCACTTGGAAGGCGCCAATTGGACGTTCCTCACCATCGCCCGGTACAATTCGTGGGACGATTTCGCAAAGGGTGAAAAAAACAGCGTCGCAGACACAACGAAAAGGGACAGCCCCTGGTCGCGTTTGCGTGATCACACCGATTTTCACACAGATACGCTGGCTGATCGCATCGCGCCGTAACGGCTCAATAGATTGTAGGGCGTTTCGGTGAAACGCCTCAGCTACAGTTCAGGCGGTTGACACAACCGCCTCTACAACGTCTCGGATTGCATTCGACGCAGGTAGGGCGGGCAGTCCTCTGCACGCCAAGAAACGGCACGCACAGGAGAGATGTGCCTTGCCCGACCAGTGTTACTTCTCCGACATTCGGATCGCCGAACCAAACAACGACGACAGTGCTCGATTCCGGTTCCGAGCACGAGCAGCATTCTCAACACATCTACGTATCATGATGCGTCAATTTGTTACTTGATTAGCTGGTCAAACGCCTCTTTAGTTGCCGGACGTCATGGCTACCGATAGGCTTCATTCTCTGGAATCGCTGATGCGCGAACGTATCGTAGTGCTCGATGGCGCCATGGGCACGATGATTCAGCGCTACAAATTGTCTGAAGCGGATTATCGAGGGAAACGTTTCGGCGATTGGAAAGGCAAAGATCTTAAGGGGAGTCTCGAGCTGCTGAACTTAATGCAGCCGCAGGTGATTGAGGAGATTCATTCCGATTACCTCGACGCCGGCGCCGATATCATCGAAACCAACACCTTCAGCGGCACAACGATCGGTTTACATGATTTTCTTTTTCAAGGCGAACCGACGCGGGGCCGCAAAGATCAGGAATTCTTTCAGCGTGTGGTGGACAATCGCGAACTTCGAGGGCTAGTTCATGAAATTAATTTTGAAGCGGCCAGAATCGCGCGCCGCGCCGTCGATCGAGCCTCGAATGAAACAGGACTGCAGCGATTTGTCGGCGGGTCAATGGGACCCCTTCCTGTTGCAGGTTCCATTTCGCCTGACGTAAACGATCCGGCGTTTCGCGCGGTATCGTTCGATCAGCTTAGTCAAACTTATTTCGACCAAGCGAAAGCGCTGCTCGAAGGCGGTGTCGATCTTCTCATTGTGGAAACCATCTTCGACACGCTCAATGGAAAGGCTGCGTTGTTCGCCATCAATGATGCGTTGGAGAAAACCGGACGCAGCGTGCCGTTGATGATTTCGGGCACCGTGATTGACAAATCCGGACGAAACTTGAGCGGGCAAACCGTGGAAGCGTTCCTCATTTCAATCGCGCACGCGCAACCGCTCGTCCTTGGTTTGAACTGCTCGCTGGGTCCGGATGAGATGGAACCGTTCATCGAAGAAGTTTCACGGATCGCGCCGTTTTATGTGGGCGCGTATCCGAACGCTGGATTGCCCGATCCGCTTTCGCCGACGGGATTTCCTGAGACACCAGAATCGTTCGCGCCCAAAGTTGCGGTTTGGGCCGCAAACGGCTGGCTGAACCTGCTGGGCGGTTGCTGCGGTACAACCCCGGAACACATACGCGCAGTCGTGAATGCTGTGCGCGGTTGCTCGCCGCGCGAACTAAACTGTAGGGCGTCTGTGTCAGACGCCGACCCAAAATGAAATGGTGCTGGAAACAAACGCTCTGCAATTATCCGGACTCGAACCGCTAAGGATCACGCCGGAATTTGGTTTCGCCGTGATTGGCGAGAGAACCAATATCACGGGTTCGCCGAAGTTTTCAAAGCTGATCCTGGCGGCCGATTTCGAAGGTGCGCTGGCCGTGGCGCGTCAACAGGTGCAGGGGGGCGCAAACCTGCTCGATGTGAACATGGATGAAGCAATGATCGATTCGGAAGCGTCTATGATTCGCTTCCTGAACTTGATCGGCAGCGAACCGGAAATCACACGCATCCCCATCGTGATCGACAGCTCGAAGTGGAGCGTCATCGAGGCCGGACTCAAGTGCTTGCAGGGAAAAGCCGTCGTGAACTCGATCAGCCTGAAAAACGGGGAGGAAGAGTTTCTGCGCCACGCGCAACTGATCAGGCGATATGGCGCGGCCACGATCGTGATGGCGTTCGACGAACAAGGACAGGCCGATAATTTTCAGCGCAAAATCGACATCTGTGCGCGCGCTTACGATCTGTTGACCAAACAGGCACGTTTTCCGGCGAACGACATCATTTTCGATCCTAACGTCCTAACCATCGCGACGGGTCTTGAGGAGCATCGCAATTATGCGGTCGATTTCATTGAAGCGACGCGCTGGATCAAACAGAACTTGCCGGGCGCACGTGTCAGCGGCGGGGTCAGTAATATTTCGTTTTCGTTTCGCGGGAATAACACAGTGCGCGAAGCGATGCATTCCGCGTTTCTTTTTCACGCGATCCGGGCAGGCATGGACATGGGGATCGTGAACGCCGGGCAACTGGCAGTTTACGAAGAAATCCAACCCGAGCTACGGGAACGCGTCGAAGACGTGCTGTTAAATCGCCGCGACGATGCAACCGAACGGCTTATTGAGTTTGCAGAACGCGTAAAAGCGAAAGGCAAAACACCGGTCGCCGACGAGACATGGCGAAAGCAACCTGTACAAGAGCGCCTCAAACATGCCTTGATCAAGGGCATCACCGATCACATCGATGCCGATACTGAGGAAGCGCGTAGCCAATACAAGCGGCCGCTCGAAGTGATCGAGGGCCCGCTCATGGCCGGGATGAGCGTGGTCGGCGACTTGTTCGGCTCGGGCAAAATGTTTCTGCCGCAAGTGGTGAAAAGCGCGCGGGTGATGAAAAAAGCGGTGGCGTACCTGATGCCCTTCATGGACGCGGAAAAAACTGCTGATGCCAAGCCGCAAGGGCGCATCGTAATGGCCACGGTCAAAGGCGACGTGCACGACATTGGCAAAAACATCGTGGGCGTGGTTCTGCAATGTAATAACTACGACGTGATCGATCTCGGGGTGATGGTCCCCGCGGCCAAGATCCTGGAAACAGCGCGGGAAAAGAACGCGGACGCGATTGGCTTGAGCGGACTCATTACGCCGTCGCTGGACGAGATGGTTCATGTCGCGCAAGAGATGGAGCGAGAAGGATTTCGTGTGCCGCTGCTGATTGGCGGAGCTACAACCAGCCGCGCGCACACCGCGGTGAAGATCGCGCCGCATTATCGCGCCAGCACGGTTCACGTGCTGGACGCGTCGCGCGCGGTCGGCGTAGTGAATACGCTCCTCAACGAGCAACTCAAATCGGACTTCGATAAGAAAACGCGCGAAGAGTATGAGCGCTTGCGCCGGGAGCACATAGCGAAAACCGAAGGAAAAAAGCTGCTGACGCTCGAGCAGGCGCGCGCAAATCGGACGCCGATCGATTGGAGCAGTTATGTGCCACCGAAACCGGAGTTCGTCGGAGTGCGAGTGTCGGAAGCTGTCATTCCTAGCGGAGCCGAGGATTCCCCCGGAACGGCCTTGTGGGCAGCGCAACAGGATCCTTCGACTTCGCTGCGCTCCACTCAGGATGAAGAGTCGGGTTCCTTTTCGCTCGGTGATCTCATCGAATACATCGATTGGTCACCGTTCTTTCACGCATGGGAATTGCGCGGACGTTATCCGGCGATTTTCGACGACCCAAAAGTCGGCAAACAGGCGCGCGAGCTTTTCGATGATGCGCAGCAACTCCTTGAACAAATCGTAGCGAAAAATCTCCTGGTGCCGCGCGGCGTTTATGCGTTTTGGCCGGCAAACGCCGTCGGCGACGACGTTCATGTGTACGATGATGACACGCGGACTGAAGAGCTCGCCACGTTTTATTTTCTGCGTCAGCAAATGCAAAAGCCGCCGGGACAATTCAATCATTGCCTGGCGGACTACATCGCACCTGCAAGCTCTCAACTCTCAACTCTCAACTCTCAACTCGCAGATCATCTCGGCGGATTCGCGGTCTCAATTCATGGCGCGGATGAACTCGCCGAAGAGTTTAAACGTGAACACGACGACTACAGCGCAATCATGAGTAAAGCCCTGGCGGACCGATTAGCTGAAGCGTTCGCCGAATATTTGCATAAGCAAGCTCGCAACGCCTGGGGGTTTGGGCGCGACGAGCAATTGTCGAACGCTGATCTGATTCGCGAAAAGTATCGTGGCATCCGGCCGGCTGCCGGTTATCCTGCTTGTCCTGATCATGCGGAGAAACGAACGCTGTTCGATCTGCTCGATGCGGAGAACAACGCCGGAATCAGACTCACGGAAACGTTTGCGATGCATCCTGGCGCCAGTGTGAGCGGACTTTATTTTTCGCATCCGCAGGCAAAATATTTCGGCGTCGGGCAAATCGGGCGCGATCAAGTCATGGATTACGCGAATCGGCAAGGCGAATCAGTTGCCGCAGTCGAGAAACGGCTGGCGCCGAATTTGGGATACAATTCTTGAGGACTGCGTGTTTCCGTGGAGCACAGAATTCGTGGCAAAAATCACGCTGCATTCGGGGCGTAGCTCTCCCGAATTATTGCGCTTCACACCTGCCGAATGATTCAGCACGATTCTCGCCGTGCAGCCTTTAATCGCTTTCCCCTCGCAACGGCAGGAATGGTTACGGTGAAACTTCGCACATTTGGGTTTCTTGCCGTTGTCTTGGTGGAGCTTCTCTTTTCTTCCTGTGCGGTGGCTCCCCGACGCGTCGGCCCGGCTGCCGCCGGTGCGGCCGAATTGAAGATCACGCAGAGCATCATCCCCCCAGAGAAATGCGGACGTCCCTTGCATCGGCCGATGCGTCCGACATTTATTACTATTCATTCCACCGACAATACGTCTCGTAGCGCCGACGCATTGCATCACGCGCTCGCCATGAACAATGGGCTCCGAGGCCGTCACAATCGCACTGGATTTCTCACCTGGCATTTCACTGTGGACGATCATTCCATTTACCAAACCCTCCCGACTAACGAAACCGGAGAGCATGCTGATTACGAAGGCCCGGGAAACAGGTCGTCCATCGGGATCGAAATGTGTGTAAACCGGGGCAACAATCTTGGCAGCACCATCGACCGCACGGCCCAACTCACAGCCAGACTGATGCGTCAATATGATATCCCTCTCAATCATGTTGTCCCGCACATGCACTGGCGCATGATCCGTTACAGTGACGGCCGCGATTTGGGGTTCAAAAAATGCCCAAGAATCCTGCTCGATGGCGGTGGTCTTGGTCCAAAATGGAGCGCTTTCTTGGCCAAAGTCTCATTTTATGCACGATGAAGTCGGCAACGACGTCAGCTCCGGCCCTTTCATTCTGGGCTCAATTCGACGATCACAAAGGTGGCGCTGCTCGTGCTCATGTTCTTCATCAGCGTGCGACGCTACGTGAAGCGCATGAAACAAAGAAACTGTTGCTGGAGCACCACGGCGGCAACCCGTGATCGCCTCGGCGTCGTCTAAGCGTGCGCCATTGCCCTCACCAATCTGGATTACAACGTTTGACGCGATTAAGCGTCGCGGATGCGTAACCTGCCGAATCGTGGTAATAGTTTCGCTCGATTCGGGGCGTAGCTTAGCTTGGTAGAGCGCGTGGTTTGGGACGAAGGCTGGTCCCTCTGGAAACCTTCGTTTCATAGTGAAACGCTTTCTGCACGTTAAACCTAGCATACCCGAAAACAGCAGAGGCGGTGCCAATTTGGTGCCAATGGCCTAACAAATGATTTGCTCCACACTCGTCAGAATTTCCTTCCATCGAACGGTGGGCGGTGACACGCGATCAGCTCGACCGAATTTCGCGCACAACGTGCCCTAAAACCATCTGGAGCACGGCGGACCGTTCATTATATCGGCGACGCGGATTGAGGCGGCTTGCGGGACGAGAGCAGAGCGGTGACGCGCCGAAACGATTGCGCTTCCTAAATGCCGAATGATTTTGCACAATTCTTCCATGACTCCGCGTTCCCACAAGACATCTCCGATAAAGGCTGCGAGCAAAATATATCACGGGCAAAACATGGAAGGACATCATCGAGCGACTAGACAGCAATGTGGGCCGCTCCTCCGCACCGCTTCCGGACGTAGACACGACGAAGATCGAATGGAGCACTCGGACACCTTCCAAGGCCTTACCAGCCGATGACGCCAACGGCCCTGATCAAACAATCCCAGCATTTTTGCCACGAGACCCTGCCGTGGCTTATCTCTTTCTCGTTGGGCAAATTCGAAGGACGGGTGACGCATGCGAAGAGTGCGAGTGCAATGGGAGAACCCGGTCGGGCTGGATGTGGTCCTCAAACTCAGTGGGGACAATGCAGGTCTGTACCAGATCTACAGTCACCATGTAGTCTTTGGTCCCAGTGCTCTTGTCTACATCGGCATGGCCGCCGAGCAGACGTTCGGGGTCCGCTTCAAGCAACACGAAGCCTACTGGCTGTCGGAGGAGAACGATGTGGAAATCCGTGTCGGTCGGCTGTGGTCGGGCGACTACGTGAAAGATAGAGGAGGGCGCGACTGGAGGCAGCTCCTGTCGGCACCGAGGCGCTGCTGGTCAACTGGCATTCGCCTCCCTACAATACGCAGCACATCATCGACTACACAGGCCAAGCATTACACGTGCAGAACTGGGGAAACCGGGGCAGCATCCTTCCGGAATGCACGAGCGAATGGGACGCTCCACGTCCCCGTGATGACTAGCTCACAACACGTTTACGAAGTCCGACCGCGCAAAGACAAACGCGGCGTCGATCTGATTTCCGATGCGCTGCCATTCGGTCGGCTGTGGTACGGCGAGCCAAACACAGTCAGCAACGCAATTGGCTACGCAAGTTTCGCAGCCGCTCACATGATGCTGTGATTCGCGTTTACGATGACGCTGGCAATGTGATCGAGACGCACGAGCACAAGGGCGATTTCAGGGAGTGGTGAAGTTCATTTTTTAATCGCGCCGGAGCTGTGTTCCTCAGTAACATCGCGGATTACACACCATGGGCGCCGGACCCAGACCCGAGACATTGAGTTGTTGTTCAAGTTGCCAAGAACCGATTCATCCGAAGGCAAAGCTTTGTAAGACTTGTAAGTCCTATCAGGACTGGAGGCGCCACTTCAATTTCAGCGCTGTAGTTCTCTCGCTGCTGGTCGCGCTCATCAGCGTGATTTCTGCAGTTGGCCCTCAAATCATCTCTTGGTTGCCACCGCTTGGGTCTCAATTAGAGGTCAAGCAATTCTACTACAGCACGGATGCAATTGTGCTGATTGTTGAAAACAAGGGCAATCAGGCCGGGCTTATTGGAAGAGTCAACGTGACCTTATACTGCCCCGGTGTCTACTTTCATCAGTCCGAACTCGATGACTACGTTCACAAATACCAACCCAAGAGCGACCCCAGCACCCTACCAGCCGCATGGAAGATGACATCGACCTGGGCACATCGCCAACTACCAGTAGAACGATTCCCGCGCGGTCAAGCCGCGAAATATCTTTCATTCTATCTGGGATATGCTTCGCTAAATCCCGAGAAGGCCTTTCCCAGAGTTGGCCGCTACCCCGCTGGCAACTTTTGCAAGGCTCTTTACGAGGAATCTGTCCGAATTAAAATCGCTGTGGAACTATGGGATTATAAGCAGACGAATCCCAACGTCGTCAAGCTACCCGAACTTTCAGGAGGAGAAGAAGCGTTTTGGAGAGGCTTTGAGACAATCACTCAAGGCCTATGCTGGCCCCCAAAATTGGGAGTGATTTTTTTATTGCAGAAATATGAGGACACGCATCGAAAAGCATCAGGCGCTCATATCACCGCTTTCCCACGCTCAATCTGATTCCACCGCTATCCCAGAGCGGGAAGCGACGCGCAATGTCGGCGCAGTTAAGCTGGCAAACCGCTTGCGAACTCGGGTTTCGCGGGAGTTTGGACGAATGGGAGCGGTTGATGGGTGCAGTTGCGCGACGGTGATCGACCTAGCCCGAACAATTCGGCGCTGACTTGTCCGAAGGGCGAAACACGGAGCCGCCGTGACTACGGAAGTAGAAAGCGACGCAGTTCGACAGGAGGTGCTCCCGCTTTGCGAATTAACAAGAACTCAGAATTGATATGAACGTGCCAGTACGCGTTTCGTTTCGTCTCGGTTCGATTCATTTGTGCCGACCAAGCCTGAAGCTCTTTCGCCGGAATGAGCAACACTTTGTCAGGATTGCCGCATTGAAACGCCGCGAAGCCGTTTGGAACGCTAGTGATCATGTCCATTTGGAATTCGTAAAAGCCAAACCAGTAACCCGTAATTCGCGACGCCTTCACGTATTCGCGGGACGCTTTACATACAACAACAGTTGCACCGTCAGTAGATGAGAATGAACTTCTTGTTTGCTTCAGGAGTGTGACGCTGAGCTGTTTCTCCACTTTCTCCAGAGAACGTCGCTGAAAAGTGGCAGCCTCTGACGCTTCAGCTTCTGCGCGAATCTAAATTCCTCTCGACTGCGTTTTCGTCGGGTTCTACCTCTGGACGCAGGTCCGACGCTGTGGAGAACAAGAACTCGATCACATCGTCAAGCTTTGTGAACTCTCGTGGAATAAGAATATCTTGAATCTGCCGAACTATATTCGGATTTTCTAAGTCCTCTTTGACTGAAAGCAGCCTGAGCAGGGCATCAATGCTTATGAGTCGCATATCCCAAGCGTATCGAGACCCGCGAATCTGCGCTTCGAGGTCTGTCGTATCGTCTCGCCCTACGACGATCAGAATCGAAGAGCGATCTTCTGAAAGTTTTGTTTGTTCGATCAGGCTCACCCGATACTTGGCAATCGTTTCTAGCCTTAATTGATAGGCCGAAGTTGTTTTCACCTCGATCACCACACAATGACCCGATGGGAATTTCCAGATACCATCAAATCCAATTGAACTTTGCGTCCCGCGATACCGACCGAACTCGACATCAAAGCCAAGCCTTTTGCCAACCTGATTGATCAGGTCTTGGAGCGCGAGGCCCGAGTCTTGAAATGGCGAGTCGAGACACTGATCGCAATATCGGGATAATAAGGACGCGGGAATGAGGTCGAGGTATTCCCGAAAATCCGTAGCGGCTGTGCTGCCGTCACGCAATGAACCCGCCCAAGACATAATTTGTTGTATCGTGCGAGCTTCGCACTCCCCGCGCGAAGTATTCCAGAGGTCCTTAAGCGCCATTCGTCCTAAAAAGATACACCAAGGTCACTTGATGCTTCAAGCCGGGAAGAGGCTTTTGCAGCGGGAGATTCATCCGGTGATAAACTGGAAGTTCAGTGAATCGCGCTAGGTCCGCACGATCAAAACGAAGGCGAACGGAAAACTCAGGCGCTCGCAAGGCTTAAAAAACAGCTTATCTCGATTTCAAGATAAGCACTCCATGTCGCTTTCGCTGTGCTGTTTTGCGACGCTTAAAACCGCTGCACTTTGCGTCCAGTATCATTGGTATTCCACGCTCTGGAAAGTCCGCTAAAGGGGAACTGTGAAGCGACACGACATGCCCTAGCGATTGCCCACATTCTAGTTGAAACCCGGTGCCTCTCCGAAGGCGCCGCCGCGTTTTGCGCTGGTAAGACTCAGGCCTCGGGGGCGCGGTCGGCGCGTGCTCGTGACCGGGGTTCCTGTTCACGGTCGCGGTCGAGCACGGTGGCGATTTTATAAAAGACATGAATGAGCTTGCCGTCCTGCCGCCTTTTAAGGGACACTTCCCTCTATGGAGGCAGAAATAGACGACAAATTGCCGTCTAATTCTAGTTAGATCATGCCGTGAACTGGGAAGCGATTAGTGCAATCGGCCAAATTGTCGGCGCAATTGGCGTCGTCGTTTCTCTGATTTATGTGGCGACGGAAGTCCGCAACAGTGCTCGCGCGACGCAACTAGCTTCGAGGCGTTCGATATCAGAAATCTTCACTCTGTTGTCTCGACAACTCGCAGAGCATCCGGATTTAAGAGAATTGTATTATCGCGGTCTCCACGACTTCGAATCTCTCGAAGGCACCGATCTCGTAGGCTTCGCTCAGTCATGCTCCAAGGGCTGTTTCGAGCCTACGAGGAGGCCTATTATGGACACTTGGAGGGGGATGTGGATCCACGCCTGTGGCATGGGTGGGAAGCGGCCATGAGCGAAATCAACGGATATCCGGGAGTTCAGGGTTAGTGGCGTTTACGCTCGCATTGGTACAATGAGGAGTTCGCGAAGTATATCAATCAGCTACAGCAGACAGCCAAGCCTCCAAGGTTGTATCGTGAACGAAATGCAGATCATTGATCAAACCAATCGAATGAAGCCAACGGCCCCCTGGCGAAATAAGCTCCGCGTGTTTTCCACGACACCCTGCCGTGGCTTATCTTTCTCGTTAGACGACAAGTCGATCTGGCGCTACTTCTATGAGCACTAGCCTTCTCAACTACCGCAAGCTCGCCTTTGACGCGTATGCCCCGATCTGCGTTCATTGCGGTTTCGGTATTCGGGAGGTCCTTGAGGTCGCTCATCTCGATGGCAACCGCGCCAACAACAGCCTTTCCAACCTCGCCATCCTTTGCCCCACATGCCATCGGATGCACGACATCGACCTGCTTCCAACAGACGCTCTGCGTTCGCTTGCGCGACGAGAAGCGCAAAGCTCGATGGTCAAAGCTCACCAAGGATGCCGCGAAGAAAGCCATTGAAACCATGCGCAAGACGCCTGGTCGCTTGGAGGCAATCGCCCAGAAGGCGGCGGCAACTCGCCGCGCTAGAAAGTCCGGCGGTACCGTCTAACGTTAGATGACATTCAGCTCTATCGCTTTCCCCTCGCAAGGGCAGGAAATAGATTGCAAGTTGCAGTCTAATTCTCGTTAGACCTCATCGAATATGAATACGATTACAGATATTGAAACACTCTACGCACACTTAGGCGAACGCGACTACGAAGCAGTGATGTCGTATTTGGCTGACGACATTGTTTGGATCGTGGCTGACAATTCACCATTGGCGGACCGCAGTCCTTATCACGGAATAGCCGAGGTGCGCTCGGGCATTTTCGAACGCTTAACGGCGGGTTTCGAAAACTCGTCTTTGACGCGGACGAGATCTTTGAGTGCAACGGCGGCGAGAGAGTTGTGGCTCCGGCCACTATTACTTCAGATTTCACGGGCAAGCTGAGGAACGCAACGCACAGGTCGCCCACGTCTGGACGATCCGCGCCGGTCGGGCCGTTAAGTTCCAACAATACCTCGACACGCTCCAGGTCGCACGCGACGCGGGAACGGTCTAAGGCTTTATGCACGTTCTGCCGAAGGCCTAACCCCTATGAAGGGTGTCAAGGAGTGAGTTTGGATAAATAAAGTTTATTACATGGGTGTGGTTGGTAGTTGGGCGATTGTTGGTTGGTGTTTGAGAACGTATCCGCTTCGAGGTGCGCGCTGAGTTTTTTCAGCGGCTGATACTCCTATCCGCGCATGGCTTTTGGTTTTGGCAGCGCAATGTGACTTATGCTGTCGGCTGAAGCGGAACGTGGGCGCGGTCCAATCTAAAGCGACGGTGCGAGCCGCACTGGCGACGATCGGACCAGGTTAGGCACCGGACACACGCCACGTTCCAAACTGTTCCCCTCGAACCAAATTGTTTTAAAACTTCAATCCGAGTTGCTCTGCGCTGCAGCGGCCGGTGTGCAGGCGCCACAGATCGACAGCCAGACGGCGCGCCACCGCTACGATGGCTTTCTTGCGCACGGCGCCGATCGCGCGTGAACCTTTTGCCAGGATGCTCAAGCGTTTCTTCACCGGCGGATAGTTGGGTTGAAAGCGCACCATACGCCAGGCACACTCGACCAGCGCCGCCCGCAATCGCGGGTTGCCGTGTTTGGTCACGCTGCCTGGTACCCGTTTGCTGCCGCTGCTGTGTTCGCCCGGACACAGACCGGTATACGAACTAATGGCACGCCGATTGGAAAAGCGCTCCCACGAGCAAATCTCGCGAGTCATCATCACGGTAGTTAGTTTGCCTACGCCGGCCGGAACATCG
Source organism: uncultured Verrucomicrobiae bacterium (assembly GCA_963791385.1). GTDB lineage: Bacteria > Verrucomicrobiota > Verrucomicrobiia > Chthoniobacterales > UBA10450 > Udaeobacter. Next base: position 40,456 of record CAWBSH010000008.1, read on the forward strand.
GCGGGAGCGGCCGCTTCCAACTCCGCACTCAAAGCGCTGATCTGTTGCTCCAGGATCAACAAGGCCGGTCGGTGAACTTCCAGACGAAGACAGATCCAGGCCGGAAGCAATTTGCTTAAACGCGACCAAGTCTGGTTTTTCCACCAGTGCGCCGGCGCCAGTAAACTGTGATTGATCAGCAAGCTGCGCCCCTGGGCCTCGATCTTCTGGCGATGCCGGACCAGTTGTTCGCGTTGCCGTGAAACATGCCGGGCTTGTTCCTCCGCTTCGCTCGGCACCCGAATCACTGCCAGCTCCCGCGTGTTACCCTCCACGTAGCGCGACAGTCGCTGACACAGCGTAGTGGCATCGCGCGGATCAGTCTTTACTCGCGTGCAGCCTTCATCGAGTTTGCGCGGCGCAATCACGTAACACTCAACCCCGAGCGCTTTTAATTCTCGATACAGACCAAAGCCAAACCCGCATGCTTCATAAACTACATGGACCGTGTGGCCAGCCTGCAAGAGCTGGGTTACCCAAGGCACAAACTCGGTCGGCGCGAGCCGCCGGGCCGGCTTGGGTAAGAGCTGATCGTATTGCGCTACCGCGACATAAAGCCGCGCGTGCACATCCAGACCGATCTTGATGACCGAGCCGCAAAGTCCTATCTTGTTAACGGCGACCTCGAGTGAGGCCGTCCCTTCGTGATAAACGATTGTATTTTTCATAGAGCGGGTGAGTTTAACAACTCGCCCGCTCCCTTACATGCCATCTATGCGAGAGGGCGTGTGATAACTCGACGAAGCTTTTGCGTAGCGGGGTGAGTCGGGGCTGAGTGACGGCAGGTGCGGGGTTTTGCGATTAAAAAAGGCTAAAGGACAGGCGAGACCCGCCGGAAAGGCTTGACTTAGGACTGGAGAAGGCCCGCCGGAGAGTAAGAAAAGGCCTGCGCGGCCTTTTAGCCAAGGGCTGCAACCAGGTTCTGCACTCCGAGGAGGTTACAGACCCGCTTCAGGTTGTAGGCGAGGACGGTCAGGTTGATTTCCGTCGTGACCTTCTCTTTCCCGCGGCAGAGAAAGTAATCGTAACCAAAGGAGCGCTTGATCGTGCCAAAACAGTGTTCAATCAGCGCTTTGCGCCGGCGCATCAACTGCGGGTTGCGGCGCACCCGCTCGGCCATCGCTTCCTGCACTTCTTCTCCCGCCAGGCGGGTGATCCGCCGGTTCTCTTTGTTGCGGGTGCATTGCGCTTTTAAAGCACACCCGCCACAGGCCTTGGTCTCATAATAGGAGATGGCGCGGCCCAGTTCGTTCGTGCTAAAGCGATAGGTCAATTCCGCGCCCGCCGGACAGATATAAGAGTTCTTTTGCGGGTCATACTTAAAGCGCTCTTTCCCGTAAAGGCCCCGGGCGGTGTTGGCGCTCGTCAGTGGCTTGGCCACGTAAGGAGTCACTCCGATCTCTTCACAGAGCAGCACCTCCTTCCCGTTGTAGTAGCCTTTGTCGGCCACAACGCTCAATCTCTCCCGGCCCAAGGCTTCCTGCGCCTGCAAGGCCATCCTCCCGAGGGCACCCAGGTCGCTCGTCGTCTGGGTCACTTCGGTGGCAATGATCAAGCTATGTTTGGCCTCCACCGCGACCTGCACGTTGTAGCCCACCTGTGAGCCATGCCCCATGCTCATGGCCCGGCTGTCCGGATCGCTCAGCGAGACCTGCCCCTTCTCTTCTACCTCCTCGGCCAGGGCGCGCAGCTCTTCCTGGCGCTGCTGTAACTGCGCGATCTTCTCTCTTAGCTCGGTCGCAGTGAGTCGCTCCGGCCCGGCTTCCTTTGCTTCCTCCGCATCGACCTCGTCCAGCGCCGCAAGGTACCTGCTCACTTTCTTCTCCGCTTCCTTCAGTAACACCCGCACCTTGGCCGCGCTGTAGTTGCGCCCCTTCGCGTTCTGCCCCTTGATCTTGGTCGAGTCAATCGCCACCAACTCGCCCTCAAATAACTCCAGCTTGCGGCAGAGGAGGATAAAGTCACGGCAGACCTTTTTAATCCCGGGCCCGTTCTCCCGGCGGAAATCGGCGATCGTCTTGAAGTCGGGCCGCAGTTTGCGCACCAGCCAGATCAGTTCCAGGTTGCGCCCCGCTTCCCGTTCCAGGCCGCGGCTGGAACGTACCCGGTTCAAGTAACCGTAGAGATAGAGCCGGAGCAGATCGCCCGGATCGTAGGGCGGCCGCCCGGTCTCCGGCAACTGCGCTCGGGCGAAGCCGGCCGCTTGCAGGTCGAGTTGGGCGACAAAGGCGTCAATGAAACGCACCGGGTTCTCCCGCGCGATGTAATCCTCCAGCGCCTCGGGCAAAAGGAGCAATTCCTCCCGTTCGCTCCCGCGGATGTAATTCATGGAAACGGAGCTTGCCAGAAGGCCGCCCCTTTGGGTACAAGAAAATCATCCGCCGCATGAAAAACTTTTCACACAGCCTCGCGATGAAGCGAACCGCGAACCGTCCTTATGCCTAGCTTGGAGAGCATGCGAACGTCACTTCTCGCTCGCGCGGTCGCTGATCTTGTGTCTCGTTAGGCCCATGAAGCTCCTACGTTCCACGCTGGAAGTATTGCTGTTCTTGGGCAGGCCCGAACTCACGGATCGTTGAACCCTATGTCGTTCGAACAAATATCCTATCTCGCGCAAATTATTGCTTCGGTTGGCGTCATTGTGTCTTTGATCTTTGTCGGTTTACAGATCAAACAAAATACGCGCGCACTCCAGCGCAACGAGCACAATTCCACGATGGAGCAGTGGACGGTGATCCGCCAGGCCATCGCTCGAAACCGCGATATTGCCGAACTCATGACTGCTGGCCTTCACGGAGAGCGCGCCTTGGATGCAGCCGATCAGCTGAGGCTGGAGCAGATGCTGGCTGAACACGCTTGGGCGGCCTTCCACATTTGGGACAGAACACAGCGCGGTGTCTTTCCAAGGGGACCTTCGAATTAACTGCCGCACCGCTCTTGTGCAGCCTGCTCAAGACGCCGCGTGGCGAGGCGTGGTGGAGCAGCGCCAAACATAAGGGCTTCATTCCTGGGTTCGTCTTTGACGTCGATGCCCTGCTCGCCAAGGACAGTAGCGCGCCCGTCGTCGTAAATGATAAGACCTAACCCCTATGAGGGGAGTCAAGCGCGGTAAGGAGCGTTGTTAGTTCATAGGTTTTGGCGGAGTTAGGGTTTTGGTTTTGTTGGAGCGTGTCCTCTTCGGTTACGCAGTCGCCGGGGCGACTGGTCATACTCCTATCCGTCACCGCTTTCGCGGGACCATTTGATCAATGCGATCAGTTGCTGGAAGAGGAAGCGTGGAGGCTGCGCCCAATCTAATGCGACGTCCAGCCCCCGTTGCGTGAACTGGAGCGGGACAGGTTAGGACCTCGGGAGCGCCTCGCACGCTCCAAGTTAAAAAAGAACAACTGTTCCCCTCGAACCTCCTTTTCCTTTTTGTTCTGTGCCTTGTTTAAATTTCTAATCCCAATTGCTCTTGGGTGAGCCGGCCGGTGCGCACTCGCCACAGATCCACAGCGAGTTGTCGGGCCAGCGCGACGATAGCTTTTTTGCGCTTGGGCCCGGTGGTGAGCTGACCTTTTTTCAAGCGATCTTTCCATTTGCACACGGCCCGATAATTGGGCTGGAAGCGGACCAGTCTCCAGGCTAACTCCACCAAGGCAGCTCTGAGTCTGGGATTGCCGTGTTTAGTCACGCAACTTTGCAGCCGGCTATTGCCGCTACTGTATTCGCCAGGGCACAGTCCGGTGTAACTGGCGATCTGACGGCGATTATTAAAACGGCGCCAGTCGCCGATTTCTCGGTCGATAATGACCGAAGTCATTTTGCCCAGGCCGCGCGGTGGTTCGCACTGCGCCGCGCTTTGCAGTTTGAGCGTCAACTGGTCAATCTTCTGCTGCAGCGCGAGCACAACAGGCTGGCTGTTACCTAACAACTCTTTGATCCATTGCGGCACGACCAAGGTCGCAAAGGCGCGCTTCTTCCACCACTGTTGCACCGGCTAAATCCCATGATTGACCATTAAACTGCGCCCCTGCGCTTCCAACACCTTGCGCACTTTGACCAATTGCTCGCGTTGTCGATGCAACGCCCGGGCCTGCTCCTCTTCTTCGCTGGGCACGCGCACCAACGCCAATGCATGGCGGTTACCCTGCAGGAAACGATCCAGTTTCAGACAGAGTGCCCGCGCATCCAGACCATCGGTCTTTACCCGCCGGTTTTGCTCATCGAGTTTTTGCGGGCAAACCACGTAACACTCAATGCCCATTGCGCTCAGCTGCCGTTGCAAAGAAAAACCAAACCCGCACGCTTCATAGACAGCGTAAACTTGCGCTCCGGAGCGAGCTAGTTTCGCCGCCCAGTGCAGCAACGCTTCTTTGTGGAAACGCTGCGGCGGTTAGGATTACTCCGCCCTCCTGCATCACCACCACGTAAAATCCTGATACACATCAATCCCGAGCTTGATCGTGCATCTGCCGCCATTAAACTGGCAGCGGGTTCCCTCGGTGAGGACAACTCAGTGTGATAAACACTATTCATATTGCCGGGTGTAGGTTCCAAACCCGCACCCGACAATCCCAATCATGTCATCTAGTCGATGAGGCCAACCCAGCAATTTGTTGTAAGCTTTCGATCAATGTGCACACCGATTCTCAAAGTGCTGGGTGGCTTATTTCCATCTCGTTAGGCGGCATCAAGCGAACGTCATGAGCAACAACATTTCAGACGCTGGCAAGAATCGGATTGCGGAGGTCCTTCGTCCTGACCGTTTCATTGAAGCTGTTAAGCTTTATCGGGAGCTCACCGGAAGTGATCTCCTCGCTGCGAAGAGCAGTGTCGAGCGGATACAGACCTCGCTCGGTATTACAAAACCACGCCTCTCCTGGTGCCGAGATTGGCTGAGCCTGCCTTAATTATTGCTGTCACACTCGCCATTATTTCCATAGCATGGAGTTTGCCAAGTAGTGCCGCCTATACACTTACCTTACGTCGAACCAGCAGCCTTCGGCCGCTCCATTAAGTACAGAACCAGGCCGGCCAGCAGACATGCCCAAGGAGTCGCCAGATGATGTGGATGAAGAAAACGGGGGCTGTCCGGCCTTCCGATCAATTGGTCCAACGGTAGCGGTCGCGCAATCGGCGGGGGGCGGCGCACAAAAGAGCAGAACTTGCTTGACACCCTTCTGCCCGTCATCAGCTTTGATCTATGATATCAGGGACTCAAACTAATTTGCTTTTAGCCACGCAGCATCATAAATCGGCGAGGCACAAAACGCAATTTCCTATAGCTATGAGTAGTAGTTACCTATCAGTTTGCCATGGCACAACCAGCGATGAATCACGGGGCCGAAGAGTGGGGATCTGATTTTTTCGGCGGATTGAATGAACTACCGCGTGAGCCAGTCGCTGGTATCGGTCAGGTCCTTGACACCATGGCAACGCTGCCCGCGTTCCGAGACGCGCGGCAGTGGTTATGGGAAGTCTCGGTGTTAAGTCGGGCGGTTCGATCTTGGAAGCCGGATGCGGCAATGCCGCCTCTCATGCTGACCTCCATGCCATGGTCGGGCCGCGCGGGCGGATTCTCGGAATCGATCCGACCAGGGCATTCATTGAAACCGCCCGAAGCCGAAGCAAGCAACAGGGTCCCGCACGCGCGACTTATGAAACCGGAGACATCCGCGCGCTGCCCTGTAAGGATGCGGAATTTGATGCTGTGTTTTGCGACAAGGTATTGATCCACGCGGGTCCTGCGAGTGCCGCGCTGCGGGAGATGGCCAGACTGACGCCGCCCGGTGGGCGGGTTGGCGCCATCGAGTGGCTTCCCATTCTTCGCGATCAGCGCGACAGACTTGGCAGCGCTTGCCGCCTTCAACACAATCTTCCAAAAAGCGGTTGTATGGATCTACGTGTCAGACCAACCTGGCTCGGCATTTCCATGCCGCGGGTCTTGAGAACATACCCGCACGAGTGCTTTCCTGGCCCACACAACAAGTCTGGACGAACCTCCGTTTTGGCGCGCTTTTATCGTCCATCAAATACCGATGTTCCTTCAGGCCGGGCTGATTGACGAGCCGCAGGCGCGTGCGTTCCTGAAGGATATCGAGGCGCTCAACGCGGCGGGCGAGTTCAACGCGAGTTTTACCGTCCAGGCCGCTACCGGCACAAAGTCACTCGCTTAATTCCGGGAACGCGAACAATCCGCGCGAAGGCCTAACCCCTATGTAGGAGTCAAGTGCGGTAAGGAGACGTTGTTAGTTCATAGGTTTTGGCGGAGTTAGGGTTTTGGTTTTGTTGGAGCGTGTGCTCTTCGGTTACGCAATCGCCGAGGCGACTGGTCATACTCCTATGCGTCACCGCTTTCGCGGGACCATTTGAT
>CAWBSH010000009.1:0-15032 GCA_963791385.1 uncultured Verrucomicrobiae bacterium
ATGTTCGGCGACATCGTCAGCGATTTGTGCGCCGGACTTGTAGGCGGACTCGGCTTCGCGCCGAGCGCAAATCTCGGTGACAACTATGCCGTGTTCGAACCGACGCACGGCTCCGCACCGAAATACGCCGGCCAACACAAGGTCAATCCGATCGCGATGCTGTTGACAGTGAAACTAATGTTCGATTGGCTCAAGGAAAACGAAATGGCGACACGGCTGGAGTCCGCAATCTCGCGCGTGATCTCCGAAGGCAAAGTGCGCACGTACGATATGGGCGGCAAAGACTCGACGCTCGACGTCGCCAAAGCCGTCGCTAATCACACCGCTTCGTAGGGTGATCGGCGGCTCGCGCCGAATTCATTTCGGGACGGCTTGCCATTGGAAGACCGCTTTGCTTATTGCGCGTGGACAACAAACGGTGAGCTTTACACAATCAGTGCAAAGCACGACCCGGCCAGATCGCAAAGGATTAGAGCCAAAGTTTACGAAGTTATGAAAAGACAAAGCATCATCTATCTCGTCGCCGGGACACTCGTGCTCTCCGGCCTGGCGCTTGGATATTGGGTGAACCATCTCTGGCTGCTTCTCGCAGCCTTCGTCGGTTTCAACCTCTTTCAGACCGCCTTCACCGGTTTCTGCCCGCTCGAGCGCATTCTCATCAAGCTGGGCATCGGCCGTGCTGGAGGGGAGTGCGGTGGTGCTCCGCAATAGGCGGCGATGCAGCTCTCGCGTTCGCTCCTCACGATCGTTGCCGCTCTCGCGCTGGTCGCGTGTCATTCCAAAAAGGAAAACACGTCCGAATCGCTGCCGCCGGTCGCCGTGCGCACTGTCGTGGTCGAAAATAAGGCGCGTCCATCGAGCGAGGAAGTCGTCGGAACGGTGCGGGCAAAACTCCACGCTGCCATCGAAGCAAAAGTAAATGCACGCATCGAGGCACTGCTCGTCGCCCCGGGACAGATGGTCAAAGCCGGGGAGCTGCTCGCACAACTCGATCCGCGCGAGATTCAGGCCAAGCTCGATCAGACGCTCGCCCTGCGCGAGCAGGCGACTCGCGACCTCGCCCGCAGTCGCGAGTTGCTCGACAAAAAAATCACGACGCAAGCGGATTTCGACGCGGTGCAGGCACGGGCGCGGGTCACCGAAGGAGCGGCACGGGAGATGGAGACGATGCTCGGCTACACGAAAGTCGTCGCGCCTTTTGATGGAATCGTCACACGCAAACTGGCTGATGTCGGCGATCTCGCCGCACCCGGAAAAGCCATCATCGAAATGGAAGATCCGCGAGCGCTCCGCTTCGAGGCCGACGTGCCCGAGGCACTCATCGGCCACATCAAAATCGGGGCCAAACTTCTCGTGCAAGTTGCCGAGGGCGCGGCGCCGATTGAGGGCATAGTCGTCGAAGTAGCACCCGTGGCCGACGCCGCCAGCCGCACTTTTCTGGTAAAACTCGATCTGCCTGCGGCGGAAAGCACGCGCAGCGGACAGTTCGGTCGAGTTTGGGTGCAGACAGGCGAGAGCAAATCGATCCGCATACCGACGTCGGCGATCGTGGTGCGCGGACAAATGGAGTGCGTCTTCGTCATCGCGAACCAGCACGCCCAACTTCGCATCGTTCGCACCGGCAAGCACACTGGCGGCGAAGCAGAAATTCTCTCCGGCCTTAGCTCTGGCGAGCGGGTTGTGAGCGAAGGCGCCGAATCCTTGCGCGACGGCCAGCCTGTGACGCTAAAGCAATGAGCATGAATGATCCGCGTTCGACCGGCGTCGCCGGGCGTATAGCGCGGGCCTTTATCAACTCGAAGCTCACGCCGTTAATCGTGATCGCGGCGGTCCTGCTCGGGGTTGCCGCGATTGTCTTGCTACCGCGCGAGGAGGAGCCGCAGATCAAGGTACCGATGATCGACGTTATGGTGAACATGGCCGGCTTCAGTGCAAAGGAAGTCGAGGAGCGCGCCACTCGTCCGATGGAAAAACTGCTCTGGGAAATCCCGGGCGTGGAATACATCTACTCGACATCGCGCGACAGCGAGAGCCTTGTCATCGTGCGGTTCAAGGTCGGCTCGGATCCTGACGAGTGCCTCGTAAGGCTGACGGAAAAGCTGCGCTCGAACTACGACCGCATTCCACACGGAGTCGGCACGCCGCTGATCAAGCCGAAGTCCATCGATGACGTGCCGATTCTCGCGCTCACTTTCCACAGCGCGCGCTACGATCATCTCACGCTTCGCCGGCTGGTGGCGGAAGTGGACGACGCTGTGAAAGCCGTCCCGCTTGTCGCGGAGACGACAATCATCGGCGGCGCGCGGCGCGAACTGCGCGTGCTGCTCGACCCGGTGCGCCTCGCCTCACGCAATCTCAGCGCGGCAGGCCTCGTGCCTATGCTGCAACAGGCGAACCGTCAGTTTCGCGCGGGCGGCCTAACGACTAATAACCAGGAGTTCGTGATCGAAACCGGCGCGTTTCTTACCAGCGCGGAGGACGTTGGTAATGTTGTGGTCGGCGTTTTCGGCGGACGGCCCGTCTATCTGCATGAGGTCGCGAAAATTGTCGATGGCGCGGAAGAGCCGTCGAACTACACCTTCTTCGGCCACGGCGCAGCGCGGGCCTCAGCGCCGGATGAAGAACCCGCTGTCACACTCAGCATCGCGAAGCGACCGGGCGCGAACGCGATCTCCGTCACTCACGAGGTCCTGCGCAAGATCGAGACGCTCAAAGGGACGACTTATTCCACGCGACGTAGAAGTTTCGATCACGCGCAACTACGGCCAAACGGCGGCGGAGAAATCGAACGAGCTCCTGTTCCACATGGGTCTCGCAATCATTGGCGTGTCGCTTCTCATCTGGCTCACGCTCGGCTGGCGCGAATCGACCATCGTCGCGCTCGCCATTCCGGCCACACTCGCGCTTACTCTGCTCGTTTTTTATCTTCTCGGTTTCACCCTCAATCGCATCACGCTTTTCGCGCTCATTTTCTCGATTGGCATCCTGGTCGATGACGCGATCGTGGTGGTGGAAAATATCGTCCGCCACTTTCATCTCCCGCAAAACAAAGGCCGCAACTGGGCCGCGATCGCGGTCGAAGCGGTGAGCGAAGTCGGCAACCCGACGATTCTCGCCACCTTCGCCGTCATCGCCGCGGTGCTGCCCGATGGCGTTCGTGGGTGGATTGATGGGGCCATACATGCGGCCCATTCCCATTGGCGCAAGCGCGGCGATGGGCTGGTCGCTCGCGATCGCGTTCATCGTCACGCCGTGGGCTTCGATCCGCATCTTGCGCTGGGGTAAAAAATATTCGCGACTCACCGAAGGCACTGCGGCCGCCGGCACGCAAAGCCACTTCGCGCACGAGGAAGATTTCTTTACCCGGATCTATCGGCGCCTGATGGGACCGATGATCGCACGGTCACGCTGGCGCTGGATTTTTCTCGGCTCGATTACGACGTTGCTGTTGCTCGCGATGGCAACTGTCGCGTTCGGCTGGGTGAGGGTGAAAATGCTCCCGTTCGATAACAAGAGCGAGTTCCAGGTGATCCTGAACATGCCCGAGGGCAGCTCGCTCGAACGCACCGCGCAGGCGGCGCGCGAAATCGCTGCCGCCGTCCGCACGGAGCCGGAAGTGACCGATTACCAGATCTACGCCGGCGTCGCCGCGCCGTATAATTTCAACGGACTCGTGCGGCATTATTTTCTGCGCCAGGGCGCGAACGTCGCGGATATCCAGGTGAATCTTCTTCCGAAAGGCGAGCGCAGGGCACAGAGCCACGACATCGCGAAACGCGTACGCCCGCGCATCGCCGAAATCGCCGCCCGCTACGATGCGCGGGTCGCTGTTGCGGAAGTGCCACCCGGTCCTCCCGTATTGCAAACGCTCGTCGCCGAAGTTTACGGCCCTAACGAACCAGATCGCCACGCGCTCGCCCGCAAAGTGCGCGACATTTTCAAAAGCACGCCGGGCGTGGTCGACGTCGATTGGTATCTCGAGGCCGACCAGCCAAAGGCGCGCTTCGTAATCGATAAGGAAAAGGCGGCGCTGCACGGCATCAGCGCCGAGACAATTTCGCAGACGCTGCGCATCGCCGTCGGCGGCGAGTCGGTCGATCTCCTCCACCTGCCGCGCGAAAAAGAGGACGTGAACATCATGCTCGAGCTGCCGCGTTCCGCGCGGACGACGCCCGATGAATTGCTCGCGCTGCGCGTCCGATCCGGCGACGCCAACGCGCTGCCCGAGCCCGGCGCCACCGGCACCGCGCCGCTCATCCCGCTGCGGGAGCTGGTGCACGTCGAGCAGACCACGATCGAGAAAAGCATCTACCACAAAAATCTGATGCCCGTGACGTATGTGATTGGCGACGCGGCCGGCGTTACTGAAAGTCCCGTTTATGCGATCCTGAAAATGAACAAGGCGCTTGCCAAACTCGACACGCGCGAGTTCGGCGGCGACGGCACGCCGGTGCAAATCTACAACGCCGTCCAGCCTTTCACCGAAGCGAAGCCAGCGCTGAAATGGGACGGCGAATGGCAAATCACGATCGAAGTCTTCCGTGATCTCGGCTCCGCCTTTGCCGTCGTGCTCGTGCTCATCTACGTGCTAATGGTCGGCTGGTTCCGCAACTTCATCACGCCGATCGTGGTGATGGCCGCGATCCCATTCTCGCTCGTCGGCATCCTGCCCGCGCACGGACTCCTCGGGGCCTTCTTTTCCGCCACCTCGATGATCGGCTTTATGGCCGGCGCGGGAATTGTAGTGCGCAACTCCATCATCCTCGTCGATTTCATCGAGCGACGTCTCGCTGAGGGAATGCCGCTCGCCGAAGCCGTCGTCGATGCCGGCGCGGTCCGGTTCCGTCCGATGTTCCTCACCGCGCTCGCCGTCGTTGTCGGCGCGAGTGTTATCCTCACCGACCCGATTTTCAAAGGGCTCGCCATCGCGTTGATGGCGGGCGAGATCGCGTCGCTGCTCATCAGCCGCATGGCCGTGCCGGTGCTTTATTTCATGGCAAACAACCGCGCGCACTCTGCATCACAACCGACCACCACACCCGCATCATAAAGAAATGGGGGACCGCTTCGCGCGTCATCGCCGGTAGGTCGCGTCCGCACCTACGATATGGCGGCAGGGACTCGACCCTTGATGTCGCAAAAGGCGATCGCCCATTACGCCAGTTCGTAAATCAAGCGAAGCGCGATCACAATTATTTTTTGGGCCGGTGGACGCGGATTTTCCAGTCGGTAACCAAAACAAAACATCGTGCCCAGGATGTCACGTCTTCTGATTGGAAGACATCCAACACTCGACGGGCCAGAGCGATCCGCCCAGGCGCGCGCAGCCGGAGCAACAGCAACCCATGGTGCGTACCGGGCGCGAACGTTTTCATATTGGAAAAGTCCATGTCTTGCGTGATCAGATAGCGCTCGCTTACTTGGGCGGCCTGCCACACATCAGGATCTGGCCGTCCGCTCAATTCCTCCATCTGTACATTGTCCACATCGTGGCCCAAGGAGCCGAGTGAGGCGAGGAGCGATTCCGGCAGGTTCTCGTCCAGTTTGATTCTCATGCCGGCACGGGCGCGCCGGGCATGGGCAAATCCTCTTCCGCGGAGGCCGCGGCAAAAGCGATGACCGCGCGCACGGACCCTTCGGTCAATGTAGGAAAGTCGGCGAGAATTTGATCGGTGGTGGCGCCTTCAGCCAAGCTCGCGAGCACCGTGCGCACGGTGACTCGTGTGCCTTTGACTACCAACTCGCCGCCACACACATCCGGGCGTCGCTCGAAGAAGGAAAGAAAGTCCGTTGCCATAAACTGAGTGTATCAGCCGTGATTGGGATGCGCAATTGCATGCCGGCGTGACAAAGGTGAAAGATCCACTGACGTGGAAGCCATCATCGCGATAATGGGCGAGATGTGGTAACTCGTAACATGAAGCATCTGGCAAACGTGCGACGGATCGAAGGAATCAACCGGACAAATCTGGCTATGCGCCTTCCGCTGATCCGCATACACACGCCAGAGGAGGTGATTGATTTGTGAAAAAGATCGAATTGCGCGAATCGAAAACGTTGTTGCAGGTTCGGAAAATCAAACAGGAAATAGCCCGTGAAGCGGAGAAAGACCCCAAATATTATCAGCGGCTCAACGGCTTGGGAGCGAAGCTGCTTAAATCCTCCCACACACGGCGGAACTCAAACGCGAAGCAGTCGAGGCGATGAAACTGACCTACGATCCGCGTCGGAATATCGGTTACCTGCGTTTTCACGAGAAAACGGCGGAGGCAATTCAAGCCGCGGCATTACTTGGTCCAACTCGCTCGGCTCCATTCGAGGCGACAGCCCGCGAAACACGCGAATTGACGCAAATTTTCTCTGAATGAATCTGCTGCCCTGTCATTCTTTAGCGTGATTCGCGTGATTAGCGGGCAAGATCCTAAATTCAGACCGGGACGGTTACACCAGGCGGTGGACGACAGCGGTGATTTAAATGGACGCAAGATCTTCGCCGCCGCTATTCCGGTCGCGCTTTTGGCGAGCATTCTTGTAGTATCGCAGCGTGAAGTTCACGCAGTATTTCCTCGCCATGCGGCGTCGGGCCGACCGAGCTGAGATTCGGGATGAATGGATTCAACGGGCCATTGATCATCCGATTAAAGAGAGTCTTCAAGCAGATGGCCGAATTCGCCTTTGGACGCGCGTGAAATGGACGGGCGATATTTGCGAGTTATAATGCTTCCAGATCGGGAGACAGTTCACAACGCCTTCTTTGATCGTTCCTTTAAGCCATGAAAATCCAATATTTCCAGGATACAGATACGCTCTACATCGAGTTTAAGGCTTCAAAAGTGGCAGAGACCCGCGATCTGGACGAAAACACACTTCTTGATTTGGATGATAAGGGAAATATCCGGGGCATAACCGTCGAGCACGCCGAGCGATGGCGCGGATATTCCCCGCTTCTCATACGAGCAGGTCGCAATCTAAGGAAGCGACGACTAAGCTAATGTTCGACTGGCTCAATGAAAGCGAAATGGCAACGTCTTGAAACCGCCATCGCGCGCGTCATCGCCGAAGGCAAAGTTCGCACCTACGACATGTCCGGTCTGCGCAGCCGCAACGCGGACTCGCCCCACCGCGGCGGGCAGGCTGTGGCGAGGGCGGGAAAAATTCCAAGCTCGACGTCGCCAAAGCCATCGCCGATTACGCCAGTTCGTAAATCGGAAGATCGACATCCTCCCGGCATGCAAGCCGGTTTGCGACTAAAGGACGCTTTTCCAGACGCGAATCATCTCCGCCCAAGCGGCCTGGGCACCACGTCTTAATCTGTTTCTCGTCCTATAAGAAACCGGTCGGGTGCTTTTGCCCTTCTTGCTCTTCGCGTGCGCAAGATCCGCTTTTACACGCGTAGCATGTACGTCTTGGAGCCATGCGATTGACCGCGGTAAAACTGCAGCGACTCTGGGATGTTTGAGCCAATTGCCATAGTCGGGATGACTACTCGTAGGTGGTGTTGCGCTGGCAAATGTGGCCGCCAGCAGCCGGTGGCGACGTGAGAAGTTCTGAATCAGAACTTCATTGAAGGTGTCGAGCATTAGGACCCAGGAGCTTGCATCGCCTATTGCTAATTCCTGTACACGTAAACAGCGTCGTTCTGCGTCAGGTAAATCCTTGCCCAGAGCTTTGCGCCACCTCATTTGAATTCCGATCCGCTGCTGTTCTGCGAAGAATCGCGTCAAAATTCCAACTTTCTTTGGCCCGCGCTTCCGCAAACCAACGCTCTTCAGAAGGATTATCACAGATTCGTTTACGTTTTTGCTCGGCGTCCACGTCGTTTTTGTCCAAGGCCAGATACCGATTAGCCGTGATGCACAGGTACCCGAGCCAAATCGGGATCGACTGATGTTGTCTCGCTTTCGATGAAGGTCTGGGCGTCTGGTAACTTAAAGGGCTCGCGAGGATCATGACCAAAAAGCCGGTGCAAAAGAACGCTCCGCGTTATTGGGTGCTTTTGTTTGCTAATAAGTGTAATCGCGTCCTTCGGCCCACTTCGTCGACCGCGAAAGGTTGCAGCCGCTATAGCGAGCACAAGACTCTTCTCTTCAGAGCGTCGCTCGGCCGTTTGAATCACACGCCGGTAAGCCGTGTTTTTTGTAATTGGTTCGCAAACATCCATCGCTTCTATGTAACGAGCCGCGCTCATATCGTAAGTAGGATCCTTGCGCAAAGCCGATAGCAGGATATCGGCTGCTTCAACATCGCATGGGAATTTCATCACGTAGGACGCAAACACCCAGGAGAGATCCGGCCGATGCGGCAAGATTTGCGCGATGCGGCGCAAGATTGGCCGCCTCGGTTTCATCCGGAACAACGCAAATTTGAATTTCGTCGCATCGATCACAATCCAGTTGCCACGCTGTTTTGCGATGCTTCGGCGAAATATCCTTTCTAACCGCTTTTGCGAGGCTCGGGAGACGCGTCCCTTAGCGCTGACAGATACTACGCTGCTCGGCACGTTTTTTCGCAACTCGTCAACATCCGCGATTTTTCGACACTCGATTTTCTGCGCCTGCGGCACTAGTTCCAACTTGCTTGGATGCGATATCCAAACGAAGAAGGGCACGGCGGACGGGAATCTCGTGTGTTGCTATCAACTTGATGTCGTCTACATAGCGGGCGTACACGACACCCGGCAGGTTGAGTTGATCGAACCGAAACAAGAAACGCTCCGCCAGAAACGCAGACGCTTCGGGGCCCTGCGGAATACCGTGCCCAAGTGTCACCGTTTGATCGTTCTCTGTCCATCGACGCAGACAGCGAAAAAGAAGATCGACCAGTTCCGGATTCCTTACTCGTCGCTCAATTACATCTTGCAGCAGTGTGTGATAAATTAATTCGTAGAATGATACTAAGTCGAAGTCAGCGACGTAATCATTCCCGCGCTTGAACACATTCGTAATTGCCGCATCAAACTTGCGATAGCATCGCTTCCAACTCCGGTAGAAGAAGAGACTCGTTTTGCCCGCCAGTATGGCGCCGAAGCTGCGCTTAAAAGCATGCTTCTTTTGTTCTGCACGAAACGCGTTCGCAACGACGTTGATAATTGCTTGATAGACAATCTGGTCTGTTAGACCTAGCAATCTCAGCGGACGGAGAATTCCAGATTTCTTTGGCTGAAAGATGCACGTCGCGCGCGATGGCTGATAGCGACCCGTTCTAAGCTCAGTGGAAAGGTCTGTAAATTTTCGTGCAACGCGAGCTGATATGACGGGTAAAGATGACGAAAGTAAGTTTTGTAATCGCGATTTTGCGCGCGAATAACCCGATCGAACGCGAGTTCCAGATTATCAATCGATATTAGTCTCGGAGGGAGTGCCATTTACTGGGGGAATAAAGTGACGTGTGACGAGCCAAGAGCAACTAGCCATCGACTCCGTGTTTGAGCTGACGTTGGTACTCCGCGCTGTCGAAGTGGCCTTTTGATCCTGCGGATGAGAGCGTCTTTGTCGATCCTTCAAAGTTCGTAACCGCTGATGAACAGGTTTAGGTGTGACTTTAGCTTGCTGCTGAATATAATCGTGAAGGCAAGCATCATCGCGAGAAGGCCAAGCCCGGCGGCCCATTGAACCGGCCAGTTGCGAATTACGCCGCCGGATAATGATGACGTTCCCCCAGCCCTGCTTGTTAGTTGGAAAAGAAACATTGACGGCACCTGAAAATGCGTGCTCGCTGGAGACATGAAGACCAAAACTATTGGATTGACTCTGGCGCTTTGCTTTTTTGCGGGGGCAGCGTGCTTCGCCGATGACCCGCAGATGGGCACGTGGAAGTTAAATGAAGCGAAATCGAAGCTTACTCCTGGGGAGGGAAAGAACACGACCGTTGTGTATGAGGCCGCTGGCGACCAGGTAAAAGTTACTATCGATGGCACCGACAAGGACGGTAAGCCGACGCATAATGAGTGGACGGGTAAGTTTGACGGGAACGACTATGCCGTCACGGGTGATCCAAAGTCCGATATGCGGGCTTACAAGAAGATCAACGACAACATCCTGGCGTTCACCGTAAAGAAGGATGGCAAGACAACTATCATCGGCCGCATTGTTGTAGCAGCCGATGGGAAGTCCCGCATGGTAACGGCGCACGCAGCTGGCGAGCAGGGCAAGAAGTCCAAAGAGAAAGCGGCATACGACAAGCAGTAACTCGACCGCTGTTTGGCACGGCGATCCGTTGAACCGTTGAATCGTTAAAGCGTTACATCGGCTCGAGTCCTTACCCATTCGACTCCGCTCAGGGCAGGCTCTCAATCCTCTCCTCGGCGAGGAGGAGAGGCGAAGAAAGTCGGCCCGGTGCCTCTCGATGCAGCGATGATGCGCGATCGTTGTAGTGGCGGCTGTGGCAGCCGCAAAGATAAGTAGCCCGCGAAATACGCGAATACCCGCGAATCATTTCTGACGTCTAATTTCTGAACTGTGGTATCCGGATTGAGCGTGCTTCGTGTGATTGCGGGCAAGAATCTCTTCGCCGAGGCTGAAAGCGCCCATCGGTTTCGCGTCGGGGTGCGGGGTTCTTTTCATAAGGTCGTTCTCGACATGCCGGCGAAATTCGTCGCCGAATAGATATCCGCGTTCTTTCCAGAAGTCCTTGCCACCCGGCGCAGCGATCAGATTCATGATCAGAAGCTCCCAACCCCGCCATAGCGGCGGCTCGAGCAGTCCCTCGCGCCATTTGTGAAACGCGTTTTGCGAGTAAGAGAGAAATGCCATGAAGGTCGCAATGAATCGCGCTTTCTCCGCCTCCGAAAGCGATGAGTAATCTCGCAATCCGCTCACGGCGAGCTGAGAGAGCTCGAGATCGGCGGCAAGCAAGTGGTACCAGCTTGCAAAATGCTCGTGAACTGATTGTGCGGTGGCAGATCGGACAGCGTTCGTGTTTTGTCGAATCTGCAATGCGACGTAGATCAACGAAATCACGACCGCCATCGCGCCGATGACTTGGCCGATGTTAGCGAGATCGTTGAGGCTCATGCGCAAGGCGCTTCGTTAAATCGTTGAATCGTTAAATCGGCCGACTCCTCACCTTCATCCTCTCCTCGAACGAGGAGGAGAGGCAAAGAAATTCGCCGCGAACTCGCTTGCCACGCCGTAGCCTCTTGTCACGCCGAAGCGCCGCGAAGGCAGATGGCGAAGGCGGGTCACTCGTCACACGTCACTCATCACTTTCCTTTTACCTGGCGTTCGTACTCGGCGGCGTCGAAGTTTCCTTTCGATTCGGCTATGAGGCCGTCGTTGTCGATCTTCCAAAGCTCGTAGCCACTGATCCGGACGCGATTTCCGGTGCCGCCCAGTCCGGTGTTCGTTCCCGTTAACGTCCAATGAAACGCCGTCGCATCTCCGCGCGACTCCAGTTTGTCGAACGTGACGATCATGTCCGGAAATGTTGTCATGAATGCTTGGGCTTCCATGGCAATCGCGGCGCGTCCAACCGCAGGCGGCCCGTTGTTAATGCTAATTGAGCCACGCTCCGCGAAGAATGCCGCGACGCTTTCCGGATTCTGACTGCACCACGCTTTTGCGTAACGCTCGGCGAATCTGGTTAATTCATCAGTGGTCACGTGCTGCCGAAGTGTTGGGAGGCATCACAACTGATCATTGGAACACAAGTGTCAGCCATATCAAGAAAGTTGAGAGGTTGAGATTTAAGATGTTGAGTATTTCGGTGTTGAGAGATGACGCTTTAGTTAATCACTACAATTTTTCAGATCATGATTGCAGGGAAACCGATATCCGCGCCCTCGTGGGCTGATCCTGAGAGTTTTTCATCGTTGCTGGACAAAGCTCGCCAATTTGCCGGCGAATACATCGACAGTCTTGGACAACGGCCGGTATTCCCTACCGCAGCATCATTGCAAGCGATGAACAGTTTGAACGAACCGCTCCCGGAAACTTCCTGCGACCCGGCCTTTGTCCTGAAACAACTTCATAAAATCGGTTCACCCGGCGCGGTTAATCAAACGGCCGGCCGATACTTTGGTTTCGTGAACGGTGGAATGCTTCCGGTCGGTCTTGCGGCGAAATGGTTAGGCGATGCGTGGGACCAAAATACAGCCCATTATGTGATGTCGCCCATCGATTCGCGCCTCGAAGAGATCTGCGAACGTTGGATTGTCTCGCTGCTTCGTCTTCCCGATGAAACCGCAGCTGGGTTCGTGTCCGGGACGACGATTGCAAATATCTCCGGGCTCTGCGCGGGTCGAAATGAATTACTTCGCCAGCGCGGGTGGGATGTGACCAAGAAAGGTCTCTACGGCGCACCGTGCATTCGCGTCATCGTCGGAGCCGACGCGCATGCGGCGGTCTACAAATCAATTTCGATGCTCGGCCTCGGGTCCGACAATGTCCAACTCGTTCCGTCCGACGATCAGGGACGAATGCGACCGGACCAGATGCCCAAGCTTGATGAAGGTGCGCTGGTTATCGCACAAGCCGGCAATGTCAACTCGGGTGCTATCGATCCCGTCGGAGCTATCTGCGAGCGCGCGCACGCCGCCGGTTCCTGGGTGCATGTTGATGGCGCGTTCGGACTTTGGGCCCGCGTGGTTCCATCCATGCGCGAAATTTGTGATGGAATCGAAAACGCCGATTCATGGGCGGTCGACGCGCACAAGACACTAAACGTTCCCTACGATAGCGGGATGATTCTTTGCCGGCATCGCGAAGCGTTGATGAACGCCTTCAAAGCGTCCGCCTCGTATTTTCAATGGAGCGAACACCGTGACGGCATGAATTTCCGGCCATCAATGTCGAGTCGTGCGCGTGCGATCGAGCTCTGGGCCGTTCTCAAAACTCTGGGCCGCGAGGGAGTTCAGCGCCTCGTCGAACAGCTTTGCGAAAATGCGCGGGAATTCGCTCGACTGCTCGCCGAGCAAGACTTTCAGATCCACAACGACGTGGTTTTCAACCAGGTGCTCGTGTCATGCGGAAACGACGCACTAACGAAAGCAACGCTGAACAAGGTTCAAGCCTCGGGCGAATGCTGGTGCGGCGGCTCATCCTGGCGCAGCAAAACCGTCATTCGGATCAGCGTTTGCGATTGGGCCACTACGCAGAAGGAAATCGAGCGGTCTGTGCGCGCTTTCATTGCCGCGCGCACCGCCGCTGTTGCAGAACTTTGAGATCCGGCACGCTTTGCCTGCACCACGCCTTCGCGTAACGCTCCGCGAACGTATCTAACTCGGCGCGATCACAGCATTTCCCAGTTCATACTCTCGAAACAATTACCGTTCTGACGTGATCAATGGAATCCTGAAGTGCGTCCAGAGCCGCATTGATTTGGGATGCGCTGAGGTCGACAACGCGCAGTGTCTCTGGCGGAAATCGAAGTTTTCCGCTACGTGTGAATTCGAGGAGTGCTGGAAGGTCAGTCGCCAGATGATCGGAGACCCCGATGATTTCCGCCTCTTTGTTGATCAATTCCGTGTACGGAAAAATCGACATGGACTCGGCGGTCAACCCGACAAGCGCAGCGCGCCCGAGAGGGCCCAGGCAAAGTACAGGCCTGGCGCATTGTCTTTGCAGAGCCAATCAATTCGAGTGCGACATCAACGCCTCTTCCGCCGGTTGCTGTTTTGATTTGCTCGGCCGGATCTGCTGCCCTGGCGTCGATCGGGATCGCGCCCAAGCTTGCGGCTGACGCGAGTTTCGCAGGATTGATTTCAACCACATAGACATCACCGCAATCGAAAGCGCGTGCCAGTTGCAACGCTGAAAATCCGAGTCCGCCGAAGCCAAAGATCGCCACGGACTCGCCGGGTTTAAGGCGTGTCTTGTTCAAAGCATGCAGTGCAGTTGCCGACGAGCACATCATGATGGCGCCGACTTCGAATGGAATCTCGTCAGGAAGCGGAAACGCATTCGCGCCGGGAACTTTGATGAATTCCGCGTAACCGCCGTCACGATGTTTGCCGATCATCTGGCCGCTGCGACAGAACTGTTCCAAGCCGCGCACACAGAACTCACAAGCTCCGCAGCACACCAAATAATGCACGCAAACACGGTCGCCCACTGCGACGTGCGTCACATCCGCGCCGACTTCCTCCACGCGGCCCGCGATTTCGTGGCCAAGTGTCACCGGCAAATGATCGATCCTCGAAATGCCGGCGCGATAATGCGCATCGGAGTGACAAATTCCAGCAGCCGCAATCTGAATCAAAACGTCGCCCGGACCGATCTCCGGAATTGGAACGTCTGCGTCCTCAAGCGGTTCTCCGAGCTGCACAAGCCGAACGGCTTTCATTGCCAAAGACTTAATCTTTCAGGAACTTTGGAACGCAGGAAGAAAATCCAAAACAAATTCCTGCTTTCTTGTTTTCCTTAGCGATTCCTACTTCTTGTCGGTCGTTTTCGGCACCGGAGACGTTGCCACAGCCGGCAAATCGGAACTGAACATGTCGGTTGCAACTTTCCATTTGCCGTCGGATTTTTTCTTCCAAACTTCGCAATACTTACCGCGATCATTGGTGCCGTCTTTCATTGTCATTTCGTAGGTTCCCACCAGGTACGCCATGTCACCTGATTTGGACGTTTCCACACGCGTCGTTTTCCAACTGATGCTCGTTAGGCCGTCGAGAAAACCTTTCCAAAGACTTCGAATGCCATCCTTGCTGATGATCATCGGTGCGTTTGGCGGCATCACCACCGCCTCGTCGTCATAGAACGAAACCGTCTTGTCGAGATCTTTCGCGCCCGCAACTTTAGACCATTGTGCGTCGGCATCACGAACCGCTTTCTCATCTGCGCCTCCGGCGAATGACGTCACAGCAAAAGCCAGCGGAACGTAAAAAATCATAATGAACTTCGTTTTCATGCGCACATCGAAGTCGGGTTCTTCATTTTTAGTCAATACTTTTTAACCGCAAATCGGGCACCCCTGATCGTGATCAAGCGACTGCTGAAGTATTCCGAAGCGGGGGCGGAATGTTTGTACACGCCGGGATTCAAAGATCGCGATCGCTCCAAGCACTTCCCCAGTTAGCCGGAGCGAGGGTA
>CAWBSH010000010.1:0-6033 GCA_963791385.1 uncultured Verrucomicrobiae bacterium
TCCGCACATACGACATGGGCGGCAAAAACTCCACACTCGACGTCGCCAAAGCGATCGCGGACTACGCGAGTTAATGCTGCCGAGCTGAGACGGTTTCCTCTTCGAGATCAGTAATCTCTAGATTGCTTCTCAGCCGTTGAAACGCCTCTGTGATTGTCGCCGGCATTAGGCGAACGTCGGTTCTGCTACAGGTTCGGACTCGAAGTATGTGATTTGCTTGTCTTCTATTAGGTCCCGATGCAGCCTAAAAAACCTTTCTTGGAAGGTTTCGCATAGGAAGGTTCCCCTCGCGCGCGGGTCCAACGCTGCTGATCGTTCCATCAGCGCGCTGGATGAAGCGCCATACAGGCGACTAAAAAAGAACGCCGGTGTACGAGAAACTCGCAGCAGATCACGAAGAGCAAATCGTCGAAACAGATTTCCTTGTTCCTCGAGATGGTTGCGAACCATGTGTTGATTGTCGTTTCCCAGCACCAAGTTCGAAAGCAGTGGGAGGCGGAACCGGACGAGGAGAAATCAGATCCCATGCTGCTACAAGTTCTTCAAGGTTCAGTTCCCGGCCGAGTTCCCGGCCGCGTCCGACAATCCGGATGATAAGTTTCTCAGTCGAGAGTTTTCTCAGTTCTTGAATCTCTTCGCTTCCGTTAGCGACCTTAGGTCTTAATTCGATGGGTTTTTCGGCTTTTAGTCATATCGTGGTCCTCCACAATTTCATCTCAGCCATCTGATTTTCTTCAGTTCGTTTTCGACGACTTTGAATTCGGAATCGCCTGTAACCAATTCGGCATTTTTGATCTTCGCCAAAGCCGCCGCGAAACAGTCAGCATAAGACATTTTCTTGGTTGCCTTGAACACGGCTGCCTGCCGGACAAGTTCCAGATCGCGTGTATCCACGGGCACAAGCTCGATCGGCATCCCGGCGATCTCGTGTGATTTGGAATCGGCCATTTCCTGGGACGTGCCGCGCAGGATGGAATAGTAAATCTCGCCCCAATTGATTACGCTCATCAGCAGTCCTGCATTCCCCTTTTCCGCCTTGAGCAAAATCTTCTCTGATTCCCTCGTGCTCCGGGTTCGTCATTGAAGAGCACCATCAGCGCATGCGCGTCAAAAACCATTGTCGCCATGGTCAGAGCTCCCGCTCGCGTTTTCGTTCAGACATGAAAACCTCCATCGCCTTCGTGCCTTTGAGCGACCCGCGCAGCCGGCGGTAGTGCTGAGCCGTAATCGGTTTCAGGACGATGTGGTCGTTATACTTGTAAACGACAGCGCGTGTTCCCTCGCCGATCTCGAAATCCTTCCGCAGCCAGCGGGGTATCACCACCTGGCCTTTAACGGTAAAGGATATTGTGTCTGTTCTCTGTGTTTCACTCATGATGCTTAGTTATACTGCAATATCTGAAGTAAGCCAATAGACAATTTGTTGGAAACAATCGCCTCAAGTATGCCGCCAGAGTAATGGTGAGATTTCTTCACGCCCTTTCTTGGGTTGGAAAAGTAACATTGACGGGGACTGAAAATCGGGGCTCGTTGGTAGCATGAAAAGAAGAACTACTGGATTGGCTCTTGCGCTTTGCTTTTTCGCGGGGGCAGCGTGCTTCGCCGCCGACGACCCGCAGATGGGGACGTGGAAGTTAAACGAAGGTAAATCGAAGCTTACGCCCGGGGAGGGAAAGAACACGACCGTTGTTTATGAGGCGGCTGGCGACCAGGTGAAAGTTACCATCGACGGCACCGACAAGGACGGTAAGCCGACGCATAACGAGTGGACGGGTAAATTTGACGGGAACGACTATGCCGTCACCGGTGATCCTAAGTCCGATATGCGGTCTTACAAGAAGATTGACGACCAGAAGCTGGCTTCACCGTAAAGAAGGATGGCAAGACGACTGTCATAGGCCGCATTGTGGTAGCAGCCGACGGTAAGTCGCGCATGGTAACGTCGCACGGAGCTGAGAGCAGGGCAAGAAGTCCAAAGAGAAGGCGGCATACGACAAGCAGTAATCGATCGCTGTTTGGCACGGCGATCCGTTGAACCGTTGAACAAGGCGTTACATCGGCTCGACTCCTCACATCGACTCCGCTCAGGGCAGGCTCTCAATCCTCTCCTCGATCGAGGAGGAGAGGCGAACAAAGTCGGCGCGGAGCCTTTCGAAGCAGCGATGATCCGTGATCGTTGTAGTGGCGGCTGTGTCAGCCGCAAAGATAAGTAGCCCGCGAAATACGCGAATACACGCGAATCATTTCTGACGTCTAATTTCTGAACTGTGATATCCGGATTTAGCGTGCTTCGTGTGATCCGCGGGCAAGAATCTCTTCGCCGAGGCTGAAAGCGCCGATTGGTTTCGCGTCGGGGTGCGGGTTCTTTTCATAAGATCGTCCTCGATATCCGGCGGAATTCGTCGCCAAACAGATATCCGCGCTCTTTCCAGAAGTCTTTGCCACCCGGCGCAGCGAAAAGATTCATCATCACAGCTCCCAACCCGCCACAGCGGTGGCGCAAGCAATCCCTCCCGCCATTTGAGAAACGCGTTTTGCGAATAGGAAAGAAACGCCATGAACGTCGCAATGAATCGGGTTCGCTCGGCCTCGGAAAGCGATGATAATCTCGCAATCCGGTGGCCGCGATCCGAGAGAGTCAGATCGGCGGCAATCAAATGGTACCAATTTGCAAAATGCTCGTGAACTGATTGCGCGGTGGCAGATCGGACAGCGTTCGTGTTTTGTCGGATCTGCAATGCGACGTAGATCAACGAAATCACGACCGCGATAGCGCCGATGACTTGGCCGATGTTAGCGAGATCGTTGAGATTCATGCGCAAGGCGCTCTGTTATATCGTTAAATCGTTAAATCGGTCGACTCCTCACCTTAATCCTTTCCTCGAACGAGGAGGAGAGGCGCCCGATCAGTTGTTAGGTTGTTGTCTCTGCTCACTCGGGGGGTCACTCGTCACCCGTCACTCAACTTTCCACTTGGCTTTGGGGGGGGGGGGGGGGTTTATTTCAGTTGGCGTTCGTACTCCGCGGAATCGAAGGTTCCTTTCGATTCTGCGATGAGGCCGTCGTTGTCGATCTTCCAGAGTTCGTAGCCGCTGATCTGAACTTTGTTTCCAGTTCCGCTAAGTCCGGTGTTGGTTCCAGTTAGTGTCCAATGGAATGCCGTGTGGTCTCCGCGCGGCTCCAATTTATCGAACGTCACGATCATGTCCGGAAATGTTGTCATGAACGCTTGCGCTTCCCTGGCGATCGCCGCTCGTCCAATCGCAGCCGGTTCGTCGTTAATGCTGATTGAACCGTTCTCGGCGAAGAACGCGGCAACTTTTTTCGGATCCTGGCTGCACCACGCGTCAGCGTAGCGCTCGGCGAATCTGGTTAATTCATCAGTGGTCACGTGCTGCCGAAGTGTTGGGAGGCATCACAACTGATCATTGGAACACAAGTGTCAGCCATATCAAGAAAGTTGAGAGGTTGAGATTTAAGATGTTGAGTAGTTTCGGTGTTGAGAGATGACGCTTTAGTTAATCACTACAATTTTTCAGATCATGATTGCAGGGAAACCGATATCCGCGCCCTCGTGGGCTGATCCTGAGAGTTTTTCATCGTTGCTGGACAAAGCTCGCCAATTTGCCGGCGAATACATCGACAGTCTTGGACAACGGCCGGTATTCCCTACCGCAGCATCATTGCAAGCGATGAACAGTTTGAACGAACCGCTCCCGGAAACTTCCTGCGACCCGGCCTTTGTCCTGAAACAACTTCATAAAATCGGTTCACCCGGCGCGGTTAATCAAACGGCCGGCCGATACTTTGGTTTCGTGAACGGTGGAATGCTTCCGGTCGGTCTTGCGGCGAAATGGTTAGGCGATGCGTGGGACCAAAATACAGCCCATTATGTGATGTCGCCCATCGATTCGCGCCTCGAAGAGATCTGCGAACGTTGGATCGTCTCGCTGCTTCGTCTTCCCGATGAAACCGCAGCTGGGTTCGTGTCCGGGACGACGATTGCAAATATCTCCGGGCTCTGCGCGGGTCGAAATGAATTACT
Organism: uncultured Verrucomicrobiae bacterium; assembly: GCA_963791385.1. GTDB lineage: Bacteria > Verrucomicrobiota > Verrucomicrobiia > Chthoniobacterales > UBA10450 > Udaeobacter. The sequence continues at coordinate 4,046 of CAWBSH010000010.1, forward strand.
TCGCCAGCGCGGGTGGGATGTGACCAAGAAAGGTCTCTACGGCGCACCGTGCATTCGCGTCATCGTCGGAGCCGACGCGCATGCGGCGGTCTACAAATCAATTTCGATGCTCGGCCTCGGGTCCGACAATGTCCAACTCGTTCCGTCCGACGATCAGGGACGAATGCGACCGGACCAGATGCCCAAGCTTGATGAAGGTGCGCTGGTTATCGCACAAGCCGGCAATGTCAACTCGGGTGCTATCGATCCCGTCGGAGCTATCTGCGAGCGCGCGCACGCCGCCGGTTCCTGGGTGCATGTTGATGGCGCGTTCGGACTTTGGGCCCGCGTGGTTCCATCCATGCGCGAAATTTGTGATGGAATCGAAAACGCCGATTCATGGGCGGTCGACGCGCACAAGACACTAAACGTTCCCTACGATAGCGGGATGATTCTTTGCCGGCATCGCGAAGCGTTGATGAACGCCTTCAAAGCGTCCGCCTCGTATTTTCAATGGAGCGAACACCGTGACGGCATGAATTTCCGGCCATCAATGTCGAGTCGTGCGCGTGCGATCGAGCTCTGGGCCGTTCTCAAAACTCTGGGCCGCGAGGGAGTTCAGCGCCTCGTCGAACAGCTTTGCGAAAATGCGCGGGAATTCGCTCGACTGCTCGCCGAGCAAGACTTTCAGATCCACAACGACGTGGTTTTCAACCAGGTGCTCGTGTCATGCGGAAACGACGCACTAACGAAAGCAACGCTGAACAAGGTTCAAGCCTCGGGCGAATGCTGGTGCGGCGGCTCATCCTGGCGCAGCAAAACCGTCATTCGGATCAGCGTTTGCGATTGGGCCACTACGCAGAAGGAAATCGAGCGGTCTGTGCGCGCTTTCATTGCCGCGCGCACCGCCGCTGTTGCAGAACTTTGAGATCCGGCACGCTTTGCCTGCACCACGCCTTCGCGTAACGCTCCGCGAACGTATCTAACTCGGCGCGATCACAGCATTTCCCAGTTCATACTCTCGAAACAATTACCGTTCTGACGTGATCAATGGAATCCTGAAGTGCGTCCAGAGCCGCATTGATTTGGGATGCGCTGAGGTCGACAACGCGCAGTGTCTCTGGCGGAAATCGAAGTTTTCCGCTACGTGTGAATTCGAGGAGTGCTGGAAGGTCAGTCGCCAGATGATCGGAGACCCCGATGATTTCCGCCTCTTTGTTGATCAATTCCGTGTACGGAAAAATCGACATGGACTCGGCGGTCAACCCGACAAGCGCAGCGCGCCCGAGAGGGCCCAGGCAAAGTACAGGCCTGGCGCATTGTCTTTGCAGAGCCAATCAATTCGAGTGCGACATCAACGCCTCTTCCGCCGGTTGCTGTTTTGATTTGCTCGGCCGGATCTGCTGCCCTGGCGTCGATCGGGATCGCGCCCAAGCTTGCGGCTGACGCGAGTTTCGCAGGATTGATTTCAACCACATAGACATCACCGCAATCGAAAGCGCGTGCCAGTTGCAACGCTGAAAATCCGAGTCCGCCGAAGCCAAAGATCGCCACGGACTCGCCGGGTTTAAGGCGTGTCTTGTTCAAAGCATGCAGTGCAGTTGCCGACGAGCACATCATGATGGCGCCGACTTCGAATGGAATCTCGTCAGGAAGCGGAAACGCATTCGCGCCGGGAACTTTGATGAATTCCGCGTAACCGCCGTCACGATGTTTGCCGATCATCTGGCCGCTGCGACAGAACTGTTCCAAGCCGCGCACACAGAACTCACAAGCTCCGCAGCACACCAAATAATGCACGCAAACACGGTCGCCCACTGCGACGTGCGTCACATCCGCGCCGACTTCCTCCACGCGGCCCGCGATCTCGTGGCCAAGTGTCACCGGCAAATGATCGATCCTCGAAATGCCGGCGCGATAATGCGCATCGGAGTGACAAATTCCAGCAGCCGCAATCTGAATCAAAACGTCGCCCGGACCGATCTCCGGAATTGGAACGTCTGCGTCCT
>CAWBSH010000011.1:0-209853 GCA_963791385.1 uncultured Verrucomicrobiae bacterium
GCTTGTCCACACCATGATCTGGCATCGGAACGAACAACAGAGCGCGCAGCCCGTGAGTTTCCATTTCCAATACACGGACAGACACCAGCACCGCAGCCGCGCGGATACAACTTTGATCGCGCAGTCTGGAATCGTAGAACGATTGCTCAAGCTTGGCCGCCTGGACCGCTGCGGTCAGATCCTGAGCAGATTATTCAGCTTTTCCGTGGCGAGCACTATCTCGAAGCTCTAGGCATGACCGTTTCATGGGGCGAAATGGCGAGAGCACGAATATATGACAATCGTGACCTTTACGCTATACAGCACGCCTTTCAGCGATGTGCCCAGTCTATCCGAGAGACGAACGAAATACGGGACGCATGGCAGATCCTGACAGGGGATCAGCCGAACAATCTCAGTTGGTCTGCAGTCATGACATCAAAGGCACTTCATTTTCTTAGTCGTGCTCTGGCCCCAGAAGATCGGAGTCCGCCCGTTCCAAGAGACGGCGCAGTGAGTTTGGGTTACGCTTGGCTAGGATGGATCGCTCGCGTCCCTCGACCTCACCGTCCACAGAACTGGCGAGAAGATGCATATGAAGCGTATAGCCGCTATATGACAGCAATACTTGTATGGGCCGAGCAGCGACATTGGACGACGACAGAAGTCGAAGCAACGGTATTTGACGAGCGAGCGGCCTAACAAATCGATGAAGCCAACGGCCCCATTACAAAGCAACTTCAGCGTGTTTGCCACGACCCCCTGCCGTGGCTTATCTCCGGCTCGTTAGGCCGCATGACCGATTCTGAGCGCCTGACATTGCTTGTGCTGATGAAATAAAAATATGAAGCGAATACTGATTGGTTTAGCGCTGCTCGGGCTGGCCGGGAACGGCTCTGCGCAAGAGATGAAGATGATGAAGGCGGAGGACCTGGTGTGGACCGAGCATCCAGTGTTCAAGGGTGCCCAGACGGTAATCTTAGTTGGGGACCCGACCAAGGCTGAGACGATAGTGCAACGGACGAGGTTTCCGCCGCACTACAGGGTCCCTCCGCACACGCATCCGTATGCGGAAGTGGTAACGGTGTTAAGCGGGAATTACTGGAATTCTTTTGGGCAGAGCTTTGATAAGAGTAAAGGGACGGAGTTGCCTCCGGGGAGTGTGTTCGTGCTTCCGGCTGGGCACGCGCATTATACGTGGACGGAAGATACGGAGGTTATTGTCCAGGTGACTTTTACTGGCCCGGCGGGAGTGACCTTCCTTAATCCTAATGACGATCCGCGAAAAAAGAGGTAGAAGACAAACTCGCCAAAGTTCGGGTGCCTTTGGTCCAAACCGGTTACCGCCGGCTTTGTTCGGCCAGCCTAACCAATCGCTGGAACCAACCGCTGGCCATTGTGCAGTCCACATTTAATTTTATGAAACAGTTTTCCGTATTTGCCATGCTCGCCGCCGCCAGCGGTGGCTCAGCTTGGTCTCGTTAGGCCCATGACGCCGGAATCAGTTTCGAGACAGGACGCGATAAGAAGGCAACTAGATACGGCCATATGGTTATGGTTCCACGGGGACGATACCGTGTCGATACACACACTCAGTTGTTCCGCGCTAAAGGTCGCAGATGACGTGAGCAAGACCGTCGGAAAGCGAGCAATGCTTTTTGAACATCTCCCAGCGGAATTAAAGAAAGATGCTATCGCCGCGCAAGGCTTCTTCAAGCATGCCAAGGATGATCCGCACGATGTGCTTCTCTTCAATCCGGGTATCACACCCTATCACATCTACGACGCGGCGACCTGTTACAAGGCGATCTACTCCAGCTTGAGTCCACTGATGACAGCGTTTGTTCTTCGCTTTCTTCTGCTCCATCCTTCTATTGGCAGTGTAGAGCTGCCCGCTAGTCTTTCGTCATTCACGAAGTCTGATCTCGCAGCAATGCCTCATGACCGCTTTTTGAATCTGTCTTTCCAATCTTAAACCGATAATGCCGCACGAGGGCTAATTGTAGTTAGGCCTTGACGCCACCCCGACAATGCCAGACGCCACCCCAACATTTTCACCTCGGCCGAACCACGCCGCCTTTCAGCGGTTATGTGTCGCTGCAGCACGGGCAGAACTTGAAAGTAACTGGTGCGCGGACTAATATCGAATTACAAGACAGGTGATCAATCAATCGTAGCGATGACATTCGCCGCTTACATCGCTTGGCTTATGTACGATGCCTTTACTCGGGTTCTCCCTTCCGATGAAGCGAATGACGCGGTCAGGTCGGTAATGAGTGATTTTTCCACCCAGCCGTGGTACCAGGCGCACGTTTTTGCCCGAATTGCCGAGAAAGTAACGGAGCGCATGCCGAAAGTCTTATCGCAACCCGAATCTGCCGGAACCTCCATTGTCGACTTACTGGAGTGCGCGAACGCCTGCGGGTATACATTAATGCACCAAACCGATCTGGGACTCATGCTTAAATTCGAATATTGCAGCATCGCCTTCTTTACTAGCATGAAGGAACTCGCCTCCTCGCGTTTACGGGCTCAGAATCGGAGCATGATTCCACTATGAAAGAGCGAGCATTCAATTTGTTCTACTTTGCGAAGGCTGGATTCATCGAAGAGCTTGGGGTTGTCGTTCATCATCTGGGTGGAACTGACGCGGAGAAGGAGCATTGCTGCAATCCTTGGTCGAGGCAGACTACAAGCAGTGCCAGCGTTTCCCTGTCTCTCGAAGAGCGAGTCCATCTGGAACGGAACTTCCAATGTCGGTAGAGTCATACACGGCGCTGACGCGCTTAGGAAGACATCTGGAGCTATTCGAGGAGATTTTTGCGCAGTTTGATGGAGGTGCTAATCCAGTGTGCTGCATTACACCAATTATCGATGGCAAGCCCAAGATAGATATAATTACAGACCATTCCCCTCTGATATTGGGTAAACATCAGGGACACCCGAAGATTAGAGAAGGCGTTATGAGTGACTACCTCGAAGACTACATGACGGCAGGAGGCTTTAATCTGCCTGCACTCATAAACGACGATTATTTTGACGCAATTAAAGTTTTATTTAACCACAGGCACTATGTCTCATGCATGAAGCTAATCGCCTCATTTATTGATACGATGGCATTTCTTGAATACGGCGATGCCAATGGCAACTTTGTATCCTGGCTGGACGAGTTTGCCGACCTCACGCCTCTCCAGATAACTGCGTCCCAGTTGTGGGAGCTGAGAAATTCGATTCTTCATATGTCGAACCTTGATTCTCGAAAAGTATTAACTGGAAAGGAGAAGCGAATAGGGTTTTGCATCGCAACGAGAGGATCCATTTCGCAGGGTGATACGTCGATCCAGGTTTTCAACTTACTAGATTTGATTGACGTGCTTGGAGACGCTTTATCGAAATGGATTCAATCTATGAATTATGATCGAGATAAATTCCCAGTGTTCATTGAACGATACGATAGAATCATTTCAGATGCTCGACAGGAAATGATACGCAAGCCCTAACAAAGCGCCGCACCTGACTGCCTCCAGCCTACGCTCCTCCATCGCTCCGGCTTCCGGCAGCAGGTGAAACTTCGGCTTTAGGCCGTTTCCACGCCACGCGTAAATGAAGCACACAAGATGGAGCTATTTGAGCGACCAGCGCCTAGGCAAGTATGGCGAATATTTCGCAAAAATGGAGTTCACTTGGCGAGGCTTCGACGTTTACGCCGCCGAAGTGGACGACAAAGCCATCGATTTCGTCATCCGAAGGAGCGAGACGACCTTTTACGACGTGCAAGTGAAGTCGCTGCGAAGCCTTAGCTATTGCTATTTCCTGAAGTCTCATTTCCAGCCGCGACAGAGACTTTACGTTGTTCTGGCGTTATTTCTGACCGACGATCTGCCGGACATGTGTACCTCATCCCCTCGGAAGTCTGGCTTCGCCTCAACCGGCCCTTCGTGAGCCGCGATTACATCGGAAAAAAGCGCTCCAGAATGGGGCATTCAACTTTCCAAGGCTGCTCTTCCGATGCTACAGCACTATCGCTTTGATGACACCGTTAAGACGCTATGAGCCAAGGCCTAACCCCTATGAGGGGAGTCAGTGCGGTAGGACTTGTTAGTTCATAGGTTTTGGCGGAGTTAGGGTTTTGGTTTTGTTGGAGCGTGTGCTCTTCGGTTACGCAATCGCCGAGGCGACTGGTCATATTGACTCCTTCGCCGCCGGCTCAGTCGGCCTGAGGGCCTGCTAGTCAATCTCACTCGCAGCCCGAAGCAGCTCGGTTCCTATCCGTCTCCGCGATCGGCAAGTCTTACAAAGCAGATAAGTTTTCGGCTAAACTGACTCTACCGTGCAGCTTGACGCGGCGCGATGCCCAGCGCCTTCTCGATGGCCGCCGGGTCGTAAACTTTGCCGCCCTTGATCACTGTCGTGATCTTGTTGATATCGCGAATATTCTTGCGTCGGGTCGCCGTCGATGAGCACCATGTCGGCGAGTTTGCCGGCGGCGATCACACCGCGATCTTTGTTGACGCCCATGACCAGCGCCGGAGTTAATGTCGCCATTCGCAGGACCTCAGCCGATGGAATACCAGCGCGCACGTAGAGCTCGAGTTCATGGTGCAGCATGTACCCGGCGAGGCCGTCGGTTCCTGGAATGATTGTTACCCCGGCATCATAAAGTGCCTTTAACAAGCGCAGCATCGCCGGGAATGCTTCATGATAAGCGGCTTCCTGTCCTTTCGGAACTTCGAGTGCGCCGCTCAACAGCTGGCGGCGAACCTGTGGCGGAAAACGCTGTGCGACATCCTCAAGGCCGGGCGTGATTACGGTCGGATCACCGCAAAACAATCCTTCAAAAGCGCCCATGGTCGGGTCAAGCACGGTATGATGTTGTTTAAGGAACGCGATGAACTCGCGCACTTCGGGTTTGTCCGGCGTAAACTCGCGCGCGTGCTCGGCGACTTTGATGAACCGGTCGCGGTTGCGCGTTTCCTTGACCTCCGGAAACAGGAAATTCAGTTCGATAAAATTGATATGCTGGATTTCATCGGCGCCGCCTTCAACGAATTGTCGCGCTGACATAAACGCCGGCACGTGACCGCTCACGCGCAGTCCGCGCGCATGGGCACGATCGGCAATGATTGGAACCAGCTCGGGTTTGACGGAGGAATAAATCTTAATCTGCACGTAGCCATGGTCCGCATACCAATCGACATCCTGAATCGCCTGCTCGGCCGTATCGACGCGCATTTTGGTCGGTCCGGCGAACTCTCCCGTGCCGTCGATAATGCCGGCCTTTAACACCCGCGGCCCTAGCTCGGTGCCATTGTCAAAACGCGCGACGCGTTTCAGGAAAGTGTCCGTGTCATTAGCCATGTCGCGCGAGCTCGTCACACCGGTAGCGAGATCGAGCGGGCCATCGATATCACTGAAATGCTGGTGGCAATCCCACAACCCGGGCATCAAAAAGCGGTCATGCGCATCGATGACCTCGGCATCGGCTGATGCCTTCATTTCGGCATCGGGTGCCACACGCACGATGCGATCGCCGCGCACGAGCACGCTCATTCTCGGTGTGAGACTAAGATCGCGCGGATCAAACAGGCGCGCGTTGCGGATCACGAGATCGCCTTTCGGGACGTGCGCAAGCGCTTGCGCGAGACGCCCCGACCACACGTCGTCAGCGGCTTGTTGCGCTTCCTGCAACTGCGGTATCGCATTTTGATATGGAGCTTGGATGACTGAGAACCAGCTCGACACACTCGCCGCCGTATTTCCGTTGTGATCGAGCCAGATCGCCTGTGGTGTGAAGCCAAGGCCAGTAATACGATATTGAATAAGCTCGATTTTCCCGACCTTGAGTTTGCCCGACTCTTCGATACTCGCTTCACCTGCGGGCAGTAGCGGCAGTCTGTGACCAGGCGCTTTGAGTAGAGCACGCGCCAGCACGCCGAAAAATTCGGGAGGCGGATTTGCCGGGACATAAAAAGCTTCGCCAGCGATTGCCTGTTTTCCCTGTTCGGAGCGATTCTTCCAACTCGCCGTTCCGTCCTTGATTTGAAATCGCTCTTCGACTGGCGCTTTCATGTAATCGTTGCCGTGGCCTTCGTATGCAGTTGGCACTCCGGCAGGGTCGAGTTTCCAAGTTGCGGTGATGTGATCGCCCCGGCCACGGTCGTTGTAGGAATATTCGACCGCTGTAACGCCTGCTTTGTCGGTCTGCACCGTTTGAGTGCCGGCAGGGTTGCCCTGGATCAGAATCGTGTCGCTACGTTGCTCTGCTGAAACCTGAGCGATCGCGGCGAGCGCGATCACCAATTGAATGAATAAGCGCATACTTATCTGTTACGATGCACTGCGCATCGCAACTGGATTCAAAGTTTTGAACGAAGGGACATGATAGGTCCCCAACCAAATGAGACCATATATGCCGCTACACTTGCGAGAGCGCTAGTACAATCCCAGCGCCTCGACTGTCGCTTCGTCAATTGCCCCCGTGATCGGCAAGGCGTAATCGCGCTGGAAGTTCGCCAGGGCCGCTCGCGTGTCAACGCCCAGCGACCCCGTTATTTCTCCATAATAATACCCTGCATCTTGCAAGGCGGTCTGGACGTTCGCGATCACCTCGTCTGGGAGCAGATTACTGTAGGTGTAGACTGGTCCGTCGTAATCGTAATAGCTGTTCAGCGGATCGTAGCCATAGGCTGGATACCAGTAGTTTCCGTCCAGGAAATAGTATCCCGTGGTAACGAAAACGATCGTGTCACAATGATCGTGCCACCAGTTTCGGTCGTGCCACTCGTGCCAGTGACGACGGAACGCTTCGTCAAAGCTGATATTGTCCTTCTTGTGGTTCGATTTTTTTGGGGGCGTGTCTTTCAGCGATTTGTGCGTTTCAGGCTGAGGCGCTGTCGCGCGATCGTCAGTCGTAACATGCCGTTGCGGATTTATCGTCGCGAGTGTTTGATTTTGTGTCGCGATTCCACGGCGTTCATGCATCGCTGACAACGTGCGCAATTCAGTTTCACGCGTCGCTGGATCCAGCGTAACCGGTTGTCCAGTTCCCAAGGCGCGCCGTTCGCGCATCGCCGCCAGGGTGCGCAATTCCGTTTGTCGTGTCGCCGGATCAACTATAATCCCTTGTTGCCCTGGTCCGCCCCGCTGCGCCATTACAGATGCAACGGTGGGATTCAAGGTCCGCACGAGTGGAGAATGATTTGGCAGATTCGTTGGGGGCTGGGCAATGGTACGGGGCACATACGGGCTAAATCTTTGAGGGCTGAATCCCGTTGGCCGACCAACCACGTGCGGCGCTACCGGTGCGCTCGCAATCGGTCTCGCTGCGACCGCTGGCGCGGCGCGAGTGGTGGCCACGCGCGGAGAAGCATTTTGCATGGTTGCGTTGATTGCTTGTCCAGAGGCACCGTGGATGCCTGGCAGGACCGCTGCGATCAAGAAGAGCACCGAGAATTGAATTTGTTTCATAAACCGCTCCGCCAATTAAACATCACGAATACTTCCTGGTTGCAAGCTTTCGCTGAAAACATTGCGTCAGGCAAACAAGTCTTCGCATACCGGAGAGGTTTCAATCCGCAATTTGAAATCTACACTCTGAAATTTTTCACCAGGTCTTAGCTCATTGGTAGAGCGCCTCTTTACTTCAGCGAGCCAAACTCAGTCAGCAATGCAATCGGTTACGCGAAGCGCGGCAACCGCTCACACACACCATGCGATGATTCGTGTTTACGATGACGCGGGCAACATGATCGAGACGCACAAAGGGCATCGCCGATTGCGTTTAAAATTTTTCAAGAACTTCGCCTGCCAGTTTCCGTAGAAGGGATTGAGGGGAAACGACAGTAGGAAGGAAGCGGCGCGACCTATCGCCCGATAAGGTTTCGGCCTGTTCACCACATGAAATCCGCTTTAGTTGCCGCAATTTTTGGGATCACCGGAGGAGTTGCGATTTTGCTCGCCGTTCCCGCCGAAGAAAAAGCTCCGGTTATTAACATCCAGCTGCCTAAGTCGTCTCCGGACTATGGGGATCTGGAGGTACCTCAAATAGAGGAGGTGCCACCTCAAGAGGTGGTAGTTCCTGAACCTTTGGATCATTATTCAGTCGCCCAGGCGAAGACTGAAAAATCTGCGCCGCGGCGTCACATGCATGTCGTCCGCCACCGGCCAAACTTCTTCGAGAAATTAGTTGCCGGTTTCATCAAACTCCAAAAACATCAGGCGCCGAAATCATTTTGTAAACGTTCTCGTAAAACCTCGCGGCCAGGGAAAAGCTAAACGCTGGTCGTCTGGTATCCGGCTTTCAGCGTATTTTTAGCTCCGGCCAGAGAACGACGTTCAAGCCGCTGCCGCTTATCGCTTGTTGTGCTCCAATCGTCCAAACGAGCGATATCTAGGATACGAAGGCTCGCCGGACGACAAAATCAGAAGACTACTTCGCATAAAAAGCTGACTTGCGAGTGGCTAATTCAAGTTCCAGAAACGCAGTCAGTTTTTCATTGGCGCACACAACGAAACGCGTTCCATCGCCGCGATGCGCGTCAAAATGTCGTGTCCCCACGGCCGCATTGGTTGTTTTAAACGAAATATTAGGGAGCGACGACTGCGCCCGGGCTCAACGGTGCGGAGAGGCGGCTAAGTCATCCGTGCTAATTTCATAACACCGGCTGGGTTAAGTCCCCGTTTAATTCCTGGCTCCCAGCAGTCGTTGAGCAAACCTGTTTTCAATGTGCCCTATAAATTGTCGTCATTGCGCCAAATCGCTTTGAATCACCCGCACGCGCAACGAAGCGTTGACCATCGCCGCGAAGGGCGTCTGCAATCCAGATCGTCTGCCCGTTGGAATCAATCGCTGAAAAACAGCCCAAACTCCAACCGCCTTTCTTGAGATTCTCAGCGGGCTTTCCTCGACCCAGGTCGGAACCTGAGATTGCCGTTCTAGCGGTTTAAGGCTCGCTAGCCCACCGACACCTTGGCGAACGAGGCAAGCTACGATACGGTTCTATTATCGATGACCGCCACCAACGTGGCCCATTGAGCCCATGCGATGAGCTCCGCTGAAGCCACCAACGTGCCCCATCGAATGCATGCCGTGAGATCCGCTGAAGCCGGACCTAAAGCTCGAACTGTGACCGAGTCCTCGTGTAGAGGTCATCTTGGAAGTGTGGCCTTTGCCAATGTTCGTGGCGCTCTTGCCATGAACCGTCTGGTGTTCTTCGCATGCATGGTGGCCTGGCTTGAGCGTCGCGCGCCGCTTACAACTTTGCCGAGGTTCAACCCGTAGTCGTGCGCAATTTGTCCCCAGCCTTCGTGCCCTTGGAACTTACCTACGATGGTATCGAAGCTCTGCCCAGACGCGTTAGCCAACAGGTGCGCTTTCTCCACTCCACCCCAGCCAAGCCCGGTCGACGCCCTTTCTGCCTGCAGCGTCGCGACGGGAATTCCGGTTTCCGTCGAAATTCTATCCACATTCGCTCCGCGCGAAGCAACAGCGCCAAACAACAAAATGGATGCCGCTATGATTACAGTTAACCCTTTCATTTCTGATTAAACTCCTTTCACAGATACATGTTTCGATTTTGCCCCGACCGATGGTTCCCTGATGTGCTGTGGAAATGCTGCTGCTTTATTGGAAGCAGGCGGCGGATAAAGACTGCGCACATCTTACGAAATCCGCCCGCGTAAAGATCATCGCGGCGCTGGACAGAAAAACGGTCACGGGGAGATTACGGCATGACCACGAAAGCGTTATTTGTTAGACTGGAGGCAAAACCGGGCAAAGAAAAGGACGTCGCTAAATTCCTGCGCGACGGGCAGGGCTTGGTTGCACAAGAGCCCGCAACAACCGCCTGGTTCGGCATTCGACTTGGCGAAACCTCCTTCGCCATCTTCGACGCATTTCCGGATGATGCCGGACGCGACGCGCATCTGTCAGGAAAAGTTGCTAAGGCGCTGATGGAGAAAGCGCCCGAGCTACTGGCGGAGCCGCCGAAGATTGAGAAGGCAGATGTATTGGCAGACAGGTTACCGGGTTAATCGGCCTAAAGGAGTCCCGCAGCGTAGCGGGCTGCTACAGCGGAGGTGATGTCAGGCTTCCGGATTGCGCGTAGTTTTGCCGGTCAAAAGTTGATTCTGAAACGGCCTTTGTCCTAGAGGGCAGATTGCACGTCGCGGAGATACTCTGTGAGTGGAAAAATCAGTTTCCCCGCAGAAGCGTTAATTGTTAGGCTAGAGAATCCGCCGAATAGCGAATCGTTGAGCGGCAAATTGGCAGCGAGTTTTGAAAAGATTTCATACGCGCGCGTGCGAGTGGAAAACCGAAGCAAAGATGATAATTTTGATCGCGTGGACTACGCAGCCGGAATGGGTTGCTCTAAGTCTTATTGTGTACCATGCCCAATGATCGCTTTCAACGCTGGGTTGACGCATCCTCCGCAGCGGGTGCGGTCGAGCCGTTCATGATCCCTCTCGTTCAGGGACTCGGTCGCTTCGATTGCCATCTCATCAACGAAGACGCCCGTTTCGTCGCTCTCAATCAGGAGCAATCATCATCGTTGCACGAAGAGTACCCGTCTCACCGACCGATTGACATTGTCCTATTTCTGGGTCCTTGCTGCGTATGAGCTTGTCCGCACGCTAGACCAGCGTTGGCGCACAGGTGCGACAACGCAGCCGGACGAGTCCGGTAACCGTGTTGCCGCGTTGAAGCGCAGGATGGAACGGCTGCGGATTCCAGTTACAAAAATGGAGACAGCGCGTCGATTTCCGACAGACAGTGCCATCGCGTACCCGGCAATCAGCCGCGATTTTGGACTCGCATGGCACGTCGCGCAGGACACGTACATCACCCGGCGGGAGCTATCTGATCAGCTGTTGGATTTTCTGGCCGACTTAAAGAAGCGTCAAACGCAAAAAAAGACCTAACGAACGACGGAGCCAACCGCTGGTGGTTGCAAATCGCTGATTCCAATTCCACAAATGCGGTCAATAATTCCTCCCCGTGCACAACGAAGCGTTTTCCGTCGCCGCGATGCGTCCGCAATCCAGATCGTTTGCCCGCAGGAATCAATCGCTGAGACCTAACCCAAGCTCTAAGCGCGTTTCTTCAGATTGCGGGCAATGATTTCCCATTACTTCACCCGTAGGGGAGTAAAACCAATGAGATCCTACGGCGTCAGGAAAATTTTACCGGTGTAAGGATCTTCTACTGCGGTTCCTGGCGGAAAACCGGTCACTTCGACGTAACCGCCATCTGGCGCGAACGGACTGGTAACTAAACCTGGCTTACCGGGGACGGGAGTTCCATACGGCAGCTCAGTTTTTTGCTGGCTCGCGCCCGAGGCTGCCTTTGCCCACCGGACATCGCGCTGACCCGGAGGCGCAGGGACTGGGCTGCCTGAAGTCTGACTATTCGAAGCATCGGTTGGTGGAGTCTCATTATGCTTATATGACTGCTCCGGTGCGGTCGGGCGTCTCACGCGGGTGCGCGATTGCGCTATGTAACGCCCTAAAGAAATCTCGGAAGGGCCCTGCGCTCGCCACATCAGCCGAACAGATTAGCATGGCAATCGATAACGAGACTACGATTGCGCGAAGCGACCGTTTCACTAGGACTGTTTCGTGTCAGCCGGTTGCCGTGCGCGTCTTGTGGTTCGCGAAAGGGCTCCAAAGATTCAACAGAAGGTGTTTCACACAGTCGGCGTTTGGATAAAAAGAGACCAATCGCGCGCCTGAAACTATTCACGATTGCTGCGATTGCTTTATTTGCATAGCAGGGGCGAACTCGCCTGTTACGTTTGAATCGCCATGCTCATGTCATGACGCTAATGGCAAGACCTGTTTGGCAGTAAAGAACGACCCGTCAACTCCGCCTGCGGATACCAGCGCAATACAAGCCGTCACACCCTCGGACATTTTCGGTTGGCCGAGGCCACACGTACATTTGACGGGCCAGTCAGAGCGCACCGGGATTGAGAAAAACTGATACGCGCTCACGGGCCGCGTGGTTGCAATCCGCATTTCGAAACCTACAATGAAAGCCTCGGCCGGGGTCTTAGCTCAGTTGGTAGAGCGCCTCAATGGCATTGAGGAGGTCACGGGTTCGAATCCCGTAGGCTCCACTTTCTTTTTGCTAGGGAAAAGCAATCAGCTCGCCATTTTTATGACGGATTTGTAACAATCAAAATAGCACAAAATTTTCCTTGTGGCCGTCCACACAAACGGTTATGACGCGAACCATGAAAGCACCCCCCAACGTTGAACCGTTCCTCCTGGATGGAATCCCCCTGAATGGCATCGATCAAAAACGGATGCGCCGCCTCCGAAAATCATCAGATCGAACAGGCGTGCCGATTCCGGACTTGATCAGCGAAGGCATCGACTTACTGATCGCGGCCGACAAGGCGCGTCGGGAATTGCCAGGCAAGATCGTGAAGTTCCCGCGATCGCGGTGATTTCCCATGCTAGGTAATTTGTTTTCGACCTAGCAAAGCGTCTTTTCTAATACGGGTTCGACATCCCGTAGGCTTCACTTTCTTTTTGCGCAACGCGCAGCAGCTTCCCGCTGAGGCGAAAATCGTACGGCGCCTCGCGCAAGTAACAAGCGCGTAACTTTTCCCGCCCGGCGCGGACCGCGAATCGCTGCGATTCTACGGGCATGAATGCAATAAGTAATCCTACAGCAAATGGCTCTAGCAGGAGCGAGAGTGGCCCTCTAGAGGATAACCTGGAGAAGAGAAATAAACCCCGCAAACGGTTCATCAGCCGTCGTTCCTTCCTAGGTAAAACGATCGCCCTGGGAGCAGGAACCGTCGGCGCAGGACTGTTGAGCAGCATCCGAACCGCAGAGGCAAGTGGCGGTCTTTCACCGGGAGACGCGGCACTACTTCGCTTCCCAGCGGCGCTGGAGCTACTCGAGGCCGACTTTTGGATCCAATACAACGAACTCGGCGGCATCCAGGACGACGAAGTTCCAGGCGGCAGTGGCAATGAAGCCTACACCGAGGCCTTGGAGGTCCTTGACGATGAAACGGGAGACTACATCCATGACAACACCGATGATGAGATCACTCATCACCAGTTTCTGAACGCGTACCTGGTCTCCAAGGGAGCGGCGCCGGCAAATCTCGATGCGTTTCGCACGTCTGATGGGCAGCACCGCGACCGGAGTGAATCCAAACTTGATCGGACATCGGCTCACTAACCTGACGCAACTTACGATCGATACCAGCTGGTGGACCCGCTATCGCGACGACAAGCATAACCCGGATCTTGATCCAAACTTTGTCTTCAAGCAGGCCGTCCCGACCTTGGGTGTAAACCAGCACACGGCCATTCCTCGAACTGACGCGGATACAAGCGATCCCAATTTCCTACAGGCGATCGCGAATACTGCGGCATTCCACTTCCCGACCATTGAACAAGGTGGCAGCAGCCTTTACCCGTCGCTGGCGCAAAGGGCTACCGATGTGGAAGTGCTGCGTATCCTCATGAGCATCGGCCCGACCGAGACCATGCACTTCCAAACCTGGTCGGATGTGGCGGGTAATGCGCCTTCTCTGACTGCCGTCGATCCGGTAACGGGCGTTAGGTTGAAGTTTCCCGATTTGGAGGTGGAAAACGAGCTCTTCGACAAGGCCCTGATCATGCCCGAGCCGTGTCCATTCCTTAGTCGAAGCCTCCCTATTGTTTCGATCATTCGACCAACGAACACGGAAGGTGCCGCCACGGGGGCTCTCGCCTTCCTCACCGCCATGGGACTTTTCATTGGCCAATCGTCTGGGTTCTTTGCCTACATGAAGCAACTCGCACAAGACGCAGATAGCGCGAGGCGCGGGCGAGGTTAAGTCGGGCAACCGCCACATTAACTATACAACCAAAATCCGCGAGCGGTCGCACGCGAATGCGGCCGCTCACCGGTTAATGGGTTTTGGCCAGGGGATCTGGCATGCGACCATTTTCCTCTTTCACCAACACGGTTTTCGAGGAAGGATGCTGTGTTTGGTAGAAGCCGCGCAACATTGAAAGCTTGCGCGGTTTCAATCCGCTCATGCATACGACCAATTCCATTGTCATGCACGCACCGAAGGCGGCGATCTTCGAGACAGCGGCAGACTTGGAGCTGTGGCCGAAAATTCTCCCACATTATCGCTACATTCAATTTCTGGAGCGCGGACCTGATCGCAACATCGTGGTGATGGCCGCGCGGCGCTCCGGCATTCCGATCTCGTGGACGTCCGAACAAATAATCGACCGCGAACGGCTCGAAATCCGTTTCCTTCATCTGAAGGCTTGGACGAAAGGGATGCACGTGGTTTGGTCGTTTTCTGATGCACCTGACGGCGTGTGCGTGACGATCTCGCATGATCTCCGGTTTCGTATTCCTGCTTTATCGCCCATTGCAGATCCGATCATCGGCGACTTCTTCACCCACAATATCGCCAACAAAACCTTGCGCTGCATGAAAGCGTACGTGGAAACAAGGGCAGACAAGGTGACGGCATGAGCACGCCCACGTTAACCGATGCAGCGCGGCAGACCCGACGACGCGCGGTCATCACCGGTATTGGTCCAATCACATGCATCGGGACCGGGGTTGAGAATTTCTGGAATGGAATCCTGGCGGAAAAAAGTGGCATCGACCGCATCACCAGTTTCGACCCGAGCGTATTCCATGTGCGTTGCGCGGGCGAGATTCACGATTGGGACCCGGAAGAACATTTTTTACCGCATCGACTGAAGCGGCTGGATCGATACGCGCAATTCGCGGTCGTATCTGCAAGGCTCGCACTGCAAGACGCGCGCATCGATTATTCCCGCGAGAACCCGCAGGATCGAGTGGGCGTCAGCTTTGGCACAGCGCTGGGTGGCGTGTGCAAAGCCGAAGAACAATACATCCGGTACTTGAAAAAGGGCGCGCGCGGTGTTCAACCTACTCTTGCCGTCCAAGTATTCGGTGGTTCAGCCCATTCGAATGTTGCAATCGAATTTGGGTTTCGCGGTGTGGGCACGACAAATTCAAACAGTTGCGCCAGCGGCACGGTTTCGGTCGGCGAAGCGTTGCGGTACATTCGGGACGATTTTGTGGACGTAGTGGTTGCGGGCGGAGCTGAAGCGCCGCTCACCGCTATTACGATTGGCGCGTTCGACATTATCAAAACAATGAGCCGATGGGCCGGCGATCCGGCTTTGGCTTGTCGTCCGTTCGATGCGTTGCGGGATGGATTTGTCATGGGCGAAGGTGGCGCTTCGCTCATCATAGAGGAACTGGAACATGCGCGGGCGCGCGGTGCGCACATGTACGCGGAAGTCCTCGGTTACAGCCTGAACAACGACGCTTTTCACATGACTACACCGCTCCCGAGCGGCGAATCATCCATTCGCGCCATGCGCGAAGCGCTCGCGGACGCAGAACTCGCACCCGAGCAGATCGATTATATCAACGCGCACGCCAGTTCGACCCAACTCAACGACAGTGCGGAAACGGCGTCGATCAAACAAGTCTTTGGCGAACATGCGCAGCGGATTCCTGTGAGCGGCACTAAAGGCTATTATGCGCATCCACTTGGCGCGACCGGTGCGGTTGAAGCGGCGCTTTGCGCGCTCGCCTTAGACCGGCAATGGATCCCACCGACGATCAATTATCGAAATCCTGACGCAGCGTGCGATCTCGACGTTGTGCCGAATCATGGGCGCCCTTCAAATTTGAAATACGTGATGAGCAATTCATTCGGCTTCGGCGGGATCAATGCCTGTGTCGTGCTGGGGCGCGTCAGGTAGGGGCGGTTCACCTGAACCGCCTTGGACAATTGAGGTCAATCGCCTCTACCTAGCAAATCCGGGCGATTTCCGCGCGTGCGCTTGAGCGCCTGTTCTTTGCGCCACTTTGCGATCTCGGCATGATTTCCTGAGAGCAAAACCTCCGGAACCTTCCAGCCGCGGAACTCGGCCGGTCGCGTGTACTGCGGCGCTTCCAATAGCCCATTGCTGAAGCTATCATCGGCGGCCGATTGCTCATGGCCCAGCGCTCCGGGGAGCAAACGAACGATTGCATCAACAAGAACAACTGCGGCGATCGCGCCGTTGGTAAGCACGTAATCGCCAATCGAAATCTCAAGATCGACCAGATGGTCGATCACGCGGTGATCGACTCCTTCGTAATGTCCGGAGATGATGATTAGATACGGTTTCTGCGAAAGCTGTTTCGCTAGTTCTTGATCGAGACGCCGGCCTGCAGGTGACATCAGGACGATTTTCGATTCTTAGATTTTCGATTTTCGATTTCAGGTCTTCCACCGCTGCAAAAATCGGCTCCGGTTTCATCACCATCCCCTGTCCTCCGCCAAAAGGCGCGTCATCGACGACATGGTGCCTCTCCGTTGTCCAATCGCGCAGGTTGTGAATGTGCAGCTCAAGGACGCCCTTCTCCTGTGCGCGTTTCATTATGCTTTCGCTTAAAGGAGCGCGGCAGATTTCAGGAAACAATGTGACGATTTCGATTCTCATTGGAAGAAAACGTCGAACGCCCAACGCTCAACGTCCAACGCCAACTTCACGCGTTTCTGAAACCGCGGCGTCTGACACAGACGCCTAAAGTCACTCCACAATTTCGAGCACGGCGCGCTGGCCATGACGCGCGGCAGAACTGGCCAGTAAGGTGCGAATCGCATGAACGGTCTGACCGGATCTCCCGATCACCCGGCCCACATCTCCGCGTCGAAGCTGCAATTTAAAGATGACTGTTCTGCCGCCGGGAATTTCCGTGAGCACCATGTCATCAGGAAATTCGATTAGTTGTCGAACGACGAACTCGAGAAATTCTCGCATGCATCAGAAACTAACCATGAATAAACACGAATAAACACGAATTTCACTGCCGCGGATTAGCTTCCGGTGAAAGCGAAAGTGCGCTGAGGACAACGCACCCTACGGCCCAGAGAAACTGAGGTTAGCTCGATGTGTCTTCCGATGGCGGCGGAGATTTTTCAGTCGATTCGGAACTCGGTTGCGCAGATTCCGATGCCGGTTCGGCAGCAGTCATCTTCTTTTGCTTCTTCATCAAGCTGCGAACGGTGTCGGAGGGTTGCGCGCCCTTACTGATCCAGTATTCGGCGCGCTCCATATCGAACGAACTGTTCTGACCGGTTTGTTTCGGATCGTACGTGCCGATGATCTCGATGAATTTCCCGTCGCGCGGACTGCGGCTATCGGCCACGATCACTCTGTAGTACGGCCGGTTCTTCGCGCCTTCTCTGCGTAATCTAATTGAAACTGCCATGGCTTTTGAAAAGGTGAAAAGTTACATAGTTACAAAATTAAAAGGGCTAAAAAAGTCAAGACGAAGCAACACAACTCTTAACGATGTAGCTGTTGTAACCCTTTTAACATTTTTTTCATCTTGCCCGCGCTCTTCATCATCTTGCGCATCTGATCAAAGCGCCGCAGCAAATCGTTTACCTCCGTGACAGTGGAACCGCTACCGCGCGCGATGCGTTGACGCCGCCGTGCATTCAAAATGTCGGGACGCGTGCGCTCTTCCTTTGTCATCGAAAGCACGATCGCTTCCGTGCGCTTTAGCTGTTTCTCGTCAAGCGAGAGGCCTTGGACATTACTCATGCCGGGCAACATGCCAAGGATATTCTCCAGAGGGCCCATCCGGCGGATCATCTTGAACTGCGCCAGGAAGTCAGTGAAATCGAACGAAGCGGTGCGCAGTTTGCGCTCCAGCCGGGCAGCGTCTTCAACTTCCACCGCTTCGGCAGCTTTTTCGACCAGACTGACGACATCGCCCATTCCAAGAATTCGCCCCGCGAGCCGCTCCGGAATGAAGAGCTCAAACTGGTCGAGCTTTTCACCGGTGCCTGCGAATTTGATTGGGCGATGGGTGATTTCGCGCATCGACAAAGCTGCGCCGCCGCGAGCGTCGCCATCGAGCTTCGTCAGAATGATCCCCGTGATCGACAGTGCAGCGTCAAAACCGCTCGCCACGCTGACCGCCTGCTGCCCGGTTGCAGCATCCACAACTAGTAAAATCTCGTGTGGCTGCAGAAATTCTTTCAGCTCTTTGAGCTCATTCATCAGCGTCTCATCAATTTCTTGTCGCCCCGCCGTATCGAAGATCTGTACACTCGCGGCCCCGCTCGTTTGCGCCTTATCAAGAGCTGCCGCGGCGACACGTTGGATATTTCTCTCGCCCGGCTCGGGAACATGGACCGGGACGTCGATTTGTCTTCCAAGAGTTGCGAGCTGTTCAATAGCCGCGGGCCGTTGCAAGTCGCACGCGACGAGTATGGGCATTCGATCTTGTTTCTTTAACAGCAGTGCCAGCTTGGCAGCCGACGTTGTTTTGCCGGAGCCGTTGAGGCCGACAATCAAAATCCGCGTTTTATCTTCGAGACGAAGCGGCTCTGCATCGCCGCCGAGCAAGACGGTCAATTCGTCGTGAAAGATTTTTACAATTTGCTGACCCGGCGTAATGCTGCGAAGCACAGCTTCGCCGAGCGCTTTCTCTTTTACGCGGGCGATGAATTTTCTGGCGACCTGAAAATCGACGTCGGCTTCAAGCAGTGCCATGCGAACGTGGCGCAATGCAGCGTCGATGTTCGATTCGCTGATAACCCCGTGCCCACGGAGTTCTTTGAAAATCTCCTGAAGTTTGTCGCTAAGTTGTGGAAACATGAGGTGATTACGAGGTGCGTCGCCTCCAAAGACGATTCACAATTGGCGCTGACGGCTTCCTATCGACGTGTTGAGGACAACACGTTCCACCATTTCATCGTGCGCTTATCTCTTCACCGCAGGACCAGGCGATACTGCACCTACCGTCGCTGCTTCTTCGATTCCGAAGGTCCAATGTGTTTCGACCTTCTTACCGGCAGATTTCGCGCTCACAATAACCGTGCACGATTTGTCGCGCAGTTTTTGCGGGACTTGATAGGACACTGTGCCGGTTTTGGCATCGTAGTTAGCCGGAACAATCCCAAGTCCGCTCACCCGCATTTGCACAGTGCCGGGTTCGATCTGGCCTACGCTGCTGAGGTTCGCTTTGATAAGCGGCAATGCCGTGCGCACTGTCTCGCCGTCCGCCGGCTGTGTAGTCAGATCTTTCGGACCGACTTCGGCGACTGCTGTCCCGCCTCCGGTGGACGTGCCGATCATGTTCACCGCATCTGCAAAAACTTTCGGTTTGTTCGCTTCAATGGCGTAGCGGCCGAGCGCATCCATCGGAGAAGTGAAAGTGATTGGCTGGCCGTAGACGGTAAACATCGCTTCGTAACCGGCATTTCGCGCGAGTTCTTTCACGTGCTCGTTGTAATTTCCGAACGGCACAGCGAAACAATTCACCTTAATCCCGAGCCGCTGTTCAAGCAGATCCTTGCAACCGACGACTTCGTTTTGAACCCATTTTTCATAGTCGGCCCCGGTTAATTTCTTCCTGGTTCGTTTGCCGCCGGGCTCGATGATCATCACGGTGTGCCCTTCGCGCAAATCCTGATGCGTCGCCGAGTGCGCCTCAATATCCACGCCGTTGTCGCGCATATCGGCGAGCTGTTCCCACGTGATCGCTTCTCCGCCGCCTAATGAACCGCCGCGCACGCCTTCCGTGTAAATGAACAGCGTGAATGGATAGCCAAATTTCTTCATGATCGGCCATGCCACGTCATATTGCGATTTCCAGCCGTCATCGAACGTAATCACAGCGCACCGCGGCGGTATGTTCTTTTCGCCGCGCTTCCAGGCGAGCAAATCCTGCATCGAAATCACCGTGATCCCTTTGTCTTTCAATTCCTTCATCTGCGCCTCGAATGCAGCTGGCGTAATCTCCGTTCCCGGGTAGCGGACTTTGTCTACCAGCCGATGGTAGCAAAAGATAAGAGTCTGAGCGGTTTGATCGACGACCGGCTTGGTGACCTTGGGAGATGCCTCTGCAACGGGAGCGGCGGCTTCGGTCGTCGCCGCTGGTGATGCGGTACCGGCAGCTTTTGGCTTTTCGGCAACGGTTTCCTGCTTTTTGCACATCGAAAAATTCAGTGCCAGCAGTAATGGAAGGATTGCGAATCGGATCATCATAGAAGTGCTAAGGGATTAAGCGCAGTGGCGCAAAACACAAGCGCATTTTATACGCAATATCGGAAACATGCGAATCGTTGACAAAAATGGGCTTTGCTCGTTCGAGTTTGAGCGAGAAATTTTTGCCAGAGCGCCTGTTTTTGGCTATTACATCAGAATGCCACGTCTGGTCAGTAGCTTCATCACACTTGCATTTATTGCTTCGTTCGCCGGGTGCAGCACGGTTCAAACGTCCTCCGTCAAGAACACCAGCAAAACATTTAAAACAGTGGTGGTAGATGCCGGCCACGGCGGGAAGGACAGCGGCGCGTATCGTCGCTACGGCCCACCGGAAAAGGTGGTCACGCTCGATGTAGCCCAGCGTCTCGAGCGCAAGCTGCGTGAGTCGCAGTTAAAGACCGTCATGACTCGAGACTCGGACGTGTTCATTCCTCTTAATGACCGCGTGGCTGCGGAGAATGCGCAGAAGAATGCAATCTTTGTCAGCATACATTTCAACGACTCGCGCCGACGGAAGACCCGCGGATTCGAGACATACTATCATTCCGGCGCATCGGTGGATCTGGCGAATCGGATCCAGCAAAAACTCATGACCATCCCGAATTCCGCAAACGGCGGAATTCACACCGCAAATTTTCGCGTGCTCCGGCTTGCCAACTGTCCGGCGGTGCTGGTGGAATGCGGCTATCTAAGCAATCGCTCTGAAGGCAACCAGGCGCGCGACTCGGAATATCGCGAATTACTCGCCGATAGAATTGCCGAAGCAATCGTTGAAGCGCGTTACGGGCCCGGAGTTTATCACACTCCGCCTCAGCTCGCTGCACGATTACGGCCGGAGGCTGAGTCTATCAGTAACGGCACTGGCCTCGCGCCGGCCGGCTCACGCTAAACTTCGCGATCTAAAATTGCTTTCCGCGTTTTTCCGGCCCGATCGCGGCAAGCAGAATCAGGACTAAAAAAATCACGAGCGCGAACAGGCCGAGCGCTTTTGCGTAATCCGGATGGCCGTCTGCATTGCGGAAGTGGTTAGCTAGCTGGGCCTCCACGACAGCTGTGTTTGCCGCGAACAAATTTCCCAGTTGATAGGCAAACCCCGGAAAGGTTCCACGCACGGCGTCCGGCGACAGCTCATTGAGATGCACCGGCACGATTCCCCACGCGCCTTGCACCATGAATTGCATGGCAAATCCGCCGATCACAAGAAGAGCGTATCCCGGCGAAAAGACCCACAAGGGAATCAGCACGATGCCCAGCACAGCGCACAGAATGATTAAGCGACGCCGGCCCCATTTTTGCGAGAGATGGCCGACCACTGTTCCGCCACAGATGGCGCCGAACGCGTAAATAATTCCGGTCGCCGCCTTTTGTGTTACGCCGTAGTGACGCTGTTCACCGAGAAATGTTTGATACATGTCCTGGGTGCCGTGCGACATGGCGTTAAACGCCGTCATTAGCAACATGACATAAAGAAACAGCGCCCAGTGGCGTTTGAGTACAATCAGGAGCTGCCTCCAAAAATCACTGATCGCGTGCTGCTGGCGCAACCAGACCGGGGATTCAGGCACGTGCGCCCGAATGTAAAGCACCAGAACAGCCGGCAGGGCGCCTGCGATGAAGAGACCCCGCCAGCCGAAGAACGGAAATATGATCCAATACACAACCGCCGCCAGCAGATAACCGAATGCATAACCCTGTTGCAAAATTCCCGAGAACAGCCCGCGCGCGTCGGTTGGCAGAGTTTCCATTGCCAGGGAGGCGCCGAGCCCCCATTCGCCGCCCATGCCGATCCCGTACAGCGCGCGAAAAATCAGCAGCACAGTGTAGTTCGGAGAAAATGCAGTCAGCAACTCCATCGCCGAATAAAAAATAATATCGATCATCAGCGGAATACGCCGGCCGAAGCGGTCTCCCAGCAATCCGAAAATGAACGCGCCCACCGGCCGCATCGCCAGCGTGATGGTAATCGCGTAACTGAGATCGGCGACGCTCGTGCCGAAATCGTGCGCCATCGGCACGATCACAAACGTCAGCAGAAAAAAATCGAACGCGTCCAGCGCCCACCCGAGAAAACAGGCGACAAACGTTTTGCGTTGATCGCGGTTAAGGAGTTTAAAAAGCCGGATCGCGTCCACTGCGCGTTTCAACTATTCGCCTGGCTCTCGTATCGCAAGCTTGAATCGCAAGAAGCGCCGATCGCGCGAAAGCGACATCAGCGTTATCTTTCCAGTGCGGCGCGCCTACCTAACGATGCCTATCTTGCCGGCAGTAGCGATGAAAGATACAAACTCTATGCGGCTGCGAATCGCCCGTTTCCTCGGTGATCGATACGCGTACAGGACACAACCCAGCTACGGATCTGAGATGGTCCGTCTTCGGATTGATCGTGCTCACGGCGATCTGGCCGATCTTGTTAGTGGCTGACGCAATAGCGTTGGCAGTGAGATAAAACTCCGCGACATCGCAGGCGTTGGCCACCGCAAACGCTCTACGATTTCCCTTCGTCGCCTGCCCCAGACTTGCTGGCTTCCAGCATGTCTTCGAAGGGCCGATAGAAGTTAGCGTAGAACGGGTAGGGTCGATCGGGATGTGCCGGACGATAGCGCCAGTGTTTGTACATCCAAAGCCAAGGCGCCGGCTTTTTGCGCACGTATGGCTCGAATGAATTCCAGCATGTCTGCGCGATTTGCTGATGCGTCATTCCAGCGGTGTGTCTGATTTTTGGATGAAATACCACCCTGTAACGTCCATCCGGTAGCGGTTCGGTGTGAGCAGGGACGATAGGCACGCCGGTTCGCTCGTGCAGCCAAGCATGTGCGGAAGTGACGCTTGTCTTTAATCCAAAACAATCGATTGCCACGGCACCTTGACTCGGCGGCACTGTGAGATCAACCAGCAGCGCCGTGCGGCCCTTTCGACGAAGCACCTTGTAAAGCCGCATGATGCCGCGCTGGCGTGGGACCAGCTCGTGACCGGATTGTTCACGCAATTTTTTGAAAATTGGATCTAACGACGAATTCTTAAATTCCTGCGAGATAATTGTCCCTTTCAGATCAAGAAACCCGCAGGCGAGACTGAGCCATTCAAAGTTGCTGTAGTGATAGCAGGCGATCATCAAGCTGCGCTCCGAGCCTGTGTTGCGCGCTGTTTCCCCGAAATTTTCCAACTCAATGTATTGAGAAAAGTTCTCCTTCGTCAGGCGCGGGCTCCACAGCAGGTCGACCATGGTCCGCGCGAAATGTTGGAATGATTCCCGCGCGATTTTCCTGCGCTCCTCGGGTGACAAGGTGTCACCAAATGCGACCTCTAAATTGTTCAGCGCTACGTCGTACCGATGTCGATCAATAAAACTAAGCAGCGCTCCAGCCGACTGGGCGATGTGATAGCAGACCCTCCGGGAACAGAAAGGTATCAGTTTTGTGGCGAAAAGAAGCCCCAGCCATTCCAGTCGATATCGAATTCGTTTCCAGCGCGAGCGCATGGCGGACTTTAAGCATGCCTCAAGGCCCAAAGCTAGTTGTCACAGAATTAAGAATACCGATGGGTTTTATCGTGCTCGTGCTCCTGCCCGGAATCGAAACGATCAGCCTACATGGTCGATTCTGATCACGAGCCTAACGCGCCGGACTTGCTTACCACCCCTGACCGGGGTTACTCACCGGCGGCAAGCTCTTGCGAAAGTCTGCCTGCTGGCGTTCGGCTTCCCTTTGTTGATCCGCGTCGCGCGCCTGCTGTTCAGGGCTGGGACCGGGAGAGCCACAGCCTAGCAATGCAAGGAGTGTCGAAACTAAAAGCGTCACGGCCGGGACCTTCTTCATCTGAACTAAGAACAACACGATAATCGCCGCCTTACATACGGCAAGCTCGTCTGACAGATCATGCTCGCTGCGCGATCCGCACTATTCCACTTTTGTAATGTCATTGGTTTGATTGTCGTTCGCGGTAATTGCGCTCAAGTGTTTTCAAACGTCCAAGAATTTCATTCAACGCGAGCTCGTTCTTCAAGTTGATTTGATAATCGATTTCCGCCCGCAGCCGGTCTTTGTGCGACTGCCGATTCTGCGACATCAGAATGATGGGCGCTTGCAGCACGGCAAGCATGTTAATCGCGGTACTCAGCAGCAAGAATGGATAAGGATCGAATTCGATTTTGCCAACCCACGCCAACCAGGTGTTTACCAACACCCAGACGTTGAAGAAGACCACCGCAGCAATAATAAATTTCCAACTGCCACCGAATTCAGCGATGATGTCTGCCGCGCGATCGGCAACTGTCAACTGCGCCGCTTCTTCGACATTGACGTTACGTGTAGCACTGTGGCGCAAGAGCTCATCGGTGTGTCGCAACCGGTTCGCAAGTGCAGTGAGCATCTCCAGCGCGACATTTGGGTTGCTCCTCATAAAAGAAAGAAAATGCTCGCGCGAAAGCACGGCCAGCCGGGCGTGCTCCGCGACCTGCGCATCCGCCGAGCGCCGGTTACCGTCGAGCAACGCCATTTCGCCAAAGAAATCGCCGCGTTCCAATTCAGTTAGCGTGACTTCATGTCCATCCTTCGCTCGCATGCAGATGCGAACCTTCCCCTCTTCGATCAGATACATTGCGTCGCCTTCGTCCCCCGCCCGGAACAAAACCGCGCCAGCTTTGCAATCCAAGCTCTCCAGCAACTCGCATAGCTCGTGCGCCGTCTCGTTGTCGAGCGACTCAAACAATGGCACATGGCGCAGAGTTTCTACGTTCATTTGCAGCAGACTGATGTAACAATGGTCACAATAACTGGAATGCGCGCTGGCGAGAAGTGTCAATTATGCGCGCCGGGGCTGTACTGTCCGATATGTCAGCGGATACTTGGAGCTGCAGATACCGCCAGCTGAAATCGCCGGGCGAGGATGCTCTTTTAAACCCTCGAAATTGACTTGCTAAGGTTCGCTTCTAGGTTGGGAAACGCGTTCGCTGCGCGGTTCGAACCGTGAAAAACGTCCTCTTCGTCTGCACAGGAAATATTTGTCGCAGCCCAATTGCGGAAGGGTTATTTCGCCGACTGATTGGAAACCGAAAAGACATCGAAGTCGCTTCCGCCGGTGTGCACGCGGTTCGTGGACAGCCGCCAAGTCTCTATGCCGTGGAGGTATGCGCAGAGGAAGGCACAGACATCAGCGGTCTCCGTAGCGAGCCGTTGACTGCAACGTTAGTTGATCAGGCGACGCACATTTTTGCCATGACCAGCGCCCATCTCGAAACCATTCAAACACTGTTTCCTCACACTGCGGAAAAAACGTTCTTACTGCGTGAATTTGAGGAACCTGGCACCACCGTGTGGCGCGATTTGCCCGACCCAATCGGTCTCGGCCGCGAGGTTTACGAGGATTGCGCCCGCATCATCAAAAATGCTCTGCCCAGTGTGCTGGCGTTTGTGGAACAAGGCGAACTGGTCCGTCCTGGTGCGATCCGCTCGCCCGAGCTATCGTCCTATTCCATGGACGACGTTTCTCGCCGCTTTGAATCTGGATCGATCGCTTCGAAGTCGGCGCCGTGTTACGGCGAGGCGTTGCGCAAAACAGATCCGGAAATTTTCGCGGCAATCGCAGCAGAAGAGAAGCGGCAGCGGGAAAACATCGAGTTGATTGCCTCTGAGAATTTCACAAGTCGCGCTGTGATGGAAGCTCAGGGCAGCGTGATGACAAACAAGTACGCGGAGGGGTATCCGCGGAAACGCTGGTATGGAGGCTGTGAGAACGTCGATACGGCGGAGCAGTTGGCGATCGATCGCGCGAAACAGCTGTTCGGTTGCGAACACGTCAACGTGCAGCCGCACAGCGGAGCGCAAGCCAACATGGCCGTTTATTTTTCGGTGCTCAAACCGGGCGACAAGATTCTGGCGATGAATCTCGCGCACGGCGGTCATCTCACCCACGGTCACCCAGCGAATTTCTCCGGCAAATTTTACGCAGTGTCGCAATACGGAGTCAGCGAGAAAACCGAGCAGATCGATTACGACGCGTTGCAAAAGCAAGCCGAAGAAGTCCGGCCATTGATGATCACCGCGGGCGCATCGGCCTATCCGCGCATTATCGATTTCCCGCGGCTGCGCCAAATTGCGGATTCGGTCGGCGCGCTTTTGTTCATCGACATGGCGCACATCGCCGGGCTCGTTGCCGGCGGCCAGCATCCAAGTCCGATCGCACACGCGCATTTCGTCACCACCACTACGCATAAGAGTTTGCGCGGACCGCGGGGCGGCATTGTTATGTGTGAAGGGAAATTCGCCAAACAGATCGATGCGACTGTTTTCCCGGGCGTGCAAGGCGGTCCGCTCATGCATGTCATCGCAGCGAAAGCAGTTTGTTTTCATGAGGCGCTTCAGCCGCAATTCCGCGAATATCAGCGGCAGGTAGTGCTCAATGCGAAAGCGCTTGCCGCGGGCATCGCCAAGCACGGTTATCGCATCGTTTCAGGCGGCACGGACAATCATTTGATGCTAGTCGATCTTCGGCCGAAGGAGATTAACGGCAAGGAAGCGCAGGAAGTTCTCGACCGGGCCGGGATCACCGTGAACAAAAACGGTATCCCGTTCGACACCTATCCGATTTTCAAACCCGGCGGTATACGCGTTGGCACACCCGCTGTGACCACGCGCGGCATGAAAGAAGAGGAAATGCTGGAGATTGCCGAGTTGGTTGCGGAAGCGCTCGAAAAGCGTAGCGATGCTGGCGCGCTTGAGAATGTGCGCAAAAAAGTGCTGGACTTGACCCGGCGATTTCCGCCGCCGATTTAGATCTGCGCGGAATTGATGGGACCGGCGCTCATACTCCGCCCCTGCATCAATTCGCATTATCCAATCTGTGAAAATCTGCGTAGTCTGCGGATGGAATGAATCGCACGGCTGATCAACCGGAACCAAACCCGCTCCGTGAAGGATTGTCGGCCCGCCCCGTGCCGCAGCCATGCAGCATTGTG
The DNA here is from genome assembly GCA_963791385.1 of uncultured Verrucomicrobiae bacterium. Lineage (GTDB taxonomy): Bacteria > Verrucomicrobiota > Verrucomicrobiia > Chthoniobacterales > UBA10450 > Udaeobacter. Next base: position 26,996 of record CAWBSH010000011.1, read on the forward strand.
ATCTTCGGTGCTACGGGTGATCTCACTCATCGCAAACTTGTGCCGGCGCTGTACAACCTTGCGGCCGATGGCGAGCTACCACCGGATGTGGTCATCGTCGGATTTGCTCGCCGGAATAAAACTGACGATGAATTCCGGGGCGACCTCGAAGAATCCACGCGCAAGTTTTCCCGCCAGCCTGTGCGCGACGAAATTTGGAACACATTTGCGCAATCGATTTTTTATCACCAGAGCGAGTTCGGCGATGAATCCGGTTACACACGGCTGGCCAAACGTCTCAATGACATCGATAAGAGCCACGGCACCCGCGGGAATCGTCTTTTCTACCTGGCGGCTGGTCCGGACCAATTCGAACCGATCCTTAAAAATCTGAAAGCGGCGGGCCTCAACCAGACCTGCAAAGACAGCTGGGCCCGCGTGATAATCGAAAAACCGTTTGGCACTGATCTCGCCTCAGCACGCGAGCTCAATCGCATTGTCCGCAATTCTTTCGCAGAGGTGCAGACCTACCGCATCGATCATTTTCTCGGAAAAGAAACCGCGCAGAACATCCTCGTCCTCCGATTTGCCAACGCGATCTTTTCACCGCTCTGGAACACGCACTACATCGATCATGTCCAGATCACAGCGGCGGAAACGCTAGGTGTAGGGACTCGGGCCGGTTATTATGAAACCGCGGGAGCATTGCGGGACATGGTGCAAAACCACCTGATTCAGCTCCTCTGTCTTGTGGCGATGGAACCTCCCACCGATTTGAGTGCGGACAGCATTCGCGACGAAAAAGTCAAAGTAGTGCGATCGCTGCGTCGGTCGTCGCGTAGCGAAATCGCAGCCAGCGTTGTACGCGGTGAATACACGACGGGCACCATTAACGGCGAGCCAGTCGTCGGTTATCGGGAGGAACAAAACGTCAACCCGGCTTCACAGACCGAAACGTTCGTCGCCTTGCGTTTGTTCATCGACAACTGGCGCTGGGCCGACGTACCGATTTACATGCGCGTGGGAAAACGGCTCCCAAAATCGGCAACCGAAATATCGATTCACTTCAAAAAAGCGCCGGCCGTTCTGTTTAACAAAGATCTGCGCGACCTCAATGTCCTGGTCATTCGGATTCAACCCGATGAAGGGATTTCGCTGCGGATTCATGCCAAGGTGCCCGGGACGAGCTTTCGGATCGAGCCCGTCAAAATGGATTTCCATTATGGAACGTCTTTCGGCAAACCCAGCCCGGAAGCGTACGAACGTTTGCTGCTCGATGCGATGAGCGGCGACGCCACGCTCTTTGCCCGTGCCGACGAGGTGGAGCGAGCCTGGGCTTTCATTGATCCAATCGAGGAAGCCTGGTACGCGAAAAAAGATGCGCCCGAATTATTCTTTTATCCCGCCGGTTCCTGGGGTCCGGAACAAGCCGAGGACTTGCTCGCCCGCGACGGCCGCGCGTGGAGAAGATTATAACATCCATCATGCCTGCGGCTGCTGAAACATACTCGTTAGGCGCTCCGGTCGAAATCGGAAAAATTGAGCAGGAGCTGAAAAAACTGTGGCGGGAGGGCGAAGGCGCAATGACGCGCGCATCGCTCATGAATCTTGCTGTTTACAGCGAAGAGCCGGGCTCATTGCAAAACAACACCCAGTTGATGGCGAGAATCACTGAGAACCATGCCTGTCGCGGGATCGTCATCGAAGCTGACTGCGACGCAGCCGATGACCACGTTAGCGCGTGGATCAGTGCACACTGCCACGTGAGTAGCGTTGGCAGCAAGCAAGTATGTTCCGAGCAGATTTCATTCCTGCTCAAAGGCGGGTGCACCATGCAACTGCCGAGCATCGTCCTTTCCAATCTGGATTCGGACCTCCCCCTTTATCTTTGGTGGCAGGAAGAATTTCGTGAGCCGATGGATCCGCAACTTTGGACGTGGGTCGATCGAGTCATTTACGACAGTCACAACTGGAAAGATTTCCTCACACAAATGCGCTTGGTGGAGTTGATGCAGGAGGAGGCTAACCAGCGTATTGTGCTTTGCGACTTGAATTGGACCCGCCTCGATAGTGTCCGTTTCGCGCTTGCGCAATTCTTTGATCATCCCGCTTCACATCATCGGCTGGCTAAACTCAGTAAAGTTCGAATCGATTTTGCCCCAGGTTTCAGATCGACCGCTGTCCTGTTTGTAGGCTGGCTAGGGGCGCAATTGAATTGGCGCATTGGTGACGTGAAATCGTTGCACGACCTGGGCTTCGTCGGTCCTTCCGGGCGCAAAATCGATATTGAATTGCGCGAGAGCGACGGACAGCCGGTTCACGCCGTTGCTTTGACCAGCGCGGATGTAGAATTTCGCGTGACGTACGCAAAATGCGGCGATCTTCTGGAAGTCTCACGCATACAGAACGACGAAAAGCGGGTACCGCAGCTAATGCCCGCTGGAAACAACGATCCTGTGGGCCTGATCAGCGAGGAACTGATTCGCGGCGGGCCACACCGCGTTTACTTGAACGCGCTCAACTGCGTTCGAGATTTATTGTAGCCACCGCCCTGTGGGCGGTCCTTTTTCGCCTAACCATCGACGGGCCACAGGCCCGTGGCTACAATAGTCCGGCAGTCGGAGAGCGTCGCTACGTCAGCAGCGCGCACAATTCGCGGACATTTCCTTCAATCGAGAAAAGCGCTCGCGCGCGTTCGTGGCCGGAATGGCCAAGTCTCGCCGCCGAAGAACAATCGTTAATCACTGTTTCAATCGCGTCAGCCATTGCTACGGCGTCGCCCGGTTGCACGAGAAATCCGGTTTCGTTTTCGATGACCATTTCCGGAATCCCGCCGAGATTCGTAGAGACGACTGGCAGCCCCGTCGCCATCGCCTCCATTATGACCGTAGGGAGGTTGTCCATGCCGCCGTCAGCATCAATCACGCTCGGGAGGACAAACAGATTCGCTTTAGCCAGGCGTTGCCTGAGCTGGTGCTGTGGTTTTGCGCCGGGAAGTAGCACGCGATCTTTCAGACGAACTTCCTCGATCTGCGCGCGCAATTCACCTTCGAGCGGGCCTTCGCCGATGATTTCGCATTGAAACGATTTGCCACGTGCGGCGAGGTAACTGCAGGCCCGAATCAAATCGCTGAATCCCTTCTTCGGAATCAAACGGCCGACTGCGATGATCAGCGGCGGAGTTGAAGAAAAATCGGCGTGTCCAAATTCCGCGAGATCGAGTCCGTTGTAAATGCGGTGGACGCGATCAGCGCGATGGGAGAAGCGCTCGCGCAAAAAGTGCGCAGCGTAATCCGTTTCGGTGACGATCGCGCGCGCTGCATCGACAAGTTTATCCAGTCCGATTTCGAACTGCCGCGGGGAAAAAATGTCGTTCGCGTGCGCGGTAAAACTGAAAGTGATTGAAAAAAATTTGTTGATCCAGAAAGCAGTGCGCGCAGCCATGCCAGCGAAATGCGCGTGCACATGATCGATCCCCATTTCCCGCAAACGCAGTCCAACGTAGATCGCCTGGTAGAGCCGAAGGAAATCGGTGCGGCGGCCCCATTTATCCAGGGCGGCGACAATGTCTGCGCCGAGCTTCCCTTTCTTTGCGGCGTCTCGAACGTCTTCCAACAGTTCCTTTTCCTCTGGAAGATAATGCACCCGTTCGACGATACGCGTGTCCCAATCTTGTGGTGGCTCGTCTTTCGGGTTCCGGATTGAAAAGATTGGCGGCGCGATGCCTTGGCGATCAAGCTCCGCCACTTCCCGATAGCAAAACGTCTGTCCGAATGATGGGAAGCGCTCAAAAAGGTAAGCAAAACGCGTCATCGAGATTCAGTAGCAAGCAACGATTACGCACTGCCGCGCTTGACCGGAATCGGTTTTCCGGACTCATCCACCGCGACCAGCGTGAAGACGCCATGAGTGACACGGAGCTCTTCGCCAGTCATGTAACGCGTCACCCAAACCTCGACGGGAATGGTCATCGAAGTCCGCCCAATTTTCTCCACGTGCGCATAACACCTGACGGTGTCCCCCACTCTCACCGGCTCCAGAAACGACATTCCTTCCATCGCCGCCGTGACGACGCGCGCTTGCGCCGTTTTCGCCGCGAGAATCCCGCTGCCCAAGTCCATTTGCGAGGTCACCCACCCTCCAAAAATATCGCCATTCGGGTTCGTGTCCCCCGGCATGGCGATCGTTTGAATGACCAGCTCGCCTTTTGGTCGGTCGCTCACGAACTCAATCTAGTCCGTTATTCCGAGTAAAGTCGAGGAATCCCGATGAAAAACAGAGACGACTTGCCACGGAAAGTATCGACTCCGCCCCGCCTCGATCAGGATGACCTCGCAACTCTGCTTCTGCTCTTTTCCCCGCAACAAAGTTTAGAGGAAGCGGGAGATTACAAGATCAGCATGCAATCGCCGTAACTGTAGAAGCGATACCGGTCACGGACCGCTTCCTCGTAGGCACGAAGAATAAATTCGCGTCCTGCAAACGCGCTCACCAGCATCAGTAAGGTCGACCGTGGCAGGTGGAAATTCGTCAACAAGGCTTCGACAACCCGAAACCTGAATGATGGGTAGATGAACAGATCGGTCTCACCTGACTGTGATTCAAGATGACTCGGTTCGGGTTCTTGTAGGGCAGGCGCTCCGCCCGCAGATGGCGAGCGATGCGCTTGCCCTACAATTTTTCCAACCAGCCGAGTTTGAAGCGCTGCTGTTTCCAACACGCGCACGACGGTGGTGCCGACGGCCACAACGCGCTGCGCGTTGTTGATGCTGTCCGCGGCTTGTGGCGAAATGGAGAAACGCTCCGCATGCATTCGATGTTCGGCGATGTCCTCAGAGCGCACGGGGAGAAATGTTCCCGGTCCGACATGCAACGTCACGAACGTGTGCGGAATTTCGCTCAACATCTCGGAGGTGAAATGCAGACCAGCCGTAGGCGCAGCGACCGCACCTGGCTCACGAGCAAATACCGTCTGGTAACGCGCCGTGTCCGTTTCGTCGCTGGGCCGATTGACATACGGCGGTAACGGCATGGAACCGCCACCATAAACATCGACATCTTGATCGAATGACACGATGCGCTCGCCCGCTGTCGTGATTTCCTCAACGCGCAAGCAGGCATCGTCGATCGTTGCCATCGCGCCGACACGCATTTTGCGGCCCGGGTTGACCATGCATTTCCAACGTCTTGGGCCGATGCGCTCGAGGAACAAAAATTCCACCATGCCGTCATCGGAGAATCGCCGCGCGGCCAGCACGCGCGTATCGTTTAACACGAGGACGTCGCCCGGCTTTAAAAAGGTCTTTAGCTCGCGGAATCGCCGATGCTCGATTTTCTGCTCGGCGCGATGCAAAACCATCATCCGAGAGTCTTCCCGTCGCTCAAGCGGGCGCTGCGCAATCAATTCCCGCGGCAAAACGTAATCATAATCACTCAGCCGTGCGCTCATCGGTTTTTGAATGTTACTGCAAATGCGAGCCGAGCGCGTGTCGCGTCCATCCCGGCTACGATGTTCAGCCAAACAAGCGCAATTGAGTTGTCGATCGGCGGAATGATTTACACGAAAGCGTCGGCCGCGCGCCGATGCCGGCGCGACGACAACCGATTTTGAATAGCGACGCGATCTGCTCGGCGAAAATTCCTTCTCCGGTCATGCGCGCGTGCCACTGGGAATTGTTCAGGCGGTTTCCGCGGAGATGCCGGATGCGGCCAAGAACCTTTTCTTTCAGCTCTGGAAGATGTTCCTCGAGCCAGTGTTCGAATAATGGCGCGACAGCCCATGGCAGGCGGATAATTGTGTAACCGGCAAATTGCGCGCCTGCTTTTGCGCACGCGTCCAGGATCTTTGGAACGTCATGATCAGTGAGTCCGGGAATTACCGGTGCGACCATGACGCCGACTGGAATATTTGCTTCGCGAAGTTGCCTGATCGCGTCGAGCCGGCCTTGGGGCGACGTGGTGCGCGGCTCGAGCACTCGCTGCAAGTTTTGGTCGAGCGAGGTCACTGAAACATTGACCGCCACGGCATCGCATGTCGCCAGCTCCCGCAAAAGATCGATGTCGCGCGTGACGAGATGATTTTTTGTGATGATCGCCACTGGGTTTCGAAACTTGGCCAGCACTTCAAGGCAGCCGCGTGTGATCCGCAATTTTCGCTCGACCGGCTGATACGGATCCGTCACGCCGCTCAGCACCAGCGTCTGCGGCTGCCAGCGCGGTGACTCCAGTTCAGCGCGCAGCAACTCTGGCGCGTTCGTTTTCACCATGATTTTGCTTTCGAAATCGAGTCCGGCCGAAAACCCGAGATACTCGTGTGTTGGCCGCGCATAACAATAGATGCAGCCGTGCTCGCATCCGCGGTAGGGGTTCAAGCTTGTTTCAAACCCGACGTCAGGACTGGTATTGCGGGTGATAATCGATTTCGTTCCGTCGCGAAAATATTGGGTTTCGCGCCGCAGGCTCTCGTCATTCCGAGCGAAGTCGAGGAATCCCGGTGCACTGCCTAAAGGTGATGCCACGGGATCCTTCGACTCCGCTGCGCTTCGCTCAGGATGACAATCAAGCGGAGCGGATTGGACCACATCCTGATCGGTTAAATCGACGTGCAGTTTTTCGAATCGGTTCGCTGGACTCCAGGACGCGCCGCGCCCCCGAATCGCCGCGTGGCTCTGCTGCGTTTCCACAATGACAGGCTTGAACTTCTTCTTCACCGGCACGAACTAAGTTCACATGAACATATTGCACTGTCGAGCAAATCTTTGAGTTCCTGCTATACTTGCGCACCAATTACTGATCACCAGTTTTCCGGAGGGGTGGCAGAGCGGTTGATTGCGCCGGTCTTGAAAACCGGAAGGCCGAAAGGCCTCGTGAGTTCGAATCTCACCCCCTCCGCTCCTGCTTCCCGCCTCTCGCGCTCGCAGGATCGATTCGTGCTTCGAAACGCATCATTGCGATTTCGTCCGGCCTCTCCCACCCGCTTTTAGTACGTGAAAGATTGTATCTGACCGGCTGCGATATCCGGCCCGTCCACAAATCCAGTACGCTTCCCGGGATTCAGCGCAATGTGCGCAGGGATCACATTGAAGGCGTTGGAGAAATTTAATCCATTGATCGACTCGATTAGGTTCCCCGATACGCCGTACACGTGGATGCTACTGCCGCTCGATGCGGTGCTGGAGTTGGGCTGTGCCACCAGGAAAAGTTTGTTCACGGGATCAAACTGCACATCGGCGCCGCTGAAAAATTGCTGGGTGGCGCCGGGAAGCGGCTGTGCAAACCCGGTTTGCGTCGCGAGATTGTAAAACTCCACGCTGAAGTCAATCTCCGTCGTGGTGCAGGCGGTGCCAGTGGCGGAATCAACCGCCAGGCCGTTCACGTCACCTAGGCCGACACCCGTAAATTTGGTGAACGTGCCCGTGCTCAGATCAACCGTGGCTATTTTGCCGGGAACAAACGGATTTCCCAAGGTCGCGTGACCCAGCACTGCCTGGTTCGTCACGGTATCATAAGCGAAGCCAGGGTTGGCCCCGGAGGTGAAGTCGGGGTCGGTAACTTCAATGACCGGCCCGAAGGTATTAGCAGCGACATTCGATGTAAACACCGTCGGCCGAAAGTTGCCGCTCACGTCAATCGCCCAGACTGCGTTATTTGAAGTGCCTTGATTTCGGCTCACCAGACTAACGAGATGATCAGTGCCCACCGGTGGCGTCCAGTTCCCGGTCACCTGGTTTAAGCTAAGAGGACTGAGAAGAAGGAAGCTGCGCACCACGTTCCGCAAGCTCACCGGATGTTCCCGTTCCACCAGGCCGACAGAGTTTCCCACCACGCCGAGAGTGACGAAATCGTCACGCCTTTGAGTCCTCACGATGCCCTTGATAATTCGTCCCGTCGTCTGGCTGAATGTCTCGACGGCAGCCAGCACGTTGCCGTTGTTCAAGTCAAGGTACTCACTCAGGACACCTTCGTCGCTGGCTTGATCAATATCGAATCCAAGGATCTGGCCGCCAAACCTGTCTTGCACAATCACGCTGCCTGCCGTTCCCGCGGTGGGATTCGGCCGAAAATCATCTGCCTGGGCGACGCGCGGTCTCAAGCCAGCAAAGCAAAACAGACCGAGCACTACGGCAGAGATCAGCGTGAGAATTTGAAAGGCGAACAGATGATTCATTTTCATAGGCGCAATTGTTCTTCGCACTCGAGCTCGCTTCCAAGCAGAGGTTTGGTAACAATCTCGTTACTTTTTCACCCGAAAATCGTCGCGAGGCCGACTGAGGGGCCTCTGCACTTCGGAGGTGAGAATGGCGCGATCTGGAAGCCGCGGGCGACATGGACCGGAAGCTCGGACGGGTGAGTTGAGCGAGTGCGCACGAATCAACGGACTTCGACCAGGCGCGTTACGCGCATGCGTTGAAGCCAAGGTTTAACTCCAGACCAAAAGCGTAGCGTTGGATCAGCTCAGCGCGTCCGCCAGTTCGATGTTTGAAGTCTGCTGTCTGACGTTTGATGTTCGCTCAACAGCAGGGTTCCAACGACCAGCGCACACAAAAAGCCTAATACCGCCGCGCAGACGACATCGGACAGATAATGCGCGCCGATGTACATCCGTGAGAACCCGATCAAGATCGGGATTGAGAGGCACGCAAGACCGACGCGTCGCCGCGCAATAAGTAGAACGCCAAAGAACGCGGTCGAAGCACCAACATGTCCGGACGGAAACGAGTGATATTTGGTGCTGAAGTGCGGCCCGCCCCAGCGAATGTCGGTGTGCACTGACGGTCGCGGACGCGGAAAGGTGCGTTTAATCACGTCCCCGCAACACCTGCCAGCGCCATCGCTATGAGCATTGCGAGGAAAACGCGTGACCATTTCCTGCTCCCGCGAATCCAGGCGGCTCCCAACAGGAGCAGGCCGAGTGCGACATGCGATGGCCAGTCGCCAAACCGGCTCACGTTTCGCATGAAATTGTACACGCCGCGGTTTTGATGCTGACGGATGAAATTCCAAACCGCGTCATCGAAATAAAATGAAACGCCGATTGCGACCGCAGCGACGGTGATGCCGACGAGCCAGTAAAAAACGGCGGAGTGCTTCACAAATTCGTTCCCGTCACAAATGCTCTTGTCATGTCGAGCGAAGTCGAGACATCCCGAAAAGTCACCTTTGAGTTGTGCCACGGGATTCCTCGACTTCGCTCGGAATGACCGTTATGAGATGCTGCGACCACATTGAAATCGGCACCGGCAAAATACGCGATATTATTTTTTGGCTGTGTTCTATTTCACATTCTTGGGACATGGACCCTGCCGTTGATTGATCGCGACGAGCCGCGGTTTGCCGAAGCTTCGCGCGAGATGATCGAGCGGGGGAACTACGTCGTGCCGTACTTCAATAATCAGCTTCGACTCGATAAGCCTCCTCTCACCTATTGGGCACAGGTAGCAAGCTATCGCATTTTTGGTGAAAACGATTTCGCCGCGCGCTTCCCTTCGGCAATCGCGGCCGCACTCGCTGCATTGGTGATTTTTGCCTGGGGTCGCCCAATGGGAGGAGAAAAGCCGGCTGGTGGGCGGCAATAATTTTTACGCTTTCACTGCAGACATTCATTCACGCAAAAGCTGCTGTCGCCGACATGTGGCTCGTTCTATTCGTGACGCTCGCGCATTGGGCGGGATACGAACTACTTCAACGCCAATCGCCCAACGCTAATCGCCCAACGCTAAACCAAGGAGCGGCGGTCTCCAGACCGCCGTGGGCGATTTGGAAATCGCCCTTCCTTGTTTTTTACTTCTCGCTTGCGCTCGGTTTTCTTGCCAAAGGCCCAATCGCATGGACGCCGCTTGTGACCGTCGCGTTCGTAATCATCTACACGCGAGATTGGCAACTGCTCCGGCGCTTTAAATTTGTCCGCGGAATTTTGCTGACGCTCGTTGTTGTTGCGCTGTGGGGAGTTCCGGCGCTGATTCAAACGCACGGCGAATTTTTTTCTGTTGGAATCGGACGACACGTCATTAGCCGTTCCTTTACCACGATGGAAGGCCACGGCGCGGGTTCGCTGGGGATGTATCTGCTGCTTCTGCCGTTTTATTTTGTAACCGTCTTTATCAGTTTCTTTCCGTGGTCTATCAAGTTGCCCTGGTTAGTTCGCAAATTATGGCAGAACAGATCGGCCGAGGTCGACGCCCCAGGTTACAGCGGAAATCCGACTGACAGTTACCTGGTAGCGGGGATCGCCATCATTTTTATCATTTTCACTCTGGTTAAAACGAAACTGCCGCACTATACGCTCCCGGCGTTGCCATTGCTTGCGCTGTTGCTGGCGCGGCACTGGCAGGGATCGGCCGTTTTGAAAGCGCCGCAGTCGGCGGCTGCAAGTCACCGCTCCCTGTTTGCAAGCATCGCAGTCACGACTGCTTGTATGTGGATCGGCATTGCGCTGGTTGTGCCGCCGATGGTGGCACGGTTTTTTCCCGCCTATCAGCTTTTCCAGCAATCGCGCGCGTCTTTGCAGTCGAACATGCAATTTGGCTCGATTGAATTCGAGGAGCCAAGTCTGGTCTGGTATTTTCGGTCGCGCGTGAACAGTTTTCTCACGCCCTTGAATAAACGTCGCGCTATAGAGTTCATGAGCTTGGCTGGTCCGCGGTTTCTGGTGCTGCCGACGTCCGCCGCGGCCACAACGTTCCCAGACCCACCGCAAGATTGGGAATTCTTCACGACGAGCGGGTTTAACATAGCAAAAGGCAAACGCGTCGATCTCACGCTCGTGTTGAAACCGGAGTGATTGGTTTAAGGGTTAAAGCGTTGAAGCGTTTTCCTTCTCTGTCATGTTGAGCGGACCGAAGCATCTCTGGATATCGTCTTGCGGCAGACAGCCCGAAAAATGATCAGAGATTCTTCGCTTCGCTCAGAATGACAAAGGACGCTTTAACTCTTCAACGCTTTAACCCTTCAATGAATCCATGATCACGTTCCTCGACGGCAAATTAGTCGGCGCCCTCCCCACACAGGCGATTGTCGACGTGGGCGGCGTCGGCTACGAAGTGTTCATTCCACTTTCGAGCTACGATAAACTGCCGGCTGTTGGACAATCCATCCGCATCCTCACGCATCTGGCCGTGCGCGAAGACGCACACGTGCTTTACGGATTCATGACACCGGCTGAGCGCGATCTTTTCCGGTTGCTGGTCAATAATGTCAGTGGCATTGGGCCGAAGCTCGCGCTCGCGGTGTTGAGCGGGATGAGTGTAAACAATTTCAAAGCAGCGGTAGTAAATTCTGACGTCGGCGCGATTTCGAAAATCAGTGGGCTGGGAAAAAAGACGGCTGAGCGAATTGTCCTCGAATTGAAGGACAAGCTAGGGGTGGCCGCTGCATGGGAGGCCGCCAGCGCTGCGCACGCGCCCACGCCCGAGCAAGAGCAGGCGAACGAAGCAGTGCTCGCATTGATCGCGCTCGGTTACAAGCAAGCCGATGCGCACAAGGCCGTGCACGATTTGCAGCAGAAAGGCGAAACGAAATCAGCGGAAGAACTGGTTAAGCTGGTGCTGAAGAAAATGGCTGCGGGAAGATAGGCAGAAAACACCGAACGCCCAACATCCAACGCCCAATTCAGATGTCTGCATTCGGCGTTGGACGTTCAACGTTGGACGTTGGACGTTTGCTTCATCATGCAGGTGCAGGATCAGAATGGCAGGCTAGCCGCAATTCGCGCCGCATTCCCTCAAGAAGGCCTCTTTGCCGAAAAAGAGTGGCTGCTCTCGCCTGACGCTTTTCCGATCGAAAACAAATTTCTCGCCGATCTCGAGCAACTTGGGCATCGCCTGTTTGTTTTTCAGCGCGCTTGTAATCAACTCTATCAACTCAGTATTAAGGGCAAGCAGCCAGACTGGGTCGCGCGGTACCTCGACGCCGGTAAACCGAGAGAGCTCATCGAATTTTCGCGGCGTAAGGAAATCCGCGACGAGTTGCCGCGAGTAATCCGGCCGGACCTCATTCTCACTGACAACGGCTACATCATTGCAGAGATCGACTCGGTTCCTGGCGGAATCGGTCTGACGGGTTGGCTGAACCAAACGTATTCCACATTCGACACGGAGGTCATCGGCGGCGCGAATGGAATGCTGGATGGATTTCGCACGGTGCTGCCCAGCGGCGGCGACATCGTAATTTCGCAGGAATCGGCAACGTACCGGCCGGAAATGGAGTGGCTTGCCGCGCGATTAAATCAACGCGCTGTAGTCCCGCAGTTGCGGGATGACTCCGGCTCTGTTCGCACACTCGGGTCTGCCGGGGTCAACGTCCCCGGCTACAGTTGGCGCATAGCGTCCGCAGAAAATTATGAGCCACAAGATGAACGCGCTGTGTATCGGTTCTTTGAATTGTTCGATTTGCCAAATATTCCCGGAATCGAAAAGACGCTGCGTGCGAATGCCGAAGGCCGAATCACTATCACGCCGCCCATCAAACCTTATCTCGAGGAGAAAATGTGGTTCGCGCTGTTCTGGCTTCAGCCGCTGCGCGAGTTTTGGCGCCGCGAACTCGGCGAGAAATATTTCATCAAGCTGCAGGAAGTCATTCCCTACTCCTGGTTGCTCGATCCAACTCCTCTCCCGCAGCACGCCGTCATTCCGCGATTGGAAATTCATGACTGGCGCGAAGCTGCGAAATTCAGCCAGAAAGATCGCGACCTTCTTTTGAAAGTGAGCGGTTTTTCGCCACTGGGCTGGGGCAGCCGCGGAATTGCGCTCGGCAGCGATCTGCCCCACGCGGAGTGGCAAAGGCGAATCGACCACGCGCTTGCAACGTTCGAATCGTCGCCAACGATTTTACAGCGCTTTCACAAGGGCCGCTTATTCGAACACCGTTATTGGGATCCAGATTCCGGCGATCTAAAAGCAATGAAAGGCCGCGTGCGCCTTTGTCCGTATTACTTCGTCGAAAGCGATCACGTGAGATTGCGCGGCGCGCTGGCCACAATCGCCCCGGCTGACAAAAAGTTTCTGCACGGCATGACCGAGGCGATTCTCGTTCCGTCACGCTTGGTAGCGTGAGATCTGGGGAGCGCGCCCGTCACCGATACCGGCGAGCGCGTCTCGCGATCGCGAACTTTTTTCAATTCGGAATCGGGCCAAGAAGAAGGGACTTTCAAAAGCCTGTTTCGGCGTGACGCCACAACCAACACGCGGGACGCGTATGCTCCCCAGACAACTTCTTCCTGGACATCCAATGTAGGGGTCAACGCCGGAACCAGAAAGAAGAATACCACGACGATGCGCAACTGGATGAAGAACAGCAAAACGAGTTTGCCAAATTCTTTCTCGTCAATTTTGAAGAGATGCGTCGCCAAGGATCTGGCGGTGTTCCAAAAGAGAAGCGTCGCAGCAAAATAGAACAGGGCGAAGATTGAGGCCGATGAACGAATGCGGCGAAGGAGAAGTTTCGGAAGAAAACGATCTTGTCGCGATCCATGCCACGACTGTTCACTCGGTCGAATTCAGATCAATCACAAGCTTCACCAATTGGTTGGTTAAATTGTTGAGGAGTAGAAGCGAATGAGCGACAGCTCCACGATCGTTATTTTCGCTTCAACATTTTCCAAGAGTGTCAGTAAACATCCACGCCAGCGCGTCTAATGGATTGCTGGCAGAGATGCTGTCCCCGAATCGGTCGCGTGACGTAGCAGCCCGCGAGGATGAGAAATGGAAACGAACTTGAGGCGACCCGCACGGGCACAGACATATTCGTCGAAGGGAGACCGGCGTCTGGCCGCAACGCGAAGAGTTACGCGACATCTGCCGGCGGTTTCGCTTCACTATTCACTTCCGGCCATTATGGTCCCCTCCATTTTCCAGTGGTCACGGCGTCATAAATCGCGAGGACTTCTGATGAGTCGAGCGCGCGATTAAAGACTTCTACTTCGTCGATCAACCCAACAAACGGCTCAAGCGTGGTGTCCGATTGCAAGTTGCCGATGCTGACTCCGGGGTTGGCGCCTGTCAGGGTGCCAAACGGCCTGATAGTCGTCGTCGTTTGCGCAGCGAAGATGCCGTTAAGATAAAGCGTCATGATGCCCGTCGCGTCACCGAGCGTGCCGGCAACGTGCACGAATTGGTTCAGCGGCAGTGGCCCTTCGGCAGATGCAATGTTTCCGGCGGCATCGCTGATCTGGAAACTAACATTACTGCCGACCATACGCACGCTGTATGGATCGAGAACGGGCGGTCGTCGCCGCGGAAAATGATATCGCCAACGCTATTTGGGGGAGTGGAAGCGGCATTGACCCAGGCATCGAGTGTGAGTGAAGCCGTAATGGCGAGGCTGGGAGAATCTGCGATGAACACGCGATCGAGCAGCCGGGCTCAGGGCCCCACAACGCTGAAAGTAGCAGTCAAGGATCCGAGATTATCGTCATAGCAGCCAGGCGAGCCGTGGTAGCCGCAAGCATCCGCGAATCCCAAAAACAGTCGGGTCGCCCCGGCTGGGACCATGAATTGTTGTGCGCTGCCACTGCCGTCGCCCGTCAGCCCGTCCCCGATAAAGAAAGTCTGATTCAGTGCTGGAGAAAGAGAGGTAAAATTGGTGCCGAGGATGGAGAAATCCAGCACCGGCGGTGCGGGATCCATCGGCTCGGTGTTATCCAGGAAGATTCCGGTGAGAAAGCCAGCATGCGTGTTGATGATGCCAGAAATCCCCCCTGTGGAAGAGACATTGACATCACTGGCTGAGCCAATCCCGTCGGGGTCATTGAAGTTGCCGCCCCCGTTATAGCTCACTGAGCCTGTAACCGATGAAAAGGTGAGAACCCGGTTTGATCCAGGCTGGATGTTAAAAACCGGCGGCAAGCTACCTCCGCCGGGTGCAGCAGCATGACCGGCGCCGAAAATGTTGGCGTTAGCGCCAATTTCTGAGGCCGTAGCCGGCTTGCAGTTGCCGAACCTACCGGCATCAAAAATCGCGAGGATTTCCGACTTGTCGAGCGCGCGATTAAAGATTTCCATTTCGTCGATCAACCCGACAAACGGCTCGAGGTTCGTGTCGGATTGCAAGATGCCGATGCTGACACCCGGGGTTGGCTCCCGTCAGGGTGCCATACGGCCTGACAGTCGTGCCGTTTGCGCAGCGAAGATGCCGTTAACATAAAGCGTCAGAGGCCCGTCGCGTCATCGAGCGTGCCGGCAACGTGCACGAATTGGTTCAGCGGCAGTGGCGCTTGGACAGATGCGACGTTTCCGGCGGCATCGCTGATTTGGAAGACAACATACTGCCGACCATGCGCAGGACGTATGGATCGAGAAACGGCCGGTCGTCGCCGCGGAAAATAATGTCGCCGATGCCATTTGGCGGGGTGGAAGTGGCGTTCAACCCAGCATCGAGGGTGAAAGCTGCGATTGCGAGGTTCGGAGAATCTCGATCAGGACGCGATCGATCCACTCCATCGAACGGTGAAGGCTTGGTCTGACGACCCAGGTCAGCGTAGGTCGGCCCCGTTCTTAACACTCCATTAAAGCCGGGCCTTGGATATCGTTGGGGTTACCGTCCCCGGGCCACCAGGCCACCAGATTAGCCGGCGTGCAGCGCAGGCCTGTTGGTCGGTCGACTCCGCGATGTAGTAATGGATAACGGTCGAGGTGTGCGTCGTCATTCCAGGTATCTCGCGCGACTGGCACCATTCACAGAGAAGAAACATAAGTAATCTTCATTTCCGCCACTGTTACTCGGTTCGCCTGAAGCCCAGTTGGTGTAGGACCACGACTCGCCGGTGACCCAGGCCCAATCTCCGGCCGGCTCGTGGAGTTTATCGAATTGGAACCCGCCAAGATACGGCCCTTCATTATTCCTGCCGCCATCAATCGCCCAGTAAGCGGGACAATCGATCCCGTTAAAGACGAAATCGTTTTCTTCTGCGAGGTGAGCGTCGCCAGGTCGGCCGGTCTCCATCCGGTGCCACAAGTGCGCGCGCCTGGGCCCGTGCGTCGAGCCAGCTGTTATTCGGGCCAGTGATCAGCTGGACGGAATAGTAATGGCCGGAAGGACCTTGGTACCATTGACCAACTACCCAGGTGCATGGAGTAGCTGTTGGAGTTGGGGTCGGCGTAAAGTGGCGTATCCGTCGCGGTTGGCGTTGGAGTCGGTGTAAACGTAGCTGTTGCTGTCGGCGTTGGAGTAGGCGTTGTGTTGCCGTCGGCGTCGGTGTAAACGTAGCGTCGCCGTTACGGTTGGCGTCGGAGTTGGTGTAAACGTAGCAGTTGCTGTTGCGGTTGCCGTTGGAGTTGGCGTAAACGTAGCTGTTGCTGTCGCGTTGCCGTAGGAGTCGGTGTGAAGTACCGTAGCTGTGGCTTGGCGTTGCCGTCGGAGTTGGAGTAAAGGTAGCTGTAGCCGTTGGCGTCGGAGTCGGAGTCCCTGGCGGGCGAGCTTTTAGCCTCGAATGCTCCAATGTCGCTGCCGTCTCCGGCATTTGGAATTCTCGGAATGTCCACGGGGCGGACGTAGCCGCGTTGATCGGTTGTCAAACCGAAGCCATTCCCTGCGTCTATGGCAGGACTGCTTGGTAGTTAATCGCACCGTCTGTGTTGGGCCGCCGTTATTTCCGAGCGACCCCAGTCCCGGGTTGGCGATACCGACCTGGTTGTTGTTCACTCCGTTCACCAACCCGCCCGAGCCGCCAAGGCCGATGAGATTATAGGAACTTGTTCCGTCGACCGGAAAGCCGGCTTCAATATCTGAGGGATTTTGATTCACATTGTTGCGAGCCACGATCGTGTTTTGAAGGCTCACTCTGCTAAGGGTATCGGCGGTGATTCCAGCGCCGTTGGAATCACGCGAAGAGTTGTTCGCTATTGTACAGCTTGTGACGTCAACTTGGGAATCGTAAAGATGAATACCGCCACCGCCCTGATCTGAAGAGTTGTTAACTATTGTACAGTTTGAGATCGCCGCATAACCGCTAGTGCCAATGAAGCCACTATCACTGATTAGGATGCCGCCACCGTCGCCATCCAACCCGGCCGGAGAAGAAGTAGACGAGTTGTAGGCAATTGTACCGTTTGTCACGACTGCATCGCCGTTGGCTACAAAAATGCCGCCGCCGAGGCCGCCACCGTTGGAGCCGTTGCTGCGCGCATGATTGTAGGTGATCGTGCATCGGTCGACGCTGACCGTAAAAGCCGAGAAAATCGAAGCATTAGGTACAGATATCCCCGAACCGCCGTTGGCAGTGATAGTGCTGTCGCTGACATTAATACCGCCCGCGGGGGCTTCTATGCCGCCGTCGCGGTTTTGCGCGATTACAAGGTTTGAGAGCGTCGTTTGGTACAAACGGGGACTTACAATGCCGACTTTGCCGTTGGCAATCGTAAGGCCGGACATAACTATCGGCGCGGCGTCGAGCGTGAAGACATCCACGCTGGCGTTGTTGCCGCTGACCGTCAGGAGGGCGGCGCCGGGTCCTTGAATAGTGAGGTTTTTGTTAACGACCAAGCTGCCGCTAGTCAGCGTGATCACCCCGTTCACTCCGGCGGCGAAGGTGATCGTCTCGCCGGGCGCAGCAGCGGCAATCGCCCGCCGCAGAGAGCCCGGACCCGAGTCGTTCGTATTCGTTACCACTCCTGCGTTTGCCGGCAGCGACAAGGCCGCACAAGAGAAAGCAAGAAAGGCGAAGACAATTCTCCAACAAGCGCGCGAGCGGACGGATCGATAATTCATAAGCGTCAAATGCGAACGTGCCGTTTCGCTGGCAAAGGGGACAAAAATTTCCGTATAAGTAAAAGAACATTGAGATACAATCGCTCCCGAAAGTTCCCGATAAGTTCCGTGGCTGACTCCGATGCGACCGAGATCCTCCGGCAGTGGCAAGCGGGCGATGAAAACGCGCCCGCCCGGCTCCTGCCGCTGGTCTATGACGAGTTGCGCCGCTGCGCCGCGCATTATCTGCGCCGGGAACGCCCCGACCATACGCTTCAGGCCACAGCCCTTGTGCATGAGAGTTATCTCAAGCTGGTTGACCAGCGTCAGGTCGATTGGAAGAATCGCGCGCACTTTTGCAGTGTCGCGGCGCAGGCAATGCGTCGTATCCTCGTCCAGCACGCGCGTGATCGAAACCGGGAGAAGCGCGGCGGAAAGTGGGAAAAGATTTACCTCGACGAAACCCGCACTCTGGGCGACGACCAGCCGCCTGATCTGGTGGAGCTGGATGAGGCCCTGCGGGATTTCTCGGGGCACTATCTGCGGGAAAGCAAAGTCGTAGAACTGAAGTTCTTCGGCGGCCTTGGCCGCGACGAAATCGCGGAACTTCTCAATGTGTCGCCCAAAACGATCTCGCGCGACTGGAGTTTCGCCAAGGCGTGGCTGCGGCGTCGATTGACCGAGGAGCACGCCAGTGGCTGAGCAGCGCGCCGAGCAAGTCGCTGCGCTCTTCAAGGAAGCGATCGAGCGCGACGAGGGTGAGTGGGAGCCTTTTCTCCGGCGCGTCTGCGCGAACGACGCCGAGCTGCGTTCGGAGTTGGAATCGCTTCTTCTTCATCATCGTGCAGGCCGCGAATTTCTCGAACAATCGGCGGCGGAACTGGCGGGTAACTTGGACGACGAGCAAAGATTCACTCCGGGTGAATATGTGCAGCATTACCGAATCGAAGCGTTCCTTGGTAAAGGCGGAATGGGTGTGGTCTATCTCGCGGAAGATATGCGCCTCCACCGCAAAGTGGCGCTCAAGCTGGTCAACGCCGGCTTCGGTGGGGGTGCCATCATCCGGCATTTTCGCAACGAACAGCGCATCCTCGCGTCCCTGAATCATCCGAACATCGCTCGTCTCTACGACGCCGGGGTAACCGACGACGGCCAGCCCTTTTTCGCCATGGAATACGTGGATGGCAAGCGCCTCGATGATTACTGTGAAGGAAATCACTTGTCGATTGGTGAACGGCTCGTGCTTTTTCGAAAGGTCTGCGGCGCCGTTGCCTATGCCCATCAGCGTCTCGTTATCCATCGCGACATCAAACCCGGTAATATTCGTGTCACCGGAGAAGGGGAACCGATCTTGCTCGATTTCGGAATCGCGAAGTTGCTCGATCCTGCCACCTCGTTAGGTGGAGAACAGACCGTGACCTTCGCCAGCGCGATGACGCCGGAATATGCCAGTCCTGAGCAGGTACGCGGAGAAGCAATGGCGACGACCAGCGACGTTTATAGCCTTGGCGTGGTCCTTTATAAGTTGCTCACTGGACAAGCTCCGTATCGAACCAAAACAAATCGACCCGAGGAGCTGGCGCGGGCGATTACCGAACAGGAACCGGAACGTCCGAGCACCGCTCTGAAAGCGCAAGATTGGAGACGTGAGCATCGAGAATCGGTCGGTTTACGATTCACAGTTCACGATTCCCGATTACTCCGCGGCGATCTGGACAACATCGTTCTCAAGGCGATGCGCAAGGAACCACATCGCCGTTACCAATCAGCGGCAGAATTTGCCGAAGATATTCGACGATATCTTGTGGGCTTGCCGATCATCGCGCGCAAAGACACCTGGAGCTATCGCAGTGCGAAGTTCGTTCGGCGGAACCGGATCGCAGTGGGCGCGGGCGCCCTCGTATTGATCGCTTTAATTGGAGGGATCATCGTCACGGCCTGGGAGGCGCGGGCCACCAGGCAAGAGAAAGCGCGCGCCGAAAGCATCAATAGCTTTCTCGAGCAGCTGCTCAACTACTCAAATCCGCAGGTAACCGTGGCAGGGGATACCAGTCACCCAACAACCGTGACAGAAGCGATGGATGAAGCTGCCAGGCGACTGGAGAGCGGCGCCTTTGCCGACGAGCCTGAAGTAAGAGCGGACCTGGAGAGGATAGTTGCAACAAGCTATGCCGGGCAGGGTAAGCGACAGTTGGCCGATAAGCATATTGAGAAATATCTAGCACTGGTCACCGAGCTTTACGGTAGAGATCACCCAAAAAACCTGGCCGCGTCCGCCACTCGCGCGAAAATCCTTTTCAATAACGACAAAATGGTGGAATCGGAAAGGCTCTATCGCCAAATCCTGCCACGGATGCGCGCTGAGCAACAAAAGGGCAATATGAAAGCCGAAATCCTGGCCGACGCATTAAACAACTTTGCTTATCTACGCCGCACCCAGGGTGATTCTCACGAAGCCGAGTTGCTCTTTCGCGAGAGTCTCGCGCTCAGCCCCCAAATTCCAACAGCGGAGCGTGACGTTGTCGGAATTACTCGAAGCACTCTCGCCTCGGCACTCGCCGATCAGGGAAAGTTCGAGGAAGCTTTGCAGACGGCACAGGAAGCAGTTGACGAGGGTCGCCAAACGGGACAAGCAAATGCGCCAGGCTTCGGATTTTCATTAACGGTCCTGGGTGGATTCCTGACCGATAACCGACAGTTTGCGGAGGCCGATGTCGTGCTACGCGAAGCGGAGGCCATCTTCCGCAAGCTTCTTTCTCCGTCACATCTGTGGCTGGCGGACAACCTGCGCAATCAGGCCGCCCTGCTTTATGAAGAAGGCCGATTCACCGAAAGTCTTGAGAAAGTAACAGGGGCTCTCGACTTATACCGGCAGAACTTTGGTACGCACTATGATAATTATCCCACCGCTCTCATCATTCGTGGTTTGAGTCTGACGAAGACCGGTCAACCTAACGAGGGCGAAGCCGTCTTACGGGAAGCTGTCAAGATCCGCACCGATTCGGTGCCAAAAGAACATTTCTGGGTAGCTCTGGCGAACGGTGCATTGGGCGAATGCCTAACCATCCAAGGCCGCTACGACGAAGCCGAGCCGCTCCTGCTCCAAAGCTACGAAAGTCTGAAATCTTCGCAGGGCACAGGTAATCCACGCACTCATCTCGCTTTGCAAAGGCTGATCGCGCTTTACGAAAGTTGGCGGAAGCCGGACCGTGCGAACCAATTTCGCACCCAGTTAAGGCCGGGTAAACTCTAGATTCCAAGGCGCCGCTTAGGGGATTTCCGTCAGGCGGTATCGTGAAGCCTGCCGAAGAAACCGCAGATCGTCACTGAAGCGACCGGGACCCAAGGGTTGCCGCCGGCGATGTTCCCTGTCGATCTCGCCGGGCGGCGCAACGTTTTCGCCCACCTCTCCCGGAAGATGCGCAATCATTTCATCCGCATCGTCCCGGGCGACAAGGTCGAGGGCAAATCGCGCCAAAGCACTCGTGAGATATTCGCAGAGAGCCTGTTCTGGTTTCGCGCCGGCTTTTTGAGTGCCAATTTCATCCTTCCGTCGCCTTTTTTCGACACGGATTGATGTAACCAACGACACACAGCAGTCAGTTTTTTAGCGTGCAAACGCATGGGCGTTGCCTCAGAAACACGCATCATGACAAAAAACATTGGAATGCTGCTGCTCGCCATTTACCTGATTCTTGTCGGAATCACCACGCTCTTTCACGTCGGCATCGGAGCAATCGTGATGGGAGTTGTGGCGCTCATAGCGGGCATTTTGATTTTGATCGGCAAATAGTTAAGCCGGCTTTCGGTGTGCGGAGCGAGAAGATATAGGCGCATAGCGTCCTAGCTACAGGTGTACAGCCGCTTCCCTGTTTACAGTGCTCCGACGGCTGCCGAGATCAGCAAGACGACGATGCTAAGCGAAATGAAGATCTGGATCATTGCCAGAACCTTTGCCCAGCGTGCAAGCAGCGGCGCGTCGGTTGGCCCAAATGTGGAACTCTGCGTGAACGCAACGAACAGATAATCGACAAAGTGTGGATGCCAGCGTGCACACGCAAATTCGGATCGCTCGTCGTGTGGAATCTGCATCTGTGGAAAAAGGAAACTCTTGCTGCCGAATTTCCGTTGTTTCTGGCGAAGGGTTGGCCCGCCGCCGTCCAGCCGCCAGTACCAGAGCGCGAACACGATCACATTCGTTAGCCAAAGTAGTCCGCCGGACCGAAGTAACTGCAATGGAGATTCGCGGTGCGTCGGCAATAGACGGACGAGCAAAATTACAGAGGCAACCAGCGCCAGTGTTGTGATTCCGTTAATAATGAATCCGAGAAGGCGATTGAGCGATTGTTTTCCCACGCGATGGCTCACTACAGTCGGCACGAGCAAGACGACAATCGCAGTCGGCAACAACCAAATCGGGCCGACAACGACGTTGCGTGGCAGGGCCAGGTAAATAGCGCCAACGGCGAGAACTGCGGCTATCGTCTGCCCGCGTGGCTCTGGCTTGTCAATATGCTGCGGCGAGGCTGGCATGACATCTGGCTATAATCGAGATTTGCGGATGAAGCCATCCAGAAACATCCCCCGTCAGTTCGAGCGAAGCGAGGAACCTCACACAAACCCTTGGATCACACTCTCTGGTTTGAGGGTTGAACATTACCTAGCACGTTTGATCTGTGTGAACTTCAAAAACTCTTGAATCCACTGCACACTGCTGTTGCATCCTACACACACTAATCCGACCACATGTTTAAGCGCATTCTCAAATGGCTCGGCGCGATTACTGCAGTCTTCCTAATCGCGATCGCAATATTCTCGATTAATCTCATTTGGTTCCGGCCGTGGAGCTTGGATCTGTTTTACGAAAAGGTCTTTGCGGAGGTCCTGTTTGATCATCCGGAGATCCTCTCAACGCTCGGTCTGGTCGAGCAATTTGGTATCACGAGCCATAACGGAAAGCTCGATGACGAATCGCCCGCTCATCAACAGCGCGAATTCGACAGGTGGAAACGCGACCTGGTACAGCTTCACCAGTATCCGCTCGGTCGGCAATCAGCGTCGCAGAGGCTTTCCACACGGGTTTTGGATTGGTTTCTCCGAATCCAAGCCGAGGGTGAAAAGTGGCAATGGCATGATTATCCGGTTAACCAGCTCTTTGGCGTACAGAATCAGTTTCCGTCGTTCATGGCCAATACGCACCGGCTGCTGAGCGAAAAGGACTGCAGTTACTACGTGATGCGGCTCAATGCTTTGCCGAAAAAGTTCGATCAAGTGCTCGATGGTCTTAAGATCCGCGAACAAAAGCAGATTCTGCCACCGCGATTTGTAGTTGAGGAAGTGCTCAAGGAGATGGCCGATTTTATCGCCAAGCCGGCTTCGGAAAATATTCTCGCAACGTCATTCAAGACGCGTGCTGCCAAAATTGACAAGTTAAGCGAGGCGAAGCGCGCCGATTTTCAAGCGCGCGTGGAAACGGCGATAACCAACAAAGTCTATCCGGCCTATCAAAAACTGATCGATTATTTCCATGAAATTTTGCCAAAAACGACAACCGACGATGGCGTTTGGAAATTACCGGACGGCGACGCCTTCTACGCCTACAAGCTGCATGAAAATACTACCACGACACTCAATCCAACTGAGGTGCATGAGCTTGGTCTGCGCGAAGTCTCTCGCATCGAAGGTGAGATGCGAACAATCCTCGATGCAAACGGGTTTGCAGGTCAGCCGATCGGAGAGGCGATGGACAAACTCGCCAAGGATCCGCGTTTTCTTTATTCAAATGATGACAAAGGTCGTGCCGAGGCATTGGCCCAGTACACAGAGTTGATCAAGCAGGCGACAGACCGTTCGTCGAAAGAATTATTTCTCACAACTCCGCGTGCGAAGATCGAAGTGCGCCGCGTCCCGGAGTTTAAGGAAGCAACCGCTCCTGGAGCGTATTACGACATTGCGGCCATGGATGGCAGCCGTCCGGGAATCTTCTTTGCGAACCTTCGCGACATGAACGAGGTGCCCAAATGGAGCATGCCAACACTCGCGTATCATGAGGGCGTCCCCGGTCACCATTGGCAAATCTCCACTGCAGAGGAGCTCAAAGGCGTTCCGCAATTTCGCAAGATAATCCCGTTTACGGCGTACATGGAGGGATGGGCGCTCTACTGCGAATGGCTGGCGAAACAAGTCGGATGGTACGACAACGATCCATTCGGAGACCTGGGACGCCTCCGTGACGAACTTTTCCGCGCTGTGCGGTTGGTAGTTGATACCGGTATTCATGCGAAGCACTGGACCCGCGACCAGGCAATCGCCTATATGCGCGAGAAAACCGGGATGGGTGAAAAAGAAGTCAAAGCCGAAATAGAACGTTACATCGTCGCGCCCGGTCAGGCGTGCGCCTACAAGGTGGGGATGCTAAAGATTCAGGAACTCCGCGCCCGGGCTCAGAAAGAGTTGGGAGAAAGATTTGACCAGCGGGAGTTTCACGATGCGGTACTCAAGAACGGCGCGTTACCCCTGGAGATTCTCGAAGAACAAGTGAACGAGTACATTCAACGAAGAAAAGGCTCGGAAAACGCAGGCACCGATTTGCACCGACTAAATAGCAACAACAATCTGTATCAATATTTGTTCATCTGTAGCTCACAGTTTCATAGCCGTGCGCAAGATTCTGATCGCTTTAGCAACTCTTGTCCTAACCGTCGCAACAATTTTAGGAACCTGGATTTTTCTCGGACGCCAGGTGTCGTTATTGATTGATCGTTTTGGAACAAGCGAAGTCACGTCCGTGCCGATTCACTCGGTGGTGTATCAAGGCAGCGGGACCGGCGGTTGGCTCCCAGTCAATGATGTCCATCTAAGTTTGGACAACAGGCATCCACAGATCGCTTTGAGCATCGGCTCGACCAAAGACAATCAATTTGCCCTGGCATGCGCAGGGAAGGTTTTCGCTTTCGGGCCGCTTATGGCCACAGTGGAAAATGGCGGCAACTATCTCGCGGTTGTGCCGCAACCAGGAGACGAAGCACTTTTTGTGACGCGTCGCAGTGTTTTGAGTTGGCCAACGCCGTTCGATTTCAATTTCATGGCAGGCCATTCGCCATCGTGGAAACGCCATCTGCATTATCAGTTACTCTGGAAAAACCATTTGGTGCAAAACTAGAAATGCTGTGGCGCTATGAGCAATACTTCTATCCAGGGAACGGCTGGGGAAGCGGATTCATGACGCGCCAAGGTTCCACCGGTTTGATCCGGGTAGAAATCGGGGAATGAGCGCTGCCCTGCATACCGGGAAGCGCAGGTAGGGCGCGTCACTCTGTGCGCGCCGTTCGCCGGCGTGCAGAGGACTTCCCGCCCTACCAATGCCCACACAGCTACGCTTGCTGTGTCGTTCCTTGAGTATCGCACACTTCGCTGCATCGTTTTGCGGTGCGACTATCGCGCAAATTCCAAAAGCTCTTTACCCGCGACGCCGCGGAAAGCCTGTGGGAGCACGCCTGCCGATGCACGCATCCAGTAAGTTCGCATCGGATTCTAGCGACGATTAATCGGACGGAGTTGGTAAGGCTGCGCGAGGATTATCCGTATCGGCCGAACGCGCGAAAGATCAACGCTTACGAGGACGCTGACTATTGGATTGGTGTGAACGTAAAACGTGTGCAGGACCTCTGGCTCGATAGGTCGCCTCCGCTCCACATCCTGGATCTTGGCTGCGGCCCAGGTTATTTTCTCTACGTCTGCGGGCTGTTCGGGCACGAAGGCCTCGGACTCGATCCCGATGACGAGCCTTTCTTCCGCGGCACAACCAAACTTTTCGGCGTTAACCGCGTCGTAGCGCGAATCAACGCACAGACGCCTTTGCCGGACCTGGGCAAAAAATTCGACCTGGTTACCGCGCATCGCGTCTGCTTCCATCGAATATCGCGAGGAGAAAATGGTGAATGGCTGGAATGGAAAGAAGCTGACTGGAAGTTTTTTGTCGACGACATCCGCACGAGATTCCTTAGACCTGACGGGCGCCTTCTTTTGGAATTCAATCGGCGACAGGACGGCTCGTCATTTTTCACCAAGGAGTTGCGTGAATTCTTTGTGTCCCAAGGCGCACGCATTGCTCGTTGGAAAGCGCTGTTAGCAGCTGATCCGAATGAACGCCCGCGATTCAAACACATTTGAAAATTGTAGGGCAGGCGCACCGCCTGCGATTCCTTGGCAACCGGAGCGGTTGCCCTACAACGGCCACGCGGGACTCACAGTTTCCAGTCCGAGCAATCCCAGTCCAAGCAGTTGCTCCAGCTTGGTGATATCTTCAGCGAAAAGATTGTAAAGGAAAACGCGCTCTTCCCAATTCATGGCCCGTTCGTACGGCACAATGTTTCTATCTTTGTTGCGGATCGAACGCAGAGGTTTGCGGCCAAGGAATGACAAGACCGACGCGACCGTTTCACGCTGGTTCGCTTTGAAATTCTCGAACTTTACGGCCTTCACTTGCTCGCGCGGAAAAAATTTAAAGACGCGCTCGAGTTGTCGTCCGTAAAACCCGCGGCCGATGTAGGCAAAACGCCGGGCATCAACTGGAGGCGCGCCGCCGATGCGGGTTTGTTCTTCTCGAACGGCGTCAAAGAAGTCCAGCGGTTCGCGGCCTTTAAATCGTTGCATGTTCCAATGGGCAAATGCGCGTTCGACTGGGTTTCGCAGAATGATGAGCAATTTGATGTTCGGATTGTAATTCCAGATCCGTTCCGCCGCCGGCTCGTGATAAAGATAACTTGGGGTGCAGTCACCGGCGATCATTGACGGAGCAAGCGGCGGATAATGTTTGTGCAGTTCCTCGTAATCCACCGCGGAAACGAAGTGCGCGTCGTTATCAAAAAAGTGGATCTCCTGCTGGTCACCCATCGCGATGTCTGGATGTCTGCTCAAAAAATAATGCAACGCCGTTGTCCCGGATTTTTGCGCACCGGCCAGAATGAAATCGAGCCGATCAATTTTGCGACGCCTGGTCCGAAACATCGGGTGAAATGTACATGGCGAAGGCTGTTGGGGAAGCTGTCAGCTTCCCGACAATTGTGTGTGCCGAACACCGCAGTTGTCGCGTTTCCCCCTGCCCTTTATGATCCGCCCATGTACAAGTGGTTTCGCCTGCGCTTCTGCTGTTCGGTTTTGATCTTTGTTATCGGAATGATTACCCCCGCGCTTGCAGATGAAGGGATGTGGCTGTTTAACGCGCCACCCCTGAAACAGCTCAAACAAAAGTACAACTTCGAGCCGACTTCCGAATGGCTGGAGCATCTGCAAAAGGCCAGTGTCCGATTCAACTCCGGCGGGAGCGGTTCATTCGTTTCGGCAAATGGACTCGTGATCACGAATCACCACGTCGGGGCCGACACATTGCAAAAGATGGGCGATGCGCAGCACAATTATCTGCGGGACGGTTTTTATGCGAAAACGCAGGCCGAGGAGATCAAGTCAACCGATCTCGAGCTGAACGTCCTGATGTCGATCGAGGACGTAACCGCGCGCGTCACGAGCGCGGTAAAACCAGGCATGAAGAGCGATCAGGCTTCGAATGCGCGCAACGCCGCCATCGCTGCGATCGAAAAGGAAAGCAAAGATAAGACCGGACTCCGATCGGACGTCGTCACGCTCTATCAAGGCGGCGCATACCATCTTTATCGATACAAACGCTATGATGACGTGCGGTTGGTCTTCGCACCCGAGCAGCAGATGGCGTTTTTCGGCGGTGACCCCGACAATTTTGAGTATCCACGCTACGATCTCGATATCTGCCTTTTTCGCGTTTACGAAAATGGTCAGCCAGTGAAGATCGAGCACTTTCTGAAATTCAATCCGAACGGGCCGAATGATGGTGAACTGATTTTTGTAAGCGGCAGCCCCGGCAAAACAGATCGGCAACTCACCTTGGATGAACTGGCTGACACGCGTGATCGATATCTGCCGTACGTGCTGAACATGTTTTACCGGCGCGAAGTGCTGGAGTCTGCCTACAGCGCACGATCATTCGAGAACGCACGCAAGGCGCGCGACGATTTGTTCGGGGACCAAAACAACCGCAAACGTTACGACGGTTATCTGGCCGGACTGCTTGATCCGCAAATCTGGTCGGCGCTGCAAGCGCGCGAAGCAAAACTTCGCGACGCCATTGCGCGAGATCCGAAATTCAAATCGACACATTCTGCTTACGACCGGATCAAACGTGCTCAGGCCGAGATTGCAAAGAATGCGCCGCTGTACAACTACCTCGAGCAGGAACGGCCGGTCACGATCGGTTATCGTGGCCCGCGAGCGTTTTCCGGTAACCTTTTCAAATACGCGCGCCTGCTATTGCGCGCAGCGGACGAACGTGTGAAGCCAAATGGCGAAAGAATCCCGATTTTTCGCGACAGCGCGCGTGAGTCATTAGAACTGGATCTGTTTTCCACCGAACCGGTCTACGACGACTACGAAATCCTGCGGCTTACTGATTCTTTGACGGATTTCACGTCGCGATTCGGGGCGGAAAATCCACTCGTGAAACAAGTGCTCGCCGGAAAATCACCTCACGCGCGAGCCGTGGAACTCGTGACCGGGACAAAACTCAAGGACGTAGCTGTGCGCAAAGATTTCTACGGCAAAAACGCGGCTGCTTTGCAGAGCGCGCATGATCCGATGATCGACCTCGCCCGCATGATCGATGCGCCAGCCAGACAAGCGCGAAAGATTAATGACGCGCAGGATGAAATTAAAGAACAGGCGTACTCAGAAATCGCGAAAGCCCGCTTTACGATAGAAGGCGCGAGCAATTACCCCGACGCGACTTTCACGCTGCGACTCTCCTACGGAACGGTTCGCGGATATGAGCAGGACGGAAAACAGGTTCCCGCGTTCACCGATTTTGCCGGTTTATACCAACGCGCCGCCGAACATGACAACCGGCCACCATTCGATCTGCCAAAGCGCTGGATGGACAAAAAAGCAGAGCTTAACCTCTCGACGAAGTTCAATTTCGTCTCCGACGCCGACATTATTGGAGGCAACAGCGGCAGCCCCGTGGTGGACAAGGCAAACGAATTCGTCGGCATCATCTTCGACGGCAACATCCAATCGTTGGTGCTCGATTGCATTTACACAGACAAACAGGCGCGCGCTGTGTCAGTCGATTCAGCCGCAATCATCGAGGCGCTTCGAAAGGTTTACGATGCGAGCGCGCTCGCGGACGAATTGCAAGGCGTGACAAAATAGTTTTACCCCCGATGCCAGTCGTGTCTCGCGCAGCTATTGTCGCGCTGCTGGTTGGATCTTGCGCCTCGCTTTCCGCCGAAGCCGACAAGATCGACGATTACCTCGCGGCGCAGATGCGGCAGTTGCATATCCCCGGCCTTTCGCTCGCCATTGTTCGCGACGGCCGGATCACTAAAGAGCAAGGATACGGATTCGCGAATGTCGAACTAAAAGCGCGCGCGACGAAAGAGACGGTTTACGAAATCGGCTCGAACACGAAGCAGTTCACCGCTGCGGCAATCATGATGCTGGTCGAGGACGGCAAGGTTCATCTCGAGGACGCAATCACAAAATATTTTCCAGAAGCACCGGAAGCGTGGCACGGCATCACGATTCGGCATTTGCTCAGCCACACGTCCGGCATTCAAAATCATGTGGCTGTTCCGCACTGGCTAGACGTTTTCAGGACCAATCTCGCCTTTGAGACGGCTCCGTCGCGCGATGAATTGCTCAAAATGTTTTTCAAACTGCCTTTGGAGTTTCGACCGGGCGACACATGGGCGTACGATAATACCGGTTATTATTTGCTCGGAATAATCATTGAGCAGGTCAGCGGCCAATCGGTACTGGCAATTCCTCGATGACCGGATTTTCAAGCCACTCGGTATGAACGCCACACGTAGCACGGATCCGCAACCAATCGTTCCCAACCGTGCTTCAGGCTACGAATGGAAGAACGATCACTTTGAGAACCGCCCGGTTCTTCTTCCACCGATCGCGTTCTCGGCGGGAAGTCTTCTTTCCACTGTCGAGGACATGGTGAAATGGGACGCAGCGCTTTCGAGCGAGAAATTGCTGACAAAGGCCAGCCTCAACCAAATGTGGACGACGACGGTAACAAATGATGGGGCAGACGCACCGTTCAGTTACGGTTTTGGCTGGTTCGTTGACGGCTACCATGGCCATCGCTTCGTCCAGCACAGCGGCGGCACGCCAGGATTTTCGTCAGTCATCTACCGGTTTATCGATGAGAAACTGACGGTCATCATTCTCACTAACCACAGCGACATGATCGTGGACCAATTGGCTATTGATCTTGCGGGAATCTGTCTGCCGGCACTGAAACGATCCGAAGTGAATTCGGATCCCGATTCGAAAACCACTGCAATGCTAAAGGATGTCGTTTCCGATTTACTAAACGGAGAGTATAAGCCTGAATCCTTCACGCCGGCGATGCGTATCTTCCTGGGAACGGCAACAGGCAAGGCATTTTGGAAATGGTTTGCCGAGCACGGCGCGCTCGGTTCGCTCATTTTTTCTGATCGAGAAGATAGAGGAGACGGCCGGATCCTACGCTATAAAGCAACCTTGGGAGGAAATTCGTACTGGTTTTCGGCCCTTGTGACAAAAGACCGGAAGATCGCGCAGATCTATTGGTGGTAGAGCCACCTCGCATATTCCTCCGGCAGCGATACCACGGAAGTAAATTAGAGATTCCTCGATTTTCCTCGGAATGACGGAGGATGCTATGGCAGTTGCTTCAGCAAGGTCTTCCAGCGCGCCCATGCTTCGTCGCGCGCTTTACGGTCGGCCTCGCGCACCTGCGGATTATTCGGCTCGCCGGAGCGCATGAAACCGTGGCCGGCGCCTTTATAGATCACGGGCTCATACGTCTTGCCGGCGGCTTTCATTAACTCTTCAGCCTTGGGAATCGTCGCATCCACACGCTCGTCGTTTTCGCCATAGAATCCGTAAACCGGACAGGCGATGTTTTTCACTTTGTCAGGAGAATCCGGCGCCACGCCGTAAAATGAATACGCCGCTTTCAGTTTTGGATTTTCATTCGCATAGGCGAACGTGACTCCCCCGCCCCAGCAGAATCCGCACACAGCGAGCGTGCCGTTGCACGATGGGATTTTCGTCAGCGCGTAATCGGCCGTCGCGTCGAGATCGCTCTTCACCTGCTCTTTCGGCAACTCGGATGTTGCTTTGCGTGCTGCGTCGAGATCCTCGAATTTTTGGCCGCCGTGCAAGTCTGGCGCGATAGCTATGACGCCGTTCTCCGCCAGCTCATCGCACAAACTGCGGACCCAATCCGTCAGCCCAAAGATTTCACTAACAACCAGCACCGCCGGCGCTTTGTCTTTGCGCTCTGGATAAACAACGAACGCTTTGATCGCGCGCCCGCCCGATTTGATATCGACCCAATCGGCATGACGCGGGGAGCTGTTCAGCCGGTCGCGACCGAAATCCTTGATTTCTTCGGCAATACAGGACGCATCGCACATAAGCAAAGCAGTCAGGGTTCCAATCGAGAATCGAAGGAGATACGAGTTTTAGTTTCATACAAAATAATTCCTCCAGCCTTCCCATAAAGCTACCGCTGGCAAGCGACTTTCCTTGCAATGATGAACTAAGCCGTGGAGGCCCTCGCTGGCATGGTTTTCCCTCTGCCGATAACGCGTCGATACTCCAGCGGCCGGGGCCGTAAAAGACCATGAACAAGAACAACCAACAGAGAACGACGGCCAGTTCGCCCTTGTTCAGAATTGGAAAGAATTGCTCGGTCGGCGTCGGCGCATGACCGATTGCTTTACCCGCGGCGTGCACCATGAAATAAGCCACCGCCATTTCACCGGCTGAGATAAACGCCGCGAGCCGTGTCAGAAAACCAAACGCGATCATGAGCCCGCCGACGAGCTCAATGATTCCCCCAAATAGCATTAACCCTTCGGCACCGCCGTGACCGCCCCCGGGGAATCCGAGAAGTTTTTGCCCGCCGTGACAGGCGAACATGAGTCCAATTATCAGTCGCATGATGCAGTAAACCGGGTCCGCCAAACGATTCAGCGAGTTCATTGCGACTCAGGCTGAACGATCTTGAGCGCATGTGTCAAGTCTCTACGACCCTTGTAGCCACGGCCGCAGCGGGGTTCTATATAAAAGGGACCGGCCACAGGCCGGTGGCTACAACTAAGCCGCTTTCCTGGCGGGGTGCGCCTTCTTCCCGCGCGATCTGCCTTTCGCTTTTTGCTTCGCCCCAGTATGTTCGAGGCTCTTTTGCAGAACTGAAACAAGGTCGATAACCTTGGTCGGCTTCGACGCCTTTCGTGGTTTCTCTTCGATTTCTTTTCCGCCAGCTTCAACTTTTTCCTCGATCACTTCCATGAGCGCTTCGCGATAATCATCCTTGTATTTTTCCGGTTCCCACTTCGAAGTCATGCTGTCGATGAGTGACTTGGCCATATTCATTTCCCGTTTACCGACTTCCATTTTCCTGGTGACATGGAGCTTCTCTGGATCGGCCAGCTCTTCAGCGAAATGCATCAACTCGAGAACGAGTGCCTCGTCCTCCGGCTTAACTCCCGCCAGATATTGGCGCGTTTTGATCACGACCTTGGCGATCCCGACTTTGTTCGTATCCTTCAGCGCGTCGCGCAAAAGCGCGTAAGCTTTGTCGCCGCCCTTCTGTGGTTCCAGATAGTACGGCTTGTAAAAAAACATCGGGTCGATCTCTTCCTGATCCACGAAGTCCTTGATGTCGACGGTCTGAGTAGCCTCGAGATCGACGCGTTGAAAATCCTCCTCCTTGAGCACGACGTATTTCCCTTTGTCGTACTCGTAGCCCTTCACGATCTGGTCCCAAGGGACTTCCTTGCCGTCCTTTTCTGCGACGCGTTTGTAATTCACCGGGCTTAAATCGCTCCTGCGTAGGAGACGGAACTTGAGTTCCTCCCGCCGCGTCGCCGGATAAAGGGCAATCGGGATATTGACCAGTCCGAAGCTGATGCTGCCCTTCCAGATTGCGCGTGCCATACAAATGTATTTCGTTTCGCTACAACGAAATGCGTGGGTAATCCAGCCGTTGCAGCGTCCTCTGTCCCCGGCAGATTTTACCAACATCACCGAGCGTCAATGCGCCGAGGACAGCGCACACTACGGCAATTTGCGAATCAGGCCGCCAGCTCAAGATCTCGGCGCGAGATGCCGCGCAATTCAAAGAGTCGAATCAGCGTTTCTTCGATCAGATTGTTCGGGCAAGACGCGCCGGCGGTGATACCGATCACAGCCGGTCCGTTTGGCAACCAAAAGTGGGAAACCACTTCGCGTTTTTCATGCAAGTTGTAGTGCTGGATTTCGGTTGCCGAAGCAAGGCGCGACGCATTGAGCACAAAATAGGTCGGCAGTTTTTCTTCGCCCATCTCTGCGAGATGCGATGTGTTCGAGCTGTTGTAGCCGCCTACGACCAGCAGCAGGTCCATGGGAACATTCAGTAGTTCGCGCAATGCATCCTGCCGCTCCTGCGTGGCTCCGCAGATCGTGTCGAAGAAGCGGAAATTTTCTTGTGCAAGCCCCGGACCGTCGCGATCAATGGTGGCCTGTCGAATGCGGCGCTGAACCTCCTCAGTCTCGCCGCGCAACATCGTGGTTTGATTAGCGACGCCCACGGTTTTCAGATGCACGTCGGGATCAAACCCCGGCGAATGCGCGCCCTTGAACTTCTCGAGGAACGCCTGTTTATCGCCCCCTTGCCGGATGTAGTCGCAAACGTAATCCGTATCAGCGAGGGTGAGGACGACCACGTAATGTCCGCCGCCGTCCCCGAGCGCACGCGAGCTGGTTGCTTTCGTTTCTTCGTGCTCGGCTTTGCCGTGAATAATCGACGTTACCGATTCGCTTGCGTATTTGCGCACCCGCTTCCAAACGCTCATCACGTCCCCGCAGGTGGTGTCGACGATCTGGCAGCCGCGGTCCTTGATCTGTTGCTGGATCGACAATTCTGTCCCGAATGCCGGCACGATCACAACGTCGTCAGGACCAAGATCGGAAATGTCGGCTTCTTTGTTTCTGCCAGTTAGATTTTTGATACCTAACGAGGCGATCTGATGATTGACCTCGGGATTATGAATAATCTCGCCGACGATGAACAGCCGGCGATCTTTGAAAACCTTGCGTGCAGCATACGCGAGGTCGATTGCGCGCTCGACGCCGTAGCAGAAGCCAAATTGTTTGGCCAGGCGCACGCTAGTATCGCCGACCGAAATAATTCCGCCAGCGCGCCGGATTTTTTCGATGATGTCGCTCCGATAATGCGACTCCACCTGTTGCTGCACGGCCGCCATTACGTCCGGCGTGCGCAAATTTACTTTCTGGCGGGCAGTTGTGCCGCTGGAAATTAGGTTCGTGCTCATAGTCTCATCGCTGTCATTCCGAGCGAAGCGAATCGTAGTCGAGAAATCCCGGTGCACGATGAGAAGATTGAGCAATGGGATTCCTCGACTTCGCTCGACACGACAGGCATAAGCATGTTTCGCTTCGTTGAACATGCCACGATGCGGTGGTGGCCGCAATGCAAGTTAGGCCGGGCTATTGCAGCAGCGGACCACTCGGCTTTTCAAATGCCGCCGAAGTCACCATCGTCGAAGCCGGTGGATCCGGCGTTCTGGAATCATCAACTCTTTGCACTGTCGGTCCAATGGTGGCGTCCTCCGGTTGCGTGGAAGCAATGTTCACCGGTGTTCCAATCCTCACCAGCGCAAAGAACTTCGCTGCCGCCTCGCCTTTTAGCCGAATACATCCGTGGGTGCGCGGATTCGGATGCACGAAACCCTGATGAAAACCGTAGGCAGGCGCGAACTCGCACCAGAATCCCATCGGATAACCGACATAGCTGCCCGGGATATTCGCCCCGGCCTCGGCAGCCACGACCCGATTGCCCTGAACGCGGAAGCCGTACGACCCGGAGCGTTTCTCCTCCTGTTTTGAGTAAATCCTAAAGCTTCCCGACGGCGTAGGCTTGCTGGGGATGCCCACCGAACAGGCCACCGCCATCAGGCAACGGTCACCTTCCATGACATAAATGTTCTGCTTCGAGAGCGAAACCAGCACACGCACTTTGGAAGGGTCGTTAGGCTTATACGCCGTCACGTGATAGGGCCCGCCTGCACTCACATGCCCTCCGGTTGCACAACCGGTAAGCAGCAGGAGCGAAGGGCCAGCACATACTAAAATCAATCGGTAAACATGTCGCATACGAGCATACTGGATAGGATTAGACAGCTTTTTGTCAACCTCCCGTCCGCTTAGGCTCCTCCGGAACGCTTCCCGAAAAGACGCGCCGCAGGCCCAACTCACGCATTGAAGATTGTCAGGAAGGCGACTTCGATTGCGAGACCTTCGTGGATATTTCGGCCAAGATGATCACGCAATTCTTCAAGCGAACGGATGCGCTTTAAAATTTCGGCGGTGCTGAAGCGGCTCGCAAGCGTCGTAGTTTCTTGTTTTGCAGCTGGGATATCGCGTTGTCCCACGTCCTTGCTCACTCGAAGAACATCAGTCCACCAGGCAAACAACGTTTCCACCAACGCGGCGCGCCGTTCCAGGTACAGGCTCTCCGTGAGCGCCTTATAATATTCTTCGCGTTCTTCCAGCCACGCACCGTCGGTTGTATCCTTGTAACGGGTCTGCTCCCGCTTGAATGCCTCATCGGTCTCGATCTTTACGTCGTCGCGGACGGCTCGGAGCAGATGTTGAAATTCCAGAGCAAGCCGATAGGCGGACTGAATACTCCAGGTGGTGTGGCGGGCCGCTTGTTGCAACAATTTCACAAGTTTCTCTTCTTCCGCCCTACCATGGACCTCGGCCTCCGATGCGAGAGCAATGGCGATACACCGGGAGAGAATCGTTTCCGGAAGAGCTTCGGGGACAGCGCTCAGCAGAAGCAACAGGGAATCCTTGGGAGGTTCCTCTAACGTCTTGAGAAACGCATTTGCCGCCTCGCTTTGAAGTCGGTCGGCATCGGAAATGATTGCCACTTTGCGCCAGCCGTTTGCAGCTCGCATTTGCAGGGCGCGCTCCAGCGTCCGAATCTGCGCAGTCACGATGCGTCGCGATTTCGATTCGGGTCGTGCAATGAAAATCTCGCGGGCCTTGGCCGTGAAAACATCTTGGACCGGTGTGCCGTTAACGAGACTGGCCAACTCCGCTGCCAGCACTTGCTTCCCGCTGCTTGGTGGGCCGGTAATCAAATACGCGTGTGCAAGCCGGTTTTGTTCATACGCGCGTCGCAAGAACTCAAGTGCAGTAGTGCGCGGGAAAGCCATTTAAATATTCCGCGTTCGATATTCAGCCTTCGGTATTTTTCCTATTGCAGGGAACCGTGAGCAGAGTGTTTTCCAAATCTCGTTCTCGATCGCGTCTGCCTCCTGCGCGCCGTGGATTAAAACAATTCGGCCTGGCTCATGCAAAACGAGCTGCCGATATCCTTCGCGAACACGCTCATAAAATTCGGCGGGCTGTTGTTCCATCCGATCGGCTTTACGCGGTTTCTTCTGCATTCGCGACTCAGCCGTCGCAGCGTCGATGTCGAGCACGAAAGTAACGTCTGGAACGCAATCACCGACGGCAGACGAATTAAAGCGCTCGATCATTTCACGATCCAATCTGCGTGCCGCGCCTTGATAAACAGTCGTGGAATCAAAAAAACGATCTGCAATTACGCAGATTCCGCGTTCGAGCGCCGGCTTGATTACTTCGCGCACCAGTTGGCTGCGGCTGGCCTCAAAAAGGAGCAACTCGGTCTCCGGCGTCATGCTGGAATTGTGTGGCGCAAATTGCAAAAGCTCACGGATGCTTTCGCCAATCGGCGTCCCGCCTGGTTCGCGGGTCAGCACACACGGAACACCGGACCGCTGCAGGCGTTTAGCGAGTCTCTCGGCCTGTGTGGATTTTCCGCTTCCTTCCGATCCCTCGAACGTGATGAACGGCAGCCGCGGCATCATTTCACTTGTGCGCAGGCGTTCCTCTTGTAAAGACGTTTTTCAAGGCGTTTTTAAAGCTGCAATTCCGGACTAAAGACAGACTTGCTCCGTATCATAGTCATCCCGAGCGGAGTCGAGGGGACCCCGGTGGAATAACCCAAAGTAGCGCTACGGAATTCCTCTCCGCTCGGAATGGCCGCGCGTTTGAGCAGCGTGGCGCTAGCGTAATCTCGCTTGAGGTTTCTCCGGATTTTGTGAGCTTGGATTTGGAATCTATGAAATCGTTTTGGCTGGTGAAACAGGAGCCATCTTCCTATTCGTGGTCGGATTTTGTTGCCGAGCGCGAGACCAGCTGGACCGGCGTGCGCAATTTCGCTGCCCGAAATAATCTCCGCAGAATGCAAAAGGGCGATGAAGTCCTTTTCTATCACAGCGGTGATGAAAAGGCTGTCGTCGGAGTCGCTAGAGTGACGCGAACGGCTTACCCAGATCCAACCGCGAAAGAAGGCGACTGGTCGACGGCCGATCTTGTGGCAGTCAAGCCGCTGGCACGGCCCGTTACACTTCGTGAGATCAAAAGTAATTCAGGGCTACAGGGAATTGCTTTGGTTCGCCAATCGCGTCTCTCGGTAATGCCTCTGCGTGAAGCTGAGTTCCGCGAAATTGTAAGGATAGGAACACGCTAGCTGTCATTAAGCGCGGCGCTCTCGCACTTTTGATTGAAACGCGCGCACCGCAGTCAAATATTTTGAACCCGAGCACCAGTGGTATGCGATTAGTATTGGCCGCCGCGTTGACGACCATTGCCTTTTCACCTTTTGCC
The DNA here is from genome assembly GCA_963791385.1 of uncultured Verrucomicrobiae bacterium. Taxonomy (GTDB): domain Bacteria; phylum Verrucomicrobiota; class Verrucomicrobiia; order Chthoniobacterales; family UBA10450; genus Udaeobacter. The sequence continues at coordinate 64,454 of CAWBSH010000011.1, forward strand.
TTGTTCAAAGCTGCTCCAAGACAGAAAATTCCGACATGAGTACGATTGCAGCAACGGAGTTCCTTCCGCTCGTTGCGACTGCCGACGCCGCCACAGATTCGCTCGTCGTCTCTTTGCACGACGTGGCGCCTTCTACTCAGCGGATTACCAACACAATCATCTCAGAATTGTACGGGCACGGTGTCCGCGTCTGTTCTATTCTTGTAGTTCCGGATTATCATCGTCAAGAGTCGTTCACTAAGCACCGTGAATTCGTGTCGTGGCTCCGGACGTTGGAAGCAAACGGGCATGAAATCGTGATCCACGGCTATTTCCACGAACGTCCGCCGCGGACAAAAGAAAGTTTGGCTGACAAATTGGTGACCAGATTCTACACACGAAATGAGGGCGAGTTTTACGATTTGAGCTATGAGGAAGCGCTGCGCCGGATCACAGCAGCACGAGAGGAATTCCTTGCGCACGGGCTTAAACCGCGCGGGTTTATAGCGCCGGCGTGGTTGCTCGGAGATGAAGCAGAGCGCGCGGTTTGCGATGCGCAATTGGAATACACGACGCGACTCCGCAACGTATGCGACCTACGCTTCGGAAACATCTTTCCTGCGAGAACCCTTGTCTACAGTGTTCACAACCAATGGCGGCGGATACTCAGTCGCAGTTGGAACGCAGCATTATTTCGTTTCCTGAAAACCAACCCGCTCTTGCGCATCAGCATTCATCCGCCTGATTTTTCTCAGGCCGCCATTTGGAAACAGATTGTTGGCTTTATCGAGGCAACAAAAAATGTGCGGACGGCTACGACGTATCGGGATTGGATCGCTGAACAGAGATTGACGCGAGGAACCTAAGGTGAGCAGGTGCGACTTACATATTCACTCGCGCCATAGTGCGCGTTCGGAAGAATGGCTTTTCCGCCGATTCGATTTCCCCGATAGCTATTCCGATCCAACGCAGTTGTACCAGCAACTGCTCAAGCGCGGAATGGATTACGTCACCATCACCGATCACGACGCGATCGATGGTTGTCTGGAAATTGCGCACCTGCCTCGGACGTTCATCAGCGAACAGGTCACGACTTATTTTCCCGACGATGGCTGCAAGCTGCACATTTTGGCCTGGGGAATTTCAGAACAGCAGCATCGCGAAATCAAAACCGTTCGTGAGAACATTTTCGATCTGCAAAGCTATCTTCAGCGTGCGCAAATCGCGCACGCCGTTGCGCATCCGCTGTACAGCGTGAACGGCAAACTCGAAGCACGGCATCTCGAGCAACTCATCCTTCTGTTCAAACATTTCGAGGGCATCAACGGTTTGCGCGACGCTCTTCTAAGCGATCTGGCCCAGACTCTTTTCAACCAATTGACGCCGGAAAAGATCGATGCCCTCGCGAATCGGCATGGTCTTGCGCCCACGCACCCGGAGCCGTGGAAAAAAACCCTGGTGGGCGGCTCCGACGACCACGGCGGACAATTTGTCGCCTCAGCTTTCACGGAAACTTCTGCTGTAGATTCTACGGGAGAATTTCTCGAGCTCGTTCGCAACGGTAATTGCACGCCGTGCGGCCAGGGCGGAACGCCGTTGATCTTGTCGCACGGATTTTACAACACGGTCGCCTGTTTCATCCAGGATCGGTTTCACGAGAAGCTCGGCCCGGGCGCAGCCTTGCTGGAGAAGATGTTTTCACGGTTCATGGAAGGCCGGGCGCCGACCGAATTCACGCTGAAGGAGAAGACGGAATTCATCGTGCAGGGCGTTTTGTCGGGAAAGATTTTCGAATTCGCCAAGCCCGCAAATGTATCGCTATGGAAAGAGCTTTCCGGCTATTTCGCGCGGCCGGAAGTGAAGACAAGATTGGCCGCGCAACTGGACAAAGTGAGCGAGCCGGAGCGGCGCACATTTCTCATGGCAAACATGGTGGCCGAACAACTGGCGTTTCGATTTTTCAGCAAATTCGTTCAACAAATCAGCAGCGGAAACATGGTGGAGAGCATGCAGGCTCTTAGCGCGATTGCGCCGATTCTCGTCATCCTGACGCCTTACATTTACGGCTTTCATAGCCAGGCCCCCTCTCGCAAATGGCTGCGGAGCGTTTTTAAGGAATTGACCGGCGAAATTCCGGTTGCGCTGCAAAATCGGAAACGCGCTTGGTTTACCGATACGCTGGAAGACGTCAACGGCGTCGCGACCACCATTCGCAAAATGACCGCCGCTGGAGCTGCTGCAGGAAAGGAACTCGTCGTCGTCGCTTCGCGGAACAATCTGCAAGTTTCTGGTATACCAATCAAAAATTTCCCGCCCATTGGCGAATTCGAGCTACCTGAATACGAACTCCAAAAACTAAGTTTTCCGCCCATCCTCCAGATGCTGGATTACGTCCAACGAGAAAGATTCACGGAGATCATCATCAGCACACCCGGCCCAGTTGGACTGACGGCATTGCTCGCGGCCAAGATGCTCAACCTGCAAACCAGCGGCATTTATCACACCGATTTTCCGCAATATGTCCGCATTCTGACTGAGGACAGCTTCCTTGAAAGCGTGGCGTGGCGTTACATGCATTGGTTTTATGGCCAGCTCGATACAGTTTTCATTAATTCCGAAGAGTACCGGCAAAGCTGGATCAAACACGGCTTCGATCCGGCAAAACTGAAGATTTTGCCGCGTGGACTCGACACGGAGCTGTTTCATCCTGCTCGGCGCGAGCCGGCATTCTTCGAGAAGTTCGGAGCGTGCAACGGCGAAGTCCGCCTGCTTTACGTCGGCCGCATTTCTCGCGAGAAAGACCTCGATCTTTTGGCTGCGGCATACCGTCGTCTGCGCGACGAGGGATTACCGGTCCAACTGTTCGTCGTCGGCCACGGCCCGTACTCGGAAGCGTTTGCAAAATCCTTGCCTGAAGCATTTTTTACCGGCTATCTCAGAGGCAAGGAATTAGCCGCAGCATATGCGTCGGCAGACGTGTTTGTTTTTCCCAGCACTACGGACACGTTCGGCAACGTAATCCTGGAAGCGCAGGCAAGCGGCCTGCCAGTGGTCGTTTCCGATTCCGGCGGCCCCAAAGAATTAGTCGAACACGAGGCAAACGGTCTGATCACCAAGTCCCATGACGTCAAAGATTTCACGCGAGCTGTTCGAGCGCTGGTAACCAATCCCGCGCTGCGGAAGCGCATGGCGAAATCCGCTCGAGACAGTGTCACTGATCGAAGTTGGCCCATCGCATTTAGTAAATTCTGGGCGGCGACCGAGGTTTAGCGACTGTGGTGTCCGACTAGTCCACCGAAGCTTTCGCGAAGGAGGATGTCCTAAACGGATTCGCAGGCATCAACGCGCTGTGCTTAGCCCATGTTCATCCACGGCAACGCGTCCAGATCGACATTGCCTCCTGTGAGAATAATACCGACGCGTTTTCCGCTAGCGTCGATTTTCGATTCCAGAAGCGCCGCGTACGGAACAGCCGCTGACGGTTCGATGACGATCTTCATCGTTTCCCAAATGATGCGCATTGCGGCGACGATGGCTTCTTCACTGACCGTCACGATGTCGTCCACGTATCGCTGGACGATTGCGAAGTTCGGCTCGCCGATGTTTGTGCGTAGTCCATCGGCAATGGTGAATTTCTTTTCAGTCACAAGCCATCGCCCCGCGCGAAATGATTGAGCGGCATCATCGGCATTGGCCGGCTCGACAGCGAACACCTTGATTTTCGGCCGCATCGATTTTGCGGCGATCGCTGTGCCCGAGAGCAGACCGCCACCGCCGACTGGACACATCAGAAGATCGAGATCGGGAACGTCTTCGAGAAGTTCCACTGCCGCTGTCCCCTGCCCCGCTATCACATCCTGGTTCTCAAATGAGTGAATCAACGTCGCACCAGTTCTCTTGATCACGTCTGCACAGGTCGCTTCACGCGCCTTTTCCGTGGGTTCGCAAAAGACAACCTGCGCGCTGTAACCCTCCACTGCGCGTATCTTCACTTTTGCCGAATTCGATGGCATAACAATGTGCGCAGGAATGCGGCGGAGTTTTGCCGCCCGAGCCACCGCCGCGCCGTGGTTGCCTGATGAATGCGTTGCCACACCGCGCCCGGCGGTTGCGTCATCGAGCGAAAGGACGGCATTGGTTGCGCCGCGCGCTTTAAACGCGCCGATTTTCTGAAAATTTTCGCACTTAAAAAACAGTGAGACACCGCCCGCCTCGTCCAGCCGTTCGCTCGTCAGCACGGGCGTACGATGGATATGCTGCCGAATCCGCTCGTGCGCAGCGCGGATGGCGTCAAGATCGAGTGACTTACCTAGGTAGACCATCCGAAAAAGGCGTCGATAACGCCGAATGTGTCAATGAATCCATGAGCCAAAATGCAGGCCCACAGGTTGCGACCTGCGAGCATGTGAGCCGTTCCCAAGATTAATCCCGCAATTGCGGAATCAAAGATTCCGGACGGACCTTTATAATAGTGGCCGTACCCGAACAAGATCGAGACGAAGACAATCCCAATCCAATAAGCTGTCATTGATCTGCCTCCGACATCGGCGGCACGCGTGAGGAGATATCCTCGATATGCGATCTCTTCACCGAACGCGGCGAATGTCCACACAATCAGTAGCGCAAGCAGTGCAATCTTTACATTTCCTGTAATCTCGTTTGCCAATTCCGGCACGGAAGGTTTGGGCCAGAAAAAGCCAGTAATTGGTTCGATCGCAAATTGGCCCAATAGAATTCTTAAAACGGCTGCTGCCAGAGCGATTAGGAAAATGCGGCGCCAAGACACTGGTCGCTTGAATCCCATCGCCGACCATCGACCATCGCGCAGCCGCACTGAGACGAGGCCGAGCACGCACAGAACGATGACTTCGTTCGGCACAATATGAAAAACGTTGTGACCAATCACGATGAAAGCGCCGAACAAGAGTTCCGATGCGCTGAACACCCGAGAAGCCAAAGGATTAGCAGAGGGAAACGGAACGTCGGGCGACGGAAGAATGGGAGACGATTCACCTTTCACCTGTGATGCGCAGTTGTAGCCGGGGTCGGTGACCCCGGCAAGGATGTGTGCCGGGCTTCAGTGCGGCCGAGGTCAACGCCCTCGGCCACAGTAATGCTCGGGGCGTGGGCCCATGCCGATGAACCGGGCGGGTAGTTGTCGGAGAACTGGAAACCATTTCAGCAAGCGAAGCACAAAAGGCAACGAATTGCGCTTTCCTGAGGCGTGGCCAGTGACGACGTGCCGATGAATGAATACCTGCATTCCCTGAATAAGGCGCGTCGGCCATTCGCGGCGCGCTTGCACCTTGCGTAAATCGTCGATGGAAACCGAACTGTTGCGCAGTTTTCCAGCGAGCAAGTTCGCAGTCGCGACGGCATCCTGAATTGCGAGATTAATTCCAACGCCGCCTGCCGGAGACATGGCGTGCGCCGAGTCGCCGATGCAAAGCAAACCTTCCCGACACCAATCGCGTAGACGATTGATCTGCACGGTCAGCAATTTGATCTTGGACCAGTCGTCCAGTTCAGTTACGCGGTCGCGGAGAAACCCGGCGAAACTGACGATGTTATTTTGAAATTGCGACAGACCGCGCGCTTTTATCTCGTCAAAGCCGGCCTTTGGAATGACGAAGCCGGCTTGCCAGTAATCACTGCGATCCAGCAACACAAGCAGTTTGCCCTGCTGAAAAAAGCCGAATGATTGTTGGGGATCGTCTGGTTTCTTGGAGATTCGCATCCAGAGCACGTCGATCGGAACACCGAATTCGCGCTGCTCAAAGCCTCCGCGCGTGTGAGTGATGGAATGCCGTCCATCCGCGCCAATGACCAGGTCCGTGCGCACTTCCATTTCGCCACGCGGCGCTTTTGCACGCACTCCGACAACGCGATCGCTCTCGAAAATGAGATCGACAACTTCGTGTTCCATAAGTAGTTGGAAACCTGGAAATAGCTTTGCGTGGACAGAGAGGAAATTGAGAAAATCCCATTGCGGCATGAAGGCGATGAACTTGCAGCGCGTGGGCAGTTTTGTGAAATCGGCAATCGGTACGCCCTGACCATTCACTACGGCGTGCAGCTCACGCACCTCCTGATGTGGCTGTTTCAGGAATTCATCCAGCAAACCGAGCTCGTACATTAACTCCAGTGTCGACGGATGAATGGTGTCGCCGCGGAAATCGCGATTAAAATCGGCGTGTTTTTCCAGCACCACTACCGGCACGCCGGCTCGCGCGAGCAGATACCCAGCCATGATCCCCGCCGGCCCACCACCTGCGATGACGCACCGAGTTTGCAGTCTTTCAACCACGGATTACACGGATAGCACGGATCAGGCCCCAACTCATAATGTCATTCTGAGCGGAGCGAAGAATCTCTGATCATTTCTGGAGCAAACGTCGCGCAGGAATAGCCAGAGATGTTTCGCTCCGCTCAACATCACAGGACCGCGCACGTGCCTACGCTTAGAAAACGGCGTTCATCAAGATTGCTCTTTTCATCCGTGCCATCCGTGCAATCCGTGGTTACTCCAATGAAAACTGCGGAACTGCTTTTCCTCAATGAAGAACAAGTCCGGGAGCACTTGCGAATGTCGGACTTGATTCCCGCGATGGAGAAGGCGCTGATCGATTTCTCAACCGGCAAGGTAACTCAGCCGGTGCGCTCGGTGATCAAGGTCGATGTCGCCGCGGCCACCGGATTCCTCGGCTTGATGCCGGCGCTTACTCCCGATGGGCTGGGGTTAAAAGTCGTGACGTTTTATCCCTCGAATGCGGCCCGCAGCATCCCAACACATATGGCGACAATTTTTCTTGTTGATCCACAAACGGGAACCCCACTGGCGATTATGGACGGACGGTTAATCACGGAGATGAGAACAGCTGCTGTCTCCGCAGCGGCGACGAAACTGCTCGCATCGCCTGATGCTACAGTCCTCGCCATTCTCGGCAGCGGCGTGCAGGCGCGCAGTCATGTAGAAGCGTTGCGGCTTGTTAGGCCATTTGACGAGATTCGTGTCTGGAGTCCTACGCTCGAGAATGCACAGCGGCTCGCAAACAAAATTGGCGGGACAGCAATGTCTGCCGAAGAAGCGGTGCGCGGCGCGGATGTGATCGTGACCGTCACCAATTCGAAAACGCCAGTTTTGAAGGCGGCTTGGCTGAAAACCGGCTCGCATGTGAACGCCATCGGTGCATGCCGTCCGGACTGGCGCGAACTTGACGATGAAGCCATGAGCAACGTCGTCTTCGTCGATTCGCGTGAAGGCGCAATGAAAGAATCCGGCGACGTGATTCTTTCCGGCGCGAAAATTTATGCGGAGCTTGGAGAAGCGCTGGCGGGCAAGGTTCCACCACGCGCAAAACAAACCACGATTTTCAAATCGCTTGGGATGGCCGTAGAGGACATCGCTGCGGCGATGCTTGTTTACCGATCAGTGACTGCGGCGTGATTTAAGAGCGACCGCTCCGGTTGCCCGCTTCTCGATGGCAAGCGAAGCGCTTGCCCTACAAACGCACATGACGGAAGAGTTGCCATGAATGGCAACTGATATTGAGAAGCTAAATTCGCAAATCGAGCGTGCAGCTAGTGACGGGTATTTGATGGAATCGACGGCCAAGAACATTCGCAGCCTTTTGGCTGGCGCATCCACAGATGTGTATTTCAACTCCGTCAACGAACTGGCCTGGAACTTGGAGTGGCAGGAATTAAACGATCGCTTCTACCAGACGCTTGCATTTGGAACCGGTGGGCTACGCGGGCGCACCATCGGGAAAATCTTGACGGCGGCGGAACGCGGAAACGCACGCGAAGGCGAGCGACCAGAGTTTCCCTGCGTCGGCACGAACGCGATGAATTTTTTCAATGTCAACCGCGCAACCCGGGGACTTGTCGCCTATCTGCATTATTGGAACCGGCGCGAGCAAATTTCCGCCAAGCCAAAGATTGTGATCGCATATGATCCGCGGTTTTTCTCGAAGGAATTCGCAGAGTTATCTGCGAAAGTTGCAGCCGAAAACGGCTGCGACGCATTCGTGTTCGACAGCCCGCGATCTGTGCCGGAGCTTTCGTTTTCCGTGCGCCATCTGCACGCGAGCGCGGGCGCGGTGATCACTGCAAGCCACAACCCGCCATATGACAACGGTTTCAAAGTGTATTTTAGCGACGGGGCGCAAGTGATCGAACCGCACGCCAGCGCGATCATTGCCGAAGTAAACGCAATCACCAGCGAATCGTTCGTGCCGCTTCCAAAAGAGCGACAAGGAAAAGTGACGACGATCGGAAAAGATATCGACCAGGCTTACATGCGCCGGCTCGAAACGTTAATCCTCGAGCCACGAGTAATTCGCGACGCCAAATCGCTGCGGATCATCTATACGCCCTTACACGGAACCGGCGGCGTCATCATCAAACCGATGCTGACACGGCTCGGCTTCAATTTCCAAGTCGTGCCGGAACAGGATTGCCTTGACGGCCGATTTCCTACTGTGAAATCGCCAAACCCGGAATATGGAGAAGCGCTAACACTGGCAGTAAAACTTGCCGAATCGCAGAACGCTGATCTCGTCGTCGCCACCGATCCCGATTGCGATCGCATGGGCGTGGCAGTTCGAACAAAGGACGGCAAAATGAAATTGCTGACCGGAAACCAAATCGGTTCGCTTCTCGCCTGGTACCGCATCAAGACACTGTTCGACAAAGGCGTGCTGAATAAACAAAACGCCTCGCGCGCCGTGATCATCAAGACTTTCGTCACCACCGATCTGCAAAATGCGATCGCGGATTATTATGGTGTGCGCTGTGTCGAGACGTTGACCGGCTTCAAGTACATCGGGGCAAAGCTGGCGAAGTACGAGCGTGAAGTTCCCGAACAATTGCGCCGTAGCTATGCCGATCTTGCCGAAAATGAGACGCGCCGGCTTCGCCTCGCATACTCTTCATTTTACGTTTACGGCGGAGAGGAAAGCTACGGATATAGCGGCGCCGATTTTGTTCGGGACAAGGACGGCAATGGTGCGGTGATCATGTTTTGCGAAGTGGCAGCTTACGCAAAATCACGCGGGCAAATGGTCGATCAGTTGCTCGACGAAATATATTCGCAGTTCGGTTACTTCGCGGAGCAAACCAATTCGCTGGTTTTTGAGGGCGCAGAAGGCGCAAACAAAATTGCCAGCTTGATGAAGTCATACGCGGCTGACCCGATTCGAGAAATACTCGGCACAAAACTACTGAACATCAGGAATTTCGAGACGGACGAGATCAGAGACGTTGAAGGCGATTTGATTCCGAAGACGAAAATGCTGATGTTCGAGTTGGAGGACGGAACACGGATTGCGGTGCGGCCCTCGGGGACTGAGCCAAAAATAAAGTATTACTTGTTTGCGCGACGCTCGCCGGGAAAGGAAAAATTCGGCGATGCGGATCTTGAACGAATCAAAAGAGAAATCGGCGCCAAGTTAAATGACCTGTGGGATTGGTTGCGAAAGGGTGCCGAGTCGCGGTTGGCAGTGTAAATGTCATATTGAGCGGAGCGAAACATCTCGGATTATTGCTTTGCGTGCCGAGGTGACGAATGATCAGAGATTCCTCGACCTGGCTCGGAATGACAGAACGTAACCGAGGAGTGAGGGCTTCCGAGCCGTCAACGTGAGACCGACGGCAGCCCAAGTTCGCCACGGCGAATTCGTCCTATGGCGGACAGTCGTTCCTTGAACGGTTGGCGCTTTGGATTGGAATTAGCAGAGCCCATGAAAAAAATCACGAAGCTTTGGCCATGGCTGGCTGCGATCTGTAGCGGGCTGTCTTTACGCAGCTTGCTTTGCGCCATTTAACCTTACGTGGTTCTGCTGGGTCGCGCTGATCCCTCTCGTTGCCGCAGTTTGGTTTTCCGGCACCCAGTCACGTCGTCCATGGCTGCGGAACCTGCTTCTAGGTTACGTCGCCGGGCTGACGTTTTTTTGGACCGTATTCTTCTGGCTAACGACTGTCACCGTTCTGGGTTGGTTCGTTCTTCAGTTTTACATGGCAATTTATGTTGCGATCTGGGCGTGGTTTTGCGGTTTTGTGCAGCCACGACGCAAAGTAAACCGGGCAACCGCGAGCAAATGGAATCAGATGCTGGCTCAGGCTCGGAGCTCGGCAGCCCCGGTGCAACCGCCATGGACAAGATCGACAAACAACCTGCGACTCGCCCTTCTGCTCGCAGCGACGTGGACAACGCTTGAATGGTTGCGCGGATTGATTTTTTCCGGCTTTGGTTGGAACGGCCTCGGTGTCGCGCTACACGACAGTTGGCCATTGATTCAAATTGCAGAGTTCACCGGTGTTGCAGGATTATCGTTCCTGGTCGCCTTTACCAACGTAATCATTCTCACAACGGCGTACCGCTTGGTGCTCGAGGCGCGCACACGCATGATGCGGCCGCATTTTGATTTCACGGTCACAATGGCAACCATTGTGGGCGTTTTGGTTTTCGGGGTTCGCGCGACCCAGATTTTGCCACCAGCAAGACCGCTCCGCGTTGCTGCCGTGCAGTCGAATGTTCCCCAAACCCAGAAGTTCGACCCGCAGTTTACCAGGAAAATCTTCGATCAATTCCGGCGATTAAGTAAAATCGCCCTGGGATCAAATCCGCCGCCGGAATTGTTAGTGTGGCCGGAGAGCTCGATGCCGGGGCCGGTCCTGACAGACCAGGAGAGCTACAATTTCGTGATGGACCTGGCTGCATCGGCGGAGACGGACATTCTGCTGGGGACAATCGACGAAGAGAATGGCGACGTTTACAACGCGGCAATGCTTCTTTCCGACGGCGGCGAACGCGTGCAGATGTATCGAAAGGTTCATTTGGTACCTTTTGGCGAATATGTGCCCGGGCGGCATACGGTGCCGCTGCTTGCGCGCATTGTCGGCGATCAGGTGCCAGGCGACTTCAAAGCAGGCACGGAATATACCGTTTTCACTCTGACAAATCACGAGATCCGGGTGGCGCCGCTGATTTGTTTCGAAGACACGATTGGGGAATTGACCAGGCGATTTGTTCTGCCGACGGAGACCGGTCCTGGAGCGAATTTGTTCGTTGATGTGACCAACGACGGGTGGTTTCAGCATTCCGCTGGGTCGCATCAACATTTGGCAAACGCAATCTTTCGCTGCGTGGAAACGCGTCGCCCAATGATCCGCGCGGCCAATACCGGTGTGACTTGTTTCGTCAACCAATTCGGGCGCGTCACTCAGGAACTCCGGGATGAAAAAGGCAGTACGTTTGCCGAAGGCGTGCTTAGCGGCGAAGTTATGGTGCCCACCGAACACGAGCTCACATTTTATTCACGTCACGGCGAGCTATTCGCCAAAGCCTGCGCAGCAATTGCTCTAATTGCGATCGTGCTCGGGAGCATGACACGCTGGACGACGTTATAAGGCGTTTGTGCTAAACGCCGTCGAACTGGATCGCAACGAGTCCCGTTGTGTAGTAAAAAAGGGCTGTGCGCGTTCAACTGCCCGTTGATCATTTAACTGAGCTTTGGCCGAAGAAATTTCGCGGCGCGCGCATCGGCGCACTCCTTCATCCGGCTTCGGTCTCGTCCACCACTCTTGAACACACGTCGCGGATGTTCGAGCGACACAATGGAGATTTGTTTCGCCTCGCAGCCTTCTTTGGCCCGCAGCACGGATTTCTTGGCCAGACACAGGACAACATGGTGGAATGGAAAAGCTACGAGCATCCGCGTCTGCACATTCCGGTTTACAGTCTTTACGGTGAATATCGCGAGCCGACTCCGGAAATGCTGAACGAGCTCGATGTGTTGGTTGTGGATCTTCAAGACATCGGGTCGCGTTACTACACGTTTATTTGGACGCTCTACCTTTGCATGCGCGCGTGCGAAAGATGCCGCACCGCAGTCGTTGTGTTCGATCGGCCAAATCCGATCAATGGGGTGACGACTGAAGGGCCGACACTCAATCCGAATTACAAATCGTTTGTCGGCATGCATCCCCTCCCCATCCGGCATGGCCGCACTATCGGCGAACTGGCACAGCAATTCCGGGACGAGGCCTTCCCCACTTGTGAATTGTCCGTCCTGCCAGTGAAAAACTGGGATCGCGAAATGTGGTTCGACCAAACCGGCCTGCCGTGGGTGATGCCCTCACCGAATATGCCGACCCTCGACACCGCCACGGTTTACCCCGGGATGTGTCTGCTCGAAGGCACGAACATTTCCGAAGGTCGCGGCACGACGCGACCCTTCGAAATCTTTGGCGCGCCGTTTATCGATGCGCAGAAGCTTTGCAGTGAGCTGAACGCCTTGAGGGTGCCCGGCGTTTTCTTTCGCGAAAACTATTTCCAGCCAACCTTTCATAAATTTGCCGGCGAACTGTGTGGCGGCGCACAAATTCACGTAACGGACCGTAACGCATTTCACCCATTCCAAACTGGTCTGGAAATCATTCGTTTGATGCGGAACTTGTATCCAGATCAATTCGCCTGGAAGCAACCGCCTTACGAGTACGAAACCGAAAAACTGCCGATTGAAGTCTTGTTCGGTGGGCCGGTTAGCGAATTCTTCGAAGGGTGATGATTAAGCAGCGGCGGATTTCCACATTGTCATTCCGAGCGAAGTCGAGGAATCCCGTTGCGTTACTCCGGGTAATGCGGCGGGATTCTTCGGCTCCGCTGCGCTCCGGTCAGAATGACCGCACGATCACGCTTCTCCTGGTCGCATTGACGATCTCGATCGTCCCGCAGCTTCATGCGGACATCCCGTGGCCGGAAGTCGTGCAGCGGCTCGCCTATGAAAATGAAAAACTGGCGCGACGCCCGGAAGGACACAATGGTGAATACTTCGTTGTGTGCACGCTGTATTACACACCGAAAGAATCGGGTTTTACTTTCGAGCGCGGCTTCGACGCTACGGGCGTTACGAAGCCTGGCTTACACGGCCGAAAGTATCCGCGTGACTTTCTGCGATCGGTAAAAAAAGAAGGCTTTGGCCGAATCACCACGCCTGTGAATGGGCGCTATTATATTCGCTACAACGGCGGCGATTCGTACGCGTTCGCTTCTCATGCTACAGGCGGAGGCGGTGTTTTGGTGCCGCGGTTTTCGGCGGCAATAAAGGGAGGACACGGTGGCTTGCGTCGCGGTGCGACTATACAGATCTCCTCGTCAGAGCTTCAGAAAGTTTTTGGCAGCAACCGCTGGAAAATCATGGATACCGGTGGCGGCCTGCGCCAATGGCAAATCGATTGTTATTTCGGCGAAGATGAACCGCTCGGGCCCGGCAAGCTCCAAGGTCGCCCGCGTGCGACTACATTTGAGTACGCTTATGCCAACGCGCGGGTTACTGATTGATGTGAAGCCGTTCACAGTTCGGCTTCGCTTTCGGGGCGACCTTGATTTTTTTCTCCGTTCGAAAAAGTCGAGACATTGAACGCAGTTTAGGCGAAAAGACTTCGGTCAAGGATGTCATCGAATCATGCGGAGTCCCGCATCCGGAGGTGGACGCGATCCTGGTGAATGGCCAGGCAGTGGGATTCGATCACACGTTGGTGAGCGACGCAGAAATGGAGGTTTTTCCGGTCGCAAATCGTGACACGCTTGAAACGGAGAAACATTTACAACAGACTGAGATTGTCCGGTTTGTTGCCGATGGACATTTAGGCAAGCTCACACGCAATCTACGCCTCCTCGGCTTTGATGTCGCCTACGGCGCACGGGCGGATGACAGGGAGTTGCTCGACATGATGGCGCGCGAAAATCGCGCCCTTTTGACGCGCGACCGGCGGTTACTCATGCACTCGATCGTTCAGCATGGATATTATCCGCGATCCCAAAAGGCGGAACAACAGACAGTCGAGGTCCTCCGCCGTTTTGACCTCTTGGAGCTGATCACTCCCTTTACGCGCTGTCTTCGCTGTAACGCTCCGTTGCAGGACGCAGCCAAAGCCGAAGTCATTGAGGACCTCGAGCCGCTTACCAAAATATATTACGACCAGTTCCGTCGGTGCCCAGCGTGCAAGCAGATTTACTGGTCGGGATCGCACTTTCCTAAGATGCAAAAATGCATTGAAGACATTCGTTCCCAGCTTCGGGGCCAAGCGTAGGCTTGTCACCAACTCGTCGTAACTGGCATGCTGCGCTTCGATATGTGGCTCGCATTTTTTTTACGCGCGCACTTTCCAGCGTTGTTTCTTGTCGCTCTCATTACGAGTAGTGTTGTCCAGGCGCAGGGACCAGCGCCATCACCACTAATATCAGCGCCTTCGCCGCCTCCGGAGAAGGTTTCTGCAGTCGCGCCGCAGCCAAGTCCGGCAGCGGAATTAACGAAAGCCGATTTCGAAACTTTTCTCGACGCGCTGATTCCATCGCAATTGCGAAATCGAAACATCGCGGGCGCAGTCGTCGTCGGTCGTGAAAGACGGTCAAGTGTTATTCCAAAAGGGATATGGCTACGCTGATTTTGAAGCGAAGAAGCCGGTGCTCCCAGACCAGACTTTGTTCCGTCCCGGCTCGATTTCGAAATTGTTCACTGCCACAGCCGTGATGCAGTTAGTCGAGCAAGGCAAACTCGACCTTGACCGCGACGTCAATGATTACCTCGATTTCGCAATTCCGAAAACATATCCGGAGCCGGTCACACTGCGACAATTACTGACGCACACGGCCGGATTCGAGGAAACATTGAAGAATTTATTCGTGCGCGCACGAAAGCGACATAAAACCGCTGCGCACGTATCTCGTGAACCAAATGCCGGCTCGCATTTTCCCGCCGGGCAAAGTTCCGTCCTATTCCAATTATGGATTCACGCTCGCCGGATACATCGTCGAGCGTGTGAGCGGCGAAAAGTTCGAGCGTTACGTCGACAATCACATTTTGAAGCCGCTGCGGATGACGAATTCTACCTTCGATCAACCGCTGCCGCCACAGCTCGCGCCTCAAATGTCGAAAGGTTATCTCAACGCCTCGAAGAAGCCGCGCGATTTCGAATTTGTCCAAGCCGCGCCCGCCGGAGCGCTTTCAACTACTGCCGCCGATATGACGCGCTTCATGCTCGCGTTTCTTCAGGATGGCAGCGTTGACGGAGTCGCAATTTTGAAACCGCGAAACCGTCCGACAAATGCAAACGCGCCAGTTCGAGCTTGATCCGATGATTTGCGGCTTGGGCATTACTTTCATGGAATATTGGATGAACCCTGTGCGCGCCATCGGCCACGGCGGCGATACAGTCTATTTCCACAGCGACATGGTCCTGGTACCCGATGCGCACGTTGGCTATTTCATTTCCTACAATAGCCTCGGCAAAAATATCGGCGGTGGCCGGGGCGAAATCTTGCGCGCTTTTATGAATCGGTACTTTCCGAATCCGGGCGAATCCAAGGTCGATGTCGATCCCAGCACTCAAAAATCCGACGGCCGCAAAGTGAGCGGCGTTTATGATGGAACACGCCGTGGAGAAACAACATTCCTGAAACTTATCGCATTGCTCGACCAATTTAAGGTCAGCGACGATAAGGAAGGCATCCTGACTGTGGAAGGAAACAAGAATCAGAGCGGCGAATTGAAAAGATGGAAAGAGATTGCTCCGCTCGTTTACAGCGAGATCGATGGTTCGGAAAGAATCGCGTTTCGCCGTGACGCGTCCGGGACTGTGCGCGAAATGCTCCCCTTCCCCGCGATTTACGAAGGTCAACGCGTTCCGTGGTACGCGAGCAAAACTTTTGTCGGGTTCGTGATGGGTGGAAGCTTGCTTCTCGCCCTTTTGACAGTGCTTCTCTGGCCGGTAGCAGTGTTAATTCGGAAACGATATCAGCGATCGCTCTTCACCGTGAAAAGCGATCGGGTTCTATATTTTGTCTCGCGAATCGTTTGTCTCGGCGAACTGGTTTTCATTCTCGCGCCAATTATTGCGTTTAGCCAGGGATTAGACCACATCGTGATCCTCGGCGATGCCATCAATCCTTGGCTGCAGGCGCTGCATGTTTTTGGGTGGGTCTTAATGGCAGGCGTCGTTCTTTTGATCATTGCCGCGATTCGCTTTGTCAGGCTGCCGGGGCACGGCCTCTGGTTTCGTGCTCACGCAATTCTTCTCGCGATTGGTGGAATCGTGTTTGGAGTATTTGCCTGCCAATACCATTTACTCGATACGTCGCTGAAGTTTTAACCGGCGCGGCACACCCATGAATTTTGCGCATCGTGGAATTCTGACGGCTTTGGTCCTCGTTGCGGTCCGTGCTTCCATTAATGCGTACGCCCCGCTGGGACACGAGATTGTTGGCGCGATCGCAGATGCGCGCCTGGCGAACACGCCCACGGCGGCAAAAGTCTATGTGTTGCTCGATGGGCTCAGACTGGAAAAAGCCGCTGTCATTGCAGATGAGATCAAAGGCTGGGACAGCAAGGGAGTGGACGACCCGCGCTCGTTCCATTACTCGGCTCACCGCAACATCGATCGGCAATTGCGCGATTTTTGGCGCGCTAATCAGCCAACGCAGTATGCCAATTCTCCCGCGCCTTCACATCATTGGTTTCACTATACTGACGTCCCAGTGGTCCCGCCGCAGGCGTATCGCGCGGGCGTCACCGGCCGCAGCAAGTGGGACATCGTGCACATGATTCCGTTCTGCATCGATGTTTTGCAGGGGCAAGTGCCTGAACAAAACCAACGGAAGATCACGAAGACGGTTGCGCTCATTCTGCTGGCCCATTATGTCGCTGATATTCACCAACCCCTGCATGTCGGCGCGGAGTATTTCAACCAGCAGGGTCGGCCTACCGACCCAGACAAGGACAAATCAGCATTGGCGGATGAAGGCGGAAATACATTTACACTCGAGCTAAGCGACGAACCGCAGCGTCGTCGAGGTATTCGCAAGAAGAAATTTCACGGGTTTTGGGATTACGACGCCGTAAACGCGCTCTTTTCCCAGGTGCCCGGAACATTGAGAAAGAAAGAGCTGGAAGCGCAGATTGAACCATTGAAAAGGGACCTGATCCACGACATGGCAACGCGTGAACCCAGCAACTGGCAAATGCCTACGAATGTCTCGGTCGATAGTTATGCCGAAGTGTGGGCGAACGAAATCCTCCCGATCGCTCGTGAGGCGCATGCACGTCTCGAATTTCGAAACGTAAAGCCTTCTCTGGATGGAGACCGCGTCGTTGCGATGGGTGAAGCAATCGAGAAACCAGTGGGGGATCATACACTGTATCGCGCATGGGCAACCAGCGTCGTTCGCGACGAGTTACACAAGGCCGGGTGGCGTCTGGCCGATTTGCTGGACAAAATCCTCTAACACTGCATGCGAGCAGTTGTTCAGCGAGTAAGTCACGCGCGTGTGACCGTGGACGGTGGCATCACGGGTGAAATCGCCGATGGCCTCGTGATTTTGCTTGGCGTCGGCCGCGACGATACCTCCGATGTGGCTAACAGCATGGCCGAAAAAATCGCGAACCTACGGATCTTTGAAGACGACGAGCGAAAGATGAATCGCTCACTGCTTGACGTAGATGGCAGCGTGCTCGTGGTCTCACAATTTACACTTTACGGTGACGCGCGCGGTCAACGCAGGCCCAGCTTTGTTGCCGCCGCGCCGCCAGAACAAGCGAGGAACCTTTATGAAGAATTTTGTGACGCGCTGCGCAGGTTTGAAATCTCAGTGGCGACAGGAGTTTTCGGCGCAATGATGTCGGTGGAATTAGTGAACGAAGGGCCAGTCACAATCCTCCTCGATTCCGACAAAGCCTTCTAGAATTCACCGAAAAAACGCGCCGCACGTTCCTTCGGCGCGTTTCTTGGAAGACCGTGAGACCAGAATCAAGCGTGGGTTCTTTTTCACGCTGGCGGTCTTCTTGCATTGCACTTTCAGTTGAGCGAACTGCTCAGCCGAAAGAATTCCTTTCGCCTGTTTTAGGAATATCTTCCGGCTTTCCTTTGTACAGCCTGCCACGCTTCAATCTTTGCTTTTGATCTGGGGCACGATTGTCGCCTGCAAACCCGCTGGATGCCGGGTGATGTACGTCTTATCGCACCGTTACCTTTGGGAGCCTAACTGCGCCCGCGCGCGCTCGAGATTGTCGGCTGCGCCTTTCAACTCCGGATTGAGACGCAGCGCTACCTCAAATTCCTGAATGCTTTCCCGAGCTTTGCCGGAGGCAAGCAGGGCCAAGCCAAAATTGTTGTGAGTCTCGGCGTTGTTGGGATTCAACCGAAGCGCTTCGTGAAGTTGCTCGATAGCCTCTGGTATTCTGCCCACCAGCTCCAGCGCGAGTCCAAAGTCAGCACGAATGTCTGCGTCTCCAAGCGCAAGCTGTAATGCGCGGCGCATC
This sequence comes from uncultured Verrucomicrobiae bacterium, assembly GCA_963791385.1. GTDB lineage: Bacteria > Verrucomicrobiota > Verrucomicrobiia > Chthoniobacterales > UBA10450 > Udaeobacter. The sequence continues at coordinate 82,753 of CAWBSH010000011.1, forward strand.
TCCTCAAGCGCGGCTTGATTACGATCCTGCTTCCACAGTGCGAGAGCAAGCTGCACGTGTGCTTTCGGCACGTCCGGTTGTGAACGGATTGCGGCCTGGAAATACTCGATGGCTTCCGGCAGGCGGCCTTGGTACACACGAGTAACGCCCATGCCCACCATGCCCTCGTAGAAATGGGGGTCGATCTGCAATGTTTTTTCAAAATGCGCCGCGGCCTCATCGTATCTGCCTTCACCGCCCAAAGCCAGGCCCAGATTGTGTTCTATGTGGAGGTTAGGTGGAGTAACTGCGAGCGTGTGCTCAAACAAAGTAAAGCTGTCGCGCCAGCGCTGAATCTGCGCGTTGGTAAGAGTGGCAAGGATCAGCAGAACTCCGCCAGCTATTCCTGCGCTGAGCGCTGGCGCAAGACGACAGCTCTTGGCGATGTCGGCCAATCCGAACACCAGCGCGATGAACAAACCTATCGACGGAATATAGAAGTAGCGATCCGCCATGATTTGCCCGCCAACCTGAACGAGTCCTATAACAGGAACCAGTGTTCCCAGAAACCAAAGCCAGCCCACGATCAGGTACGGCCGGATTCTGCGCTGGAAAAGACAAAACGCCGTAATTCCAGTCAGCAGGAACGCTGCGCCGATGATCTGCCAAACGGGTATGCCCGCCGGAGCAAGCGGATAATAGACCGCCAGATTATGCGGCCAGAACGTGAGCAGTAAGTATTTCGCATACGACACAAGCGCGTTCGAAAGACGTAGCGCAAAAGGATCATGGGCAAACGTGCGCACTGCGCCTCCATGGGATTGCGCGAGGAATGTGATAATCATCGACACCGCTACCAGGGCAAACAGCGGCAATTTCTCGACGACAAGATTACGGAGTACTAACAATTGACCTCTCGTGTTTAATCTCTGCAGTCTGTGCAACGGCCAGTAGTCGAGCAGCAACATTACCAAAGGCCATGTCACCAGCATTGGCTTGGCGAGTAGCCCCAGTGCCAGTGTAATGGCGACCCACGCGTACCGATTAATCGAAGGCGCTGCCGCGTAACGGATATAAGCGATCAGTGACAGCAATCCGAAAAATGTGGAGAGGGTATCCTTCCGTTCAGACGCCCACGCCACCGATTCCACATGGAGCGGATGCAGCGCAAAAAGTGCGGCGACCAGTGCACTAGGCCAGCGAGCATGCGTTGTCCGTAAGAGAAAGCAGAAGACAAGTGACGTGTTTGCCACATGAATGAGCGCGTTGACCAGCAAATGGCGCCCTGCGTTTGTGCCAAAGAGCTGGCAATCGATCATGTGTGAAATCCAGGTGAGCGGATGCCAATTTGTGGCGTAAAATGTGGTGAACGCCCAGGCGAGTCCCGCGAGCGTAACACCGCGATTCACCATTGGATTTTCCTGGATATATGTGGGGTCATCGAGAGTGATGAACCGATGCCCGATTACTTGCGCGTAAATCCCAAACGTCATTACCGCGAGACCGAGGAGGAGGACGAGCTCGAATCGTTTCAATCTTGTAGTGTGGCTAAGCGGGATGACACCCGGTCTCTTCGCCGCAGCAACAAGAGCAGTTTTTCTCTTTCGCGCTGTTTGTTTGGCCATCTGTTCGCGAGGCTACCAGAGGACGGACAACCGAAATATCTACGGTGTCGAAAGCATTCAAATTTTTTTCTGCGCCCGAGGGGCTCAGGATATTGCAGCCGGCACGGCTGCCTCTACAGTCAGCTAGTGATTCTCCAACCCGTTCGTCCGATTCAGCTCTCCGAGATACAAGAAGCGCGCAAACGAATAGCAAAGACAATCGTACGCACGCCGCTGATTCGGCTCAACCTCGGACCGGATTTTCCAGATGTCCGATTAAAGTTGGAGAATCTTCAACCGATCAACGCCTACAAGTTGCGCGGCGCTGCGAATGCCGTGGCGTTGCTCTCCGATTCCGAGCGCAAACGCGGCGTCTGGACAATCAGCGCGGGGAACGCCGGCCAGGGCGTCGCCTACGCGGCCCGAACCGCTGGGGTGTCATGCACTGTGGTCGCCGTTGAAACAGCGCCGCAGTCCAAGCTGGAGCGAATGAAAGCGCTCGGGGCGAAAATCATTCCAGTCCCGTACGACGTCGCTTGGAAAGCGCTCGACGAACGATCGTTTCCCGGAGCCGAGGGAACGTTTATTCATCCGTTCGATGACGACGATTTTATTGCCGGCCATGGCACGATGGGATTGGAAATTCTTGAAGATGCGCCGGATACCACCGCCGTGATCGCCAGCATTGGTGGCGGCGGATTAATCACCGGCGTGGCAAGCGCAATTAAGGCGCTCAAACCGGAGGTGAAAGTTTTTGGAGTTGAACCAGAGACAGCAGCGCCCGCCGCGCTTTCATTCGAGAAAGGCTCGCCGCAGATTTTTCCAAACTGGAAAGCGTCATTTGTGGATGGCGCCGGCGGTCAAAGCATGTTTCCTCGTATGTGGGAGCGAATGAAACCGGTTGTGGACGGTTACCTTGTGGTCACTCTCGAACAAACTAAGAATGCGATGCGACTCCTGGCCGAAAAAGCGCGCATTATCTCCGAGGGCGCCGGCGCACTGCCGGTTGCTGCGGCGCTAACTGGCAAAGCTGGCAAAGGGCCAGTTGTCGCCATCATTTCCGGCGGCAACATTGATCTGCAAAAATTCTGCGAGTTGATCTCGAGAGGCGAATATTGACTTTTGTTTTCAGGTTTGAAATAACCTTCTGCCAGCAACAATAAAAGAAAATGAAAATTGGAGAAACAGCACCTGACTTCGAAGCGGAAACCACTGAAGGCCGGATCCGGTTTCACGATTGGATTGGCGACTCCTGGGCCGTTTTATTCTCGCACCCGAAAGACTTCACCCCAGTCTGCACAACCGAACTCGGATACATGGCGAAGATAAAACCGCACTTCGACCGCAGAAATGTGAAGATCATCGGATTGTCCGTCGATTCGACGGGCGATCACAAAGGATGGGCGAAGGACATCGAGGAAACTCAGGGTCACGCGCCAAATTACCCCATCATCGGGGATGCTGATTTCAACGTCGCAAAGCTCTACGGCATGCTCCCGGCCGACACCCAAGGCGATGCCAAGTCCCGTAAGGCAGCCGATAATGCGACGGTGCGCAACGTTTTCGTCATCGGGCCAGACAAAAAGATCAAGCTCATACTTGTCTACCCAATGAGCACTGGCCGGAACTTCGACGAAGTGCTGCGGGTGATCGACTCACTCCAACTAACCGCGAAGCACCAGGTGGCTACGCCGGTGAATTGGTTGCCGGGCGAAGATGTTATCATTGCCGGGTCGGTCTCTGACGAAGAAGCGAAGCAGCGCTATCCACAGGGGTGGAAAGCGCCAAGACCCTATATCCGGATTGTTCCGCAGCCGCAGTAGTGCCATCACGCCGTCATTCCGATCGAAGTCGAGGAATCCCGCAACACTACCCTGAGCTTGCGCCACGGGATCCTTCGACTCCGCTGACGCTTGGATCAGAATGACGATCGCTGTACTTCGTCGAAATTCTCAGTAGAAAATTCCACCGGATCCTGCTGGAAATAGTTCCGCAACGCCGCGTAAAGTTTCGGATGACGAGAACGCAATGCATGCGGTTGCTCAAAGAATGCCTCGACTGATACGGCGAAAAACTCAGCGGGATTCGTTGCTCCGTAAATATCGAGCAGGGTCGGAATTCCGGTTTCATCTGCAGCGCGAAGCGATGCAAACTCGGCTTGCATCACTTCGCTCCAAGCCAATTGCTGCTCGCGCGTCGCTAACCCCGGCACTCCATCGGTTGCCTGGTTTTCGTAATCGAGCTGATGAGCAAATTCGTGAAGAACAACGTTTTTCCCATCGGAGGGATCAGCCGCGCCATGTTTGACGGCGCCCCAGGAGAGAACCAACGAACCCATTCTGCGGCCGGTCTCGCCAAGACGGCTGACGGTGCCCTCCTCCCAAACATGCTCACCAATCTGCCGTTTTTCCTCCACCATGTACGTCAATGGATAAACAAGAATCGTGAGTAGACCCGGGAAATAATCTGTCTTGCGATGCAACAATAGAAGACACGCTTGCGCCGCGATGGTCACGCGGACCTCGTCCGTGATCGTGAAGCCACCACATCCCTCGAAACGTTTTTCGGCAAGAAATACCTGAACGTGACCAAGTAGTTCTGCGCCGTCGCTCGCGGAGAGTCTGGAAAAAAACACAACATGACGCCGGACCAGCGCCAGCCATTCTTTCGGAAACGGGCGCGCTTGTAATCGCCGTCGCCTGAGCTCCTTCAAGAACGAAAAGATCACGGCACATTCTAAATGCTACTCTGCGCTCTGGGTAGCGCACACGTCTCGCGCGCTTGCTTTCGGTCTTGCGCCGAAACAATCTACCCTTGACTGCGTTCCACTGAAAAAGAACGAACTCCAAGAAGAGTCCGCGATCGCGAGGACGCACTCGCCAACATGCGAAACGCGTGCACTACCCTGCCGCCGTAATTCCATCTCGCATCCGATAATGAATGGCTTTATGAGTGATAGATATGAACACGCTCCCTCTTTCCCGTCGAAAATTTGCGCAACTCCTCGGCGCCGGCGCTGCAGCGGCGCTCGTTAGGCCGGAAGTTTCATTCGCAAAACAACCGGAGCACGTCCCCGCATCAGGACAGGTTGTGCGCCTGAGCGCCAATGAAAATCCTTACGGTCCTTCGCCGAAAGCGCTCAAGGCAATGACCGATTCGTTCACGCTTGCCTGCCGATACCCCGACGAACACAACAACATCCTCATCGACAAACTGGCAAAGCTTAACGGCGTCAGCCGCGAGCAAATCCTGCTCGGCGATGGGTCCAGCGAGATTTTGAAACTCTGCGCCGAAACATTTACCGGGAAAGAGCGTGGAGCGCTTGTCGCTGCGGATCCGACCTTCGAAGCAATTCTGGAACAGGCAAGCGCGAACGGCGCCGAAGTGGTGAAGGTGCCACTGACGTCGACCTTCGCCCATGATCTTCCAAAAATGCTTCCCGCCGCGAGGCGGGGTCTGATTTACGTCTGTAACCCGAATAATCCCACGGCGAGCATCACGCCCAAGAATGAGCTGCGCGATTTCATTGGGAAAACTCCACCCGAAGCAATAATTCTCGTGGACGAAGCGTATTTTCATTTCGCCGAAAGCCCGGATTACGAAACTGTGATCCCGCTGGTGAAGGATTATCCGAACCTGATCGTCGCACGCACGTTTTCAAAAATTTATGGGATGGCCGGACTACGCTGTGGGTATTGCGTTGCGCAAAAGGAAACCATCGACCAGATGCGCCGATATCAGATGTGGGACAGCGTCAATATCATGGCCCTCGCAGCTGCGAGCGCGAGTTTGGATGATCCCGATCAGGTTCCGAACGGTCAACGGCTAAACAATGACGCGAGGAAATTCACGATTAGCGAACTCGACAAAATTGGCTACGAACCAATTCCATCGCAAGCGAACTTCATCATGTTTGACTGCAGACGCCCCGTTGTGCCGTTAATCCAGGCAATGAAACAACAAAACGTGCATGTCGGCCGATTGTTTCCCGCATTGCCAAATCACATGCGCGTTACGATCGGGAAGAAAGCCGAAATGGAATCTTTCTTGAACACGTTCAAGCAAGTAACCGCGTAGCACACAAAACAGTTGTAGCGGTTGTGCCAAGCGCCGAACGGAATCAGTGTCAGCGCTCGCTCTGCTGAGCCACTGTAGCTTTTCAACGGTTTCGCCGAAGAACTCGTGCAGCCCGAGACAAACAACTCCTGAGCGCACCCATAATCGGCGACTTCTTGCCGTTATCTCCGCGCGCGTCATCCGTGGATACCGCAGCAGTAGATACTGAAGTGCCAAGCTGGCAGAGAGCCTCGAGCGCTTCATGAAGCGAGTGCCGGTCGTCCACTGACATTTCCCCGGGGTGACTGAATTCGGTGCCGTTGACGATGATTTTCGCCTTCAGTTTTGCAGCGATCCGCGCGCCAGAATGAAGCGGCGGCATGTCGTCCACCGCGCGATCGGTACGCCGCTCTGACATCAACCGGCATCTCGTCCGCGTTCGCATACTCGCGGCCGTTGAACCGGATGTTGGTTTTATCCCTCGCGCTCACTACAAGGATCACTAGTGAGAACTATTTTTCGCGAAATTCAAGTACGCCGTCTTTGGTATCAACGTACACGGTCTGGCCTTCCCGGACTTTGCCTTCGAGGATCTGGATACTGAGCGGATCGAGAATTTCTTTTTGGATGGCGCGCCGCAATGGTCGCGCGCCGTATACGGGATCGTAGCCTTCGCGCGCGAGCAGTGCCTTCGCCGAATCAGACAGCTTGAGCGTGATTTTTTGCTGCTCGAGACGCTTGGCCAGACGGGCAAGCTGAATTTCAACGATTTTCTTCAGCTCATCTTCACTGAGCCGGTCGAAAATGATAATCTCATCTACGCGATTCAAAAACTCAGGACGAAAATGCGCGCGCAATGCATCCATCACCAGTCGCCTGCGCGCCTCGGGAGATTCCTCCTCGGTGATGTATTGGGATCCAATGTTGGAAGTCATGATCACGACCGTGTTTTTGAAATCAACCGTTCTCCCCTGCCCGTCCGTGATGCGTCCGTCGTCGAGCACTTGCAGCAGAACATTGAAGACGTCGGGATGCGCTTTTTCGATTTCGTCGAAGAGCACAACCGAATACGGCCTGCGCCGGACGGCTTCAGAAAGTTGGCCGCCTTCCTCGTATCCGACGTAACCCGGCGGTGCGCCGATCAACCGCGCTACGGTGTGTTTCTCCATGTATTCGCTCATGTCGATGCGAATCATGGCGTTCTCGTCATCGAACAAGAATTCTGCCAGCGCCCGGGCCAATTCTGTTTTGCCAACGCCGGTCGGTCCGAGAAAGATGAATGAGCCGAGCGGCCGATTCGGGTCCTGCAAACCTGCGCGCGCGCGCCGCACCGCATTCGCGACGGCCTTGATAGCTTCGTCCTGACCGACCACGCGCAGATGCAAATGCTCCTCGAGCTTCACCAGCTTTTCTTTCTCACCCTCCTGCAACCGGGAAACGGGAATGCCTGTCCAGCTCGACACCACCTCCGCGATGTCTTCCTCCGTCACTTCTTCGCGGAGCAAACGTTTTTTAGTCTTGGCCGATTTCGCAGTTAAATCTGTCAGCTTTCTTTCCAATTCAGGGATCCGGCCGTATTGAATTTCGCTTGCCTTGGTCAATTCACCGCGCCGTTGCGCACGCTCTAATTCAGTCCGCAATCGATCGATCTCTTCCTTTACTTTCCGCTGCTCGTCGATGACGGCCTTCTCTTTTTGCCACTCGGCTTTCAGCGCATTCGATTTTTCTTTTAGCTCAGCCAGTTCCTTCTCGAGCTTTCTCAACCGCTCCTTGCTCGCCGGATCTTTCTCTTTCTTGAGCGCCTGGCGTTCCATTTCATGCTGCATGATCTGGCGCTCGATCACATCGATCTCCGTGGGCATCGAATCGAGCTCGATCTTCAAACGCGACGCCGCTTCATCGACCAAGTCGATCGCCTTGTCCGGCAGAAAGCGATCGGTGATGTACCGATGCGACAACACTGCCGCGGCGACGAGTGCGCCGTCGGTAATGCGAACCCCGTGGTGCACTTCGTAGCGTTCCTTTAATCCGCGCAGGATCGCGATGGTGTCTTCCACACTCGGTTCGTTCACGAGGACTGGCTGAAAACGCCGCTCCAGCGCCGCATCTTTCTCAATGTATTTGCGATATTCATCAATCGTCGTTGCCCCGACGGTGCGCAGCTCGCCGCGCGCCAGCATTGGCTTGAGCATGTTTGAGGCATCGACTGAGCCTTCAGCTGCGCCGGCGCCAACGATCGTGTGCAATTCGTCAATAAAGAGAACGATCTGCCCCTGCGCATCGGTCACCTCTTTCAAGAACGCCTTGAGCCGATCTTCAAATTCGCCACGATACTTCGCGCCGGCGACCATCGCGCCGATATCCATTGCGATGATTCGTTTGTTTTTCAGTGAATCCGGGACATCGCCGCTGACGATGCGACGCGCGAGGCCTTCGACAATTGCCGTTTTGCCGACGCCCGGATCACCAATGAGCACCGGATTATTTTTCGTCCGGCGCAATAACACCTGCATCACCCGCCGAATTTCGTTGTCGCGTCCGATTACGGGATCGATTTTGCCGCGCCGCGCCAGCTCGGTAAGATCGCGCCCGTATTTCTCCAGCGCCTGAAATTTCCCTTCCGGATTTTGATCGGTTACGCGCTGCGAGCCACGCACCTGCTGCAGCCCCTGCATGAGTTTGTCCCGCGTGACGCCGAGGTCTTTCAGCAATTTTGCCGCAGCGACGTTCGCACCGCTTAGCGCGAGCAGATAATGCTCGGCACTCGTGAACTCATCTTTGAGCCTGGACATCTCCTTTTCGGCACTGTCCAGCACGGTACGGAGTTCATTCGAGATCCGCAGGTCGGCCGCGGCTCCGTGGATCTTCGGTCGATGCTCCAAGTCCGAACGCAGCCGTTCCTGCAACTGATCTACGTTTGCCCCAATCTTCTCGAGGAGCGGCCGCGCTATACCATCGCTTTGATCCAGAAGAGCGGAAAGAAAATGCTCATTCGTGATTTCTGGGTGATTCGATTGCGAAGCGAGGTCCTGTGCCGCTTGCAGCGCCTCCTGCATCTTCTGCGTGTATCTATCAATGCGCATCCTTCAAAGTAACAAACGCTATCCGCTCGGCAATTACGCCGAACGGAACTGGATCAGTTGCTCCTTCCCGCAGACCAGGCGTTTGACACAAACGCCTCTACAACGGTGAGTGATTGCGATGAACGCGCAGGAAAAATGGGCTGGATCGAAGTCGCTGGCGCTTTTGCGGCAGGGGCCGTTTCGCCGGTACATCATCGGTTCGCTCATTTCCGACAGCGGCACATGGATGCAAATGATGGCCCAAAGCTGGGTGATGAGCACGCTAACTAGCAAGGCGATCCTGCTTGGCTTGGTGAATTTCGCTGCCGGTCTGCCAGCGCTCGCGCTCGCTCCGGTGGCCGGTTCGCTGGCCGATCGGCTGGACAAACGCAAGATCCTGGTAGCGACACAAATTGCGCAAATGATCTTTGCTGTCGGTTTGGGGCTTCTGGTGATGAGCGGGCATATCCGCATCTGGCATATCATCTTTTTTGCCCTGCTGTTGGGAATTGCTTTCTCCTACGAAATGCCGGCCATCACTGCGCTAGTGCCCGAATTGGTAAAGCGCGACGAGATCGCTCCGGCCATTGCGCTTGACCGTTCAGTTTTCCATGGATCGCGTCTGATCGGGCCGTCACTGGCCGGTTTCTTTGTTGGGTGGTGGGGCGCGGCGTCGGCATTTTTCGCGAATGCGCTCTCTTTTGCTGCGTTGATCGCGGCGCTGATCTCGCTGCCGAAACGGCCACTCGGAACAGCCGAGGAAGAACAGCAGCGTCGGAGCGGCATTCTGGAAGGTTTCCGCTATGTCCGTTCCAACCCAATTATTTTGTCGCTCATAACCTTAATAGCGCTGAACACGATCTTCGTTTTTCCAGCAATCTCGGTGATGCTTCCGCTTTACGTCCGCAATATTCTTCATCTTGGGGCGAAAACGATGGGCGGATTGATGGCGATATCCGGCAGCGGAGCGTTCCTTGGCTCGATTGGCTTGCTCAGTGTTGCGCGCGCGAATCGCTTGAGATTCATGACTGGAAACGTACTCGCGATTGCGCTGGGCGTTTTTCTCATGTCGGTGTCCCAGAGTTTTTTGCTTACCGCTTGCGCCATGGGTGCCATCGCCATCGCGCTCTCGATGAATTTCGGTCTTTCCAACACGATCGTGCAGGAACAGGCGCCCGCCCATTTGCGCGGTCGTGTTTCGGCGGTTGTGGGGATGAGCTTTTTCGGCTTGATGCCCGTCGCCGGTCTAATCACACCCGGTTTCGCCGATCTCATTGGAATGCGAACGACGCTGACGATTGCGTCCGTGATCTATGGAATCGCCGCCATCTCGGTTTTAAGCGTCGCCGGACGCCATGTTTGCGACCAGCCGGTTTCGCCTGCTCCAGAGCCGGAGATTGAGCCAGTGTGCTAACGAAGATGGCATTCGCCGCGGCGAACGCCCTACAGCTCGCAATCGATGATTTCATTCTCCACATGCTGGAACTCCGGGCGACACACCGCCGGAGATGAAATGCTGCGCGAAATCAAAACGCAACTCGGGTTTGAGTTGATCGAGTTGGGACATGGTATTCGCCTCTCGCTCATGCCCGGGATTCAGAAAGTGTTCGATTCGGGTCAGGTCCGCTTCAGCAGTTTGCATAATTTTTGTCCACTGCCGGTCGAAGTGATGGTGGCTTCGCCCGATTGTTACCAGTTTTCTGCTGTTTCGGCGGAGGAACGTGAGCGAGCCGTTAGACAAACGTTTCAGACAATCGATTTCGCCGAGCGGTTAGGCGCCCCGTTTGTCGTGTTGCATTTGGGTGCGGTAAAAATGCGACCGATCACTGACTTATTAATCAAGATGACAAAGGCGGGACAGCACTTGTCCCGAGGATACGTACGAGCGAAATTGACAGCGGTGGAAACGCGCGAGCGACGCGCTCCCGCGTATTTGCAACGGGTGAAAGATTGCCTGCGCCGGATAGTTGAGCACGCCGATGCGAAAAACGTCCGGATCGCTTTGGAGAGCCGGCGCGGCTATGAAGAAATTCCAACCGAGCGCGAGTTGCCGGCGTTGCTGGACGAACTGAATTCAGGGCCAGCCGGGTACTGGCACGATTTCGGTCACTCACAAATCAAAGCAAACCTCGGCTTCATTAATCACGCCGAATGGTTAAATGCGATCGGTCCACGAGCCTTTGGCTGTCACGTGCAAGACTGCATTTGGCCGGCAAGGGATCATGAGCCCCCTTTCACGGGCAGCATAGATTTTGAGAAACTTGTTCCGCTTCTTCCCACAAATTGCTTATTTGTGTGGGAGATGAGCCCGAATAAAACGGCGGATGCGATTCGCCAGTCGGTCCGAATGTGGAAGGAACGTTTTGGTGGATGAAAAAAATTCTCATCACAATTTTGCAACTTAGCGTCACCATCGGGGTGCTGTATTGGGTTTATCACGATCCAAATAGGCGCGCGCAGATGGTAGAGGCGCTCCGGAAAGCGGAGTATCGCTGGGTGTTGGCGGGCGTGCTGGCCTATGCGGTTGTAGAAATGGCGGCGGCGTTTCGCTGGCACGTTTTGCTGAAGGTGCAAAACATTCGGCTGAGTGTCCCGCGTCTTACCGGGCTGTTTTTTATCGGATTATTTTACAACCAATTTCTTCCCGGAGGCACTGGCGGCGACATTATCAAAAGCTATTACCTGCTGAAGGAAACGCCGGACAGAAAAGCGGGCGCGCTGCTGGCGGTAGTGTTCGATCGATTCATCGGACTCGTTGCGTTGGTGGCTGTCACCGCCACGCTGATCGCCTTGCGTTATGATTTTCTTTCTCAGAAGCCTGAAACTCGAAATCTGCTTTGGCTCTTGCTCTTTCTTTTGGGCGCGTCTGTTGTTTTCCTGCTTGCAACATTCGTTATCAGTGGATTCAAACTGTTCCATTCTTTGCCAGCGCATTTTCCCGGCCGCGACAAATTGATCGAGATCTTCGCCGCCTATCATCTCTACGCACATCACTGGCGTGCAACCCTCGTGGCGTTTGGAGTGTCGATCGTGGCGCATCTTGCTACGTTTACCACGTTCCTGTTTGCTGCGTACGCTCTGGGCGTGCGGGTGCCGCCGCTTGATTTTTTTGCCATCATGCCGGTCGAACGGACGATTTCTGCTTTGCCGATCAGTTTCGCCGGAATTGGTCTGCGCGAAAAAGTCTTACAGATCATGCTCAACGGCCTCTGTGGTGTTCCGGAAGCAAAAGCCATTCTTATTGGATCGCTGAGTTTTGTCATCATACTAATTTGCTGTCTTCCGGGCGCCTTTGTTTACCTGTTCTACAAACCAAGTGGTGCAGCAGGACGCGTGAAGTTGCGCGAAATGGAAGAGGAGGTTGTCACGCTGGAACATGAGCTCGGCGAACCGGAATGAAAAAGGGGTTCAACGCCCAGCGCCGAGCGCCCAACGCCCAATGTTTAATTAAGAAGGCAAGACATTGGACGTTGAGTAGTGCGAGTTGAGCGTTTTCTTCATGAAGAAGAGCAAGCATCCACGCCCATTCATCTACGCCACCTTCGCCATGACGGCGGATGGCAAGGTAACCACGAAGAATTTCGGGCCGGTTGATTTCACTTCACGTGAAGACAAGCTGCATTTGTTTCGCCAGCGCGCTCGCGCAGACGCGGTCCTGATCGGACACACGAGTTTGGAGCGTGACAACGTGCGACTCGGCTTGCCAGCCGAACTACAGGAACGCAGGATCAAGCATGGCCAAAGTCGCTGCCCGCTGCGCGTGATCGTTTCGAACAAAGGCAGGATCGATGATCAGCTGAAGATTTTTCAATCCGACGTTTCACCGATTATTATTTTTTCAACTAACCGGATGCCTCGGAAAAATCAGCAAGCTTTACGAAGAAAAGCCACCCTGCATTTGAGCAACGCTGATCACATCGGTCTTGCTGCGATGCTGCAAACATTGCGTAATCAATACAACGTGCGGACGCTTGCCTGCGAAGGCGGCCCGACACTTTTTCGCGCGTTATTGCAAGAGGACTTGGTCGATGAACTCAATCTTACGATTGCGCCCTACATGTTTGGCGGAGCAAAGGCGCCAACGCTCACAGGTCTCAGCGAGGATTTTCTGCCCGCCAGCGTGCATTGCTCGTTAATCGATATGCGGACAATCGGCGACGAATGTTTTCTTACCTATCGAATCAAGCACCAGCGAAGTGGCCCGAGGAAAACACGGCTAGCGTGCGACGATCGATATATTAGAGCAATTGGCTAGAGCACTAATTGCGTCGCGATCGAGCAGCAAGGTTTTTTCGGCTTCAACGGCGATGACATGCAGCTTTGCTTCCGCAGCGACGCGCATGGTCTCAATACCTATGACGGGTACATCGAAACGCATGTCCTGATTCGCCTTGGCGACTTTGACCATCACTGCGTCCTCACGCGCCAGCATGCCGCCGCGTCTGATAGCCTCGTTTGTCCCTTCCAAAGCTTCAATGGCGAGAACGGTTCCGTTCTTAACAATAACTGTCTGGCCGATGTCGAGGCGCGCGATTTCCTTCGCGATTTTCCAACCAAGGTCGACATCCTCCTCTTCGCGACGCGACAATTTCTGGCCCGCAATGAGTCCCGCGGGCGCGAGTGAATCTTCGAGAAATGTTGTGGCCGGCAGAAGATTGACGTCGATCTTCGCGAGTTCGTCAGCAATCGCCGCGAAAATCGATTCGGCGTTGCGCTGCTTGAGCTTCCCCATCAGCATCAGCGCCTTCAAATCCGGCCGCAGATCGAAAAGATTTTTCGGCGCGATTTGCCCAGCCATGATTGCGTGATGAATATCCTGCCCGCGGAAAAATTTCAGTAACCTGCCCAGTTGTCCAACCCGCATCCATTCGATGACGTCAACGTGTTCATGGAGAACCGGATCGGTTTCACCAGTGAAAGCGGCAGCCGCGATTTTCTCGACGCCAGCTTTTCGTGCCGCAGCGGCCAGCAATCGGGGATAAACACCGTTGCCTGCAATGATTCCGAGAATTTCTGGAAGCTTCATTGCGTTAACTTGTCATTCTGAGCGGAGACGAGCTCTTGGGATCTTGTGACCTTAAAGGTAGCACAACGGGATCCCTCGACTTCGCTCGGGATGACGGAGGCTCACTTGAAGACGTCGGATGCGCTTTACCCGCGGCGTCGGCGTTTGACGTGCAACTGCGCAAGCGCCTTTTGTAGCGAGGCTTGAATGGCGGCCACTTCTTCGGATGTGTGATCTTCTTTCATGGCCGCTTTGGCGCGTTCTACGGCCGCCTCGGCTGCGGCGACATCGATTTTTTCGGATTCGAGGGCCATATCGGTTAACACCGAAACCGCGTCTCCTTTGATTTCCACAAACCCTTCGCCGATGGCCATCGTGCTCTCACGGCCGCTTTTTACGACGCGCAGTTCGCCAGGCTTCAATGTGGTCAGAAGCGGGACGTGCTTTGGATAAACACCAAGCTCGCCCTCCGACCCGGGCAGCGTCACCATCTCTACGTCCTCGGAATAAATTCTCTCCTCAGGCGTTACGATCTCGAGCTTCAGCGTGGCCATGGTGAGTCGAAGGCGTTAGCCTTCCTTAATCATGTCGATGCCGCCCTTCATGTAGAAATTCTGCTCGGGCACGTCGTCATGTTTGCCGTCGAGGATTTCTTTGAAACCGCGGACTGTTTCTGCAACCGGCACGTATTGGCCTTTGAAACCGGTAAAAACCTCTGCCACATGAAATGGCTGGCTTAGGAATCGCTGAATCTTACGCGCGCGGTGGACAGCAAGCTTGTCTTCCGGACTTAATTCATCCATTCCGAGAATTGAAATGATGTCCTGCAAATCCTTGTAACGCTGCAAAACGCGCTGCACTCCGCGCGCAACGTTATAATGCTCCTCGCCGACAATTTCTGGCGCTAACGCTTTCGATGTCGACGCGAGCGGATCAACTGCCGGATAGATTCCAAGCTCGGCGATGGAACGCTCAAGCACGATGGTGGAATCCAAGTGCGCGAATGTGTTCGCCGGAGCTGGGTCCGTCAGGTCGTCTGCCGGAACATAAACGGCCTGGAACGACGTGATTGACCCTTTGTTCGTCGATGTAATTCGCTCCTGCAAATCACCCATCTCAGCAGCAAGCGTCGGCTGATAACCAACAGCGCTCGGCGTTCGGCCTAACAAAGCTGACACCTCTGACCCCGCTTGTGAGAATCGAAAGATGTTGTCGATGAAAAGAAGCACGTCCTGATTGCGTTCGTCGCGAAAATATTCGGTCATTGCGAGGGCCGAAAGAGCGACGCGTAGACGCGCCCCTGGCGGCTCATTCATTTGGCCGAAAACCATCCCTACTTTCGACTTCGACAGGTCTTTTTGATCGATCACGCCGGCCTCGCTCATTTCCTTGTAAAGATCATTGCCTTCCCGGCTTCGTTCCCCCACTCCGGCAAATATCGAAACGCCGCCGTGTTTCATGGCGATGTTGTTGATCAACTCCTGGATGACGACTGTCTTGCCGACGCCAGCGCCACCAAATGCGCCGACTTTGCCGCCTTTTGTAAATGGGCAAACAAGATCGATGACCTTGATCCCAGTTTCCAAGATATTTGCACTTGTGTCTTGCTCAGTGAGGGTCGGCGCCGGGCGATGGATTGGGTAACGCTTGGTGTAGTTCACCGCGCCTCGGTTATCAATCGCGTCGCCAGTGACATTAAAAAGCCGGCCAAGCACGGCTTCGCCCACTGGTACGGTGATCGGTCCGCCAGTATCGGTTACGTTCATTCCCCGCTTCAACCCTTCCGTCGAAGACATTGCAATGGAGCGGACCCAGCTTTCGCCAAGATGCTGTTGCACTTCGAGCGTCAACTTCGTTGGGTTGCCGTTCACTTCGTATTCGATTTCGAGGGCGTTGTAGATTTTCGGCAGCGTCTTTTCGTCCGGAAATTCCACATCCACTACGGGACCGATGACTTGAACAATGTTTCCTTTATTCATAAATCTTTACTAACCACCGAGCGCCATTTGCGCTGTAGCAATCTCGAGCAACTCCGTTGTGATGCTGGCCTGACGCATCTTGTTGTATTCCAATGTGAGGTCCTTGATAAATTGATTCGCATTATCGGTGGCGTTCTTCATCGCCACCATCCGCGCGCTGTGCTCGGACGCGCGTGCATCGAGAATCATCTGAAAGACTTGGTAGGAAATATAATACGGAAGTACCGAATCGAGCACGACCTCGGCATCGGGCTCAAATATGTATCCAATCATCGGATCGACTCCTTTAGTGTCAGCTTGAGCACCTTCCCCCTTAGGCAAATCAAAGCTGCTGATCGGTAACAATGTTTGTACGACGGTCCGCTGATTAATTGTGTTGATGAAATGCGTGTACAGCACCGAGACCTTATCGACTTCGTGTCTCAGAAATTTTTCCATGCAGAATTTCGAGATTGGCTTCGCCTCAACGAAGCTGGGCGAATCTTTCAACTCAAAATCTGCCAACAGTTCACGCTTTGTGCGCGCGATAAATTGTCTGGCCTTCTTTCCCGTTACCACAAAATTTGTCTTGGCCGGATCAAAGTTCGCCGCTTCGCGAAAGAGATTCGTGTTCAATGCTCCGCAGAGTCCCTTGTCCGTGCTGATGACTAACACCAACTCCTTCTGGAGCGGACGAATGGCAAGGAGCGGGTGAAATCTTGGATCTGTCCGTTTTTGTAAGGAAACAAGAACCTTATTCATCAACGCGGCGTAAGGGCGTCCGGCGAGGGCATGCTGCTGCGCTTTACGCATCTTGGATGCAGCCACCATTTGCATTGCCTTGGTGATTTGCGCGGTGTTGCGGATCGATTTGATCCGGCGCCGTATGTCCTGTGTGTTCGCCATCTAAAAGTCTGGTCAGATTACCGCCAGGCGGTCTTGAATTCGTCGAGCGCCGCTTTCAATTGGGTCTCAAGATCCTTATCGAGTTCTTTTTTCTCGCGAATCGTTTGCAGCAAACTGGCTTTGCGTGTTTGCAGGTAATCCTGAAGCTTCAGTTGGTATTCCTTGACCCGCTCGACAGGAACAGCGTCGATGTAGCCGTTTTGCATCGCCCACATCACAGCCACTTGTTCTTCCACCGAAATTGGGTTGTACTGTTTTTGTTTAAAAAGCTCGACAATACGTTGACCGCGATCCAGTCGCGCTCTTGTGGCCGCATCGAGATCCGAACCAAATTGTGCAAACGCAGCGAGCTCGCGAAACTGCGCCAAATCGAGCTTCACTTTGCCCGCGACCTGCTTGATCGCCTTGATCTGCGCCGCGGAGCCAACTCGGCTGACGGACAAACCGACCGAAATTGCAGGTCGAACGCCTTGATAAAACAAATCAGTCTCCAGATAAATCTGGCCGTCCGTGATTGAGATGACATTAGTCGGGATGTAAGCAGACACGTCCCCGGCTTGGGTCTCGATGATCGGCAGGGCGGTCAGTGAGCCGCCACCGAATTCGTCGCTCATGCGTGCAGCGCGTTCCAGCAACCGCGAGTGGAGGTAAAACACGTCACCCGGATACGCTTCGCGCCCCGAAGGCCGTTTGAGCACCAGCGACACCTGACGATAGGCCACTGCGTGCTTTGATAAATCATCGTAGATGATCAGCGCATCCATTCCGTTATCCATGAACCACTCGCCCATTGCAGCGCCAGCGAACGGTGCCAGATATTGATTAGTCGCCGTGTCAGACGCGGGCGCAGAGATGATTGTTGTGTAAGACATGGCGCCCTCTTTCTCGAGAACACCGAGCACTCGCGCCACGTTGGAATTTTTCTGGCCAACTGCGACGTAAATGCAGTAGAGCGGTCGATAATTCTTGTCGCCCGCATCCTCAGCCGCCTTATTCAACCGCGCCTGACTTATGATGCTGTCGATCGCAATCGTCGTTTTACCCGTGGCACGATCGCCAATGATAAGCTCGCGCTGACCGCGTCCAATTGGAATCATCGCATCAATTGGCATGATTCCGGTTTGAACCGGCTGATTCACGCTGCGGCGCTTGATCACGCCCGGCGCAATTTTTTCCAAAGGATAAAACGTGTCGCTTTTGATTGGACCCTTGCCATCGAGCGGCTGGCCGAGCGTGTTGACTACGCGACCGAGCAGCACCTTGCCTACGGGAACCGAAAGGAGCCGGCCAGTTGTTTTAGCTTCGTCGCCTTCTGCAACCAGCGTGTTGTCGCCTAACAAGATCGCGCCGACTTCAGTTTCTTCGAGGTTGAGTGCAAGACCGTACACGCCATTGGGAAATTCGATCATTTCATTGAGCATCACGTCGCTCAGACCCTCAATGCGTGCGACACCGTCGCCGGTCTCGCGCACAACGCCCACGTTGCTTTTGGTCGTAGATGTTTTTAGCTCTTCAATTTTCGATTCGATCTCTTCGAGTATGGTGCTCATGGTTTTGAATTTTGATTAAAGTTCGTGTTGAAGACGTTCGAGGCGGTTGCGCACACTCCCGTCCCAGACATCGCTTCCCACGCGGATGCGCATTCCGCCAAGAAGCTGAGTATCAACGTGAAAATCAGTAGCGAGGTCGTTGCCGTATTTGCTCTTCAGATTCGCGACAATCGATGAACGTATTGCGGGATCCACTTGGCTCGCGGTTTCGATTGTGGCGTGGCGCTTCTCTACCTCGAGTCGAAGCAAACGTTTGTAGTTTTTTAGCACGTCAACGTAATTGCGCGGCTTTTCTGCTATAACCGAATCGACTAGGGACGCGATTCTGCCAGGATCGAGCTGACCATCAGTGAAACTTGCCTGAAGCATCTTGCGCGAAAGTTGACGAATTTCCTTGTTGAGCTTCATCGGGATACTTCTCGAGCTGCTTCTTCCTGCAAGCGCCGTTGATCATCCTGGGTCAACACTTTCCCAGTGACTTTCGCCGTCGTGTCGACCACGAGGCGCCCAAGCTCGCGCTTCAAGGATTCCATTGTGCGCTCGTGCTCGATCGCACTGGCTTCGCGCGCCTTGGCAATGATTTGCTCCGCAGCAGTAATCGCCTCCTGTTGCTTGCGTTCAGACAGGTGAGCAGCGCTTTCGCGCGCTTCGTCAATCATCTTTTGCGCGTCCCCGTTTGCTTTCGCCAAAATCTCCTGGTAACGCTTCTCTGCCTCGGCAAGCTCCTTCTTGATCTTTTCGGCATTAAGCTGGCCTTCCTCGATCTTTCGCCGGCGCTCCTCGAGCACAGCGAGGATTGGTTTGTAAGCGAAGCGTTGCAAAAGGAATGCAACAATGCAGAAGCTGATGATCTGCGACAGAAACAACTTCCAATTCCAGCCGAAGGTTTCAGCTGTCTCGCGCAAGATGTCGGTTACGCCTCCGCTGCTGGCGGCAATAATCAGGTTCATAAACTAAGTTTCGGGGCGCAACATCGATTGCCTCCCCGGTTAATTAGTGAACGAGATACAGCGCGTAGAAAACGATCGCCTCGGTCAGCGCGATGGCGAGAATTCCGTGCACGAGCACCTGCGTGAACGCACCGGGATTGCGACCGACCGCGCTGGTCATTCCCAGGCCGGTCAAGCCGATTCCGATCCCGACGCCCATCGCGGCAAGCCCGACGTGAATGCTTCCGCCCAGTTCTGCTAGTATTGGTAGTATCATATTTAGTTTAGTTAGTTTCGTGATCTCGTCATGAGATCGTCGAAAAATCAGTGCGCATGCTCCGGCCCCTCCTGGTGTTCTGCAATTAACATCGTGAACACCGCAGTCAGCAGCATGAAAACGAGCGCCTGCACAAATCCCACGAGCACTTCGAGGAAATAGAAAGGAATCGGCAGGATTGGCGACAGCCATGGGATCATTGTGGACATCGCCTCCAGAATGCTTTCGCCGGCATAAATATTTCCGAACAATCGAAAACTGAGCGCAATCGGTCGAAATATGATCGAGATCACTTCCAGCCATCCGACGGCGAAAAAAATGACGACCATCAGAATCTTCACGACACCGGTTGTCTCACCTTTCGGTCCAAACAAATGTTTCAAGAATCCTCCAACGCCGTTGGCTTGAATCGCCCAGACAAACCACATCACGAAGAATATGGCCGACATCGCGGTCGTCATGTTCAGATCCGCGTTGCCACCGCGTAGCAACGGTCGATCGACATGGAAATTTCCCGAACCGTCGTAGTGACCCCAGCCGATTGTTCCGATTCCCGGAATCAGTCCGAACCAGTTCACGAACAGAATAAAAATGAAAATCGTGGCAAAAAACCAAAATCCCTTTTGCACGAGCTCACGGCCGATGATGTTTTCCAAAAAATTGTGCAAACCCTCAACTAACCATTCCCAAAAATTTTGAATCCCACTCGGGATGGCCTTAACCGGCCGGGTTGCGATTTGTGAAAACACGATGATTCCGGCCGCGACTATCCAGGTCACCAGCATCGAGTTTGTAATTCCGAAGCCGCCGAACTGAACCAGCATCTGCGGTTTTAACGAGACGCCCTCGTGTTCAGCCGTGCTCGCTTCGGCTGCAAAGGTCGACGTGGCAAGCATTGCGCTGGAGGCCGCCGCCAGGATCGATATCAGTAAACAACGATTGCGCATTTTGTAAGCACAGCTGCAGCCAGCATCGGGTGATGCCGACCTGCCGGGGTCACTGGTCCCAGCTACAACTTGAACGCGCATACCAAAGCGCGTTTTACCCTGATGACAAACAGAATTCTAAACGCGTGCTTATTTCGCCGGCAAACCTCCGGCAAACTGTGGAGCAACGCGCGCGATTGGCCTTGCGTCCACGCGTTCAGCGATGCCATTCATCGTAATCGCTTCTTCGTAAAACGATTCCAAGTGATCGATTTGTGTTTCCTGTTCGAATCGTCCTTTCACCGTCGCATGCGCACGTGCGCCCATCTCCTTCAACACGACGGGCGAACTTGCGATTACTTGCATCGCGTTCGCCAAAGAAACGTGGTCCTCCTCCGCCACTAGAAACCCGGTGCGACCGTGGTCAACTGCTTCGGGAATCCCACCATGACGCGTCGCAACGACCGGCAACCCTGTCGCCATCGCTTCCAGCACGGAGTTGGGCACGCCTTCCTGATCTTGGTTTGGGGAAATTTCGCTGGGATGCAGAAACAGATGCGAACTGCCATAAAGCTCGCGCAGCCTCGGTTGGGACAGAAATCCGACAAAATGCACGTCCCTGGCAATGCCGAGTCCACCGGCAAGCATCTCTAACTCCGGCTGCAAGGGTCCCTTGCCTGCGATGAAGAATTCCGCACCGGGATAGTCCTTCTTAAAAATTGCAAAAGCGCGCAAACTGGTTGCGACGCCTTTCTTCGGAATCAACCGGCAAGCCTGGACCACCTTCCATTTGCCGTCCCGCGGCGGTTCTCTGTCAAACAATGGGAACTCATTGAGCGGGATCCCCGTCCGATTAATGCGCAGCTTTTCCGGCGGACACCCCAACTGAACCAGCCGTTCAGCCAGTGATTGAGAACGCGCGAACACGAGCGGCACCGCATTGAAAAGACGCCGCAGTTTTCCGGGATAATCTTTGATCTCGGGCTTGTGTGCAACATCGGCGCCGTGAAAGGACACGACACACGGTTTGTGCCATTGCTCAATAAAAGGAAGCAAATGGACACCGGTGTGACCAAAATAAATGTGCATTAGATCGGCACTGTGCCTTCTGAGCAAGGAGTCAAGGGTCTGATACTCGCCGCGATAAACAATCGGCGGCCGTCGTTCGATGAATTTCAACCAACCGTGCACGAGCAGGTTAGTGCGCCGCTTCGGAATGACTTCAATATCATCAAACGGAAATCGCTCCGCGTTCTGGACCTCCTTGGTAACCACAAATGTGTCGACGCCACGGAGCGCTTTTACCTGTCGGTAAATGTGCAACATCTCCGACTTTAGAAAGCTGGAACAATAACTGGCTACAACCCTCCTGCCCATAACACAACGCCCAGTCTCGCCAAAGATGTTAAAGTTGTCCATCTCAAATTGCCGCTGAAATAATCTCTTTGTCCTTGGTTATTCGCGTTGCCAATTCTTGTTTCAAGGAGTCGACACCTTCTCCCCTCGCCGCTGAAGTCGGAAGGATCTGAAGCTTCGGGAATCTCTCTTGCAGCGCTTTCAAATTCTCTTTCGCACCGGGCAAGTCCATTTTGTTGGCAACAACGAACCACGCACGCAACGACAACTTCGGATCGTAGAGATCAATTTCCCGGCGAAGATTCTGCAAATCTTCGACCGGATTGCGTCCTTCGGTTCCGGCAATATCCACCACGAAAACCAATACGCGACAGCGTGTAATGTGGCGCAGAAATTCGTGACCGAGGCCAAGGCCGCGGTGCGCGCCTTCAATTAAACCCGGAATATCCGCGACCGTAGCGCGCCGATAACCCGGAAATTCAATAACGCCGACGATCGGGTGGAGCGTCGTAAATGGATAGGCTGCGACCCTAGGCCGCGCTGCGGAAATTTTTCTCAACAGCGTTGATTTGCCGGCATTCGGGTAGCCAACCAATCCTACGTCCGCAATGGTTCGGAGCTCAAGCAGGAAAGATCCCTGTTCGCCTTCTTCGCCCTCGGTGTATTGGCGGGGCGCTCGGTTCCGCGAGCTTTTAAAGTGCACGTTGCCCTTTCCTCCTGCGCCCCCGTGGCAAAGCACGAATTCCTGCTCGTCATGCGTGAGGTCGACGACCGCTTCCTCACCCGTCATTCCGAGCGAAGTCGAGGAATCCCGCGGCGGCACCGTCGACGTTGTTTCGCGAGATCCTTCGACTTCGCTCACGATGACCGACGAGGTTTGCTCCGCTCGCAAGATAACGGTTCCTACAGGCACCTTCACGATCTTATCCGCGCCAGCGCGTCCCGTCATTTTCTTTCCCATTCCATGTCCGCCGTTTTTTGCTTTGATCAACGGCTCGTAGAAAAGATTGGCCAGGTTATCAACATGGCGATCCGCACGCACAATCACATCGCCGCCACGTCCGCCATCGCCACCGTCCGGTCCGCCTTTGGGCACAAATTTCTCCCGTCGAAAACTGACGCACCCGCGTCCGCCCTTACCGGCCTGTGCAAAAACTTTTACCCGATCGACGAACATCCTGCTGATAGGTGAATTGTTAAAAGTGTCACAATGTTAAAAACCCGAACCGTTTTTAACCGTCGAACGATTCATCCGATCAGTGACGCGTAAAGCGCTTTCGTTTTCTCCGCAATCGCACTCCAGCTAAAGTGTTGTTCGACGCGTTCCCGACCAGCCTTGCCGAATCGCTCGCCCAGTTGGGGATCGCTCATTAACTCATTGACACGGATTGCAAGGTCGCGCGCAAATCTTTCCGGCTTTGTCGCTTCGAATGGGCTTTCCGTCATTTGCTCAAGGGGAACGAGAAAACCGGTTTCGTTATCAACAACCACTTCCTTGATTCCGCCGACAGCGCTGGCCACGACTGCCGTTTCGCATGCCATTGCTTCAAGATTGATGATGCCAAACGGCTCGTAAATTGATGGACAAACGAACACCGCCGCGTGCGAGTAAAGCTCGCAGGCGGCCTCTTGATTGACCATTTCGTCGATCCAGATGATTCCCGGCCGCTGCGCCTTTGCGTGCTCGACAGCCGTTCTCATTTCCATTTCCATGCCGGGTGTATCTGGCGCGGCAGCGCACAGCACGACCTGAAAATCGCGGTCCATGAATTGGATCGCGCGCACCAGGTGCTGGAATCCTTTCTGGCGCGTGATCCGTCCGATAAAAAGAACATATGGTTTACTTGGATCGATACCGTAACGGTTGAGGGCAGCAGTCGAATTGACCTTACGATATTGGTTCAAATCGATTCCATTGTGAATCACATGCACCCTCGCAGGATCGACATCGAACAAGCGCTCGATGTCCTGTTTGGTCGCGCCGGAGACGGCGATAATCGCATCGGCCATTTCCAAGGCGCTTTTCTCGACCCAAAGCGAAAAATCATATCCGCACGCTAGCTGTTCGCGTTTCCAGGGTCGAAGCGGCTCGAGCGAATGAACCGTAATGACCAGAGGTAAACCGTAGTTCTTTTTTGCCAGGATCCCGCCGAAGTGAGTGTACCAGGTGTGACAATGCACCAAATCGGCGTTGATGTTCATGGTGTTGAAATCTGTGCAGCGTCGCACCGCGCCGAAAGCCGAACGCAACGGCTTTGGGCACGTAAAGTTGCTCGTGTCCAGTTCGAAGCCGATGACCTTGAGATTGCCTTCTTCAAGACGTTGGTCGCCAAAGCAACGCACTTCCACCGGCATCATTTTCGCCAGTTCGCGCGAAAGATAACCTACATGCACTCCCGCACCGCCGTAGATGTGCGGCGGATATTCGTTTGTGAGAAAAACGACCTTCAAGCCAAGCGAAGGATTAGATGCCGAATGTCGAATGTCCAATGACAAACTAATGACGAAGTTCGAATAACGAAAAGCCCGGCGCGCGCATCGAGAATCTCAGGGCTTCGTTCATTCCATCGTCCTTCGTCATTCGTCATTCGGTTCTTGTCATTACCTAGCTCTTCACTTTCAAAAGCAGCACCGGCACATTCACTTCGTGCCGAACTTTATCCGCCGTGGCGCCGTGCAGAATGTCGCTAATGAACCGGTGTCCGTGTGTCGTCATCGCGATAAGATCGACATCCTTATCTTTCGCCAGTTTTATGATTTCGTCAGAGGGCTCGCCCAGAGCAAGGACGGCATTGCAAGCAAAACCTTCATCGGTTAGCTCTCGCGTGCGCTTTTCCAGATAGGCCCGGTCCTGCTTCATCTCTTCGCTTTCGGCGAGCTTTAGTTGATTAAAATTTCGGGCGACCCATCCGTCGGAGACATGAACGAGAAGCAGCTTCGCACCCGTCAAGCGCGCCAGAGGTTTGATGTGGGCCAGAATCGTCTCATCAGCCGGCGTGTTCTCGAGCGGAATCAGAATGTGATGATACATGGCGAAGCGTGTTGCTACGCAGGCGGAGGCAGATGAAGAAACTGGTAAAATTCTTTGAGCAAGGCGTCGGGCATAAACGTGTCGAAAAGTAATTTCACATTCAGCACGATAATGATCGTCGCGGTCATCCAGCCAAGAATTTTCAACCAGAGCTTGTTGGCGAACTCGCCCATCTTCGCCTTTTCATCAGTGAACCGCAGCAACGGCCAGACGGCAAAGCCGAGTTGCATCGATAGTACCACCTGGCTGGCGATGAGCAATTGCGTGGTCTTGCCTTCACCAAAGACGCCGATGACCAAAACCGCGGGAATGATGGCGATGGCTCGCGTGATAAGCCGGCGCAACCATGGCGTAATACGAATATTCAGGAACCCTTCCATCACTACTTGGCCGGCCAGGGTTCCCGTCAGAGTGGAGTTTTGTCCGGACGCGAGCAACGCGACTGCGAAAAGAATGCTGGCGAAACTTACGCCCAGAAGCGGACTCAGCAATTTGTAGGCGTCCTGAATTTCAGCTACGTCCTGATGCCCGGACCAATGAAACACTGCCGCCGACAGAACGAGAATCGCCGCATTGATGAAAAGCGCGAACATCAGAGCGCCGGTCGAGTCGATTGTTGCGAATTTTATCGCCTCACTTTTGCCCTCCGACGTCTGTTCAAATTTCCTCGTCTGCACAATCGAAGAGTGAAGATAGAGATTATGTGGCATGACCGTGGCACCGATGATGCCGATGCTGACGTAAAGCATCTGCTGGTTCATGATGATGTGAGAACCCGGCACAAAACCGGACAACACACCCAAAAGGTTTGGTTTGGACAGGATCAGCTCGGCCGCGAAGCAAGTGGCGATGGTCGACAATCAACATGATAACAAGCGCTTCAATGTAACGAAAACCTTTTTGCTGAAGGTAAAGAACAGCCAGCACATCGAGCGCAGTAATGCAGCAACCCCATACCAGCGGGATGCCGAAGAGAAGTTGCAAGGCGATGGCCGAGCCAACCACTTCGGCGAGATCGCACGCGGCGATGGCGATTTCACAAAGAATCCAAAGAAACCAAACGGTGGGCGTTGAATAATGATCACGACACGCTTGGGCGAGGTCGCGTCCGGTAGCCACGCCGAGTTTGATGCACAAATGCTGCAACAAGATCGCCATCAGGTTGGACAGCATCACGACAAATAACAGCGCGTAACCAAACTTTGCCCCGCCCGCCAGATCGGTCGCCCAATTGCCAGGATCCATGTAACCAACTGCCACCAGAAAACCCGGGCCGGAGAAAGCGAGCATCTTTCTCCAGAATGAAGCCGTCACCGGAACGACAATGCTGCGATGAACTTCGGCCAGCGAAACTTGTCCCGCTTTCCTGCGCCAGCCAATTTCCGTTTCGGCGGCAACGATGTGATCTAGTTGCCTCATTGCTGCAATGATTGTTTCGTCTTCAAAACCGGACAGTGATACCGCTGAATGCGTTCAGATCATCGGCGGAGCACGTAACGCCCGCGTTGCCGCCGCAATCGAGCGGCGTAAAATCGCCGACGCCAGACTGAGTCGTCGTGGTCCGCGTGACGCGGTCATGCGTGGGAACCCACAAATAATCGTCGAACACAAACTGAAGATCGACATTGTTGAGCAGGCCGATCTTGATGTTGAAGGGAGCGACATTCCAAGCATGCGTGCGTACGGCATTCGAGTCGTCGAGTGTCAAGTTCGCAAAATCCATTTCCAGCTGAAAATGTCCGGCATCGACCGTGTAAGGACTCTCGGTTTTGTCCGGTCGCTCAGGAGTCAGCTCAGGCAATAAATCGCCTGGTACTGGGTCGAAAATGGTGCAGTGGCTTTTGTCCCTCGATACAACTTGCTCAGGCGCAGATGCCAGGCTGCTTTCGCTAACGCCGGACCCATCTGCAAAAGCGTAGATGGATGGGAGAGCCAGCGCGTTGAGCGCAAATCTGAAATGTCTGGCTGAGATCATACAGATATTAGCTAAGGCTAACTTACTTATGTCATACTAAAATCATGTCAACGATCAATGTTATTTTTATTTGACTAAGTCTAGGCACGGTTCTTATTTTTCAGCTATGCCTGCAAAAAATTTCGGCATGAAGGCCACCGCGTCCTCGACGGTCGAGGATTATCTCGAACGCATCCTCGAGCTCATCAATTCCAAGGGCTACGCCCGGGTGGTGGACATTGCTGCGGCTTTGCAAATATCCCAGGCGAGCGTCACGAACATGGTGCAACGGCTCGATGCGGAAGGATTGCTAAAATACGAGAAGTATCGGGGCCTCGTCCTAACCGAAGCCGGTGAGAAACTCGCTCGCGGTATCGCGCACCGGCACAAACTGCTCACCGACTTTTTAAGGCTTCTCGGCCTGAGCGATCGTGTCATTTACCACGACGTCGAAGGAATGGAACATCACATCAGCCTGCCCACGCTACGCGCAATCGAAGCGCTCACGAATCAATTGCGCCGCCGCCCTGCCTTGCGCGCTCAGCTGCAAGCCGCGGTGGTTTAGCAACCAGCCCAGTCAGCGAGCGAGCCTACGATCTCAGCGACGTCGGCGTGGCAGCCGCAGCGTCGCTCAATTTCTTAAAATGGAGTTGATTGATGCGACGGTTATTGGCTTGAGAAACGGTAACCAGATAATTATCGATCTTAACTTGTTCACCCGTCTTTGGCAGATGCCCGAGAAGATGCGTTACGTAACCGCCGATCGTGCTTACGTCGGGGCTTTCCAAATCAAGCTTGGCAAGGTCGTTTAGTTCGTACAGGCCAAGCGCTCCGTCGACACTGAATTCGTTGGCGCTGATTTTGCGAAACTCCTCTTTTTCGAAGTCGAACTCGTCCTGAATGTCACCAACCAATTCCTCCAGCACGTTTTCCAGCGTGACGATGCCCACGGTCCCTCCGAATTCGTCCACGACGATTGCCAGATGCGCGTGCCTGCTGAGAAATAGTCTGAGCAGATTTTCCAGCGGCATCATCTCGGGAACCGGAAACAACTCGCGCTTAATCTTCATCAAATCGGGATGCGGGTCGCGCATCATCGGAACCAGCTCCTTGATGTGAATTAGGCCGATAGTGTTATCCAGATTCTCGCGGCAAAGCGGGAAGCGTGTGTGACGGGATTCCATCGCCTTTTTCACGTTCGTTTCGAAATCGTCATCCAGATCGAGGTAAACAATTTCACCGCGCGGGGTCATGATATCGCGCACAACACGGTCGCGCAGATCTAAAACGTTAAAAACTAGCTCGCGCCCGAGCGGAGTGACGTCCGCAGATTTTTCGCTTTGCTCGAGGATTAATCGCAATTCCTCTTCGCTGTGTGCAAGCTCACTCGCCGGAATCGGTTGAAGCCGAAGCACTCTGCGCAAAACGAAATTCGAAGATTTGTTCAGCAGCCAGATGGCCGGTTTAAACACAGCGTAAAACACACCGAGCGGCCGCATCAGGCGAAGTGTCACCGGCAACGGATTGGAAATTGCGATGTATTTCGGTGCGAGTTCTCCAAACACAATGTGCAGAAAAGTGATCCCGGCGAAAGCGAGCGCGATGGCAATAGAAGTTGATACAGCGTAAGAGTAGATGTGCGCGACGGCCAGGGCTGGTTGCAGAATCGACACCAGCGATTGCTCACCAATCCAGCCGAGCGCGAGGCTCGCCAGCGTTATACCTAATTGCGTCGCCGAAAGATACGCGTCCAGATGCGCGCGAACGTGTTTGACGAAATGGGCGCGCAGATTGCCCTCTTCCAAAAGCGCATCGAGCTGAGTGCTGCGCACTTTCACAACCGAAAATTCGCAGGCGACGAAGAATGCGTTCAGCGCAACAAGCGCGGCGATGGCTGCGAGCTTTGCGAGGAGCAGCATCGGCGGATCCCAATGGGGCACGACGCTTTGGGCCATGGGGATTGATGCCAGTACCAATAACAAGGGAATCTTCATTGCTCGGACACTCCATGTGGCATCCGAAACCAGATATCGATCGTAGTTTACCAGCTGGACTTAGTTACGCCAGGGATGAGCCCTTGCGAGGCCAGTTCACGAAAAGTAAGGCGCGACATCTTAAACCGCCGAATGAAAGCACGCCGGCGTCCGGTGACTTCGCACCGGTTCACCACACGCGTTGGACTGGCGTCACGCGGCAATTGAGCCAAGCCAGCGTAATCCTTTTTTGCCTTGAGCTCGGCGCGCAAGGCGGCGTACTTTTTCGCGGTCGCGCGCTTGCGTTCATTGCGATTGATCCAAGCTGTCTTGGCCATAAAGAGGGTGGAATTTAGCCGGACTCCGCAGGTTTGCAACCGGCGGCTCCAAGGAGTGACGGCTCCCAGCCGTCAAGTTTTAAAGTCGACGACTGCGCAAACCGTGGTTCCATCAAAGAAGCTCTAGCCCAGAGCGCCTGCGCGTCGTTTCTGTTTGACTAGTGCGCTGGTGGACCGGCGAGCGCCGTCTCGGGCAGAGCCGCGCTTCTGCTTTACTGCTTGTGTCCGGTTCAGGCTGTCTTGTAACACTTTCACCAGATCAACAACGTTTGTTGGCGCCGGAGGAGCCGGTGCCTTTGCGGCGATTTCCTTGTGCTGGGCCTTTTGTTCGATGATCTCCATGAGCGCAGTGCGGTATTCGTCGCGATATTTCTCGGGCTTCCACGGCTCGCTCATGCTATCAATCAGTGCCTGCGCCATTTTTAATTCCCTATCGGTCACAGCGGCATTGGAGCCGTTCTGTAACACTTCGGCGCTCAAGATTTCACTGGCAAAATGCATTAGTTCCAGGATCAGGAACAAGCCGTCCGGCTTCACGGCTGCAAGGTGTTCGCGATTGCTGATCACAACCTTGGCAATACCAATCTTGCCCGTTCCGCTCAATGCTTTGTGCAAAACTGCGTAAGCTTTCTCTCCGCCTTTTTGCGGCTCAAGAAAATACGGCTTGTAGAAAAACTTCGGATCTACCTGCTCCAGATCGACGAAGTCAGTGATGTCGATTGAATGCGTGGACTCAATGCGTACTTTCTCGAAGTCTTCATCTTTCAAAACAACATAACGGCCACGCTCGTATTCAAAGCCTTTTACGATCTGATCGCCTGGAACTTCTTTTGAGTCTGCTTCCGCCACTTTCTTATATCTGATGGGACTAAGATCGCTGGAACGAAGCTGCCGGAAGCTAAGCTTCTCCTCCCGCGTAGCCGGGTAAACAGCGACCGGAATGTAAACCAACCCGAAGCTGATGCTGCCTTTCCAGATGGGACGCATACGGGCAAATGCTTTCCCATGGCGCTCTGTCTGTCAACCCTGATCGGCCCTCTGGTAGCGATCTCCCTGCGTCGCTGAAATTCCTTGCAACTCGGACAAAGAGTCTCATGTTGACAGTTGATATGAGCCTCCTCGCCAGCTTCATGAACTTGGCAGGGCCGGACTTGATCGTCATCCTGCTGATCATTCTCGTTTTGTTCGGAGCGAAAAAATTGCCGGAACTCGCACGCGGAATGGGTCAGGCGGTAAAGGAGTTTCAGAAAGCCAAGGACGAGTTTAATGACGAACTGCACAAGGCCGGTAAGTCTGAAACGGAAATTGCCCAACCAGACGTGAAACCGGCGCAATCGACCGTCGCTCGAGGCGGGGAACAGGCGCCAAACCCCGTGGCGCCGCCGCAGGCAAACGAAGCTGTCACGCCTGGCGAGAAGGCTAATCAGGTTTAATTGTCAAAAACCGACCCCCGGGCGCGTGAACCCCAAAGCTTGCGCGAAACAGAGGCGGTGTTTCAGAGATTTCACACGAAGTGCTTCGGGTTACGATCCTGCCTCGCATCGCCTTTGAAGGACCCTCACCAAAACAATTCGAAAACGTTTCTGCAGGTTTGACCGAACACGCAATTTACGGCAAAATCCCCGCTCGTTTATGTCTGAGCCGGATTTGCACGCCCAAATCAAGGAGATGCTGGTGAAAAATCTTATGCTGCAAGTTACTCCTGAGCAGATCGGCGATGACTTGCCGCTTTTCAGCCCCGACGGTCTTGGCTTGGATTCCATCGACGCGCTGGAGTTGGTCGTGAGTATGGAAAAGACCTTCGGTGTCGGTGTGCCAAACTCTGACGTAGCCGGAAAAGCGCTTCGGACGGTAAACACGATTCACGATTACATTCTCGAAAAACGCGCTGCGGCTGCATAGGATATGCTAGCGGCGCCGCGCCGTCGCATCGACGTGAACATTCTTTACGTAGAGAGCAGCCACAGCTGGGGCGGCCAGGAGTATCGCACCTGCCTGGAAATTAACTGGCTCAATTTGCACAGCCATCGGGCGTGGTTGATCTGCAATCCAGAGAGCCAGGTCCACTCTAAGGCCTCTGAACTCGGCACCCGACTCAACACAATGCCGCTGCGGAGCCGCTTTGACCCGCTGTGTTCATGGCGCCTCTGGCGATTCTGTCGCCAAAATGAGATCGATCTGGTGAAAACGTACAGCTCGAAAGACCATTGGATCTGTCTGCCACTCTATTTCTCTGGAATTCCACTGAGCCGCGCGCGCTGCATTACCGACCCAATCGGCAGCAGGAGTCGCGCATTCGTCTTTAAGCACGGCTGTTCGCAAATCGTCGCCGATGCGTCGGTCATCAAACGTCAGTTAGTAGAAGAACACGGCGTTGATCCTGCAAAAATTCAGGTCATCGGTTCAGCTGTCGATTTGCAAAAGTTCAAGCCTCCGCGTGACGGAAAAAAATTCCGTCGTGAAATGGGCGTCGGCGACGACACGCCACTGATTGGTAACGTCGGGATGATTCGGCCGGACAAAGGCCAGCTCGAGCTAGTCAAAGCGGCGCCTCTGGTGTTGGAGAAGCGCCCCGACGCCCGCTTCATTATCGTGGGCCAGGGCACCGGCATTTTGAAGCGCGGGATCAACGTGAGGAACGCCATCGATCGGGCCGGATTAGTCGAGAAAATCATCATGACTGGCTATCGCTGGGACACGCCGGACGCTTACGCGGCATTTGACATGATCGTGATCGCTTCGTTGCGCACGGAAGCCTCGCCGATTGTTTTGCGAGAAGCTTTCGCCAGCGGACGACCGATCATCGCCACGAAAGTGGGCGACATTCCCGAAATCGTGCAGCATCGCCAAAACGGTTTGCTCATCGAACCGGGTGACACTCAAGCGCTCGCCGCCGCAATCCTGGAATTCATTTCCGATCCAAAACTGGCGGCACATTGCGCAGCGAACGGTCTCCGTTATGCGACCGAGCACTTTTCATTCGACAAAATGATGCAGGCAAAGTTGCGCGCTGATTTTGCTGTTCTTGGCAACAACGCTGGCTGCGAATCTGGGTCGCCCTCTTCGCCCGACATTAAATCGTTTGAGAAGAATTGATCGCGTCGATCAATTGACGAAACCGTCCGAATCTGGTGCGAAATGGCGTGAAAATCAGCCGCGGCAAGTCCCGAATTTCAAGCTCATTCTTTTCTTTAGCAAGCGCAGCGCGCTGGACAATTTCGCCTGTGCGCACGATGTCAGAGAACTGTTTGTTCAGATCAACAATGGTGTTTGTCGATAGACAACGATTAAGGCGGATGACGAAGCGCTCCCCCACCCAGCGTGCCGAATGAAAGACTTTATAGAACTGCGTAATCTCCGCGGCAGCGTCCTGTGCACTGTGTTTAATTTTGAAAAACGCAAAGTCTTCGGCTGAAACGAAGCCGAACTTGAGCAGGCGCTCGGTTAGGAACTCCATCCATCTCTCCCAATATTTCCCATGTGGATGGTCTAACAGCACGACCGGAACAATGCTCGCTTTGCCCGTTTGCATTAGCGTGAGGACCTCAAACGCTTCATCCAGTGTTCCAAGCCCGCCGGGGAAGAGCGCGAACGCGTGCGCCTCCTTCACAAAGCTCAATTTTCGAGTAAAGAAGTAATTCAGCGTGATTAGCTTTGGATCGCTCTCGCTCATTTCATTTACTCGCTGCTCGGAGGGCAAACGGATATTCAATCCGAAGCTGTGTGCGCGGCCTGCGCCGCGCTGCACTGCGCCCATTATTCCATCGCTGCCACCACTAATCAGCATGAAGCCGTGCCTGACCATTTCGCATCCAAAATCTGTCGCCAGTTTGTAATCGGGGGAATCGGACTGAGTTCGCGCCGATCCAAAGACCGCTACTTTCCGCAAATGCTTGAACGGCGCGAAAATTTTCGCCGCGGACCGCATCTCTTTCATGGAGCGATTGATCAGCTTCAAATCCGCTGTGCTCATTTCATCGCCTGCGATTTTCAGTGCGGTGGTGATCATTTCCTCGATTAGCGCCGCGGATTTTTGGGTGCCCAAATCACGAACCAGTTGTCTAACTCGTGCGTCAAACGGCGGACCTGCGCTCCAACACTCGGAAAGCTTTCGCGGCTGTTCGTCAATCTTACTCGCCGTCAAATCCTGCATAAACAAACGTAGCGCATTTTAGTGTGATGCGCTGAGGACAGCGCACACCAGAACTGTGTCGCGTTGCTGCGGATCGCCGTTAGTCTGAAATTAAATCTTCAAGGATCTCGCGTATGTGGCGAATCGGCAGCGAGTAATGTCCTTCGTTTTCGATGAAACGCGCTTTGCAATTCGGGAAACGTTTCGCGATTTCTTCCGCCAGCCGAACGGCGAAAGCGCGATCTTCTATTCCATGCCAGAGCCGCACCGGCACGCGCACATCTTCGATCGCGAATCCCCACGGCTCCGCGTAAATTCGTGCGTCGATCAATACCCCTTCCGCCGAGCCGCGCCAGGCGCGCCGTTGGCTCTCGAAAATCGCTTCAAAAGCTGCGTCGTCGCGCAAGCTCGCCGCGTCGCACGGGCGCAATAGCAGCATCTTTAAAAGCAGCGGACGAAACCTGATCGGCGCGCGGAACGACAAAAACGGTTGCGCCAGGTAAAACAATTGCCGCAACAGTCGCGGCCGATTGCGATAAAATGCCAGCATCCAGCGATAAAGCGGCAGCAATCCTTTGAAGTCCTTGAGCTCGCCAAATGGAATCACTCCGCCTACGACAGCAATCGCGCGCACTCGTTCGGGTATTGCGACCGCAGTCGCATACGCGTAGGGCGCGCCCCCAGAGATCGCGAGAATTCGGAATTCGCCGATCTCGAGATCATCAACAAGCCGTTCAACAAGCGACGGCCAGTCGCTCAACTTTCGATCGAGTTGCATGCTCGATCCGCTGATGCCCGGCCGGTCCGGTGAAATAATGCGAACACCGAGCGCGCGCGCTGGTTCATCTGCGAGTTGCGCCATCGTGCGTGAGCTCGGCCAGCCGTGGCAAAATATCACCGGCGTCCCATTTGGGTCGCCGTATTCTTGAAACGCAACGACGGCACCGTCACAAAGTTGAACGACATCTTTCCTATGCATCTATCGGCAGCCTCTTTTCCGTAGTTGTATTGCAAGGCCTCAATCTGTAGTGCAAAGTGTACCGCGAAAATACAACTGTGCTTTTCGAAGCTTTGTTATGAACCATTACTCGCAACCTCCCCCAGGAAAAATCGAGCAGCATGGCAACGGAATCGGCGCACCGTCACCCGAGGAAGTGGAAAGACGCGCCAGAGAGATTGCCATGATCGATGAGCGCAACCCTGACGAATTTACCGAGGCCGATTGGGCACAGGCGCGCCACGAGCTGATGGGCGAAGAAAACAACGTGCCTCCCGAGGAAACTCCCGATAACGCCGATATGACGGAAGAATGGAGCGTAGTCGCCAGTTCCAAAGGTCACCGCATGCCGCGTCCCGGCACCGAGGAAGAAGAAACTGTTGGAGAGCATCTTGTGATCGAAGGCATAGAGGAAGCAACTCACGATCAGATGCTCGAAGCACGCCGCGAAGAACTCGAGCAAGAGGGAGAAAATCCTTGAGCCCGGCCACAGCCGAGACCGCCACTCGCACCGCGGCGGCGGACGATGCGTTATCATCAACGACCGCGGATCGCGTTGAAGGCTTGCGCGATCGCTTCCATCAAATCAGAAAATTCACCAATTCGCTGTGCGCAGGCCTTGAACCGGAAGATTGCGTCGTGCAATCCATGCCCGACGTCAGCCCCACCAAGTGGCACCTCGCGCATACCACATGGTTTTTCGAAACATTTATCCTCAAAAAATTCGTACCGGGATATCGCGCAGAAATTCCGGAGTACGCTTACCTCTTCAATTCCTACTACAACGCTGCAGGTGACATGCACCGGCGCGATCTGCGCGGATTGATCTCACGCCCGACCGTCAGCGAAGCCAAACGCTATCGTGCATCGATTGATTCGCACATCGACGATTTGCTCTCAGATGCCGACGAAAAGTTGCTTGATGAAATCGAGCCGATTCTCGTCCTCGGGATGCACCATGAACAGCAACACCAGGAATTGCTCATCACGGACATCAAACACGTGTTCGCGCAAAACCCGCTGTATCCGGTCTATCGAGATGGTAGGGCGCGTCACTCCGTGCGCGCTGAAGAACGGACGGCAACGGAGCGCCGTCCCTACCAATTCATTGATTTTGAACAGACCACCGCTGGGATCGGCCATGACGGTCGCGGCTTCGCGTATGACAACGAAGGTCCGCGGCATCAAGTCCTTGTTCCGGCTTTCGCGCTCGCGTCACGCCCGATAACCAACGGCGAATACATCGCATTTATCGAAGACAACGGTTACCAGCGACCGGAATTCTGGTTGTCACTTGGATGGATGACCGTGAACGAACAACGCTGGGAAGCACCGCTTTACTGGATGAAACGCGACGGCACGTGGTGGAACTTTACGTTATCCGGTTTTCGCCCCGTCGATGAATCGGAGCCTGTCACGCACATCAGTTATTTCGAAGCCGATGCGTACGCCAACTGGGCGGGCGCGCGGCTTCCTACTGAGTTCGAATGGGAGCGCGCCGCGTCGGGATGTCCGATCGAAGGAAATTTTGTCGAAGACGAATTATTCCATCCCGCAGGCTGTAACCCCGAAAGCTTCGGGGCTGTCTCAGTGGACACAGCGGCGCGCGATCTGCGCCTTCACCGAATGTTCGGCGACGTTTGGGAATGGACGCGCAGCGCCTACTCTCCCTACCCTGGCTATCGCGCTGCACCCGGCGCGCTTGGCGAATACAACGGCAAGTTCATGTGCAACCAATATGTTTTGCGCGGCGGCTCCTGCGCCACGTCGCGCGCGCATGTTCGCCGAACCTACCGCAATTTCTTTCAACCGGAGAAACGCTGGCAGTTCACTGGAATCAGACTCGCACGCGACGCACAGTAAATCGGTAGGGCGCGTCACTCTATGCGCGCTAGCTCAAGCCCACAATGACCGGAGATTCAATCACAGCTCCGCCGCAAGTTTCCTCGCCAGAATCGGCGGATGTTCTGGCGGATGTTATTGCTGGGCTGTCGTCGAATCCGCGCGCGATCCCGTGCAAATACTTCTATGATGAGCGGGGCGCGGCGTTGTTTCAAAAGATCTGTGAGCTGCCTGAATATTACGTCACCCGCACCGAGATCGATATTCTGGAGCGACATGGCGCCGAGATCGCGTTGGAGGTTGGCCCTGACATCGAGTTGATCGGACTTGGCACCGGCGCCGGAACCAAGACGCGGATTCTCATTGAAGCGCTCGATAAGCCGGCCGTTTACATGCCGGTGGATATTTCCGAGAAACAACTTCACGAATCCGCCGCACTGTTTCGGCAAATTTTTCCCGATCTGGAAGTCTTGCCTGTTTGCGCAGATTACCTGCAACCGGTTGTTCTGCCGACACCGCGTCGCAATTCCTCTCACAAGGTCGTTTACTTTCCCGGATCGACGCTCGGAAATTTCGAGCCGGACGAAGCCGCGGATTTTCTGCGTCGGATCGCCCGCCTTTGCGGCGACGGCGGCGGACTACTCATCGGTGTCGATCTTCAAAAAGATCCACGTGTGATTGAGGCTGCTTATAACGATACGCAGGGCGTGACTGCTGAGTTCAATTTGAATCTTTTGGTGCGAGCGAATCGCGAACTCGGAGCCGATTTCGATCTGCAAGCGGTGGCGGCATCGCGCGATTTACAATTCGAGCGAAGGCCGGATAGAGATGTATTTGATCAGCGAAAAGCCGCAGGTCGTGCACATCGACGGACACGAATTTTCTTTTCGCGGCGGCGAGAAAATTCTCACCGAGTATTCCTACAAACACACGCCGGAAAGTTTTTCGAAACTGGCCAGCAGCGCGGGATTCGAGTTTCAAAGAATGTGGACAGATGAGCGGCGTTTGTTCGGCGTCTTCTATTTCACTTGTAGCCGAAAGCGCTGATGCCAGCCGCGGGTAACGCCTGCACAGTCACAAACCCGATGTTAGAAACCTGTGGCTGCACCCGTGTCGGCTGCAGCACCTGAAGCATCCGCGCTTGCAGGCGACACGCCTGCCTCTGCAGAATGTTCGCAATTGAAAATGAGCGCCCTCGTAAAACTGGTGGACGTCGGTAAACGCTACGGTGAACACGTTGCTCTACAGCCAACAAGCCTTTCGGTGGCGCGTGGCAAAACCACCGTGCTCATCGGTCCGAGCGGATGCGGGAAATCAACTTTACTGCGGTTGATCATCGGACTTGTGGAACCTGATTCGGGCTCGATCGAATTCGATGGCGCACCGATTGGGCCGGATAACATCGGCAGTGTTCGCCGCAGAATCGGCTACGTCATTCAGGAAGGCGGTCTATTTCCGCATCTCACTGCGCG
The DNA here is from genome assembly GCA_963791385.1 of uncultured Verrucomicrobiae bacterium. Lineage (GTDB taxonomy): Bacteria > Verrucomicrobiota > Verrucomicrobiia > Chthoniobacterales > UBA10450 > Udaeobacter. Next base: position 120,100 of record CAWBSH010000011.1, read on the forward strand.
CAATAACGCGACATTGATGGCGCGCCATCTGGGAAGAAAGAACGAGGAGACAAAACAACGCCTCTCCGAGCTATGTCAGTTAACCAGACTCTCTGAATCTTTGGTCGACCGTTATCCGCTCGAACTTTCCGGCGGCCAGCGTCAACGCGTCAGTCTCATGCGCGCTCTGATGCTTTCGCCGGAATTGTTGTTGCTCGACGAGCCGCTCGGCGCGCTCGACCCGCTGGTGCGCGCCTCTTTGCAAAAAGATCTGAAGGAAATCTTTACGGAGTTGAAGCAGACCGCATTACTCGTCACGCACGATTTGGCCGAAGCCGCATATCTGGGCGACGAAATCGTGCTCATGAATGAAGGCCGGATCGTGCAGCAAGGTTCGATTACCGATCTACGCGAAGGACCAGCCGACCCTTTCGTGTCCGAGTTCATCAACGCCCAACGCGGCATCGCGAGTTTATGAATCGAATCAGGAAAGCAGGAAAAGAGGAACCAATTGGATTTAGAAACCAGGAATGCCAGGAACCGGCATTTAAAAAGTCCATTCTTCCTGATTTCCTGGCTTCCAGATTTTCTTCTGATTTTTTCCTGCCTTCCTGTTTTCCTGATTGATTCTTCTTCTGCTGCCGACGTTGTGATCGGTTCCAAGAAGTTCACGGAATCATATGTGCTCGGCGAAATCGCCAAACGCGCGCTGAACGATGCGGGAATCCCGGCCGAACACCGCCAGGGCATGGGCGGCACGATCATTCTCTGGGAAGCGCTGCGCGGCGGACAGATCGACGCTTACCTGGAATACACGGGGACAATTGCGCAGGAAATTCTAAAAAGCGATCGGGCGCTATCGATCGATGAAATTCGTGCGTCACTGGCAAAACTCGGTGTGGGCATTACGAACCCGCTGGGGTTTAACAACACTTATGCTCTTGTAATGCGGCGCAGCGAAGCGCAACGGCTTGGCATTCGCACAATCAGCGATTTGCAAAAATATCCCGAACTTAAGATCGGTCTCACGCACGAATTTCTCGACCGGCAGGACGGCTGGCGCCCATTGCGCGAGCGGTACGCGCTTCCCCAGAAGAATGTCGTCGGCATCGATCACGCACTCGGTTACAGCGCGCTCGCCAGCGGCTCGATTGATGTAAAGGACGCGTACTCGACGGATGCAAAAATAGAGCAGAACGATCTCGTTGTGCTCGAAGATGACCTTCACTTCTTTCCGAAATACGAGGCAGTCTTTTTGTTCCGATTGTCCATGCGCCCGGAAGCCATTGCTGCATTGCGCCGCTTGGAGGGCACACTTGATGAAAGACGTATGATTCGCCTCAACGCGGAAGCGGAGCGCACAAAGAATTACACAAGAGCGGCAGACTTATATTTCGGGCGACCCGCAGTGTCGGCAAAGCCGACGGGTGAATCCTTTCCAAATAAGCTTGCGCGCTGGACGCTTCGTCATCTCCAACTGGCTGGATTTTCGCTGCTGCTCTCCGTGTTAGTCGGGATTCCGCTTGGCATCGTCGCCAGTCGCGGCGGCGCGGTCGGCCATACGATTATTGGTTTTGCGGGCGTGGTGCAAACAATTCCCTCCCTCGCGCTGCTGGCCTTGCTTGTTCCCCTGCCCTTTTTTGGAATCAGCGTGCGCACTGCGATCGCGGCGCTGTTTCTTTATGGTTTGCTGCCGATTGTGCGCAACACTGCCACCGGGATTCAGGACATCCCGCGATCGTTGCGCGAATCCGCGGTCGCGTTGGGACTCGGTCCGATGGCCCGTCTCTGGGAAATTTATCTGCCCATGGCGTCCCGTTCCATTCTCTCCGGGATTAAAACAAGCGCCGTGATTAATATTGGAACTGCCACGTTGGCAGCATTGATCGGCGCCGGCGGTTTAGGCGAACCGATTTTGAGCGGTCTTAACTTGAACGATCACGTCACGATTCTGGAAGGCGCCATTCCCGCCGCCGTGCTCGCGCTGCTCGTGCAATGGCTTTTCGATTTGCTCGATCGCGTGCTGATTCCAAAAGGACTTCGTCTATAGAGTGGCGCGAGCCTCCTCGCCTGCGTCCGGCGACCTTGTCGCAAGCTGGGAAGCTTGCGCTACATTTGATTAATGCCAATCGCTTCAATCAATCCCGCGACAGGAGAAAAACTCAAAGAATTTTCTCCATTCGACGATCAGGAAATCGAAAAACGGCTGGCACGTGCCGAACAAGCATTCAGAAAATATCGTCGAACCAATTTTGCCGAACGCTCCGAGCTTCTGCACGCGTTGACGGAGTTGCTGTTCCAGGAAAAGAAAACCCTTGCAGAGACCATCACGCTCGAGATGGGGAAACTGTTTCACGATTCGGTCGCCGAAATCGAGAAGTGCGCGCGCGGTTGCCGGTTTTACGCCGAGAACGGGGCACGATTTTTGGAGCAGGAACCGGCACAGACGGATGCTGCTGAAAGTTACGTCGAGTATCAACCGCTCGGGCCGGTCCTCGCGATCATGCCGTGGAATTTTCCTTTCTGGCAGGTGTTTCGATTTGCGGCACCTGCATTGATTGCGGGTAACGTCGGTTTGCTCAAACACGCTTCGAATGTCCCGCAGTGCGCGCTCGCGATTGAAAATATCTTTTGCCGCGCCGGGTTTGAAGACGGCGTTTTCCAGACGCTACTGATCGAGCCCGAGCAGGTCGAAAAACTGATCGTCGATCCGCGCGTCAAAGCCGTAACGGTGACAGGCAGCGAAAAAGCCGGGGCGGCCGTCGCGAGCGCGGCCGCGCGTGAGATTAAGAAAAGTGTGCTCGAGCTGGGCGGCAGCGATGCATTCATCGTGATGCCAAGCGCTGACTTCGAGTCGGCGTTGAGCACTGCGGTCAAAGCGCGCACGATCAACACCGGTCAGTCCTGTATCGCAGCAAAGCGATTCATCATCGCGGATCAGATGTATGAGCGGTTTCTTCAACAGTTCGTTGATCGCATGCGCGCGCTCAAGATCGGCGACCCAATGGATCCGGAGACTGAACTCGGTCCACTTACGACGGAACAAATCCTGCGAGGCGTGGACGATCAAGTGCAGAAAACAATCGCTGCTGGCGCAAAATTATTAACGGGTGGAAACCGTATTCACGGTCCGGGATTTTTCTACGAACCCACGGTTCTCGTCGATGTGCCGAAGGAGTCGCCCGCGTACCGCGAAGAAATCTTCGGCCCGGTCGCAGCTGTTTTCCGCGTGGGCGATGTTCACGAGGCGATCGACCTCGCGAACGACACGACATTTGGCCTCGGGGCGAGCGCCTGGACTAACGATCGCAAAGAACAGAAACTCTTCGCGTCCGAGCTGGATGCCGGAATGGTCTTTATCAACGCCATGGTCGCATCCGATCCGCGTCTGCCATTCGGTGGTGTAAAACGTTCCGGATTCGGTCGTGAGCTCGGCGCCGCCGGCATCCGCGAATTTACAAACACGAAAACGATCTGGATTTCCTGAGGAGCCGGACCAGAAAGGTTCACCAACTCCAGGAAACGCCACCGTAGAAGGAGCGACCGTCGCCGGGATGGAAAATCTCGGGATCCGGCTCCGTGCGCGCGTCTGCGATCACATCGATAGCGGCCGCATAGGTCTGATTTGTCAGGTTCCTGCAATCGATAAAGACTGAGAATCCGTTGGTCCGTCGAAATCCCGCACGGAAACCAAGCAGCACATAAGTATCCACAAAGAGCGTGTTCGCCTCGTCAACTGGATAACGTGAGAGGTTACACTGCAGATTTGGGCCCGCATAGAAACCAGAAGGGCTTTGGTAAAGCAATTGCGCTTCATAAATGTGAACCGGAATTCCCGGCAGGCGATTGTCGCCGTAAACAGCGTTCTGATCCAAATGCAGATCGTTGAGCGTGTAGCTCTGCTCAAGTGACAAACGATCGCTTGCGCGATTCGACTGTTTTGGCACCAGGATATCCCGAAGCAATTCAAGCTCCAGGCTCGCCTCGATTCCTTGATGAATTGTGCGCGGAACGTTCCTGGTGCCAATATCGTTCCCGAAGGCGTCATTGACCTCGAGCAATTCATCACGAAACCACGAGCGATAAAGCGATAACTCCCACTCACACGGCGAATACTCTCCGCGAGTTCCAACTTCGATGGTCCAGGCGTGTTGCGGCGACAGGGGCGTGTAAACAACGCTGGAATTCGGACCTTCATCAAAATCAACCAGGTTGTCTATCGACGGCGGTTGCCAACTGCGACTAAAATTCACAAACGCCTGTGTCTTTTGATTGATTTCGTACATCGCGCCCAGCTTGGGATTGAATCCCCAAAAATTTTGCCGATTTGATTGATTACCTGCCTCGTCGGTGAAGAACTCGTCCTTAAAATGGCGCTCCGCGAAAATCGCCTGCGCTCCGGCGAGGATCGAGAGCCGCGGTGTGAGATACAGCTGGTCCTGGAGATACGCTGGAAGATTTATCGAACTGCCTATGCCTCGCGCAGTTGTTGCGCCTGTGTGTCCGAAAATATTCTCGTAATTTTGGGTGGGCTCGTCTTCGTACTGGGGGCTCGCACCAATTGTAAGAATATTTCGATGGCCACAGATTTCGTAGCGGCTAACGAAATTCACGTTCCCGCCATAATTGTCCGAATAAAACTGCTCGATCCCTTCCCGAAAATCCGGCGAAAAGAATCCGCGGTTCTCGATATCGTGATGGAACCAGAACGCACCGATAAAAAACTGAATGTATTCAGTCTGAAAGGTTAGCTTGTCCGCCAGGCGAACGTTCGACAACAATTTGTCCCAATCCTGGGCTACTGCGAGTGGATTAGCCTGGGTGGGATCGCTTTCCATTTCTGACTTGGTCAAACCGCCAGGCAGATTCCGATTGGTCCGGTCCAGCGTGAAATAAAATCGATTCTCCACCTGGTCGTTAAACTTATAACCGAAATCTGTAAAAAAGATTTCCGTGTCCTCGCGGCTATGCTCACGAAAGCCGTCGCGCTCTCGGAAACTGATCGCGCCAAATTCATCGAACGGCCCTTGCACGCCGCCGCCGCTCATGTCGCCACGGAACAAGCCGTAACTTCCCCCTTCAAGCCGGACCTGGAATGGCATCGCATCGTACCCAGTAAACGGCACGAGATTGATTGCCCCGCCAAGGGTCAGCGCACCGTATTTAAATGCATCTGCGCCTCGAAAGACTTCCGCGTAGTTGATTGTTGCAACATCAAGATCTTCGAGCGTTGCCTCGCCATCCCCCTGGTTGAAGTTCAGGCCGTCCATTAGAAACATCACACCTAGTGGCTCGTCTTCAGATGTGATCCCGGACCCTCGAATTGAAATCTTGGAAACTTCAGCGCCGTTTTCCGATTGAAGGAAAACGCCCGGGGTTCGTTGCAACAAATCTTCAAAGTTTGACGCGCGACCGAGTTCCATGTCTTCGTTCGTCTTGAGTGTGAAGGCGCCCGGAATTTGCGTCTTCTGCTTCGCAGATTCCTCCGGTGAAACCGAAGTAAGTGACCCGGTCGCTTCTCCTGTGACTGTCACTGACTCCGTTTCCGCCGAATCATTTGAAGTGGCGGCGGCCTGCGCTTCGTAAATTGCGGCGACTGCAACTGCTGAGATCGCAAGGACGCTCCAACTTCGCCACATCGAGTTTCATCAATCGCTCACAGCAAGTTGCTTCACAAATCGCCACCCGTTTCGTTCGTAACCGAGCGACTCATAAAACTGGTGCGCATCTTTTCGCGTAAACCGCGTATCTAACGAAACGCGCGTCACCGCTTTCTGCGCGAAAGCCTTCTCTGCAGAGGCAATTAACGCGCGGCCAATTCCGCGGCGGCGCGCAGTAGTCAGTGTCACAAGAGCAAGGATTCGCCCAGACGGGTCGTCGTGTTCGTAACTCGCATGTGCAAGCGTTCCGATCATCCCGCAAACTTTCCCGTCGACTTCTGCAAGAAGCGTACGATAGCGGACATCGCATAAAATCGGTTTCAAGCGGCGGCGCATTTCGGCGGGAGTTGTCTCGTAACCGAGCTCGCACATGAGCGCGGCAAGTGCCGGTGCATCGGTCAATTTGGCGTCGCGAATTGTAAACACTCTGCGGCTCAGTCGTTCGCTCTGTCGCCCCGCAAGAGCGGCAACAATTGTTCGAGAACTGTCGCAACCGATTCGTCGAAGGTCTGTTTGTCGATGTGCATGACAATCTCAGGATCTTCCGGAGCTTCGTGGGTCGAGATGAGTGCGCCTCGATTCGGTCATGTGCTCGTTTGGCTGCAATCCATTAAAAATTTAGCCACAGATTTACGCAGATTCATTTAGAGCGGTTCGATGTACTCTTTTCGTAGTCTGTGTTTCGTCCGTATCAATCTGCGGCCTGTTTTTCTGTTGCGCCCACGCAACGCAATCTTAGTTTTTGTTAATGGCAGAAACACAAGCCACAGCGTACGACTCCAAAATCGAAGGCAACGTTATCTTTACGCGCCTGGATGCGGCGCTCAACTGGGTGCGCAAGAATTCGCTTTGGCCGATGCCGATGGGGCTGGCCTGTTGCGCGATTGAGTTGATGGCCACCGCCGCGTCGCGATTTGATATCGCGCGGTTCGGCGCGGAGGTGATGCGTTTCTCGCCCCGGCAATGCGACGTGATGATCGTCGCAGGCACTGTCACTTACAAAATGGCGCTGGCGGTGAAACGAATTTATGAGCAGATGCCGGAACCAAAATGGGTCATCGCCATGGGCGCGTGCGCGTCCACCGGTGGCATGTATCGCTCGTATGCCGTTTTGCAAGGTATCGATCAGCTTTTGCCGGTTGATGTTTATATCTCCGGTTGCCCGCCGCGTCCCGAGGCGTTGCTCGCCGGCCTGATGAAATTGCAGGAGAAGATTTCGCGCGAACGTTCGTTGCGAAACCAGAACCCGGAGCTAGCCGAAAAACTTGAGGAAGCGCTGGCATGACCACGCTGTCATCCCGAGCAAAGTCAAGGGATCGCGTTGCAAGAGCAAAGAGTTTGGCCACGGGATGGTTCGACTCCACTTCGCTTCGCTCACAATGGTTTGAAGCATGACTTCCGAGGAACTACTCGACTCGTTTAACAAGGCTTTCGGCGAGAAACTTCAGGGCAAGACTGAATTTCGCGGCGAAACGAGTTTTATGATTTTGGCAGGCGATCTCCGCGAAATCGCCAAATTCTGCCGGGACGAACTGTTCTTCGATTACCTGCTCGACATCACCAGCATCGACAATTACGGCGAAGAACCGCGCTTCGAAATGGTGTATCACCTTTACTCTATGACGCATGCTGCCCACCTTCGATTGAAACTGAAGGTCTCGGAGGAAGCCGGCGTCGTCGATACGGTTTCGGATATCTGGCCGACGGCGAATTGGCATGAACGCGAGATTTACGACATGATGGGAATCAAGTTCAACGGCCATTCCGATCTGCGTCGCATTCTGATGTGGGATGGCTACCCGTACTTCCCGCTACGAAAGGATTTCCCACTCGAAGGCTTGCCGAGCGAAATGCCGGACGTCGCCTTTACTAAGATCACACCGCTCGAAGGCGGTCCCTTCGTCACAGTTCCGACCACTGCCGGCTCAAAAGATCGCGAACCACGCGCCCGCCCGCCGGAATTGTAGGCCGTCTGTTCGGAAGCCTATTTTCTCGATCGCGTACACCTCACAAGTGCTCGCCAGCGCATCGGCGCGCCCGGCCGCTCTCACTCGACCATTACGCCGCTGACACGGGCGGCGCGGTTTCGGGTTTGCGAGTCCCGGCCATTACATCTGGTTGCAGGGTCTCGTCACGTGGCGCGGCGGGTTTGTGTCCCGATTTCGGATACGCGATCCGGCTGTGCAACATCATCAGCAACGTAAATCGAAACCTGTCGGCGATTGTTTTCAGTTCGCCAAGGGTGAGATCGCATTCGTCCAATTGCCGGTCGCTGATACGTTCTTCAATGACCTCGTTTACGAGTGTTTCGATTTTTTGCGGCGTCGGCTTCTCCAGACTTCGCGAAGCGCTTTCAATTGCGTCAGCCAGACTAATGATGGCGCTCTCTTTGGTCTGCGGTTTTGGTCCGCTGTAACGAAAACTTTCTTCGTGCACCTCGGGGACGTCGTCCTCGCGCAGCCTCATGATCTTGCCGCCTGCGAGCGCGTCTTCATGTTGCTGCAACGCCCGTTGATAAAAATAACGCACAAGCGATGTGCCGTGGTGCTCCTGGATGATGTCGATCATCCGCTGGTTTAGCCGGTGTTTGAGCGCGAGGTCCACGCCTTCCTTGACATGCGCTATAATGATCAATGCGCTCATCGTCGGCGCGAGATCGTCGTGCGGATTTCGCTCGAAGCTCATGTTCTCCGTGAAGTATTCCGGTTTTACGAGTTTACCGACGTCGTGAAAGTAAGAGCAGACGCGGCAGAGCGTCGCGTTTGCGCCAACCGCTTCCGCGCCGGCTTCGGCGAGATTGGCCACGACAAGGCTGTGGTGGTAGGTGCCCGGCGCTTCGATGGTCATGCGTCGTAACAGCGGGTGATTGAGATCCGATGCTTCCAGCCAGGAAATGTCTGTCGTGATTCCAAAGAGATTCTCGAGCATCGGCAGTGCGCCGCCCACTATGGTCGCGATAACGATGCCGTTGCCGATGGCGAGCGCGCTTTGCACTCCGAGCATCCCCCAGTCATTGGCCGTCGGATAGAACCAGTTGATCGGTCCGATCAACCCAAACGTGAGCGACAAAAGCCAAATGGCGAGGCCGACCCACAAGCCGGCACGAATCAGTTTACTGCGCCGTCGCACCTGCAACGTCAGAGAGACAGCGGTAAAACCGCTGATCAAACTCGTTATCAAAAGCGGGGCATCGATGGGACCAAACAACATGCTGCTCCATAGGCTGACGAAGAATGCAGCGTAAAGACCGTGCTGTCGGCCCAACAACACGCTGAGCATCAGCGGCGCAAAAGCGTAGGGCGTGATCAATCCGCCCATTTCCGGTTTCAGGAACCAATAATTGCCGCTGTTGCAAACGATGAGCAACAACTTGGTGACGGCTAACTGGACAAAAATAACAGAAAAGACAAGAAGAATTCGCGAGTTTTGCTCGAAGCTTTTGGGCTGGTTGATCCAAAGCTGCGTGATCGCAGTAGCTAGAACCAGGAGTGCTATGACATAGTTCTTCGTTGGCTCCGGTTGTTGCCCGCTGAAGACAAGAAACGCCAGCCCGCCGGCAAAGAGCGCAAATATCAGGACCTTTATGTGAGGCGAGCTTTGCAGGTTGCGCATCAGTTCGCTGCGCGACCGGCGGCGTCGCCGTTTGCGTGAGGCGAGGCCGCGTTTGATCAGGCGACCGCGTTTGAAAAAATCGAACATAAACAGTCCTTACCTGCGCGCGTCGGGCGTGGGTGTGCGGTGTGCCTGATACGCGCCGATGATAGCGCGCACTAGTTCATGCCGGACAACGTCGCGCTCGGTAAAATATACGGTGGCGATTCCAGACACGTTCTTCAACGCCTGCAGCGCCTCCAGCACGCCGGAGCGTTTGTTGGCTGGCAAATCAATCTGTGTGACATCGCCCGTCACCACACACTTGGAATTCAAACCAATGCGCGTCAGCAACATGAACATCTGCTCAGTCGTAGTGTTTTGGGCCTCATCCAGAATGACAAAGGCGTTGTTCAGAGTGCGGCCGCGCATATATGCCAGCGGAGCGACCTCAATTGTTTGGCGCGCGATCGCCCGCTCCATTTCTTCGGGCTCAAGCATTTCCCGTAAAGCATCATAAAGTGGGCGGAGATATGGAAGGACTTTTTGTTCCAAGTCACCAGGCAAAAACCCTAGCGCTTCGCCGGCTTCAACCGCAGGTCGGGTCAGAATAATGCGTGAAAACTGTTCTTTTTTTAGCGCCGCCACTGCCATCGCGACTGCGAGATAGGTCTTGCCAGTGCCAGCCGGTCCAATGCCAAAAACGACGTCATGCTTCTGAATTGCCTCCACGTATGCCCGCTGGTTCGCGCTGCGCGCTATCACCGGAGGCTTCCGCGAAGATGTTACGACTTTGGTCGAAACAATGTCGCTGAGAGTCTCATCGCGCTCTTCAGTCACGGCCTTAAGAGTATAATTGAATTCGTGTTTTTGAATATCGACGCCTTGTTGCCGTGCTTGCTCAAGCTGTTGAAACACCTGCTCCGCTTTATCGACGCGATTGGGATCGCCTTCGAGTTTCACCCAGCCTTCGCGCGTCGTCACTTTGACGCCCAGCGAGTGCTCGAGATTCTTTAAAAGCTTGATGTCATTTGCGTAAAGCGACTGCAAAACGCGTGGACTCTCAAACTGCAAAGTCCGCGATTCAGTCATGATCGTGGCGTCGGTTCCAGCCAATGTGCTGGCGGCCTGGCGCCAATCCTACCAATGTACATTTAGCGGAAACCATACACCAGCGCCCAATGGGTGCGTTCCTCTGGCGATTGTTCCACGCTCACAATGATGAAATAACTGCCGGTCGCTTTGGGGACAACGTGTGCAGCCGCGAAATGGCCTTTCTCCCAGCTGTCGGGTTCTTCCGCAAGTTTGCCGTCTGAATCATAAACGTGAACAGAAACCTTGGCTCGATCGACCTCCGTTCCCATCCAGAACCAGTATTCGTTTCCTTTGAACAACTGCTGCCGCACAGCTTTCTTTTCTCCGGAACCGAGATCACCTCCCCAGTAATCCTCGCGGACCTGAAAGCCTTGTTTCACATAGGGCTCGGCCGCCTGAAGAGCAAATGATTGGGCGTCATCCACCGAGGCGAGAATTGCGGGCCGCAGTGCCGCCAGCACCAACAACAGGCAGCTTGCGCGGAAAAAGATCTTCACGTAGCCGTTCATCGAAACGTCTCTAATCCCTGGTGACGATTCCTTGGTCAAGCCGCGTGGTAATCTCGTTCACCTTCTTCACTGTTTCGGGAGGAATACCGCGATCACCGACGTCAATCAAAGGTTTCACTTCGACTAGAGCATCCTGGATTTGGCGAATAATTGGAAGATCAAACTCCGGCATTGCCTGGAGTCTTTTCTGGAAATACGAAAGCAAATCGGGCTGGTGCAACAATTCCGCCCCATCGGTCGAAAAATGGTCGCTCACCACTGAGGTCAATACTTCCGTTCCGCGTAGCCATCCGCCCAGGCTGACGAGTTGCGACAGTTTTTCATCGTGCACCTCGTTCATCGCCTGTTGCACGCTGTTTTGGGTGCGATCCAATTCGCGTCGGACATTATTCCAATTACGTTTGTCAGCCGCTTCGATAATCGCCTTAGCATGTGGTGTGATCGAATTTCCCACGCCGATGCCCTTTGCCAGCGTCAGAACACGCTGACCAATATCCTTCACGGCCTCGGCGTCCTCCGCTTGAACGGCGATAAAACCGTCCGCGATGACAGCCCCAAGCAAGAGGGCGATACGCGGACGCTCGGTAAAGTTCGGCCCCTTGTCACTTCGGACGTGTGCCCTCCAGTTGACGGTACCCAGCTTGTTCAGCGCACCGAAGATTTCGTTCGGCAACGGCACCACGACATCTTCCACAGTTGTGGACAGTTGTTTAATGTTGATATGCTGCGGTGCTTGGGCAGCATCTGCGCAAAGTGCGAGCCCACAGAGCACACCCAAGCTGAATTTCAAATGTCTGATAAACGGCATCATTGGCAGTTTCGACTGTTGATTTCGGCTTCGTATTCAGGATTTATTGGAGCGAACCTTAACCGGAACTGACTCCTTTCACAACTCATGGCAGCACCAAATTCATTAAACGATTCAAACCGCAAACCTACAGACGATTTGAGGCCGGAAATGACCAACATCAAATCTCCATGAATTTGAACCGCCTGGAGCAGATTCTTGACCGCGCGGCGTCGAGACAGATCACCGTCCTCGGCGATCTGATGCTGGACGAATTTGTCTGGGGAAAGGTCGGCCGCATCTCGCCGGAGGCACCGGTCCCAGTCGTGGAGGTGACGGGAGAATCCTTCTATCCCGGAGGCGCGGCCAACGTTGCTCGCAACCTGCGTGAATTTATCGATCACGTTTCTGTAATCGGAATGCTCGGCAAAGATCGCAGCGGCCGACAACTCCGGGAACTTTTGGCGGAGCAAAACATCGACACGTCCGGCGCGATCGAGGATGAGAGCTTTTGCACGACAGTCAAAACGCGCATCATCGCGCTGCATCAGCAGGTGGTTCGTGTCGATCGCGAAAAGATCGTCGCCCCATCGGCAGCGCAGATTCCAAAGGTAATCGCTGCGATTCGAAACAGCATTCGAGAAACCGATGCAATCATTTTCGAAGATTATGGTAAAGGGTTTGTGACGTCCGAATTAGTTACCCAAATTGCACACGAGGCGCGCGCGGCTGGTAAAATAGTGGCGGCCGATCCCAATCCGCGCCACTCCGTTGACTGGCGCGGCGTCACAGTTGTGAAACCAAACCGCGCCGAAGCGTTCCTCGCGGCGGGCGTTCCCTGGTGTGATCCCGATGAAGCCCCAGCAAAAGACGTTGGTCTTCAGCGTGCCGGGGAAGCGCTCCTGAAGAAATGGGAAACAAACTACGTCCTCGTCACGCTCGGCGAACATGGCATGATGCTTTTCCAGCAGAACGACGCGCCGCACTACATTCCCGCAAGAGCGCGTCAGGTTTTCGACGTCTCCGGCGCGGGTGACACCGCCATTGCGCTATTCACCTTAGGGCTCGTCTGCGGCGCGACTCCCATCGAAGCGGCGGAGATTGCCAACTACGGAAGCGCCGTCGTGGTAAGTAAACTTGGGACGGCAACGGTGACGCGAGGTGAACTCATCGCCAGCTTCCAAGAGGACAACAAAGGTGAGTGATGCGTTGTCGCCCGCTGTGTTTATCGATCGCGACGGCACGATCATGGAGGATTGCGTTTACTGTTCCGATCCCAAGAACGTAAAGATTTTTTCCGGCGTACCGGAGGCACTGCAGCGACTGAAATCGAATGGGTTCAAACTCATCATCATCACGAACCAAAGCGGCATCGGCCGCGGGCTCTTTACACTCAAGCAATATCGCGCTGTTGAAGCAGAGGTTTTGCGCCGGCTTGGCGATGGTTTGATCGACGGAACTTATTTCTGCCCAGATGTTCCCGGCCAACATTCCACGTGTCGCAAGCCCGCGCCAGGCATGGTCGTTGAGGCCACGCGAGAACACCAAGTCGATGTTTCCCGTTCGTTTCTAATCGGCGATAGCGAGGTCGACGTCGAGTGCGCTCACAATGCAGGCGTGCGCGCCATCCGAGTGCGAACCGGACTTCAACGTGACACCACGGGAAGCATGGCGGATTGGCGGGCTGACCACCTGCCAGCAGCAGTGGAGATAATTTTGGGGACGAAACCATGATATCAACGTCACGCCGAGCGAAGTCAAGGCTGCAACGCAGCTTCCGCACGCGACGAGGCCAAGCTTTTAATGCCGTGGCGAGCCCAAAAGCTAATTTCACGGCATCCGTCGACTTCGCTCCGCTCAGCTCGGGATGACCCTAATGAACAGGGCCATCGGCATTATTCCAGCGCGCTGGGGTTCTACACGTTTTCCGGGAAAACCGTTGCATGTAATTGCTGGAAAACCTCTTCTGCGGCGCGTCTGGGAGCGATCAAGGCGAGCCAAAAATCTGAACTCGGTCATCATCGCCACTGACGATATGCGGATTGCGGAGACCGCGTTCAATTGGGGGGCCGAGGTCGCCCTGACTTCGCCAAAACATCGCAGCGGGACCGATCGCGTGGCAGAAGTTGCACGCCATGCGAAGGACTTCGCATTCGTCGTTAACATTCAAGGCGATGAACCATTGATCGATCCGCGCCTGATCGATCAGCTTGTCGAAAAACTCCGCTCTGATCGCAGCGTCGACATCGTGACTGCTGCGCATCCGTTCGCCGATCCTGCCGAAGCAGAATCGCCCCACCAGAACAAAGTCGTCCTGGATCGGAACAATTGCGCTCTCTACTTCTCGAGAAGCATTATCCCTTACGCCGCCAACCCTCGCGGTGTTCGTTACCTCCGCCATCAGGGCATTTACGGTTTTCGGCGCGACGCGCTCCTCCAGTTTGTAGCGTGGAAACCGAGTCCTTTGGAACGCGCAGAGTCTTTGGAGCAATTGCGCGCATTGGAAAATGGTGTAAAGGTTCATGTGCTCACCACCGCCAAGGGATCTCCTGGCATAGATACGCCGGCCGATGCAAAAGCGCTGGAGCAGAAGCTTGCTCGCACGGAGCGGAGGGTCGTCTCGCGATGAAATACATTTTCGTCACCGGCGGCGTCGTCAGTTCGTTAGGTAAAGGTCTCACTGCAGCCTCCCTGGGCACATTGCTTGAAGCGCGCAAGCTGCGCGTTGTTCTCCAAAAATTTGACCCGTATCTTAATGTCGATCCCGGAACGATGAATCCGTTCCAGCACGGCGAAGTTTACGTCCTAAACGACGGGGCTGAGACCGATCTCGACCTTGGTCACTACGAGCGATTCACGAATTGCGTGCTCACGCGAGACAACAATCTCACCAGCGGCCAGGTTTACGAGACAGTGATTCTAAAGGAGCGCCGCGGCGATTATTTGGGGAAGACGGTCCAGGTGATTCCGCACGTCACCGACATCATCAAAGATCGGATCCGCGAACTTTCGGACGCAAGCAAATACGACGTTGTTATCACGGAGATTGGAGGCACGACTGGAGACATTGAAGGTCTGCCATTTCTCGAAGCGATTCGTCAATTCATTCTCGAAGTCGGTCCGCAAAATGTCGTGAATATGCACGTCACGCTTGTTCCCTACATCAAAGCTGCGCAGGAACTAAAAACAAAACCGACGCAGCAAAGCGTGGCGAAGCTGCGCGAAATCGGATTGCAACCGCAGGTGTTGATTTGCCGCACAGAAAAACCGCTCGACCGCGACGTGCGTCGAAAACTGTCGATGTTTTGCAGCGTGGTGGAAAAAGCGGTGATTGAAGAGCGCGACGTCGAGCACACGATTTACGAAGTCCCTTTAACGCTGCACGCCGAAGGACTCGACCAATTGGTATGCGATCTCCTGCACCTCGAGACACCCAAACCCGATCTGAAAGACTGGCAACAATTCGTTGAGCGCGTCGTTAGTCCAAGCAAACGTGTCAGGATCGCTCTCGTCGGTAAATACATGGACGTACAGGACGCCTACAAGAGTATCTACGAATCGTTGACCCATGCGGCGGCGAGCGAAGACTGCGGAATCGATCTTAAACTTATCGATGCTGAATCCCTCGCGGATGGCGTCGACGACCAACTTGAAGATGTAGCCGGCGTTCTCGTTCCCGGCGGATTTGGCGTTCGGGGAGCCGAAGGAAAAATCAATGCGGCGCGTTACGCGCGCGAGCACAAGATTCCGTATCTCGGTCTCTGTCTCGGCATGCAAGTGGCGACGATTGAATTCGCGAGAAACGTCTGTGGAATTAAAGACGCCAACAGCACCGAGTTTGACAAGGATACTCCTGACCCGGTGATCTCTCTTTTGGAAGAGCAGCACGGTGTACAAAAGAAAGGCGCGAGTATGCGGCTGGGCACATGGCCGACAAAAATTGTTCCGGACACGCTCGCGGAAAAAATCTACGGCGACACCGAAGTAACGGAGCGGCACCGGCACCGGTATGAGTTCAACATGAAGTATCGCGACCGGATGAATGCAAAAGGCTTTGCGATTTCAGGAACATCGCCCGACGGCTCCCTCGCCGAATTGATCGAGCTGCGCGATCATCCGTATTTCATCGGCTGCCAATATCATCCCGAATTTCAAAGCAAGCCAAATAAGCCGCATCCGCTCTTCAAGAGCTTCATTGCGGCGGCGGTCGCGCATCAATCGCAAGACGCGCAACCCAACGCCGTTATCGAGGAATCGCCGCGGCGCGTCCCCGACGAAGAGTTAGCACTCCAACGTTAGGCGTTTAAAGCGATGCGGGGATGCGTGGGCACTCCAAAGGCCTCGCAAAACGAGTTTTGGCTGCAGGTTTCGCCGTAGGACTTTAGAACTGCGGTAAGTCTTCGCACCGCTTTCAAGGAGCTGGTCTCTCCCGTTTTATCTGTGCGATGCTCGCTCTAGTCGGTCCATTATCGCAGCACCGAGCCCTCGAGAAGGGACGCGCTCCGCTATGATACAATCGAGACCGAGCGCATCGAGCTCGCGCAAATACCGGAAGAGATTGGCGGCTGCTTCGCGAGGATCTTGTTCTTGGCTTAACTGGCGAACGGCTGCGAATCTTTGGAATGATTCAATGGGACGCCATGCCAGCAACCCGACGCGCTCGTGCCGCTTCGAAGAATAGTTTTCGGCAGTGTCGATCAATTCCAACGGTGTTTTAGGTGCATAATGCGACGCCAATTGCCCCGGCGAGGAAATTTTTTTTATCGGCGCCACGGTGTCGACGTTCCCAAATTCCGATAACTGTTCGGCTGTAACCGGACCGCGTCGCAAGATCCGGGTTCTGCCGTCTTGAACGGTAATGATTGTCGACTCCAGTCCGTGCTCTGTCTGTCCGGCATCAATAATCAGCGGGATGCGCCCTTCGAGTTCATCGAACACGTGCTGCGCTGTCGTCGGACTGACTTGCCCGAAGCGATTTGCGCTTGGCGCAGCAAGCGGTTTCCCAAATGCGCAGACAATGTCAGAAAAAACTGGATGCGCGCTGATTCGAACTGCGACTGTGTCAAGACCTGCGGTCACAATGTCCGGAATGATCTCGCGTTTGGGCAAAACCATCGTGAACGGGCCGGGCCAGAATTTGTCGGCCAGCGTGAAGATCGTTTCTCGATCGTGCGAGGCCAGATGGGCAATTCTCTCGAGCCAGTCGCGATTTGGCAGATGAACAATAAGTGGATCAAAGCGGGGCCGTTCTTTTGCTTCAAAAATCTTTGCAACAGCGATTGGATCCAGAGCGTCCGCGGCGAGTCCGTAAACGGTTTCCGTGGGAAGTGCAACGATCTCTCCTTTGCGCAGCAATTTAACCGCATACGCGATTGCTTTCTCGCGTTGGCTCGGGGTTGATGTTGGGAGAAGATCGGTTCGCATCAATCGCGTCGAACGACGTCATCCCGAGCGAAGTCGAGGCGGCAGCGTAGCCGGTTCATTCCACTGGCTCCTTCGACTTGGCTCAGGATGGCTGTGTTTATGCTGGCAGTTTCGCAGCGAGAACGTTCTCGGCCTGTTTTCTGCGAAAAGCTTCGAGATTATTACGGACCTTTTCGTCCGAAAGCGCGAGGATCGCCACGGCAAGAAGAGCGGCGTTTTTTGCGCCAGCTTCGCCGATTGCCAAGGTTCCAACCGGAATGCCGCCCGGCATTTGCGCTATCGACAAAAGCGAGTCGAGGCCATGGAGCTTCGATTGAATCGGTACACCGAGAACAGGCAGCCACGTGTGAGCTGCAATGACTCCAGCCAAGTGCGCCGCACCGCCCGCGCCGGCGATGATGACTCGCAGTCCGCGATCCGCTGCTTCTCGCGCGAAATCTGCAGTCGCATCTGGAGTGCGATGAGCCGACAGCACCCGCGCTTCGTTGGGGACGCCAAGTGCCTCAAGAGTTTCCGCAGCGTGCCGCATGGTGTCCCAATCCGATTTGCTTCCCATGATAACAGCGACCAAAGGCTTCGATTCAGGCATGGGCAGACTGTAGGGATTTTCCGTGAAAGGCCAACTCATCCCGTCATTCCAAGCGAAGTCGAGGGATCTCCGTCTTTTCTTGACCGCCGAATGATCGCATCCAGAGATGTTTCGCTTCGCTCAACATGACAGCAACTGAATGTGGCTGAAGCCAGCTGTTAATGAGATGTTGAAGCGTGAATGAAGTCGGTCGATCGATCGTTCTCATTGGCATGATGGGCGCTGGCAAATCTTCCGTTGGGGATTGTCTGGCGCGACGGACAAAGTTCGCCTTGCACGATACGGACGAAATCATTGCTTCCAACATCGGAATGTCGATCCCAGAGATTTTTGCCAAATATGGCGAAGACAAATTCCGTGAAGTGGAAACAAGAGCGCTCCGCAATCTGGCGAAAATAACACAAGCGATCATCGTCACGGGTGGCGGCATTGTATTGCACGACGAGAATGTTGACCTGTTGAAGCGGCTGGGCGTAGTCGTCTGGCTCGACGGCAACGAAGAAACGCTTTTCAAACGGGCGGCGCAGTCGGGCAATCGACCGTTATTGCAGGGCAAAAATCCAAGAAAAGCGTTCGCGAGAATTCTACAGGCACGAGAGCAGCACTACGCAAAAGTTGCACATCTCCGCGTCGATACATCACTGCTCACAGAGGAGGAAGTTGCCATTGCAATTTTGAGTAAACTGCGACGTCCCTACAACCGAAAACCGGGATCACAGATCCCTGCTACAGTATGATGACTCAGATTTCGGGACCAGATTTGAAAGCGCGGCTCGTTTTGTTTGCGCGACAAATTGGTTTTGATTTCTGTCGCATCGCAGCGTGTAACGCGCCAGCGCACGCGGCTGAACTTCGCGAATGGTTAAACGAAGGTGCTCACGGCGAGATGAATTACATGCGACATGGCGAAGAGAAGCGTTGCGATCCAGAGCAGGTTTTGCCCGGGGCAAAGTCGATTGTGGTTTTCGCGCTAAATTATTTTCAGGGAAATGCGGCTCTCCGGGCCGCGACAACAGCGAAAACGGGGCGAGTCGCACGGTACGCGTGGGGCGAGGACTATCACGAGGTAATTGCGAACAAGCTCCATAAAATCGACGAATTCCTTCGGAGGTTTGGCGGCCAGCAAAAATGCTATGTCGATACCGGCCCGGTATTGGAACGCGATCATGCTGCGCAAGCCGGCATTGGGTGGCATGGCAAAAGCACAATGCTTATCGATCAACGGCTCGGCACCTGGTTTTTTCTCGCCGAAGTGTTTACGACGTTGGAATTGCTGCCGGATGAACCGGTCCAAGAGCGCTGCGGGACATGCGAGCGTTGCATCACAGCGTGCCCGACAGGCGCGATCACCGGACCACATCAACTGGACGCGCGCCGGTGCATTTCTTATTTAACCATCGAACTGAAAGGCGCCATCCCACTGGAGCTTCGTCCGCTCATCGGCGATCGGATTTTTGGCTGCGATGATTGTCTGGATGCCTGTCCATGGAATCGCTTCGCTCAAGAGTCCCGGGAAAGCGCGTTCTCTGCCCGCCGATCAACGACTGGCATGTCGCTGCGCGAATATTTGCAGCTGAACGACGACCAGTTCCGGAGGCTGTTCAAGAATTCCCCGATTAAGCGAATCAAGCGGCGCGGTTTTCTGCGCAACGTGTGTGTCGGGCTAGGTAATATGGGAGATCCATCCGACCTTCCGGCGCTCGAACGCGCGGCAGCTGACGTGGAACCACTGATCGCGGAGCACGCTACGTGGGCAATTAAGCAGATTCGCGACCGGCAAACACAGGCGCCGCCGAAGGTGTCTTGAATCCAAGCAAGGCGTACGCCGCATCTCGTGATTGACGGCAGTGAATGTGCGTGGTTGGCGAAAGTCTAAAAAGAGATAACTTCAGCCCGCATAAGCGAGCATGCCATGCATCAAGCATTGACCACTGCCCCACTCGTCCGTGACGCGGCTAAAAAGCGCCGGCTGCGTCGCAGGCGCATGATTATTTTCGGCTGTGCTGGGGCAGCCCTGCTTTTGATCGTCGGTCTCATCGTCGCAGGCAAACGCGAGAAGCCGATTCCAGTGACGACGGAGAAGGCGGTGCGCCGAACGATTCTACAGACGGTCTCTGCAACTGGTAAGATACAGCCCGAAACCGAAGTGAAAATTTCTCCGGAAGTGGCGGGCGAGATTATCGAACTGCCGATCGAGGACGGTATGCGAGTAAAAAAAGGCGACCTGCTTGTAAAAATTAAACCGGATTCGTACAGGGCGCTGCTGGAACAGCAGGAAGCAGCCATCAGCGCCGCGAAAGCAAACAACCTTCAGCAAAAAGCGACGATGCTGAAGACTGAGCACGACTTCCAGCGCGCCAAAGATTTGTTCGAGAAAAAACTGATTTCAGAGCAGGAATACAACGCGGCCGACGCAGCCTACGACGTAGCGAAAAATACCTACGAAGGTTCATTGCACGAAATCGAGCGGGCACAGGCCAGCTCAAGCCAGGCGCGCGATCAACTGGAAAAAACGACCATTTATTCGCCGATGGACGGAACAGTTACGGTTTTGAACAGCAAATTGGGCGAACGGCTCGTGGCGACCAATCAATTTGCGGGAACCGAAGTCTTGCGCGTAGCCGACCTCAGCCACATGCAGGCCGTCGTTGATGTTAATGAGAATGATGTCGTTAACGTCAAGGTTGGTGATAAAGCCAACGTGAAAATCGATGCGTACGCCGATCGCAAATTCCAGGGTGTCGTGGAGCAAATCGCCAACACCGGAAAGACCAGTGGCGCGGGGACACAGGAGGAAGTTACAAATTTCGAAGTGAAAATTCGCATCGACGATCACGACGTGGCATTGCGCCCCGCTCTAAGCTGCACCGCCGACATCGAGACAAACATGGTCAAGGACGCCGTCGCCGTGCCGATGCAAAGCGTAACGATTCGCACCGGTGACAGCAATCTTAGCCCGGAAGAGATCGAAAAACAGAAGCAAAAGGTCGCCGCGCGCGACAAGGACGACAACAAGGCGGAACTGAGCAATGAACACCTTGAGAAACAGACAGCAGAAAGAAGAACGCGAAAAGCTGGCCAAAGTTGTGTTCGTCAAGAACGGCAACAAAGCGCATATGGTGAAGGTGAACGCGGGGATTGCCGACGATTCCTACATGGAAATCAAAAGCGGCATCAAACCGGGCGACGAAGTGATTTCGGGCAGTTACAGCGCGATCAGTCGAAAACTAAAAGAGGGCGCCAAGGTCACCTACGACAAGGAAGCGGCGAAGTGACGAGTGACCAGTGACGAGCATGCTTGTTACAGCGATGCGTATGAAACCAAATACCACTCGTAGTTACAAAGATCTGCTTGTTTGGCAGAAAGGGATTGCTCTCGCAAAACTCGTTTACGGCTTAACGAGAAGTTTTCCATCAGAGGAGAAGTTTGGGATTGTCGGCCAGATGCGACGAGCAGCGGTTTCCATTCCATCGAACATCGCAGAAGGACAAGCCCGACACACTACAGGCGAATTCATTCACTTCTTGTCCCACTCGGAAGGGTCCGTCGCCGAACTCGACACGCAATTTATTCTCAGCATTGAGTTGAAATTCTGCGTGGCCTCTGCCGCGGAACCCGCGTTTGAACTGATCGGCGAACTTCGGCGAATGCTGAGTGCCTTACGGCGCCGGCTCTTGAAGCGGGAATAACTCGTCACTCGTCACATGTCACTCGTCACTCGATCGGCGGAGCCGATCATTATCGACATCGAGAACATCACGAAGGACTACGTGATGGGCGAAGAGATCGTCCACGCACTGCGCGGCGTGTCGCTGCAAATTCGCAGCAACGAATATCTCGCCATCATGGGACCCAGTGGCAGCGGCAAATCGACGCTGATGAACATGCTCGGCTGCCTCGATACACCCAGCTCGGGCCGCTATGAATTCAACGGCCGCGACGTTTCGGCCATGAGCGACGACGAACTCGCAGCCATTCGCAATCGCGAGATCGGTTTTGTTTTTCAAACCTTTAATCTTCTTCCGCGTGCCGACAGCCTTCGGAATGTCGAGCTTCCGCTCGTTTACGCCGGGATCGAACCTGAAACGCGCCGGGAGCGCGCCGCATGCGTGTTGCGGGAAGTAGGACTCGGCGATCGTTTGCATCACAAACCTAACGAGCTTTCCGGTGGCCAACGGCAGCGCGTCGCGATCGCCCGGGCTTTGGTCAACGATCCATCAATTATTTTGGCCGACGAACCGACCGGTAATCTTGATTCCAAAACCGGCGAAGAAATTATGGCACTCTTCGAAGATCTTTATCGCCGCGGGCACACCATTATTCTCGTCACGCACGAAGCGGATATCGCGTGTCATGCACGGCGCACCGTGCGTCTCCGCGACGGACTGATCGAAAGCGATGATGGCGACTTGGGTGAAGTCGCCATAGTGCCGATCGAAGGTCCGCTTGAGGCCGATGCCACCGCTTACAGATGAAACGGTTCGCCTACGAGCTGAATGAAAGCTGGAAGATCGCTGTGGCGCAAATGCGTTCCAACAAGACGCGTTCAATTCTGACGGCGCTCGGCGTCATCATCGGGATTGTCGCTGTAACGCTCATGGGCACTGCGATCGCCGGAATCCAGGTCGGATTCGACAAAAGTATGGCGATTTTCGGAGATGACGTGCTCTACGTCTCGCAATGGCCGTGGAGAGCTGGTGGATGATTGGTGGAATTTTCGCGACCGGAAAAAGATCAAGACGGAGTATGCAGAACCGATCAACCGCATCATTACTGCAACGCCGAATTCGAATCTCGTGATCGCCGTGCCAACTTCCAGTCTGCTGCGCAGCGTGAAATACGGACAGAGTGAAGTCAGCAATGTTCTGATCAGAGGGACCGTTTCGGATTACCTGATCACTTCGACTTTTGATTTCAAAGAAGGTCGCTTCTTCAACGACGTCGAATCTCGCGGTGGCGCCAACGTCTGCGTGATCGGCTACGACGTCGCCGATGCGCTCTTTCCTTCCGAGAGCCCGATCGAGAAATCGGTACTGATCAATGGGCAACCTTTCAGAGTAGTCGGTGTAATCTCACGGCAAGGCACATTTCTGGGCCTGTTCAGTCTGGATTCCATCGTCGTAATGCCACTGCCGGCGTTCCAAAAATATTTCAGCGCCAAAAGCGACTCGGACATTCTTGTGAAAGTGAAGGACAAAACCAGGCTGGCCGACGCGAAAGACGAGCTTACCGGAGTCATGCGGCGCGTTCGCGGCTTGCCGCCGGAGAAAAAGGACGACTTCAGCATCAACGAACAGCAAGCCCTCAAAAGCACACTTGACCCGATTAAAAATTCGATCGCCATCGCCGGACTTTTCGTTACCGGCCTGTCGCTTTTTGTGGGCGCAATTGGGATTATGAACATCACCTTTGTAAGCGTCAAAGAGCGCACCCGTGAAATCGGAACGCGCAAAGCTTTGGGCGCGCGGAGACGCACGATTCTTCTTCAATTCCTCATCGAATCCACTTCGCTCTGTTTGCTCGGAGGACTGATCGGGCTGGGGATCGCGTACGTGATGTGCACCGGCATTGGCAAGGCGTTCCCCTCGTTTCCGATTCAATTTTCACTGGGCCTCGTGCTGGTAAGCATGGCCGTCTCAATCCTCACAGGTTTGTTCTCCGGCTTCGCCCCCGCCTGGTCAGCGTCGCGGCTCGATCCGGTAGCGGCTTTACGGTACGAGTAGATGATTTAACCGCAGAGGACGCAGAGGGCACAGAGACGTGAACAACTTAAATGAACTGACGGATGCGATCATCGGTGCCGCAATGGAAGTGCACCGCACGCTGGGGCCGGGATTGCTGGAATCGACGTACGAGATGTGCCTTTGTCGTGAACTAGCCATCCGCGGAATTCCATTTGAACGGCAGGTCCCCATTGCTGTGGAATACAAAGGAGTCAAATTAGACTGCGGATATCGCGCGGACATTGTGATTAACGGCAGCATTCTTGTTGAGATCAAAGCAATCGACTCGCTGCTTCCAATTCACGACGCACAGTTGCTCAGTTACCTGAAGCTCGGCGGCTGGAAAATCGGACTGCTCATCAATTTCAATGTTGAGCTACTGAGACACGGCTTGCGACGACGCGTCCTCGATCTCGCTGAAGAGGTAATCCTATGATTCTGCTCTGCGACCTCTGCGTCCTCTGCGGTAAATAGATCTTGAAATGCTATTTGGTGAAATAGTGAAGATGGCCCTGGCCTCGCTGGGCGCGAACAAGCTGCGCGCCGCTCTGACGATGATCGGCATCACGATCGGCGTCTTCTCGGTGATTTCAGTGATGACTGCCATCGGCGCGCTGCAATCGTCTATCGAAAGCGGTATCAGCTTTCTCGGTTCTAATATTTTTCAGTTCGCCAAATACCCGGCAAACGTAAACGTCGGGGGTGAGATCAAGAAAAAATATCAGAACCGCCGCAACATCACGTATCGCGAGGCGCTCCATTACGCGAAGTTGATGGAAGGCCACGCGCGCGAGATCTGTCTCAAAAGTTTTGGCTACGAGGTGAAAGGACAAGCGGTTTACAACGGCGTAAAGACGACGCCGAGTCTTCTCATCGTCGGCACCAATCAAAGCTTTTTGGCTGCCAACGCGTACACGCTGGGTTACGGCCGCAATTTGAACGACGAAGACGTCGAACTTTCGCGCCGGGTGATCGTCGTCGGCAAAATGATAGAAAAACGGTTGTTCCCGCACGAAACGCCGATCGGCAAAGTGGTCAGAGTAAGCGGCCACACCTATACGATCGTCGGTGTGCTTGCGGAGAAAGGCACCTCTTTCGGCCAGAGCCAGGACGACCTTTGCATCATGCCGATCACGCGATTCTTCGAGGATTACGGCGAAGCCAAGCGCACCGTCAACATCGCAACACAAGCCTTCTCCACGGAGACTTACAATCAGACGCTGGACAAAGGGATAAGCGCGATGCGCATTGCGCGCGGATTACGCGCCGACCAGGAAGACGATTTCGAGATTTACTCGAATGACTCACTCAAAAGCGCGTTCACATCGGTCGCTGGCATCGTGCGCATCGGTGCGTTCGTCGTCAGCTTTATTGCGCTTGTAGCTGCGGGAATCGGCATCATGAACATCATGCTGGTGAGCGTTACCGAACGGACAAAGGAAATCGGCGTGCGCAAATCAATCGGCGCACGTAGTCGCGACGTTCTGCGTCAATTCCTTACCGAGGCAGTATTCATTTCGGAGGCGGGTGGAATTCTGGGGATCGTTCTTGGAATCGTCGCCGGCGACTTGCTCGCCGTTTGGCTGAAGGTGGACGTGATCTTCCCGTTCGGCTGGGCGATTGCCGGTCTCCTTGTTTGTTCCGCCATCGGCATCGGCTTTGGGCTATATCCAGCCTACCGCGCTGCCAACCTCGATCCTATCGAAGCGCTGCGATACGAATGAGATCTGTTGCTAAAGTAGCCGCCTAACGGATCATCTGTGTAGGCAATTGTTTTTGGCTACGACCCTTTGGATGGATTTGCAATTTGGTTAACAAAAGCCGGCGTTTCAAACTCGATGAAGTGAGGCAAAAATTTCGCCTCACGCCCACAGAGAGACGAGTAGCCGTTTTTATAATCGCGGCGTTGGTGCTCGGCCTGATTACGAAATGTTACCGTGATGCGCATCCGCAAAACCCGAAGCCGGTTGAGAAAACACATTCCGCCAGCCGCAAAACTCGGCGTTAAAGATATCTCTCCGGAATCGCGTGCTCGGCGGTTTCATGCTGCCAGTAGATCGACAGGATCCACCAGCGTTTGCCGTCATTGAACAATTGAAAGCTGTTGATGCCGCGCATGAACGGCGCAGCATCGCTCGCATCGTGGCGCGATTCGTACGTGCTCCAAACGTGAGCAATCCGGCCAAACTGTTCGGTTCGCCGCGCAACCTCCTTTTCGTAAAAGCCTTTCTGTAAAAGTGGTTCTGCCCGCGCGATGTAACCTTCGACATCCAAAACTTGCGGCTCAAGAGCGAGATCGTTGCGCCCGGGGACGCTTGCGGTTGGAATTAAGCGCGCGCCGGGGTAAAACAGCGACCGTTCGCGGTCCCAATCGCGTCTTTTTCCGGCGGGACCGGAAATCACATCGTACGCAGCATCGATGATTGCGTCGATAGACTCCACGTCTCGGGGATCAGCTGGCTGCGACATTGAGCTTTGGAGGATTGAATTTTGAAGTGGGGCGACAGAGTTCAAGCACCTTCATCGCGGCGTTGTGTCCGGGAATCCCGCTAACAGCGCCACCGCGTAGGGCGCTCGAACCACAAAAAAAGACATTTTCGAATTCAGTTTCTACCCCCCACATGCCAATGTGCTCTTTCCGTCCAGCAAAGGAAAGGTCAGCGCGTTCTGAAAAATGTTTCCGTGATACATTCCCAGCGCGTCCTCGATGTCGACCGGGCTTTTGCTTTCGATGCAAGGTTCTCCATCACGCGACAGCGCCAGGCAACTTTCGATCGGCTCCTCTAACCATTGGTTGATACTTGCCAGATACCTCATTTCCGCTTCCCGCCGCATGGCCTCATTGTCTCGGACAAACAAGCTCCATGGCGCGTCGAGTCCGAAGAGCGTCATAGTGTGAAAGCCCTGGTCGCGTAACTCCGGCGCGAGAATGCTGCTGTCAGTGAGGGTGTGGCAATAGATCTCGCATGGTGTTTTCCTTGGCAGCCTGCCATCTAACGCCTCGTCATAGCTGACATTCATTTGTTCGTAGCCTTCATCGCTGTGGAATGTCCCGCAAAACGCTTCACTCGCCTGAAGCTTTCTTGCCTTCAACTTCGGTAAACGCTTCAGCAGCATGTTGATCTTGAAAACGGAACCTTCGTCCGTCCGATCCGGCTGAAAGAAACGACCTGTATATTTTGCCAGCACGTTACGACCAAAGTTGACCAGGAGAAACCGCGCCTGGACGGTCTCCTTTTTTTCATTGAAGCGAAACTCAACGGAGCGCGTCCTGCCGCTGACGTTGAGGGCCTGGACATGAACATTGGTAAGCATTGTGGCGCCTGCCTTGCGCGCTGCGCGTTCCAGTTCGGACGAGACTGCACCCATCCCACCGACCGGGACCTTCCATTCGCCTGTTTTGTTGCCGATGAGGTGATAAAGAAAACAGCGGTTCTGCAAAAGCGATGGATCGTGCGGCTGCGTCAACACGCCGATTTTTGCATCCGTGAACACGAGGCCGCGCACCAAATCGTCCCGCAGGTAGCGCTCGATCGCGCTCCCGAGCGGTTCCTCGACCAG
Source organism: uncultured Verrucomicrobiae bacterium (assembly GCA_963791385.1). GTDB lineage: Bacteria > Verrucomicrobiota > Verrucomicrobiia > Chthoniobacterales > UBA10450 > Udaeobacter. The sequence goes on from CAWBSH010000011.1 coordinate 147,019, forward strand.
GCTCCGCCACGCTTCGCGTCCCGCGCCTGCGGGATCAACTTTGAATCGGCGCGCCATGTCCTCTTTGGAAACAAGCGGCTCAAGCATCGAGTCCCATACGCGCTCGGCGAATGTGCGCGGCAACGCGTAGAAACATTTAAGCTTATCGGTACTCGGTGTTGTTTCCGGTCAATTCGAACATCGACCGGCGGCTCACCTCTTCATCCACATTGCTCAAGAGCAACGCGCCGTGATGTCCGTGATTCACGTAGGGCGTGCAGGAGGCGACCGCGCGCCTGCGCAATTCCAACCTCAAGTCGAGATCGCGGATGATCTTCTGAGGAAGCAAGCTGACCAGATACGAGTAGCGCGACAAGCGCGCGTCGTAATCGGGAAAGATTTGCTGCGAAGTGGTCGCCCCACCGATGTAATCATTCTTTTCCAGCAGCAGCACGCTCAAGCCGGCGCGCCCGAGATAAGCCGCCGCGACCAGCCCATTATGACCCGCACCCAAAATCACAACATCATATCCGCTCTTGGTCGCGCTCATGCTCTTGATCGTAATCGATTATCGCTCGTGGATGCTCATGGTATTGGCTTCACATGAAACATTAAACCTTCTAAATCAACCACCAGCCGTGAGCGCATTCGAGTATCTCTCCGTACTATCTCAATCGTTCTCGCGTTAGGCATGACAGGTGTGCTGGCTGGCGTCGGAGAAATGCTGCAGGCGCGGATACACCGACGCGTTTACTGGGTGCATGTGATTTGGATCTTCAATCTTTTTATTTATCTCGTCGTAGCGTGGTGGATTTTCTATCGCTGGCGCAACCAGCAGGAATGGACGTTTTTTCTCTTCGTCTTCGTTCTCATCTCGCCCACCGTCTTGTATCTCGCTTCTACGCTTCTTTTTCCACGGGAAGGCACGACGGATGAATCAGTCGATTACAAAGCGCACTACTATGCTAACCATCGCGCTTTCTTCGCGATCTTCAGCATGTTTACGGTGGTTGACATCGCTGACACGTTGCTGAAAGGAATCCCGCACTTTCTCGCATTAGGAAAACCATACGTCATCAGCAGTATGCTCTATTTCACCGGGATGGTGACGGCTGCTATCACGCAAAACGAACGGTATCACCAGTTCTATGCCATTTTCTTTCTCGTCCAAACGATCGTGATCAGCTTCATCCTTTTCCAGATTCTTGTTTGAGTCCGGGCCGGGCGACGCGGCCGAGGTTTGTCCAGCCTCGAGTACAGCGTCCACGAATGAGCCCTTTGCAGCCCGGATCCGAGCATATCTTCGCAGAGTGCCCGGTAGCAAATACAGGAATGAACCGCGTTGGCGTCACGATGTCCTTATATATACGAGATTGTTGGTTGCGGCGTGGTGCGATGAGAATGTTACTTTGGCAAAAATGCACAATTGCCCTGCTCGGCGTCGCGATCTTCGGCAGTGCCGCGTATATCGCGCGCATCGTCTTTCGCCCGCCAGGGCTGGCGAGATACAGGTCAATTCCGTGGGTGAAGTATGTCCATCCGAATGTCAAGAAGCTGAAACACGCCCAAGATTTAGTCCGTGAAGGGAAATTGAATGAAGCGCGTGCAATTCTGGTAAATGCGCTCATCACTGCGCCGAAATCCCCCGTTACCCGCGAGTTGCGCGATCTTCTTGGCGACATCAACACACAAATCTTTTTCTCGAAAGAACCTTCACCTCGCAAAACAGAATACACCGTGAAGCGGGGCGATGCGCTGTCATCGATCGCGCGAAAACTTCAGTCCAGTGCCGAAGCAATCATTCGCGTGAATGACCTTGAATCCACATTGATCCGACCGGGAGAAAAACTGCTCGTGCCGCAGCTTGATTTCACTATCACAATAGACCTTCCCCGCGACCGAGTGGTTGTGCACGATAGTCACGGATTTTTTACCCAGTACCCGATCGCGTCCGCCGATCTCCCGCCCGCGCGACAGCCGACAATTCAGACAAAAATAACGGCGAAGTCTTTTTGGAAAAATGGCAAACTGGTGCCGCGGGGTCACGAACTCCAGAAAATCGGCACACCGAGGATCGATCTCGGGCGTAGAGGCTTTGTGCTCTATGGGGTCCAAGAAGAGGGTGACGCCTCTAGTTCACAGATTGCAATTGATGCTGACGATCAGGAGGGACCACCGAATTCTGGCGATGCAAATGGCCCGCCCGAAGGAATTGCCATGCTGAAAGACGATCTTGCCGAGATCGAGTTGCTCATTCGTAAAGGGACGCCGGTAACGATCATTCTGAACGCTCCCGGGTCGTAAACCGAAGATCTCAGCTTTTTCCACCGACGTTGAGAACGACGCGGAATCGCGCTTTGCCGCTCATCATCCGCTCATACGCTTCGGCGGCTCGTTCCATGGGAAAAACTTCGTTCATGGAATGCACGCCGGCCGACGCGCAGAATTTGAGTGTGTCCTGTGAGTCGATGGACGTTCCGGAGTACCAGCCTTTGACCGACCGGCATCCGGTAATGAGCGGAATTGGATCAACAGAAATCGGGCCGGCCGCGCCGATCACCATGAGCACACCATTCGGTGCCAGTCCTCCGAGCGTTGCAGCCATGGCCTCGGCGTTCGTCACAGTCGCGATGACAACTTTCGCGCCGCCGAGTTTGTTCAGTTCAGCCGCCGGATCGGATGCCCGGCTGTCGATGTAATGGTGTGCCCCTAGTTGTTTGGCGAATGCTTCCTTGTCCTTTCCGCGAGCAATCGCCACGGTGTTGAATCCCATTTTGGCTGCGAACTGGACGCCGAGATGACCGAGGCCGCCAATCCCTAGCACCGCAACGACATCGCCCCCTGTGGCGCCGCTGTTTCGAAGCGCGTTGAAAGTCGTCACACCCGCGCACATCAGCGGCGCGCCATCGACCGACAAGAGTTCGGCAGGCACGAGCGCCAGCGCCTCTGCCGGCGCAACCATATATTCGGCATAACCGCCGTCGAAAGAAATGCCGGTCGTCAACAGCGCGACTTCGCATGCAAAAAACTCGCCGCGTCGACAGTGATCGCAATAACCGCAGTTGCCGCCGTGCCAGCCAACGCCGACGCGCTGACCAGTTTTCCACGGCTTCACCCCCTCACCCACGCCATCAACAACACCAATTACTTCATGTCCCGGCACACGCGGATACTGGATACCAGGCCAGAGTCCTTCTTTGACTAACGAATCGCTATGACAAATGCCGCACGCTTCGACTTTGATTCGCACCCACCCATGCTGCGGCTCGGGAATGTCTCGTTCCACCAACTCAAACGGCCCGCCAGCTCGCGGGACTTGGACAACACGCATTTTCCTACTCATCACATTTCATCGCTCCGCTTATTGAGAAATACAAGCGTTGCAATGCTGCTGCGTCTCGCTCCCGCGCAGTCCTGTGCGCGCCTTCATATGCTGGCAAACTGAACGGCGCGAAGAGACGCGCCCTACCGCGCGCAGAACAAGATTGCCGGTCGCGGTCTTGCGCATAATCTGCTGTAGGCTTCATGAAAATCGGTTTCGCCCAGATTAATCCGACCGTGGGAGATTTGAGGGGAAATTGCGAGCTGATCACTCGCGCGTATGAGCGGCTCACGGCAGCGGGCGCGGAGCTCGTCCTGACACCGGAGTTGGTAATCACCGGATATCCGCCGCAGGATTTGGTTTTTAAATCGCGGTTTGTTCCGGAGAATTTGGAATTACTGGAGAAGCTGCACGCCCGTATCGGCGAAGCGGCGTTGCTCGTCGGGTTTGTCGATCGAAATGAAGGGCGCGGTAAACCGTTTCGTAACGCCGCCGCTTTGCTCGAACGCGGCAAGCCGATCCGTAAAACTTACAAATCCCTTTTGCCCACTTACGATGTTTTCGACGAGGAACGATACTTCCAGCCGGCTGATCGCGTCGAGCCGTTCATTGTTCACGGGAAAAAAATCGGCATAACCATTTGCGAAGATATTTGGACGGAACATTACCTTTCGCGACCGCTATACGATTGTGAGCCGGTACGCAGCCTGGTGGAGCAAGGCGCGGAGATCATCGTCAATCTCAGTTCGTCGCCATTCAGTTTGCATAAACCGGCGGTCCGCTACGAAATGGTCGCCGGTCTTGCACGAGCTCATCAACGCCCGATCTGTTATTGCAATCTCGTCGGCGGCAATGATCAGCTGGTGTTCGACGGCAATTCGTTCGCGGTGAATTCAACTGGGAACGTGATCGCGCAACTCGCAGCGTTCCGCGAGGACGAGAAAGTCGTCGATGTAGATTCCGCGTCGGTGATCGAATTTCACGAGGGCAAAAAAACTGAGCAACTTTTTGCCGCGCTTTCGCTTGGGCTTTGCGACTACTGTCGTAAATGCAATTTCCATTCCGCCGTGGTCGGTCTGAGCGGCGGAGTCGATTCCGCCGTGACCGCAGTCATCGCAGCTGATGCGTTGGGCCCTGAGAATGTCACCGGCGTTTCGATGCCCAGCCCGTACAGCTCGCGCGGGAGCATCGAGGACGCGCGTACGCTCGCGCGCAGTCTCGGAATAAAATTCCTTGAGATTCCGATCACCGAAGCGTTCCAGGTTTTCAATGCCCAGTTCAAAGAAATTTTCAAGGACCTGCCCGAAGACGAAACGGAAGAAAACATGCAGCCGCGTCTGCGCGCAATGATATTGATGGCGCTCTCGAACAAGTTCGGTCATCTGGTTTTGTCTACCGGCAACAAGAGCGAACTCGCCGTCGGCTATTGCACGCTTTACGGCGATATGGCCGGCGGGCTGGCGATAATCAGCGATGTGCCGAAGACGATGATTTACGAACTGGCCCGCTGGATTAATTTCGATTACGCACGATGGGCGATTGAGGTCAATCGCCCCTACCCTTCCGCCAACCGAGGTAGAGGCGGTTCACCCGAACCGCCCGCGACAGAGATAATTCCCAAATCCACAATCGAAAAACCGCCAAGCGCCGAGTTAAAACCAAACCAGAAGGACCAGGACACGCTCCCGCCGTATGAAATTCTCGACCAGATTCTGCATCTTTACGTGGAAGAAAACCTGAGCGCGCGGGACATCATCGCGCGCGGGTTCGACGAGAAAACCGTCCGCTGGATCCAGCGCCGCGTCGATCGCAACGAGTACAAGCGCGAACAAGCCGCGCCCGGGTTAAAAGTCACCAGCCGCGCCTTCGGCATCGGCCGCAAAATGCCCATCGCGCAAAAGTACTTCGATTAATAACTCTGCACCGTGCAGGAATCGAACCTGCAACCCAGTGATTAAGAGTCACTTGCTCTGCCAATTGAGCTAACGGTGCAAATGGCTTTTACCAAGGCAAATGCTGTACAAGCGTGTACTTTCATGCACTTCGAAATCGGTAGCAAATTGGTAGCATGAAATGTATCGTTGTGTTAGCATTTGGTCCGTGAAGGACCCGAAATTACTCGTCCCTGTTCGGTGCACAACGCGGAAGTTTTATCTCCATAAGCCGCCACCGGGGCGAAATGATTGGCACATCCGGTTTACACCGCCGGCAATCGACGGCGTACGACGCGTGGTCTTCCGGAGCACGGGCACAAAAGAGATTGGCGCCGCCAAACGCATCGCTGCAGATATCATCAAATCCTTTTGGATTGACAGTGGCCGCAGCGCCGTGCGCCTAAAGCTGCGCGACGACAATGCGACAATCGGTGAGTTGATCGCGAAATACAAGCAACGTGCTGCGCAACGTCCAGGAACAATACGTAGTAATGTGCGCTCGTTGCGGATGGTCATAAAAACGGTTCATGGGGGCGATCCCGATCTAAAATCGAGTTCAGTTCTGACAGCCAATCTGATCCGTGAATTTGAGAAGCGTCAGCTTGAGCGCGCCGAGAAGCGCGCAACACCCGCGAGTCGAGCCAGTGTGGTTCAGAAAGTTCGTATCTCTACCGCGAGCTACGTCCGACAGGCTCGGGCAATCGTCGCGCTCCGAAAGATGAAATTCTATGAAGCATTGAAGCTTCCGGATTTGACCAGATTCCGTGGTGAGAGTGTTGAAGCACCGCACCGATCGCTACCTCGCCCACTCGACATGAAGGCGCTTGCAGCAATGGAAGCAGCCGCACCGGGTCTGGCCAGAGATGATCCTGGGGCATACGTGGCGCATTTATTTTTTTCTCGTCTGGGGCTGCGCAACATCGAAATCGTGAACGCCCGCACTCATTGGATCAACGACGGCAGCATTGGCATCATCAATCGCCCCGAGGAGGATTTTTTTCCGAAAGGCTGTGAAGGCTGGGTACCGATCGCCCCCGACGTTTTAAACGAGGTACTAAGTTTTCAGGCGCTGTGTTCTAACGGCTATCTCGTGCCTGGCGCAAACCAGACAGAACGACACGAGGCTGTTTATCGCCGCCACTCAAAATGGATTTCGCGGTGGATCAAAGACCGAACAAAGACGAGCTACGAATTGCGTCGGTACGCAGGATCGCGTTTACTCGATATGGGCGCCACGATCTTCGAAGTGCGGGATTTTCTGCGACACCGCGACGTGCAAACGACACAAATGTGGTACGCCTACCGCTTACAAAATCGGCAGCTGCGTACGATCGGAATGGGCGACTTACTTCCTGGTCCAAGCGCGTGAGTGTGAGCCATTCAGGACGCAAGCCGCGCGTAGTGATACCGCCATCACGTCACATCGACTACCTTCGCTCGTGTTTAGCCGGTAAACCTGGGCCCAGCAAATTTCCCAAAGAGGCGGCGTTACTGCAGGTTGCCGGTCTCGTACATTTAATCGTCCGCCAGGTGCGCCGCGGCGACAAGCAATGTGCTTATTTTTTGGGCGAGTTGATGCCGATTCTAGAAAAACAACGCCCAGCGCTCGAAAAAGCGAACGAGACATTTCGAAAACGCTTTTCCACAATTGAATCTGCACGGTTTGCGACAACGAAGGGGTCGCGACTGAGGCAGATTATTCTTCGTATCATAACAGATGCGACAGCTGAACGGCGACGTCTGCAGAGAGCGCAAGTTTCCCCCGATTTGCTTAAAGTGATAAAGCCGAATGAACAGCTTCTCGCGCTGCCCGAGTTGGACAATTCTGCAGAAGCTATCGAACGGTGGACGAATGTTGTCGTATATCCAGGGTTGAGAAAAATGGCACACAGATTAGCGGCCGATCCCGTAATCGGCAATATGAAGAAGGCACTCGATGAAAACGGCAAGTTTCAAATCTCAAGATTAAAGCCGTTGATACGACAAACCGTGGCGCGGATCACTGCCGTTCCGGTCGTCTACTATTTCAGAGTCACATAGACAGCTCGCGCTGATCGGCGACTCTTGTGCTAGATAGTCCGCCGCAACGCTCCTCTTACCTCGCGGTCTCTGACTGTCACCAACTAATTTCATTAGGTGAAAGCCAAAACTTTGTGCGCGTTTCTTTTTTCTCGGAACCTGAAGCGCGAAAATGTATCTACGCGGCAAAACACGCGAGCAGGTTGATACGGCACTTGCGCACAAGTCGCGCTCAGAATTGATCGACTTGATCTATTCGCTCGTCACAGTCGAGCAACTGTTCAAGCCCTCTGAAATCGCCGCCCGATCGTGCCTGAATAAGCGATCCGTTCTGCGCGACATCCGCGATGGCAAGTTCGGCGATTACTACTGCCGCGCGGAGAACTCGATCGCGATCCCGGCAAGCGGCGTAAATGAGTGGAGAAATAATTTCCTCGTACCGGCAAAACCAAAACAGGAGGCACGACGGTGATCTCGGGTTGCTTATGCAACTGTGGCTCGCCACGGACAAGCCACGCGTGGCAGAATATGGACGCACTAAAGAAGTATTTCGAATTCTATACGAGCAGTTTCGCTAAGGTTCGTGCGCTGATCGCCGGTCAGAACCCGTTTAGCCAGCGGAAAAATCTTCCTAATACGGGCGAGACTCAGGTGGTTCCGACCGGCGCAATACATGAAAAAATAGACGGTTTAGTGACGACCAGTCACCTGTTTTGGCCTAGCTACCCTAGCAAAGCCGGTTTGTTGCTACCGAGTTGGCTACGGAATTTTCATTTTTCACCAGGTCAACGGCAGCAGGGGGGCGGGGGGGCTCGGCAGCGCGGACCCCGCAAAAAGCCTCGATCCAAAAGGGCACTCAGAATTTTCTGCCTAATGAATCCCCCACCCTGTTCTGCAGCTGCAAAAAAAAAGACGGCGAGCGCCGACGCCGGTGGCGGAATGTGAAGACGCAGATGGGAACTCCCATTCCCATGATTGGCGACATAAATGGCTTCGCGCCGACTGCTGTTCTGATCGGGGAAGGTTCACGGGCCGACCGGATCTGGACACGAGATGAGTTTGTGCGCCTCTGTGACTTGATGCGAAATGGCAATCCGGCCACTGAATTCCTGCACGTGTACTGTGATTCCAAGGGCTCGCCACGATTTGTTAAAGCGAAGTCCCCGGACGTCGACAAAAGAATCACGTGGGCTTGGGACACCATCACGGGCAGAGCCAAAAACAAAGTAGGTATCGGATTCTATCCGTGGAACTGTCGTGGGCAGAGTCGGTGGGCGGCCATGGACTTCGACGCGCACGGCGGCGGAGCCGACCGGGCAAAAGCATTCGCGGTCGCCGCGTTTCAAATTTTACGCCGGCGCCCAGAGTTCTCTCTAATTCTGACCACGTCCGGCAGTGAAGGTTGGCATCTGTTCGTGTTCAGCGCTGAGTTTCACCCAGTCGAACATTGGGTGCGGCTACTTAAACGAGTTGTCGACGAGATTGGAGCCGAGATCAAAAGCGGGATTTGCGAAATTTTCCCGAACGAGTCCCAGGGCACTTCTCGACCTCACGCAATTAGAGCGCCCGGCACGTGGAATCCAAAAACGAATCAGTTCGGCGCAATTTTCTTTACGTCAGTAACGCCGCTTCTGCAGGAGAAAAAGAAAGAAGATAGTTCTTTTCTTTATTATTCAACCGAAGGGGCAAGCGCTGGTCAGTTGAATGATAGTGAATGCCGGCCTCTTTATTGCGGCGGGTATCAGAACTGGCCCGAACAGTTTGCAATCACCCACTCCGGTACCAGGCATGAGCAACTGCGGAAGCTGGTGTACTGCATCTTTCGCCAAGTCGGCCATCTAGTCGCCCGTCGCCTAGCCGATGCGCAGTGACCAAGCCGCACGAGTCCAGCCGAAGGCTACACTCGCAGAGCACTTGGAAGAATTTGAAGAACTCTGGATATGGGTGACCAAGCAATGGCGTGCGGATCTCTCAGACGCCGAACAGGAAACGTTTGCGAAGCTTGAAACAGAGACCCAACGCGACCTCTTCCGGATACTGAAGAACTTTGCACGATATGCGGCGGAAAAAGAAGAACCGGACTTCCCCTTCCCGATACAGCATGTTGCCACTCGCGTCGGTACCTCGTTCCAATACGTAAGTAAACTTCGGCGGAGCTTCGTTAAAGCTTCCATTATCGCGCCAACTGCGCCGTCGATTACTAACCGGTCTGCCGCTCGGTTTCGGTGGTGTTTACTAGCAAATCCACGCACAGCGGATTTGAACATCACCCTTGCCGTTCAATAAAATCGCGGAGTGAAATAGCGCTTCACCAGACGCTCCAGTGCAATCCAAATCTCGAGTAAATTATCGAATTGATGCGAGCCCATTTCGCCCCAAAAGGACTTCGCTTCTCCCTTGGCGTCGTAGGACAGGCTAATTGAATCCGCAAGGCTACAGGGAATGTGGTCCAGACTGAGATCCAGCGTGTCCAAAAGCCGTGTGATCGCCGCGACTTCTGCTTCCGAAATATCAGCTTTGAGCACCTCATCCATAGCCTCATAAGTCAATTCCCTCACCACTCCCGCCGCGTACACCTCAATTGCCTTTGGATCACCGCCTCCCTCAGGGCCGTACTCGATCCGCAAACGGATGCTGGGCATGGATAATTCTGGTGTCACGTTTAGACAGTTAAGCGCAGCTGATCGGTAAGGTCGGTCAACATCGAAGCGTGTCGAGTGCAACAGCATGCTTCCCACTAGTCGCTTTTGGCGCTTCTCATCGGGAAAAGTTTCGATTAACCTCGCCCGACTGATGGCTCGTGCGCGTTCGAATAACGACAAAAAGAACTCCTCTGCGAACATCGGCTTTGAGCAGAAGCTGTGGCTCCCCGCTGGCGGCGCGATTTCCATGCCGATCTGCAAGCAAACTTCGTTTTTGCCAACCTGCCTTGCAACGACTCCCACTGATTCCGCAAAGAGGATGATGCGCGCTGGCAGTTCGGCCCTCGGCCCGCGCGGCAACGCCAACTTCGCCAGGATGAAATCGAGATGGAAGTAATTGACAACGTCAGTCACCTACTCGGCGACAGTCTGAAGCAAACAATCGCAGCAGGAGCGAAGCTCAGGATCGCAGCGTCTTGCTTCTCGATTTATGCGTTCGAAGCTCTCAAGTCCGAATTAGAGAAGATTGAGTCTCTGCAGTTCATTTTTACTTCGCCTACGTTCGTTCCTGGCGAAGTGACAGACCGACTGCGCAAAGAACACCGCGAATTCCATATTCCGAAACTCGAACGGGAACGGAGTCTTTACGGCAGTGAATTTGAAGTGCGGCTTAGGAACGAACTTACACAAAAGGCAATCGCAAAAGAGTGTTCTGACTGGATGCGCACCAAAGCGTCTTTCCGTTCCAACCGTGGCCGGGCACCGATGCAGCAGTTCGCCGCAATCAGCGGCAACGGCAGCGAGTCAGTTTATCTCCCGCTCCACGGATTTACCGCCGTTGATCTTGGATACGAGAAGGGCAACGCCGTTTCTAACTTCGTTAACCGAATAGACGAGCAACCACTCACCACGACTTACCTCTCGCTATTCGATCAGATTTGGAACGACCCGGAGAAGCTTGAGGATGTAACCGCGCGGCTGTGCGACCACATCGCCTCCGTCTACCAGGAAAACTCCCCAGAGCGGATTTACTTCGTGATGCTCTACAACATCTTCAGCGAATTCCTGGAGGACATTAGCGCCGACGTTCTGCCGAACGACCGCACCGGTTATCAGGATAGCCTGGTTTGGAACAAGCTGTTCAACTTCCAGAAAGATGCTGTCACTGGCGTTATCAACAAATTGGAGACCTACAACGGCTGTATCCTTGCCGATAGCGTCGGACTTGGAAAGACATTCACCGCGCTCGCAGTAATCAAGTATTACGAACTACGAAATCGGTCGGTGCTGGTCCTGGCAACGCTCTCGCCGCCTGCTTCGACGCGAAGGTGAACGAAGAACTTGTCAAGGAACTGGCCAAGCACAAACCACTGCGGGCGGTTTTCCGCGACAGCAGTTACGACAGCGACAGTGTAAAAATCAACGTGGAGCAAATCTTCAAGCTCCTTAGCCCCGAGACCGAGGTCAAGACGATCTAAGGGATGAAGCTGAAATTCAAACAACAGGCTTTTCAGACGGACGCCGTCAAGTCTGTCGTGGACTGCTTCGGAGGGCAGCCGAAGGGGCGAGGCTTCAAATATGCCATCGGCAGCGATTCAAACGCGGCGTGGAGTCCAGTTTGCAGCGGTAGTAAAGTGATTCAGTAAAGCGCGCCTAAACCGTCCCTGATCGGGTTTGGGACATTCGGTTGTAGTTTCATCTGGCTAAGAAAATTGGCGTCATCCGCGACAGTCAGCGGATCAATCTTGATTGGTTTCAATATTGCAGATAACGGTGGTGCGGCCTTAGCGACCACACGCGGGGCACGCCTCGGACCGGTAAAGTCACGCGGCCCCGCAAATGGCAATCGCGGCGCCAGTTCCACACCGCAAGAACAAATCTCATCGAGCGCCAAGGACCAGACCGGGGCTGATGGCGCATCGAGCACTCGTCGTGCAGCGATCGCATGTTGCGGCTTCTCGGTTTCTTTCGCAGTTTGGCTATCTCCTTGAGGGCAGTGCGCAGTGATTCGGTGGCCGTGCTCAGAGAAACTTGGCCGACATCAGGATCGGCAGTTTCCTGTTTCAAGAAAAGCCGTCGCGTACCTCCGCCGACCGTGACGGTCTGGTCCTCCGGAGCAAGTTTGGTCATCAGATCGGGCCAACCGTAGCGGGCAACGCCGTTAATCATCACCAGTCTTACGTCTGTTTCACGGGCTTTTAACAACGCCTTGTAAGAATCAGTGGCAATGCCGTCGATAACAAGTAGGTCCGCGCGACTTCCCGCCTTGATCGTTCCGGCTACCTTGTCCCATTTCAAGATTCGCGCGGCATCGCGCGTAGCCATGGCCACAATTTCCCGGGCTTTGAACAATCCATTGAGTTTTTCCTGGTTGTAAAGCCACGCCACCTTCAGTTCTCCAAGGAGATTTTTGCTTCCGGTGGGGGACCAGTCACTACCCAGACCGATCAGGACGCCTGCGCGTTTGGCCGCGTCCACCCGTGCCGTATCGCCGTATAGCAACAGGTTGCTGAGCGGCGACCAGACCATCGAACTGCCGTAGCTCGCGATTACATCGAAGTCGGCCGGAAGAAGACCGGCGGCATGGATGCCGGTAAATGTCTTACTCAATGCCCATTCGTTCGGAGCGATTTCAAGCGCGAGAAAATGCTTTCTCGCTGCGGAAAGCGGATGAGCGGGGTCCGTTACGCCTTCACTAAGGTGCAACAGAAAGCAGCTTTCCTCCGATTTTAATCGGGCTAGGAAATGCGCGGCGTCTTTAGCTATAAGATCAGGGATGCGTGCCTGTGCTTCGGGCAAGTCCGGCTCGTCGGTCTGTTCCACGTTACGGACAATCCCGCGGTAAAAGCGCTGGATGCCTGCGTTGCTTGAGAGCTTGACTCCTTGACTGGTGGTGACTCCACCTAGGAGGCATTTGCATTCGACGTAACGAACCAGCGGCGCCAGCATCGCATACTTGCCGTTTGCGTCCTTATATTGTCCAAGCACGGTCATGGGGCCACTGACCAGCGGTCGATAGTCCGGGTGATTCGGCCATTGTCCGCGATTTTCGAAACGCTTCGGCACCGGCGCCCACGGTGGAAGCGCATTATAACTTAGGTGATTGTGCAGCTCGATCAGCCCGGGGAAAATCGTCCCACCGCTTTCAACAATGGTCACGTCGGCGAACTCTGCTGGAGCGGGCTTCACGCGGTCTTGCACCGCAACAATGCTGCCCTTGTCAATATAAATGACGGCATCTTTCTTGGTTGAAAACGTGTCGTTCATGGTGACCACGCGTCCCGCCAGAGCGAGTTTAGGACCCGAAAGCGGATCAATCGGGCCTTTCTTCTTGGAAGCGGCAACAATCGCAGCGCGGGAACGGGTGACCGCTCCGGTCAAGGGAAACCAATTGCGTGCGACACTCAAGGGATTGTCCCTTTCGGAACGTTGATGGTGATGTTTCGGCGCTTTGCAAGATCATCATTTCCCTTGCGCGCCGCCCAGCCATCCTGTTCATGCATCCACGCCGGCAATCCGGCAGGAAAATCTCCTTCCGGCATCGGTACCCGATCACCATCGGCCCACGTTTCCCCGTAAAGGTTTAGCGGAATGACGGTGTCCGGATGCGCGATCGCGGCTGATAGCGTCTGAAGTCCGATGTTCCAGTTGGCGAGCATCTTTTTTGTCGCCAGCGCCTTCTTGGTCTTGTCATTTTTCGAAGAGCTTTCCGGTTGCGTCGGATGAATGATTGCCGCAAACGTGACATTAGATGCCAGCCCGTTAGGCGTTGCCTTCCAAAGCTCCCAGGCCTCCGCTGCTGCTGTGCCCAGCGTCACCACCGCCTCCACTTTGCCGCCGTCCATAATTGCATCAATCCATTGGTTGCGATACCCAACGAGCTGCGGGCTTTTTCTCGTGGCGGCTTTGACGGAACCCCACACACTGTAGAGGTATGTGTTAATGAACACATAACTGGTTGTAATGCCCAGTTTTGCCAGAAAACCCTGGGCTCGCCGTCCCGCTTCGCCCACAAGGATGCGCCTGACGATAGTTTCGTGCTGTGCCGGGTCCTGGCCGATGATCAATACTCGTGCGGAGCCGTCTAACAGACCGCGGTGGAAGATGGGCCCCCACTCCACGCGAAATTGGTCGAAGGGGTACACGTCCGCTCCAGGATACCCGCGGACCAAGGTCAGGAAAGGTTCTTTACCATAACCGGGATCGAATGGATGTTGCATTTTTTTCGCTCCTTTTCTCTATTTTATTACGAATATACAACGCTAAATTGATACAAAGATATTACAATTGATACCCTAAGCGCCCAAAATTCGAGGCTCAACCCCATGAGTTGTGCCACAGCGCGAAAACAGTCACCGGGAGTGCGCAAGCTTCATTGGCGCGTGACTTAAACCAAAGTGCGGAAGATTGAAGCTGAACCATGAGAGGTAAAAGGTGAATATATGAATGATACCGCGGAGCGCGACGAAGCGCTAAAGATGATGATAGCAAAGCTCAATCAAGGCGAAGAGCGAGAGTATTTCATCGGGCTGGTACGCTACTTTATTGAAGGTGTTCCGTATTCAGCAACCGGGCTCACTGTTGCCCTGGCCACCACTTCCGATATTCACTTGACTGAGGAGGGGTTCTCCTGCACTGCGTTTTTCCCCCCTAACACACTACAGCCCAGCACCGTCCAGAAAAATGGGATCATCAAAAAGGAGTTCCTCGGTAAATTGACAGAAGTTGTTAAGGTTCGGCTTGAGGTCTGCGCTGACGATATTTACTCAATAACCGAATTTGTCGGAAGAACTCAAGTCGGATTGTACTTGGACCCCGAAGTGTTGTTCTCGAGGAAGATGAAATTCATAGCCGAGATGCAGGACTGATTCACGGATTCAATCAGATGTGGGTCGGGCTTCGCTGCGTGGAATCACAATACTTCGATCTCCAAGCTGAAGATCACAACTGGATGGTCGCTTTGCTCCTTTGACGTTGGCCATGCGTCATGGTCGCTTTGTAAAGAAGCGGGCTGTCGGTGGAACACGGTCTTCGTTTGTGATGAACGGTAGCTGTAACATCTGACACGAAATCAACTGGCGCCGATCGCCGGTTTGCACCACGGAGTCAAACTCCGTTGGGAGCCGGAGATTTGACCATTACTGGTTTGCAAGCTCGCCGATCCCCTTCCCCGTTGCATCAAACTCCCGTGAACATTATGCGTGGCATCCGGGGGGCGGGGGTCGCGCTTCAGGGTACAGGAGCGTCGTAAGATCAATTCCTCGTCCGGAATTTTTTCCGCAATAGAGCCTTGTCCCTTTGTTGCCGGCAAGACTCTACTGAGCCCGACACTCGACGACGCGGAAAATCTCGCAGTTGGTGACGCCGAGGCTTTGAAGCGAATTACACAAGCGCGGCAGGCACTTCTTCAGCAAGCAGGAGCCGAGCAAGGCGTCCGATAAGTGAGTAGAGGAGTCTCTGTTCATCGCGGCTATGGAATTAGCGCTCGAGTCTTTACAGACCGACCATAATGTCAGGAGTTGACGAACGTTCTTCTCGCGTCGATGCCCGAAATAGGTCATGCCTCGCCTGCCGAAAAGTAAAGAGTCGGTGCGGTTAGTTCACCTTTCCGTGCTTTTGCGCCCGCAGCCTCGCAGATAGGCAGCTGCTTTGTAATTCAAGACTAACGAGTTGCACACGTTTTCACAATGTTGCATACCGATAACGAACTTTGTTCACTCTAAACGCGACTCACACGGCTCCCAAATGCAGCAATCCGGAGGCATCACGGATTCTATTCCCCTTTGACAGGCCGCGGGAGCGGTTGTAAGCGTGCCTACGCTGTAGTATGCCTCTTACTTTGTTCCACGGGATGACCGCACCGTTCGCGGGGGATACCACAGGAGATCGCTTCGTCTTCATACTTGAGGGTGTCGTTTGCGGTCTAGTCACATCACCACAAGGCGGCACCATTAGCGCGCCTGTCGTTCGTGAGCCGCGCGGCGCCTTCGTCCACAAGCGGCTCGGAGCTCCAGCGCCAGAACCCATCGAACTGTTCCTAGACTTCTCCCTTCAGAAGCTCGTCTACGAGTGGGTTAATGAGTTCTGGCAAGGGCAAGCTATAGCCAAGAGCGGTTCGCTAATCGCAGTGGACGCGAACTTCCAGGCCACGACGGAACTCCAGTTCGAGAACGCAGTCATCTCGGCAACGACCGTCCCTGCCGTGGACGCCATGTCGAAGACCGCCTGCGCGCTGGCCGTTCAGCTGTCCCCAACGGCGACGAACCTGCGCAATGCCTCCGGCCCCGTCGCGGGGTTGGCGTTGACGCAGAAGAAAGCCTGGCTTGCATCGAACTTCCGCCTCAACATCGAAGGCCTCGACACCACTAGGGTGAGCAGCGTTAGCGCGTTGACGATTACAAACGGCGAGGAGAGCACCATAGATTTCCCCGACCTTCGTGTCCTCGTCGAGGAACAAAGTTCCAAGACTTGGGCGGACTGGCACGATCAGTTCGTGGTCCGAGGCAAGAACGACGACACGCAGGAGAAAACTGGCTCAGTAGTCTTCCTGTCCCCAGATCTGCAAAGCCAACTCGGGAGCGTGACGTTCTCCGGATTAGGCATCTACCGCTTGGCGCTCGCGCCCACCTTGCCGGGAGGACCAATCAATATCAGGCGCACCGTCGCCGAGCTCTACTGTCAGCGGATGGCTCTCGTCGTCTGACCGGGTCCATAGGAGAGGAGGGTCTATGGAGTCCGCCCGCTTAAAGATACACGTGGCATCGATCTGATTTCCGATGCGCTGCCATTTGGTGGTTTGTGGTATGATTTTGTTCCCCGGCAAAGTTGACCATTTGGCTGCCAGTCTGAAAACGAGGAAGAAGCCACGGGGAAATACGCCTCTTTACCCTCCACCGGATTCAGATCTATTGTATCGGGTGCGAGCGTGATAAAAGGTCGCCAGCTTGTCAATGCGAAAGCTGGGTCCGTCGAATCGCCTCTCGTATTCTGAGAAACTGGAAACGTATCTCCGTCCCGGATTTTTGATAGCTAATAGCGTTTGCTCCATGATCCGAGGCTATTTTGCTCAACTTAACCATGACATTTCGAACCGCTTCCGAGACCATCACAATTACTGTCACCCTCTAACGAGCTACGTCTATTTTGGTGTCAAACCGTGACGAGCACTTCTTTTTTGCCCTGTCGACGGCTTCGCGTAGCCGATGTCCTTACCGATTCGCATTTGGTTGGCCATTCCACGGGCGACCCAATGCCAGCGCCTCGGAAGATCAAACCGACACCAGGTTTATTCTTACGCGGCCGGACTTCGTAAATGGGCTTTTCATTTTCTTGGGTGTTTCGCCGACCGGGGCCGCCTGGTTCCGGTTGAAATTGAAGGATTTTGATACCGGTTAAATTAGCGACGAAGTCGACGGCTATCGCTCCCCAAAACTCGTTTATCGACAGTCGATCTGATCACCGATGCGTTGGTGTCGCCAGGCTGTGATATCGCGAGCCAACCGCAATCAGCTATGCAAAGTTTTACAGCCGCAGACGTGATGCCGTGATTCGCGTTTACGATGACAGCGGCCGATGTGATCGAGACGCGCTGCTCAGATTTCCTCACTACGCTAGAACTTGCTAACGGTATTGGAACCCGAGTTTGTGACCCAGATATGGGCGCCGTCAAACACGACACCACGGGACTCAATCCTGTGGCGGAAGTGTCTAACACCGCACCGTCACTAGCTCCTATTTTCGTTAGCGCGTTATCGCCGAAGTTCGCAACCCAGACGTTGGCGCCATCGAACACTATCCCACGCGGGTTGGTTCCCGTCGCGATCGTTTGTAGAATCTGACCATCGTTGGCGCGCAGCTTAGTGACCGTATTGTCGTCAAAATTCGGCACCCAGACATTGTTTCCATCGAAGGCCAGCCCACCTGGATTTTTGCCTACCGGAAAAGTACCTAGGAGACGACCCCACGGATCCATCTTGCTCACTGTATTGCCGGATGCATTGCTAATCCAGATGTTTGTTCCGTCAAAGAGCAGAGCTTGCGGGAACAGTCCGCCAATTGTGCCAAGAACAATCACTACGCCAGTAGTGGGATCCATTCTGAACAACTTATCGCTATTCATGTCCACGAAATAGAGAATCGGGTCCGGCTCATCAAATTGAAGCGAAGTCAATGCTATAGGTTGCTGTTGTAGGGGCAGCGTTCGAATGATATTGCCACCGGGATCTAACGCCGTGAGAATACCGCCCGGCGAATCTGAACTCATACTCGCGACCCATATAACAGTCCCTACCGAAACAGCCGCCATTGGTGCGCCACTTACAGGGAATGTTCCTTGTATAGAGCCATCACTAGCCAATAACTTTGAAACAGTGTTGCTTCCATAATTCGTGACCCAAATGCTGGTTCCGTCAAACGCTAAGGCATTCGGTTGCGCTCCAACCGGGATGTCCTGACGTCCGACACGTTTTTGCGGGTCCTTTACAATTTTTCCTACGAAGTCTGACCTCCTCGGTTTGTCACTTGGAATTAGCATTTGATCCTCCTCCTCTTTTTGGGGAGAGCGCAGGAAGCACGAAGGGCAAGTGAATGGTCTGTGCGGCCTAAGACCGACCGCCGAAACAACATCCGTCGCTCAATTGTCTCCATGCTCTATCAACTCCCAGTTTTCACTTTTAAGTCTTGGGTTTTACTGCTCAATTTGGGGGGCTCAAGACCTAAAAGTGTAAATCCGCGGGCGACGCCGCCCGCCAGTCCATCGCAGCCGGTTCCCTCCAGAATCCGTAGCGGAAATCCGCGGACGAGCGCAGTCGGTCTCCACTTCGGTTGGGCAGAGAGCAATGCAGAGTGTATGGCTGGAATAGGACAGCGTCGCCGGACTTGAAATCAGTTGTACTCCAAACCGTGTCGTCTGGCACCGTGACGCCTTCGTCAACGACTCCCAGGCACGAATGCTCCATCAGGCCGCCATGGTGGGAACCGGCGAGGAGCGCCAGGGGGCCGAGCTCCCGCGGGCAATCTCCAAGCGGTACCCATACCGTCCAGAAGTCCTCGATCATGCGGACGTAGTAGGCATCCTGATGCGGTTGTGTGACCATATCGACGTGTGGTGAATAAACGCGGCATGTATTGGCAGTCTACCAGGGATAAGCAGCTCGATTGGCTATCCACTGCCTTAAGCGCACAGCGGATGGCAGCGGCTTGGCCGAGGGCCCATATCTCTGGGCGATTCTGCACGTGCACCTGCAAGTTCACCCATTCGGGGTCCTGATAATACCCGATCCGCTTTCCGGGCATGGCTCGCCCTTCTCTAACACCATCGCTAGGATCCAGCCAACCGACCAGGCTCGCATAATCCAGGATAGTACGCCGCAGCGCCAAAACGAGATGATCGGGTACCAGCCCACGAAAGAAGACAAAACCGTCGCGGTCCGCCTGTCGCCGGAGCTGCGTTGGATTTTCGATGAGCGGCGTGGAATCCTCGAGGGGACGCGTCTTCATCGAGTCTGTTCCTTCCATGCCGTCCAGCCTCGCCATTGCTCCCATTTCCATGACAAACAATCCACCGATCGCAATGCTTCATCGATCCGTTCCGCTCTTGCCTTTGGAGTCAATTCGCCCAACATGTGTTCGGTCAGGACAGGAATCTTCAGCCAATTCGCATACGCGATCTGAGTCATCCGCACGCGGAATGACCACTCCTCGGCCCGCAACTCCGCGGCATTCAACCACGTGGCGATCGAACCGTGACTGAGTGGGGCTGGCACCTGTGGTTCGATCAATTGCCCGAATGGCGTCGAATTCGAACGGACGAACAATAGTTCCGGCAGCGACAGCAACCATGGATCACTGCCACCACCGGGCTCATCGGGCTCCAATAAATAGAGGGCTGGAATATTGAAGCAGAGCGCTCCACCGGAGCAAAGTAAGCCTGCCAGAATCAGGAATGTCTCCGACAACGGATGCAACAGCCAGATCGACGCGCCGCAGAGAATCCGGTCGAACGATTCTCCCACCTCGGGTAGGACTGCGCTCCAGTTTACTCGATTGTCCGTGACACGCGCCATTCCCTCAGCCCGCATTCCGGCAAGTGGTTCGAAGCACAACACGCGGCCACTCTTGCCTAGGGATCGCAAGGCTACCTCGGCGGTCCTGCCCGTTCCCGCAGCGACATCCAGGACACGCATCCCCGGCGCAATCTGCGCGTGCGCGACAAGAGCATGGTTGGCTCGGACATAACGGGAATGGCTGCGGCAAAAGGTCTCGTAGTACGCCGCGGTTTCCGGATCCTCCCAACCCCTCATCGCACCCCCAGGGCAGGCAGGAGGCCCATACGCTTCAGATTATGCTCGGCTTTGAACCGTAAACAATCCCGGATCCATTGCTTCGTTTCCGGGCGGTACCGGAAGAAATCCAATTCCATATTGGCATCGTCGACATAGTAACGATAATAGCGATCCGCCTCCTCCATAGGCGGAGGCGGCAAGTAGCAGCTGTATTCGGGACGAAGCCACCAGTTCGTGAAACCGTTCAGGAAGTGATATTCCTCATAAATCGGAGTCCCCGGGAACGGTACCACGACACCCATTGTGCTGAACGCATCTACCATCGGTGCGATCCGCTCCATGAAGCGCAAAGTCCTTTCCAATTCCACAGGGGTTTCCTGCGGAAAGCCCAGCATAAAGTTGCACGCCGTAACCAAGCCCTCTTCCTTGGCCCATTCGAGAGCCCGCACCACTTGGTCCGTTCGCAGGCCCTTCTTTATCGCTCTCAGAATTCCGTCATCACCACTCTCAACGCCAAAATTGACATGCATTAGACCGGCCCGGCGCATGGCCCGCAACAGGTCGCGAGTCACCATATTGGCCCGCGTGATGGCACCAAAGGTGAATGGAAAGTGGATGTCTCTTTCCATTGCGGCACAGAGTTGGATGAGCCGCGAGACATTTGCGGTAAAGGCATCATCCCAGATTGGAAAGTAGCTGATGTCACATCGTTCGTGCCAGGCGTTGATTTCAGCCGTCACATTCTCTGCCGATCGATAACGGAACGAGCGCCCCGTCACGACGTTGGCACAGAAGGTACAACGGGCCGGGCAACCGCGGCTGGTAAGAATCCCCCCAGGCGCCGTCTCTGGTCCGGAAGGATCGTACCAGCGCGAATCGAACAGTGATTGCGCAAGATAGGGAGGCGGAAGTTCATCTAGCCTATCCGCAAATACTGAGGGGGGGCCGTAGCCGATGCCGCCATCAGGTTTGCGAAATACCGATCCCGGAATCGATCCTAGGTCGTCCTTTCCTTTCAACCAGTCCACAACGCGGGTCAGAGTGACCTCAGCTTCTCCGGTGAGAGCGACGTCGAATCCTCGATCGAGAGTTTCTTCGGGTCGAACAGTCGTGTGTGCTCCACCGGAGATCAGGATCCAGAAGCCGTTCTTCAGCCGCTCGACCAGGCCATAGGCGTGCCACACCCATCGGGTAAAAAGGCTGACGCCGATGATTCGGGGAGCGAATGAACAGGCCTCGTTCACAATCCAGTCGGAGTCGTACGCAAAGTGGCGCGCAGCCGCGTCGATGATGCGGACCTCGCAGCCGTGAACCAGCAAGGAGGCCGCAACGTATTGCAATCCGAGCAGGGGCGAACCGAGTTGCTCCGGTGATGGCGGATTTATGAGCAGAACTCTCAATTACAGCACTGTGCTAGATGACTACTTTGCCGAATTCCGGACCGGCAAACAGGACAGGCGCGCTGACATTTTCTCCCCCGATAACGGGCCCCACCGGCACATAGGGAGGTGCAAACGTAGGCACTGGTCCTTTTCCGATCAAGCCGACTATTCTAGCTCCATTTTTCCACTCGTTGAAGCTGCCCTTGACCCACTTCGCAAGGCTCTCCATCGCCTGTTGGGGATTTCCTCCAGTTAATTTGGTTGCGGGGGATTGTTGAATACGTGTGGCCAGCCGATTCGCCAGGAACGGAGATTTCAAAGAGACTTCCCCACTAGAACTGCCCTGGGAAAGTAAGGGTGCCTCATTCGCGGGTTTCGGCGCGGCGAACCGTCCGGGAACGGCCGCAAACGAGGGGTACGCAGTAGGAATATGAATCTGAAACCCTGCTGCCCATTCGTTCCACGCATTCGCCAGGACCCTCGCCAGATCCGTTGCAATATCCTGCGGCATGCGCGAGTTGGCAAGGATCTGAACCATCCGCATTTCGATGTTCGTTTCGCTGACCAGCGATCCCGGAGTGAGGACGGCGGAAGGCCCACGCACTGTTCCCCCCTGAATCCGCGCCTTTCCGAGCCACTCATTCACAGCGATGCGGAAGGCATCCTGCGCAAGTCTGACGATCTCATCCCAATCCATGTCGTTATCCACAGGGAGGTATCAAAAAATCAGAAAAGGAGATGACCCCAGTTTGACTACTTAAAATATATGGCAAAAACGCACACGACTCAGCATGTTTGAGCTTCAAACAGTGACTGGCTATTCTTGCGAACATCTAACTATCGACCTTTCAATTTCCCTTCTCAGGTTCGAAAGCGGAGCACCGTACCTGCCGGGCGGCGCCATAGATGATCTGAATACCACGTTTAAATAAGTCTTATCGCTAATCATCGACTTCGGGGTAAAGGCCTTTTATCGCGAGCACGGACGGGCTGGTATTCCTCGTGGCCTTTGCGGATGCATTTTACTTCCCAATCGAATTGATAGTTACCTTTTCCTCCATTGAGCTCTTTAACAACCACACTTTCGGGCTCCTTCTTATAACTGCGAGGCCCAGAGAGTCAGACGAGAGTGGCGTGACATGTACCGTCATGGTTTCAGTGCTTGCGACACACACAAAGTGATCTGGCAATGGGATAGTGCATTGTCCGTTGGCCAAGCGAGCCGTGCCTCGCACGTATGCTGCGGCCTCAGGCCCTTCGAGGCATGCATATACAATATCCATGTCGGAGCGCTCCGGGTGGTGGACGCAAAACTGCTTAACATTCGCCGTGATATACCCTTTGCCGTTTTGAACGTATATCGCCGCCAGAGGTATACCTGTATAATCAGTGACGCCTATGTATCCACTGTTAAGATCGGCTGACGCGGTTAAATCAACCATCGGACGTCCGTTAGGACTCAGCACCGAGATATGCCCTTTGCCGTTTTCAGAGTACATCGCCGCATGATAAGCGCCGCCATGATCGGTGACGCCTATGCATCCACTGTTAGGATCCCCGGGTGACCCGGATAACACAACAAGCTGACTTCCGGCAGGACCCAACACCGAGATAGCCCCTGCCGCAGCCCTCGGAGACTGAGTGCCCTGCACCCAGATAGCCCCTTCCCCTGTCGGACCCGTACTTTAGGACGACCTGAGGGGGTGGCGACGCACCCGGAGGGCCGACGGGTCCTGGGGGTCCTTGTGGGCCAATAGGCCCCTGGGGGCCTTGGAGCATTGCGGTTATCTGAACGCTGCCGTCCGGATACTTAACTCCCCCTGACGTCGTCTCTATCACGCCGTCTACGCTTAGCGCGCTATTAGGATTCGCGATGCCGACCCCGACCTTACCAGCTGCGATAGTAAAGTCAGTTACTTCAGTCACATTCCCTCCCGAATCGTGCAAACGCCTAGTCACAGAAACCTCAGGCTTGGCAGCTGGGAAAAAAAGCCTGCCAGGTTCGATTCTTAGCTGTTGTCGCTCGGGTTGCACTGGCGGCGAATAAACCTCGCTGCTAATATGCAGTTGAGCTACGGGAGCGGCCGTCCTTATGCCTACGTTCCCGTTGGCATTAATGCGCACTATCTCCGTCCCGTTTGTCTTGATTATGAGAGGCTGCCCATCCGTAGTCCCAATGAAATTGGTAGCCTGATCGGTGCCGTTGTTGCCTGTAAGGTCCCAAGGCATACTATGTCCTCCTATGGTTTAGGGTTTAATTAGACTGCACATGAAGTGTGCTCCCCTACGAATAGGGGTTATCCGAGTTGATGCCCGGCGCCACCACCACGCAGTAGAGTGTCCTGTTGTCCATTTCGTCGAGCTTTGTCTCAGAAAGTCGAGGAGCGTTCAAGAATAATTTTTCTCCTGCTGAAAACTTGGTAGTGTTGGCAACAACAACAGCGCCGTTGGCGATCGAGCGCTCCAGAGCAACACCTCCGGATTCGCCAACACCACCAATGGAGCCGACGGCCTTTTTAACAACCCCACCGGCAACTCCAAAGATCACTCGGCGAATCCACCGCAGCTAATGGGATGTCCGCGCCGCGGTCGAATAGCGCTTTGCTCTTACGGAGAGTTGCAATTTGCTCCTTCTCATGAGAAACCTTACGGAGTTATTATCGAGATTCGCAATGCCTGACGACTCGAAGCAGTGGAGCAAGCTTTTGCAGGCCATCGCCAAGGGCGTGGTCATTCCAATTGTCGGACGTGATCTCCTTCGCATTCAGATCGATGGACGCGAGCAACTGCTCTACGAATACCTTGCTGCGCAGCTCGCGACCCAATTGGAAATCGAGTGCGATCCTTCTGCCAGCATCGACCAAGTAGTCGCCGCCTATCTTAATGCCAACCGTCAGAACTCCCGCGACGACGTGAATCTGAAAGCGTTCGAAATTCTCAACCACCTGCAAGATTCACATGGCCAGACGCCTATCCCGGAACCGCTCCGCAAGCTCGCAACGATAGAGCCGCTACGGCTGTTCCTCAGCACAACGGTTGATTCACTCCTGGCAACGGCGCTCGGCTCACCGCCCGACCATGTTTTCGGCTACTCGCCGAATTCCACCCCCGCAGATATTCCACGCGATTATGCCCGCTCGCCGCACCGCGTGGTCTTCCATCTATTCGGCAGAATCTCAGGGATTCCAGATAGCGCGCTCATTGACGAGGACACCCTCGAGTTCATTTGGAAACTCCACGAGGAGTCCATGTCTATGCGCCTCGCCAACCTATTCGACGAGTTGCGCAATAAGCGCCTGCTCCTGGTCGGCAACGCACATCCCGATTGGCTAATGCGGTTTTTCGTTCGCCTCGCCCGCCGCGACCGACTCTACAGTGGAAACGACGCCCGGGAATTTCTCGCTGACGGAGCAGTCGTCACGGACACGCATCTACGCGATTTTCTGGAAAATTTCAGCCCGCAGACCAAGTCCTTTCGCATGGCGGATCCAATCGACTTTGTGAACCAACTCGCGGAAAAGTGGCACGCCTTCCCAGACAAGCCCTCCGCTGCACCCGAATCTTTGGGCCCGACGATGTCCGCGAAGCCTCCGGCTGTTTTTGTTAGCTATGCCAGCGAAGACCGGGACGCGGTAGAGCGGCTCAAAACCAGCCTCGGAGGGGCGGGATTGGACGTGTGGTTTGACAAGGCACGCCTCGAGTCCGGTGACCCGTGGTGGCCCGTCATCGAACGGAACATTGCCACCTGTGACGTCTTTGTACCTGTAATCTCCGCAAACAGTAATAAGCGGGATGAAGGCATCTTCATCCGCGAATGGAACCGCGCGTTGGAGCGTCTCCAAGACATGGACAAAGCGAGCGCACGCCTCATTCACCCCGTGATTGTCGACAACACGGCGGAAGGGGCTGTCACCTTTAGCGGCTTCCGTGAGTTTCATTACGCTCGCGCTGCCGGTGGCCAGCCCCAGGATGACTTTATCAAAACCTTGACAACTATCGTTCGCGAACGGCGCCTGAAGGCTGCCGCCCAATGAATTGCTCCACAGCGCAGCTTGTCGATTCGCAGCACCCCTGGATTGGGCTTGCGTCCTTTACCGAAGGCGATCGTGAGTTCTTTGCCGGCCGCGGCGATGAGGTCGAGCAATTACTCCGTCTAGTGCGACGCGATACGCTCACGTTACTTTATGGCATTTCGGGCCTTGGCAAAAGTTCGCTTCTTCAAGCCGGATTGTTCCCGGCGCTGCGAGCTGAAGACTATCTCCCCGTCCCCATTCGGCTCGATTACCTGCAGGGCGCTGGCCCTCTCGCGAGGCAGATCTTTGAGGCCATTAGCGCAGCCGCTGCCGGGGCGCGAGTGGATGCGCCTCATCCGCAACCGGCCGACACGCTGTGGGAATATTTTCACCGACTAGACAGCCACTTTTGGAGTCGGCGTAACGATCTCGTCACTCCCGTTCTCGCCTTCGACCAGTTTGAGGAATTCTTCACTCTCGGACGCGAGACGGCGGATCGCACCCGACGTGGCTCGGAGTTCATAAGCGAACTCGCCGATCTCGTAGAGAACCGCCCGCCCGCTGCGCTGCGCAACGACCCTGCACGCGCAAAGGAGTTCAGTTTTAAACCCGTAGCGCTCAACGTCCTCCTGTCAATGCGGGAAGATTATCTCGGAGATCTTGATTCTGTCCGTTCGAAGTTTCGCGCCTTGGCCCAGAATCGTCTGCGCCTGCGACCGATGGGGGAACAACAGGCGCGCGAAGTCGTCGCACTTGGTACAGTCGCTGCTCGCAAAGGGCGCTGAGGATCGCATCATAAGATATGTCGCCGGCGCAGGTGCAAGCGGCGACGGCGTCGAAATTACTGTGGCCCCTGCTCTGCTCAGCTTGGTATTGAGGCAGCTCAACGAGCGACGCCTAAGACGCGGGCTGGACACGAAAATCACGCCGGATCTTCTCGACCTCGAACAGGAAAAAATTCTGGAGGATTTTTATCTGCAGACGCTCAAAGACTTTCCCGCGGGCGTGCGAACTTTCGTCGAGGACAAACTCCTAACCGCGAGCGGCCATCGCAACAGTTGCGCTCTCGATGATGCGCTTACCCGGCCGGATGTGACGGAGCCAATTCTTAATAAGCTTGTCGATCGCCGGCTTCTGGCCTACGAGGACCGCCATAACACGAGGAGAGTGGAGGTGACACATGATGTCCTGCTCCCGGTCATCAAGGCTAGTCGAGACATTCGCCTAACTAGTGAAGCGCGTGCCGAAGTGGAACGCCTGCGCGCTAGGCAAGCGGCACAACGACGTAAGCAGAGGATAACGGCGAGCCGTGGCGGCGACGTTAGCTGTCAGCTTGATCGCCACGATCGCTCTCGCGGTCGAGGTATTCTTCGCGGAGGTGAAGGCTAGAAATCAAACACAGGTTGCGGCTGTTTTGCTCGCTAGGTACGCAAAAGAACAGGGGAAGAACGCTGAAGCCTTGGCACACGTTGCGCGGGCGTTGCGGCTGAATCCAGAAAATCGAGAAGCCCCTGGCTTGGTGGCCGCCATGCTGACACAACTAAGCTGGTATGTTCCATTAACCGATGCGATGCGGCACGACGCCGGAGTCAATTCAGTGCAATTCAGTCCCGATGGGCAGCGGGTGTTGACCGCCTCAAATGACAAGACGGGGCGGCTGTGGGATGCCACCACTGGCAAACCAATTGGCGAGCCCATGACGCATAAAGACGCGGTTAATTCAGCGCAGTTCAGTCCCGATGGTCGGCGGATAGTAACAGCCTCAGCCGATCAAACCGCGCGGCTGTGGGATGCTGCCACTGGCAAACCAATTGGCGAGCCCATGACGCATGGAAAGGCGGTTAACTCAGCGCAATTCAGTCCCGATGGTCAGCGGATAGTAACAGCCTCAGCCGATCAAACCGCGCGGCTGTGGGATGCCGCCAGCGGCAAACCGGTTGGGGAGCCCATGAAGCATGGAAAGGCGGTTAACTCAGCGCAATTCAGTCCCGATGGTCAGCGGGTGGTGACCGCTTCAGATGATGAAATGGCGCAGCTGTGGGATGCTGCCACTGGCGAACCAATTGGCGAGCCCATGAAGCATAAAGACGCGGTTAACTCAGCGCAATTCAGTCCCGATGGTCAGCGGGTGGTAACCGCCTCAGATGATGAGAGGGCGCAGCTGTGGGATGCCGCCACTGGCAAACCAATTGGTGAGCCCATGAAGCATAAAGACGCCGTTAGGTCAGCGCAGTTCAGTCCCGATGGTCAGCGGGTGGTAACCGCCTCATGGGATAACAACGCGCGGCTGTGGGATGCCACTAGTGGCAAGCAAATTGGCGAGTCCATGAAACATGAAAACACCGTTAGTTCAGCGCAGTTCAGTCCTGATGGTCAATGGGTGGTGACCACGTCATGGGATCAGACCGCGCGGCTATGGGATGCCGCCACTGGTAAGCCAATCGGCGAGCCCATGACCCATGAAAACGAGGTTAATTCAGCGCAATTCAGTCCCGATGGTCAACGGGTCGTGACCGCCTCAGCGGACAAAACCGCGCGGCTGTGGGATACCGCTAGCGGCAAACCCGTTGGCGAGCTCATGATGCATGAAAAGGCGGTTAACTCAGCGCAATTCAGTCCCGATGGTCAACGGGTGGTAACCGCCTCAAATGATGAGACGGCGCAGCTGTGGGATGCCGCCAGCGGCAAACCAATTGGCGAGCCCATGAAGCATGAAGACGCGGTTAATTCAGCGCAGTTCAGTCCCGATGGTCAGCGGATGGTGACAGCCTCAGCGGATAAAACCGCGCGGCTGTGGGATGCCGCCAGCGGCAAACCAATTGGCGAGCCCATGAAGCATAAGGACGCGGTTAATTCAGCGCAGTTCAGTCCCGATGGTCGGCGGGTGGTGACAGCCTCAGCGGATCAAACCGCACGGCTGTGGGATGCCGCCAGCGGCAAACCGCTTGGGGAGCCCATGACGCATGGAAAGGCGGTTAACTCAGCGCAGTTCAGTCCCGATGGTCGGCGGGTAGTAACAGCCTCAGCGGATCAAACCGCGCGGCTGTGGGATGCCGCCAGCGGCAAACCGGTCGGCGAGCCCATGACGCATGAAGACGGCGTTAGTTCAGCGCAGTTCAGTCCCGATGGTCAGCGGGTGGTAACCGCCTCATGGGATAAGACCGCGCGGCTGTGGGATGCCCTCAGCGGCAAGCCAATTGGCGAGCCGATGAAGCATCAAGGCATTGTTACTTCAGCGCAGTTCAGTCCCGATGGTCAGCGGGTGGTAACCGCCTCAGAGGATAAGACGGCGCGGCTGTGGGATGCCTCAGCGGCAAAGCAAATTGGCGAGCCCATGACGCATGAAGACCGCCGTTACTTCAGCGCAGTTCAGTCCCGATGGTCATCGGGTGGTGACCGCTTCAGCGGATAAAACCGCGCGGCTGTGGGACGCCGCCAGCGGCAAACCAGTCGGCGAGCCGATGAAGCATGAAGACGACGGTTACTTCAGCGCAGTTCAGTCCCGATGGCCAGCGGGTGGTGACCGCCTCAGAGGATAACACGGCGCGGCTGTGGGATGCCGTGACCATGACGGATAAGGACACAACAGAGGATATTCTCTTACTTGCTGAACTAGCTGAAGCCACCGGCGGGGTGACTTTGGAAACTGTCGGGCAAGCAGAGAATCTCAAATTGCTGGCTCCTGAACAGGTCAGAGCATCCCGGGAGAAGATCGCTGCGAAGTTCTCGGGTCGTCTTCGAAATTGACTCCGTTACAGCGATTCATGAAATGGAGCGTCTCGGACCGCAGGAGCCGGACGATCTCTCCGTTCTCGCAAGTCACAGTTTCCGAATGGCTGGAGAACAGGATCAAGGAGGGAACAGTCGAAGGACTACGAGCCGCGATGCAGGTCGATCCCGCGAATGCTCGCATAACCGCACATCTTGGCCGGTGTCTTGCCGATAAAGCGCTGAAACAAGGCGCGATCCCGACGAAGCCCGGCGCGCTCGAGGAGAAGCTGATTTTCTGACAAGCCGTGCGCTAAAGCTTGCTCCCGACAGCGAGGAAGTTAAAAAGCTGCGCGACGAAGTAGTCAAATTACTGGGACTCAAGACGAATTGAGCCGAAACTCATTGTCTTTCTCAGCAGACATCACCCAATTATCAATTTTTCCTTGTCCGCTGCGCTGCTGGACGGCTATTCTCCGGTTCACCATGAAAAAACAAATCCCGGCGGCCGACATCGAGTGGCTTTTGTGCCTGCGCCGCGTCATCAGTGAGACTGCAGAACCTTAAGGAGGCGCAGATGGATCAGACATAGACCGCAATCAAGTATCCAGCCACGATGCCGAATGCATCTTTGCAAAGATTGATGGTGTCCAAGGGGAATCGCTCGACTCCACGCACAAAGACGAGATCGAGGTGCTGTCGTTCTCATGCGGAGTAACGCACCCTGTTTCTGCTCCCGCGATGGGCGGAGGGGGCGGCGGCAGAGCGACGTTCCACGATCTCACTTTCGTCCATAAGATCGACAAGGCCTCGCCGTTGCTCCTGCAAGCATGCGCCGACGGCAGGCACATCCAGGAAGCGACGATCACTTGTCGCAA
Source organism: uncultured Verrucomicrobiae bacterium (assembly GCA_963791385.1). Taxonomy (GTDB): domain Bacteria; phylum Verrucomicrobiota; class Verrucomicrobiia; order Chthoniobacterales; family UBA10450; genus Udaeobacter. Next base: position 177,179 of record CAWBSH010000011.1, read on the forward strand.
CGCGGAGCAGCAAGATTACCTCAAAGTCAAGTTGGAAAACATCATTATCACGGGTGTCACAGCTAATGCTACAAGCGGTCAAGCGGGATCGGAGACCGTGAGCTTAGCGTTTGCGATGATCGACCTCCAGGTACATGCCGCAAAAGGCTGATGGGTCGCTCGATACGGGGATTGATTTCAATTACAATCTCCTAGCCAACAAATAGGCTACGGCCGTCTAGCTCCCTGAGGAAGCGGGACTTGGCGGAGCAGTTCATGCAGCAGTCTCAATGGCCTTACGATCGAGAACGTGAATCCTCGTTCCCGACAGCGACGAAGTTAAGGAGTTGCGCGACGACGTAGTCAAATTACTGGAACTGAACACGAATTGACCGCCAAACTCATTTTCTTCCTCCGAAGACATCACTCACGTATCAATTTTCCTTGTCCGCTGCGTCCCTTGACGGCTATTCTCTGATTCACCGTGGAAAAACAAATCGCGCCGGTCGACATCGCGTGGCTTTTGTATCTAGGCCGTGGCATCAGTCAGTCTGCAACATCTTAAGGAGGTCCAGATGGGATTAGACATCTTTGCAAAGATTCCGGGCATCCCAGGGGAATGGCTCGATGCCGCACACAAAGACGAAATCGAGGTGCTATCGTTCTCATGGGGAGTAACGCACCCTGTTTCTGCTCCGGCGATGGGCGGAGGGGGCGGCGGCGAGCGACGTTCCACGATCTCACTTTCGTCCATAAGATCGACAAGGCCTCGCCGTTGCTCCTGCAAGCATGCGCCGACGGCAGGCACATCCAGGAAGCGACGATCACTTATCGCAACGCGCAGCAGCAGGATTACCTCGTAGTTAAGTTGAATGACGTCAGTATCACCGGTGTCACAACTGGCGCCACCAGCGGTCAACCGGGATCCGAGACCGTAAGCTTGGCGTTTGCGAGGATGGATCTCCAGTACATGCCGCAAAAGGCTGATGGGTCGCTCGATGCAGGGATTCATTTCAATTACGATCTCGTGGCCAACAGAACAGGCGCTCCTCTCGGTCCCTTAGGAGGCAGGGCCATGCATGTGCCGCCAGGCTGAGGCTCGTTCTCGCCACTGCTGCTCTAGATAGGTTTTTCTTGGTTCGTAACATTTTGGCCGATTTTGTAACAAGACACAAGATCCCGGCAAGCCGATGCTTGTTGCAGCGGATGGTCAACCAGCACATCTGACACGAATTCAGCCGAGCGGTGCTCGCGAACTACGTATGCGGGGTTTTGGTAGACGTTCGTCAACCGGTGCCAATTGTCTGTTTGAGCCACGGACTCAATATCCGTTGCAGCGTCGGAGGTTTGTTACCCGTCGGCAAGTCCGCATCGCAAACTATTCTTACCGTCGCTAATCCGTAGCTAACACGGTAATGTTCTGTCGTTTGGGCAGGGAAAACGAAAACAGAATCATCTGATCTTAAATCACTTGATTTTGAATTGATAGAACCAGCCTTCCGATTCTGATCTATTAAATTCATAACCCTTTACAAACCGGTCAAAATGTTATGAACCAAGAAAGACCGACCTAGGGCGGCGGTAGCGAAACCGAGCCCACGCCAAATGCTGAAAAGTAAAGAGTCGCTCGAATCATGGCGAAACTCACGATGTAACACACAGTGAACTTATCAGGCGCCATTTTTTATCGGTGTAATTCACGCATTTCATTTCCCAGTATTTCGCGGCTCACGTTCGCCACTATTGATTCCGCGCTTTGCTTGGGTTCGGCATGCTAATTTTTTGCCTCGACATCTCAACCTTCTCTTGCTTCGCTTTTTTGTACGAATTTATGGCCGTGAGTGACGATCTTGTGCAAGGGTTTATCGCACATGCGGAAAAGTTCGTCCGCGCACAACTTCAGTGGTCGAGTTTTTATATTCAAGACGTGCCAAGCGATCCACATTCATGGTGCGATCGCGTTAGAAATCGTACCGACAAACTCATTGCTCTGGCAGATGTGATCTGATTTGAAGAACCGCTATGATCAAAAAATATCCATACGCCTATCATATCGCGTTGGATGGAAACGGCATTAACGGTTTGGAAGGGATGGCGGGCGTCTGTCTTTTCTTGTTCGATCCCGCAGACAACTCTTACGCTTACAAAATCAAATACTATAATGGCATCGCCGCTGGCCATTCCGTGAGCGTCAATCGCGCCGGCACTCATGCCTACCTTGGCAACGTCGGACAGCATTTGCTCTTTTACGACGCGAAAAAACTCGACGAGTTCGACCGCATCTCAACACTGCGCTTCGAAGTAAACGACACCAGCCTACGCGGCAGCACGCACGCGGTCTGGCTGAACAATCACGAGTTCATCACTGCCATCGGAGATTTCTTTTACAGGTTCAACATCAATAATCTCTCGAAAGGCGAGAAGCTTGGTCCGCACAAACTCAAACTTCCCCACGCGATGAAACTCACTAGGTCGGGGCGTTACCTTTGTTACGGCTCGATGGACCATCCGAATTACGGTCGGCGAGGCGAGGCGAAGGAAGTCGGAATTTGGGACATGACGACCGGCGAAGCGACATGTCTCAAACTGCCGACCACCTGTTGGCATCTCGTGACACACCCGACCAAAGACCTGTTCTACTGCGTCTCGTTCCGCGTTTTCCCGCAGGACCACGTCGATTATCACGAGTGGGCCGTCGCGTTTCTCAAAGAATACGCGTACGAAATCGACGCCGACAGCAAGCAGGTGATGCGGCACTGGGCGACGAGCCGCGAAACACCCGCGCACATCAACTCGGACGTCACAATCTCCGACAAGGAACTCATCTTCTGCAACGGCGCCAGCCAGACCATTGTCTTCATCGACCTTGAGACGTTCGCGGATTTCCGCATCATTGACGAGCGACCCGACCTGTCACCAGCCTTCAAAACTCGCGGCAGATTGCTACGCAGGTTTACGACGTGCTGGCGCGAGGCGGACTTTTTACGCAGTCACGCCACATTATGGGGCTGTGGCGCGTCAGCCGGTTTACGTTTCTCGACGCGATTTACGCGTGTCAGTTGTCGAAGGATCAGACGCTGCTCTTTTCTGCCAATCGCGGGCTGAACCACATCACGGTGTATGATTATCCCTCGAATCAAATTCGCTTACGGGTGAAGATGCCCGACCTGCACGAATATGTCAGCCTCCCGAAGATTGCTGATCCGCGGCTCGGCTTTCACCACAGTTATCTGACCAGTCCTTCGTAGGGGCCGCTTTCCCACGTGCTGGCTTCATCTCGAGCAGACCGCCGATGGCTTGAGCGACTTTGCGGAAGTTCTGCGGTATCAGCAACGTCATGGTCTGTAGGGCGATTGAAAAGAAGCGAGATGCACCGCGATCGTATCGCCAGCTTGAACTCCATTTGGCGTAGAGTTCAGTCCGCAACAATCTGAACGGTGATGATAATCATCGAAATCAGCCCGCACCAGAATGCTCTCAACTTTTATTTGCTTTGTTGGAGGCGTAGTGAAATATTGAAAAACCGACAATCGCATAGGATAAGGAGGCGCGATGGCACAAGTAGTTCCGTTGAACTGGTCAGGTTCGTTTGCCAATTGGGGTGGCCCACTCGCTTCGGGGGAGTCGCACTTCTGGTGGGCGCATGGCGGCGACTGGGGGAGGGAGAATCGATTCTACCTCTTTAGCGCATTTTGCGACGGTTCGATCGCTGCCGACATCGAGGTCAGGAGTGTCTCACACTACAGGAGATTGGAAGCGGACGGGAGTATTTTCGATGAGACTCACTTCGAGATCCATAACAAAGGATCTGATGCCCCTGTCTACTACTACTTTTACATGGCGTGGTCAGATCCGATCAACGTTTAGAGGAATGTAAAGGGCATGCGTGTTCAAATTGAGTTTGACGACAACGGAGAAATCCGATCCGTGGCTGGTCCCATCTCGGTCAAAATGGGTGACGGCACAGAGGGAATGGTCGGTCGCAGCCCGAGGTCGGGTCACAGCATTTTCGAGGTAGAAGTAGAAGAAGTCCAGCATGAGCACGACTTCAAAGGCTTGCGGAAGGTTATGAAGAGCTATCGGGTAACCGACCACCCGCACAAGCCCCGCTTGGCACGCAGGTAAGGTGCAGAGATTGCCGACCCGCGGCTGGGATTCCACCACAGTTACTTGCTTAGCCCCTCGCCTTCGCACCAGCCCGCGCCAGTCGCTGCGACTCCAAAAATTTTCCGGCGGCGTCGGTAAGCTTGCGAAAGTTTTTTGGCACAAGCGCCGTGACGAAAGATTCGATCGCCCTCGCCAAAGCCCCTTCGAGCAAGGCGGGCACGCCCGGAAGAGCATGCGTGGACAGCTCAAAATCGCCATCGAAAGTGATGCGCGCGCCGCGACCACCCATGGCCGGCTCGTAGCGCGTCACTCCGGAACACTGGATCCGCTCGCGGAAGAAATGCGGCTCTAGAATCCAGTGGCATTCAAAATTCTCCGGCCTGTACTCGGCGCGATCGGTCCAGGCGAACATATTGGGCTTGATATGATTGGCGACAATGGTGGGTAGATTTGGCCTAGCCCGCCAAATATTAACCAGGCGAACTGTGCCGTCGCGATACTCATCGCGCGATTCGACGGTTACGCGTTCGATATCGTCAAGCAAGCAAGTGATTTCAGGCAACCGGTCGCGCATGGTCAGCCAGACCGCCTCGTGCGGATGCTTGAGGACGCAGATGGATTTGATCTTCACGAAGTGCTCTGTGAAATCAGGTTCCGGTCGGTTTCTTCCTGCAAGCGCTCCTCGGCTTCTCGATGCGCTTCCCATGCGGCGTAGACTTCGCGCGATGGGTTGAGCGAGGCGCGCAGTGCCATTGAAATGTGCGGAGTGTTCAAAAGCCACGCGATGGCATCGGCCAGCGCAATTCGCGCTGAATCCGGCCTGAATCCCAAGGCGGCAGCATGCGCGTGATTGTACCAGTAATAGCGGCCGACCATCCTGGCCTGGACGCGAGTTGAAAGAGGAGCTTGGCCCGTGAGCCAGGCAATCCATTCCTGGGCTGTGGCGGCGAGGTACGTGGAAGTGTGGTTTGCCGTGATGTTTGGCCCTTCGATCCCGCACAATTCGGAAATTAATTTGTGGATCGCCGGCCACTCGAGGTTTTCCCCGCCGACAATGTATCGCTGTCCGGAAATTCCTTTTTCGGCCGCGAGCAGATGCCCGCGAGCAACCTCGCGCACTGAGACGAGATTACAGCCGCCAGGCCAAGTCATTTTCCAAGGGTCTTTGAGGTAGGAGCAGATAATCGCGTTACTGGGGCTCAGCTTGTAATCGTGCGCGCCGAGGCACATCCCGGGGCAAATCGCAACCAGATCAAGCCCAAGCTGCGCCGCACGTGCAAAGGCCGCTTGGTCCTGCGCGGCTTTCGCAATCGCGTAGGCATCGATTTCGTTAAAGGCACTCATTTCGTCGCGCACGCGCCGCTGGGTGTTGGACCCGAAAATGACCGTTGAGGAGGTCAACACGACGCGACTTATTTCGGCCTGCAAGGCGGCGTCCAATGCGTTGAGCGTGCCTTGCACCGCGACTCTTTTGAGGTCTTCAGGTGTATGGTTCCAGTAGGCGAAGACGGCCGCCGCGTGGAACAACAGGTTACAGCCGCGGGCCGCAGTCACCAGACTGTCAAGCTGAAGAACATCGCCGAAAACTGTTTCCATCTCCAGCCCCTTTAGGCTGCGCAGATCGCTTTTTGGTCGGACAAATGCGCGCACCTCATGCCCGGCGCTGAGCAATTCACGCACCAGATTCGCACCGACGAAACCATTGGCTCCAGTGACGAGGGTCTTCATGACCCCCATGGCGCTGTGGAGGGTTTTGACTCGGATTCACCGGATTGATCAATGACGAGGCCAAGGTCCTTGCGCATCGCGTCGGCGAGATCCATGAAGAAGGTCCCGACTTCGCTGCGGCTATTCTTGAGCGCGCTCGTCAGGTTGAATCCTTTGCGCACCGGCGCACCGGCCGCCGGTTGGCCTGGGAAATGGCGGAAGCCCTGTTGGTCAACGGTAAACGCAGCCACGCCGTCGATTTGACTGACACCGAAGGTGCGCAGCAGGGCATCAAAATCGAACGCCTTTCCGAAGTTGCTGATCATGTCGACAATCGCCTCGAGGGGCTTGTCAGACCTGGATTCGGTCTCGCCTTCGGTCAGCTCCCATGGCTGGCCGACGCGAAACTCGCGGCCCTGGTATTGAGCCTCGAAGTTGGCGATCGTCTGGCGGAAGTAACGCGTGTAAGCGTCCACCACGAGAAAATTCTTGAGTTGCGGAACGAGGTCGATATTCACGGCCTGCCAGAACGGCGGCAAAGTGAACTTTTGCCGCGCTACGATCATGATTCGCGTCTGGTCCGTGTCCTCAGCGGCGAACGTGACGATGCCATCATCAAACTCCGCCGAGCCATTGCTGCTTTTGATTGTGCGCCAGAAGATCTTCTGGGATCGCGGCTTATATTCGATGAATTCGAGCTTGCCGACGTCGATGTACGGCCCGCCGAAAAACGCAATCCAGTTCGGCTGAGGCAGGTAAATATTGCGTTCGGCCTGATAGATGATTTTGCCGGCGCGGTTTCGGGCAACAGCCACACAGGCTCCGCCGATATAGTCGTTCATCGACTGCACCGACCTCGCGATATCAACGCGGGAAACGAACTGGCCGAAGGGGATGGGGGTCACGTGCGAGAACTCGAAAAGCACAGAGCCATCGAGATACCGCCAACGCAGGCCGGTTGGTTCGGGAGGGGTTTCGCGGATGATCCGTTGGAGCGGCTCCATGTAATCCACGACCGCCTCGTAGTCCGCGCGCGAGAAAGCCGCAGTGTCGAAATCCAACGGCGCATCCTTCCAACGGAGCCCTTCCTTGCTGTAGTTGATTCGATAGATTTCGGCGGCAGAACTGGCGGAAGCGAGCAGATAGTTGAGGCCGATGACGATCCAGAAACCGGTCGCGTTCGAGTCGATGTTGGAGACGTATTTCGTGGCGATCGCGTTGAGGCGGTCGTTGACAAGATCTTTGAACGGAAACAAGTCACGATTGACTGTTTGCAACCAGGGAATCACCAGCCTGCTGAGAAAGGGCGACTCGTTTCGCTTGCGCACGGAATCGGCGAGCAGCGGCGGCACGTTGATCCAATCGGGATAGGGTGTGAGGTCACCCGCGATCTCGTAGCGGAATGGCAGGCCGAGCGCTCGGAGGGCTTTGGCGTTGATGGGAGAAGCGTACGGATCGATCCCCATCTTGAGGCTGGCGGCCCAGTCAGCAAGAAGGCAATTCGCGCTGGCGATAAGAGTGCGCGTCTCGAGCGGGTGTGCGGCGCGTGGCCCTTCGCTACCGTGATTGCTGATAAAGGCGTCGATAAGATTGAAATGGGCGGGCGTTTGTTTGTGGATTTCGAGACAGACGTCCCATGGCTTGAGGCGATGCCGGTAGTGGTAATCCTTGTCGCACAGGGGCAGGACACCCAGCAGATTTTGCAGACAGAGGGCGAAGTGAAATTCTTCGTGGGTTTTGTTTTTGGCAAAGTTGATCCGGAAATGCGCTTCGATCCAGGCGCGGCTGAGGCCAGTGCCGTGCAGCACGCTTTCGGGCGCGAATGAAACGGGCACGATGTCCTCACTCAAGTCGAGAATCTCGTAAGCGCGGCCACGGGGCGTGGTGTAATGGTATCCGACAAGTTCAGCGAGGACAGCAACATCGCGATTTTCGAGCCAAAGGTCCCAGACGTTGCGGGCATCGCCAGCCGCGACCTGTGTGTAGCCATGGTCATGGAGCAGATCGATCAGGTGTTCAACCAGTTCGGGGTCGGTCCCAGTGGAATCGTCAGTATTGAAAAGCTCGAGATCTGGTTTGATTAAAACGCGGAATTGGCTGGCGGACACTCGGGCGTGTCTTTGTGCCTGCTGGATTTGCGGCCAAAAGTCCGCCTGATCCAAAGCGGAATCGAGCAGAGAGAACTTGTCGTTGGCGGTTGTGTGGACGATGACCGCCCGAGATTTTTTCGCCAGTGACTGTCTTCGTTTGACTGGTTTATTTTTCTTCCTAGCTCGGGCCGCCATGCAGACAATCGGCTATGCTTCGCCGTCAAGCGCCACTCTTCTTTCTCTTCTTCCTCCCTGCGCCTTTGGCCGGGGACGCCGAAGGTTTAGCGCGAGACTTTGCGGGCGGCGTGACAACGTTGAGGCGAATTGAAAACTCTTTCGTAGGAAAGCCGACGGGTTTGACGCCCAGGGTGTAGGTCTGGCCCGGCTTGCACTCCGGTGGAACATCTATGGTGGCTTGGATGACTGCCTGCGTGTTGGGAGCTATTGTAAGTCGAGGGGGTTTGAATGTTACGGAAGCGGTCTTTAACGGCACGCCATCCGCAGAAATTAAGTCGCTGGCCTGAAAAGAAACTTCGAGCGAATTCGAAAAGCTGTTTTCGACCTGAAAACCCGCCACGGCGGGCTCGCCGGGGTGTGCGGTCAGGCTGATTTCAATCTGATCGACCCGTGCTTCGGTTTTTACGCTGGCGCATGGTTTGAGGCCCAAAGCGCGTTCGGTTGCGCCGGCCATTTCGTTGGCGAAGGCCAGACTGTGATCGGCAAGGGTAGACCAGTATGCGAGGTTCAGTTCGGCGAGCCGGCTGAAAGTTTCGGTGGCAGAGGGCAATTTCCTACTTTGGGCACCGGCGGAGAGTTCCTTCGCGGCGTCCGCCGCCAGCGTGGAGACGCGGTTGAAAAGTTGCATGTTGCCCTGGACGGTTTTGCTGAGCAGGTTCTTGAAGCTGTCGGTTAATTTTCCCGTATTGGTTGCTTGGTTCATGAACTTAGCTGGTTTGATTTGCCGGCATCAATGATCGGCACCCACCGCCGGTGTGCGAATGTCTGGCACGGCTCCGCCTGGCGTACGAACCGACCCACACGGCTCGGCGCACTGAAAATGGTCGTACCATTGATGAGCTCGGAGGCGTAGGGGCGGATCGCCCTGCTCGATTGAACAATGACACACACTCTCCGGTTTAACCGTCAAGGTAATACAAGCGCATTGCTCGTAAGTACCCAGGATAAGCACCTCACTGGAATAAAGAGTGCCAGGTTGAAACGCCTGGGTCACCGTGAGTTCGGCAGTGACGTTGACAGATTGACCGGGCTTCAATAAAACACTTCCAGGCGTGACTGTCGGAGCAGCTAGATCCCCGCCAGCGCTGCTGAACGGTTTGGCACTGAATGTAAACTTCCGGGCCTGCGTTCCGCTATTGGTGACTTGAATGACGGCCGTGAGCTTTTCGCCTCGCGCTGCTTCCCATTCAATCTTACAGACGCAACGCGGCGGACACTCAGTCTCCGGGATGTCGCAGCAACCTGCAGGGCGCTTCAAATCCAAGGCGGACAGCGCGGATAACCAGAACGCGGAACCCTGCTTCACCAGTTCGCTGGCACTATCGAGCGACAGAGTGACAAACTTCGTGCCGAGCTGCGCGAGATCGACCGCGCTCAGCGCCAAGACCCGATCGACCGGACGGTTGAACATTGATTCTGCTCATACTTTCCCTTTTTCCGAAATCGTTAGTATTTCGAGATCAAAGCGGAGCCGGGCGTTCTCGAACAAAACAGTGCCCGCATAGAGCCTGTCCTTTTTGAGCGTCTCGGGTGTGTGAAACTTAAGTTCCACCACGCGTGTTTCGCCGGGACCCAGGATGCGGTTGTCTGTCTTGATCTCGACGGTCGCAAAGCCGGCGTCATGTTCGGACAGACGGCCGGCAAGTTCATCGAGCGCTTTCTCGAGGCCCTGCACACCGGGCCCTTTCAACCTGACGCACAGTGCGTCTTGCAGACCGTTTCTTTCCCTCAATGGCGCGACGGCAGTGCCATGCAAGGTGTACGGCATATTGCCAACATTCGTTACCTGAATGGAGCAGGACACCCGTTCGCCAGAGCTGACTTTGAAGCTGATGCTAGATGGGATTAGTTCAAGCTTCCAACTTTCGAGGACCTGCACTGTTACGGGGCGGCACTTGCCGCCGCACTCAATCTCGCCTTGGTATGTTCCTGGCGGGGTGCCGGGACTCAATTCGAGGCGCGCTGGCACTTTAGCGCGCTGGCCCGGGGCGAGTCTCGCAAGTACGCGTACCATGTTCAGCCGCTCCCCGCCGGCAGTTTCGAGCGGAAGACCAGACAGTGGGAGTTGTTTGAGTTTAAGCCGTTCAGTCGAACGATTACGAAGCTCGATCTGGCCAGTTAAAAAGGGCGGTTGTCCGACGAAAAACAACGGACCTTTTCCCGCCTCGACTTGCCGCGTTGTCGTATCGATCGCTCCAGCCATAAATTCTAAGGATCAGTGACAGATTTCCATCCGGTGCGGCAGGTACGGTTCAGCCACCATCATGCTTTCGCCGCAAATCGAGAAGCTGAAAATCTCCGTTCCGAAGATCGCGCCGCAAAATTTGTAGTGAGCGGGGTAATGAACACGTGTTGGCTTGACGCTAAATTCCAGCTCGATCATAGGAAGTTCTTTGATCCTGATGTCATCGAGCCCAAGCGCGACAGTACTTTCCGTAGTGATTTTCGGGATAGCCGTGATTGCTGATTCCAGATGAATGGTATCGAAACGAATGAGCGGGAGTTCCTTCACCCGGATGTCGTCGGCTCCGACATCAACGCCACCGCCCAAATTGAAGTCGAAAGAATAATCGGCCATATCAATCTTCTTTGGCAGGTGTTCGACGCCTTACACTTAGTATATGTCCGGTTGCGGGCGAATGTAAAGCTATTCCAAAGGGTGCGTTTTGAATCGCCATGTGAATGTCAGGACAATCACCGAAACATCGCTGGGCAGAAAAGAACGATCCAGCGCTCCCGCCTTCGGACAACATTAAGCCTGCGAATAGACAGCGACTCGAGGGCGGCGCTACTCGCCGCGAAGCAGTGGGGTGCGCGGCGCTTGTAGCAGTCATTGTTGCCAAGGCCTTTGTCCAGAGCGAATCCCGGAGATTGGCTGCGCAGATGTCCGCACGAATACAGTCTTGTCAAACGCTGCGCGATTTCGCATACTCGGCCGCGATCCATGATCCCCCCGCGCTCCCATCGACGATCCCGTCTCGCGCAGACACTCCCCGAGTGGAAACGATTGAACGACGAAATGGCGGCCTATTTGCAAAGAAGCGCGAACCGGGTTTTCAAAAGCGGCACGGCCGTCAGCTCACGTTACTGAAAACGACGCTAATCGGTGCGCTCGAAACGCTACGCAGCGGCATCGAAAGTATTCCGCTGGCGCAACCGATTCCGGATTTTTATCGCGCCTGACGCGGGCGCGAATTGGCGAAATAGCGCTACATATATGAAGACGTCTGGTGCTAAAACTATGGTAGCTTATTCGGTAGCACGAGCCGAATTACCTACGAACAACCGCAGTTAAGAGTCACTTGCTCTGCCAATTGAGCTAACGGTGCAAATGGTTTTTACGAGGCCAATGCTACACAAGCGCGTACTTTCGTGCAAGGAAGTAGGGTCTGTGTCTAGAGCCGACAACAAAGGAAAGACTTTAGCACTGTATCCATGGACACGTTGAATCACCCCAAGCCCGAAACTGCGCACATTCTTTTCCTGGATGCCGTCGGTTATTCTACCCTTCCGCTCGATCAGCAGACGGCCGTTTTCCGCGGCTTGCAGGACATCGTCAACCATAGTCCTACCGTGGCCGACGCTGCTTCCCGCGACCAAGTCATCCGCACACCTACCGGCGACGGCATGGTGCTGGCCTTCTTCGATCACTGCTCGAGCGCGATCCGCTGCGCCCGCGAGCTAGCGGAACAGATCGAAGGCGGCTTCGCCGTACGGATGGGACTTCATACCGGCGAAGTCGTGCGCCAGCTCGACGTCAATGGCAATATGAACCTTAGTGGCGACGGCATCAACATCGCGCAGCGCGTGATGGATTTCGGCGATGGCGGCCACATTCTCCTGTCGCTCGCCTACGCGACCGAGCTTCAGCGCGCGGGCGACCCTGCCGCCGCGGATTGCCATGACATCGGCGTGGCCTCGGCCAAGCACGGAATGCAGATTCACCTTTATAATTATCACCGGCCCGCCGTCGGTACCGCAGACGTGCCTGCTCGCGTGCGAATGGACGATCGCTGGATTCGGCCGCGCGAATTACGCCTCGGCACGGCAGGCCGCAGCCTTATCGTTGCCACCCTGCAGATACTTGGCTGGCTTCTTACCCGGCCTTTGCAGTGGCGAACTCACGTCACCCAGATCGATCCCCGCCTTTCGCCCAACTTTAGCGTCATCGACCTGACCGGTCCCCAGATCCGGCGCAACCGGGACCTGCGCGCCCTGCTCCTCCAAGTTTATGTCGTTTGTCCTGCGCTCCTCAGTCTTTTGGTGCTGGCCGTCCTGCTTCCCTTCCCCAGGGGCCACGGAGTAAGCGCTACCTCGGCCGTTTTCACCATGATTATCATGGGCTACCTGATTTCGACCCTGCTCGGTATCGGCGCGGCCTTTGTCGGGTACGTCATCCTTGCTTTCCAAGCCATCGTGGAAGGACCCGCTGTTCGCATCTTCGGCCAATACTCGTTAGGCAACGCCATCACCCTCGCTGCGGTCTGCGCCTGGGCATTCGTTAGTCTCTGCGCGGTGTTCCCGCGACACCGACGTTTGCAGGTCTGGCGCGAAGTGACCGCCGCGATCCTGGGCGCCGCACTCACGATCGCAATCTACGAGATTCCCGTCGTTCTCACATCCAAACAACCACATCTCTATCGAGCCGTTGTGGTCGGGCTTATCTGTTTCCTCTTCGTCACCCTTATCAATGGGATGCGCTGGCGCCGGTGGGCGCGCGGGTTTGTCTTCGGCCAGGTCACCGGAGTCCTCTTCGCCCTGGGCTTTTTCGAGTATCTGGGATTCGAGAAAGCCCCGCCATCTTTCACCGGCGACGTGATCGAAGGCATAACGAGCGGACTTTTCAGCGCGGTCATCTGGGCCATGGCTTTCGCCCTGGCAGAACGCTTCGGCGACTCGCGCTCGGCCATCGCGTCCGGCCTGCTCGCCACCATCTTCTTCAACAACCCCGGCAAGACCTGGCTCATTCCCTTCGCCGTCCTTTGGATCACCTACGGCTGGATGCGCCACAGATCGCAACCCTGTTCGTAAAACTCTGGCATTAGTCGCAGGCCGTATTTCTTCACGACCCAAGCGGATTTATAGCTGTTTCTGTGATTCTCGAATCGGTGATCGACTGGGATTCCTGTCAGGCCGACAGACACGCAAGGCTTGAGTGGATCGCGTTTGGGATTCAGCCGTAAAACAGAAGGATGCTTTGCGACGGCCTCGTTCAGCAGAATCACGTAGACGCTATGGTGAAACGTTTGTTCCTTCGGAAATCTTCTGTTCTTCTTTTTCACCCAAGAGAAATGATACTGTCAGCAGGCACGGCCTAACATCTAACGTTTTAGCATTTTGGGAATGCATCGCTTTTGCACTTCGGGCGTGGCGAAGCTACCTCGCTTGGAACTGGCCGGGTGAAATGCTTCACGTGCCCGCAGGCAGTGCATTTCCAGCCGAGCAATCGCAATTCGGGTTCGCTCGGGAGAAATTCTAACGCACGTTCCACATCACCTTTGATTTTCTCAAGAAGCTCTCGGAGATGGCTGGTCGTTTGGGCCATAGATCTAGCTCCAACTGGTGCGGTCGGCAGTGGCGTCTGCGTCTTCGATTGTTGAAAAATTGGCGCACTGCTGTTCTCATGTTCGCATGAACATATCTCGCCGAAAACCTCCGTCCAGTAGAAAAGACGGCCCGAAATCGGTTACCTATTCCGTTGCGCACATCGAATTTACTGGGTGCGTTAGTGACTTTGAAACAGTTGATGCGTGCGTAGCGCCCGGCCTACTACAGTGATTGATCCGGGGCAATGGGGTTCGGCGATCGGGATGAAAGTCGTTGTGTTTGCCAAGTAATTGCCAAGTGTTCGTCGAGGCCGGGTGTTCGGTGATAGACAACTACGAAGTCAAACTCCGTTGCGTGCTGGATTTGGCTGTTAGCACGTTTGCACTCCATCATCCCCTGCCCCGTTTCGATACATTCCCGTGAGCAGTCAAGCGGGCACCCCGGGGGCGGGGGTCGCGATGAGCGCTGGAGGAAGTTCGTGGGATCGATTTCTCGTCTGGAAAGTTTTTCGTCAAAAAGGCTGACCAAAAAATTGGTGGCGAAAGTGTAATGGAGCCCGAGCACTGAAAAGCAAACAGTCGCTACTTCAACTTCATAACTAGCCCTCTACGCACACTGATGTTCACTACTTTATTCCTCTGACCCAATCGTTTCTGTTCGTGTTTGAAACACCGTGTGCGCGTTTTTCAATGACGGGCCGATGGAACCTGTGAGGAATCGCGTTGACTATCGCCCAGGTTGTCGAAGAGACTTGCGTCGTTTCGGTGCCATTACCTCAAACGACGTGCTTTACATCCGGGACTCCAAGATGACGAAGATGACCGTGCGTTGCGGTGGAAGTGCAGAGAGCGCGGATATATTTCGATCATTCAGCTTTTGCAGTGCGTGGCGCAGACTTGCGCAGTTTTGCAGCAAAAAATTGACGGACCGTAGAAGCGACCGTGAACAGTCATTCAATTTTGCAAACCTAACCAACCAATGGAGAAACTAATGACACAAACCGCAATAAAAACGTTTAGATCCGTTCGTCTCGTCTTCATGGCGGGCGTCGGATTTCCATTCATTCTTGTGTCCAACGCATTCGCGCAGCTGCCGGCTCCGGCCGTGCCTGCGGAGCCAGGTGCGGCTGCGCCGTCCACGGCTGAGGTCGAACGCGTCGTCGTGACCGGTTCAAACATTCCCACGGCGGAAGAGACCGGCCCGAACCCGGTGGACACGTACCGGCCGCAGGACATTGAGAAACTCGGCATCCGCAACGCCACTGACCTGCAGACCTACATTCCGCAACAAGCTGGCGGCACTGTGAACCTGAACATCGGCGACGGCGGTGATGGCACCGTCGAGTTCAACTTGCGCGGCCTTTTGCCCAAAGAGACTTTGGTTCTCATTGACGGCAAGCGGGTAGCCTATGGGTCGTTAGCCGTCTCCGGGTTTACCGGCGGTCCGGACATTAACCTGATTCCGTTTTCCATGGTCGACCACGTTGACATCCTCAAGGATGGCGCCTCGGCGGTATATGGTTCCGACGCGATTGCCGGCGTGGTTAACTTCTTCCTGATCCACAAATTCCGTGGCTTGGAAATCGGAGGTACCTACGGGAACTCAAACTTGGGAGCTTCCAATGAGATGGGCGAATGGGAGGCTTGGATCAAAGCCGGTACCGGCGATGACAAAACCGATATCGTCGTGATCGCCGATTTTTGGGAGCGCACCGGTGGAATCTTCAGCCGTGACCGTGACCTTTCTTCTAACGGCAATTTCATCCCGTTTGGAGGATTCGATTCAGGTAGCTTGAACGTTCCGGGCCACGTTGGAGATTTCGCCTTGAGGCCTGGAATGTTTTTTGGTCGTGGCGGGCTTCCACAGCCTGGTGTGAACACGCCGCTTCCGCATTCTTCGACGGGTCCCGCGACTTCTCCGTTCTATAAGGACCCAGCGCAGTTCAACATTGGGTTCTTTGGTGACCCGAACACGCTGGATGGGACTTATCTTGAATTTAACTTTGCGGCTTTCACGCCTGCGCTGCCGCCGGCAGATCGTCAAGTGTACTATGGGTCCTTTACCCGAGACATTTGCGACAAGTACCTGTCGGTGTTTAGCGATTTCAAGGTCTCGCGATCATTCTTCGATGCGTCGCTGGCAGCAGTGCCATTTGAGCCTGATCCGTTCCACATCCCGGGTACCAACGTCGGATTCAGTCCGTTCGGCATCAGTGTGCCAATCGTCAACGCGTTTAATCCGTTCACGGTCGCAAATGCGACTATTGCGAACTTCTTTCCGGACGGATCTGGTCTCCCTGTGTTTACCGGGGTTAGGTTTCGGTCGGTTAACGACACCGGGCCGAGAAGTGAAAAGTTCACCTATAACGATCAGCTGTTCGATGTCGGCATGCGCGGCGAAATGGGATGGATTGCCGACTACTTCAAAACCTGGAATTGGGAAGGCGGTTTCCGTTACTCTCGCAACGAGGGCACAAATATATCGATTGGTGAGGTCAGTCAGCCCGGGCTGCGGCAGGCGTTGTTGGATACCGATCCGGCCACGGCGTTTGATCCCTTCTTAAATATCACTTCTCACAATACCAGGGCGGCCAGGGCAGCAGTTTATGTGAACCTGCAAAATACCGGTGAATATGAGCTGCCGATAGGTTACCTGACCTTCAACGGCGACTTGTTTAATCTTCCCGCGGGGCCGGTCTCCTTCGCGATCGGTGGCGAATACGACGCGCCGAGGTTCACACGCGATCGTGATGCGCTCAATAACACGTTTGAAACGATTGGTTCGGTGGATGGGCAAAGCTTCCGGGTCAATCGCGATGTGTGGGGAGTCTACGAGGAAGTAAGGGTACCGTTCACCAGCCCTACGTGGAACTTCCCCGGCTTCTACAGCTTGGAGGTGGACTTCGCCGAGCGCGAGGAGTGGGGCAGCAGCAACACTTCGACAGTCTTAGTTCCGTTTCAACCAGCGGCACACAGCACATATAACGCCCAAAAACCGAAGGTCTCGGTGCGCTGGCAGCCGCTGGACCCGAAGTATATCGGTGCGCTGACCCTACGTGGGAGTTATACCGAGGCGTTTCACGCGCCGACACTGGGAGAGCTGACACCCGCAGGCACGCAGGACTTCCCGTCCGTCGTGGATCCGTTTACTGTTACAAATCCCCCCGCATTCAAGACTCAAGACCAGGTGGAGGAACGCATTGCTGGAAACCCGTTCCTGCATCCGGAAGTGGCGTATGAATGGACCTACGGTGCCGTGTACAGCCCGAAATGGATCAAAGGTATGACCTTGAGTGCTGACTGGTGGCATATTGACATGCGCGACATTGTGGCGAGCCTCGGCGCGCAATTCATTATCCAGAACAGCAATCGCGCACCTTTTGACGCTTTGGTCACTCGTGCTGCGCCGCCGCCTGGTGGCGAATTCGGTCCAGTGATTCTGGTTCAGGATCCTAGCGCAAATATTGCCGGGGCAATCTTCGAGGGCTTGGACTACGAAGCGATCTATATTCTCGACTCTTCGATCTTTGGGCACGGAGACTTTGGAAGGTTAACGACTACTATCAACGGCACCTGGCTGTCCCGGGCTGAGCTTCAACCTACCCCGACCTCGAAACGATTTGGCATAAACGGCCAATTCCAGTCCACGTCGTTTACTCTGACCAATTCATTGCCATGGCACCGGGCCAATTTCAGCATCTTTTACGACGGTCCGGCAGACACTTGGGCTAGTGGTTTGGACGTTGGTGCCGTAGTCCACTGGACCGGCCAATTTGAAGACGACAATTTCGACCTTACTTTAGCAAGTAAGCCTCAAGAGCCCAGAAGCGGTGACCTTCCTAACCGCGCGCGCAAGGTGACCGCATGGACCACGCTGGACTTGATCTTGAACTACACGTTTAACCTTCCACCGCCCGCTGCGGCTGAAGTGCCTGGCTTTGCCAAGGACGGGGGCAAGAACGTGAAGACGCACGACGGCAAAGAGAAGAATGTTGTCCCAGTCTCTACGGCCGAATACGGCTGCAGCAACTGGAAATGGTGGCTTAACAACACCACGCTCACGCTTGGTATGCAGAACGTGACAGATGAAGACCCACCGTTTGTGGCTGGCAACTTCGAGAACGGCTACGACGAGGCGTTAGCAACCATCAAAGGCCGGTTCTGGTACGTCGGGCTAAAGAAGCGATTCTAGTTCTCTCCGTTAGTTAGGTTAACTAAGAGGCAGCCCTGATGTTTTCGGAACTGCCTCTTTATTCTACTCCTCTTGCTTCAAATCACACCAAAGGCTGGCTATGGCTCTTACCGTGTGTTCGTTTGAAAGACCGTGCGCGCTGCGTTCAAGTATTGCAATGTGTTCTGCTTCTCTTGCGGGCTGTTGTAGTCGCTCCGCGCCGTTGCCCCAGCGATCACGCGATCGAGCCAGCTGACAAAATAGGCGGCGTCCGCTGGCGATCGGGGCAGCTTTTGATCAACTGTTACGTAGATTGGGCTCGTGCTGGCATAAGGATAGATGTCCTGGATCTTCGGGTTTGAGTGATCGTTCCAGGCACGCAGGACCAACCAACCGCTGGCCGGAATCTCAACCCTTCCACTGACATCGGCTTGTGTGCGCGCCCCATTAAGATGATGACTGGCGATGACGCGACCGTTGAAGATCAACTCGAAGTGATCGATCGGCACAATGGACCGCAGAGATACGTGGTACGGCAGTGTCGTCGGCTTGATCAGTGTAATGTCATCCCCCGGATGTTTGCCATCGATCTCCAAACCCAGTAAGGGGCCGTTAGTGACGAAGGTCCGACCCTGTTTCAGACCCGAATGCAACTTTTCTGGGGTGGTCTCGCCGACAATGGCGATGAATACCCGATTCATGCCCACCGGACCGCGTAACGAAGCGTAGTTCGCCATCGCGTCGGTGCCTGCGCCGGCTGGGATACGAAAACCAAGATTGAGCAGGCGATACCATATGTCGGCAGTGGAACGGTGATCGGAGAAACCGACGAGCTCATAATAATCTGCGTTGCCGAGGGCAACATCGGCCGGCAAGCCACTACTAAGTTCCGGATCCTTGTCGGGGTTGACTGGGGCATCAAAGGGATGCGCATAACCGACCAAACCATGCTGCGCGTGGGCCAGGCCGGCGATCACACCATTGTGCGGATAGGGACTGGCCAAAGCCGATTCCCGATAAGCGGCAAAATCCGGGGTCAGGAAATGATCATCCAGATCGAGCAGACCTAGATGTCCCCAGTAGCTGCTATGAAATTCCTGTGCTTGCATCAGTAGGACGTCGTCTTTACGCAGCGGCCGGGTAGTGAACTGCGCGATATCGGGAATGCGTTCTTCCTTATTGACGATCAGGTTGTAGACGGCGTCTAGATGTTCGGCACGTGCCTGTTCGATCAGATTTAACGGAGTGTTGTGATAGTGCCCGCCATAATTCATGTGCACATGCAGGTCCGCGCTAGCGAAGTGGCCATATTGCGCCGGTAACCGCAGCGGCTTGAGCGCGATTGTCATCGTATTGCCGTCTTTCGTGATGCCGACTCGCCGTTCCGCGATGGCGTAGTCGAGGCCATGAGAGACCTGCAACTGCGCATCGCCAGTCGGCAGGATCACGGTGCATTCACCCGGGCAGTGGAAGTAATGGTTTTCGAACGGTTGCAGGCTGCGATCAAAACCGTCGTCGGCATGCATCCAGGCGTTGTCGGGCGCGTAAGCGCGACCATCGGCAGCAATCACACTCACTCGGGCCGGCACTTTTTGGCCATGCTCGTCACGCAGACTCAACTGGAGGCGACCGACCTCTTTTAGGTAATGCCTTTGCGTGGCAGTGATGCGAGTCCGCGCGCCGCCCAGGACTTCCTGGATCCACAGCGAGGTATTGCCCTCTTCGTTGCTGATGTAGCCAATCCGAGTGCCGTCTGGCGAAAAGCGCGCTTGAGTCCTATCGAAGTCACCGAAGGTCAATGGGAACGGTGCGGCACCCTGCATGGTCGTCAGCCAGAGCTGTTGCCACTGGCGACCGTGATAACTGCTGAACAAAATCCGCCGGCCATCCGGTGCGACCTGCGGCTGCGCGCGCCATGACGTTTCTTCGCTGAAGATTTTTTTCAGATCTTCGGGCGCGTTCACAGCCATTGACCAGATATCGCCGGTTCCATAAGCCACCTCTCGGTTCGACACGAACAACAAGCGCTTACCATCGGGCGTCCAGAAAGGATTGATGGCGTGGTCGGTGGGCGCGTAGTAGTAGCGATAGATCTTGCTCGTGTGCTCAGGTAGCAAACGTTTCGACGCGCTCAGGCGATCACCAGCAATCTCTGCGACATAGAGATTGAAATGGCCGCTGTCAGCGGTGGAAACGAAGGCGACCTGGCGGTCATCGGGTGAATAGCGCGGTTCGAGATTGATATCGCCATGCGAGGTTAGCGCGACTTCCGTGCCGGTTTGCAGATCGAGCTGCCACAACTCGATGGCGTCCTTCTGGTAGCGGGTGAATATAATATGTCGACCATCATGTGACCAATCCGGCTGGTAGTCGTAGCCGCCTGCGTGGGTAAGTTCACGCGCCTGATCGTCACCGATAGTCTGGCGCCACAGCGAGCCACCCATACTATAAACAAGCTCCTTGCCATCGGGCGAAAAGGTTAATGCCGATGGGCCGCTCGTTAGCTGCGGCAGATACATCTCGCGGTAGTAATAATTGTGCGGCAACTGAATTTGCGCCGCTACAGGCCTGCGCTCCGCCAGCGCCGAGAAAGGAGAGAGTAACAACAGGCCAGCCAGCAGAATCTTGGGCTGGCGCATTGTCATTCCCATTATTGAGCCATTGCTTCGACCAGGGCAGCCTCTAGCAAAGTCATTGCCTCGTCTACCTCCGCCACCGACACCATCAGCGGCGGCATGAAGCGCACTGTACTCTGCCCACAAGAGAGCAAGAGCAGGCCTCGATGAAATGCGCGCGTGATCACGGTATGACACGAAAATTTGCAAGGGTTGCGGCTGGCTCGATCGCTAACCAGCTCCATGCCGATCATTAGTCCTTTGCCGCGAACTTCTCCGATCACTTGGTGCCGCGACTGCAATTCGCGCAAGCGGTCCATAAAATAAGCGCCCACTTTCTCGGCATTAGCCGCGTACTCGCGTTCGATCAGGTCGAGTGTCACCAACGCGGCGGCGCAACATAGCGGATTTCCACCGTAAGTGTTCGCATGCGCGCCAGACTTCCATTGTTGCATGATGCTTTTCTTAGCTACTACCAGACCGATCGGCAGGCCCGAGCCCAGGCCCTTGGCCAGCGTCATGATATCCGGCTGCACGTTCCAGTGCTGGCAGGCAAACATTTTGCCGGTGCGCCCTATGCCTGATTGCACTTCATCGAAAATCAACAGAATGCCGTGGCGATTGCAGAGTTGGCGCAAGCCCGCCAGAAATCCATCGGGCGGTACCAGGTAGCCGCCTTCGCCCTGAATCGGCTCGACCAGGATGGCGGCGACTTCGCTGGCTGGCACGTTGCTGACGAACAAGCCGTTCTCTATATAGTTAAGGACGGCCTGACCTTGATCCTCGCCCGCGAACAGCGGGCGGTAAGTATTCGGAAACGGCACGTGGGTGACACCCGGCATGGTCGCGCAACCTTGCTGCTGGGTTTGCTTACTGGCAGTGAAAGCCAGCGAACCCATCGTGCGCCCGTGGAAACCACCGAGAAAGCCGATGAATCGCGAGCGTCCACTGACATAGCGCGCCAGTTTCAATGCGCCTTCCACCGCTTCGGTGCCGGACTGGCAGAAGAAACTCTGCACCGGCTCCCCCATCGGTGCCAGTGCATTGATCTTTTCGGCGAGGGCGACTTGCCCTTCGTGCCAGTAATCAGAAGAAATGTGCAGAAACCGATCTGCAGCGTCTTTGATCGCTTGAACCACCTGCGGGTGTGAATGGCCCGTGCTGCAGACGGCAATGCCTGCGGTAAAATCCAGGAACCGATTGCCATCTACGTCCCAAACTTCGACACCGCGACCATGCGACATCACAAACGGGTGCTCGCGCGGATACGAGGGTGACACCACTTTGGCATCGCGGGCCAGCACAGCCCGCGCTTTGGGGCCGGGCAATTCCGTCCGGATAGCGGGACGGCTATCGGAACTCTTGTTCATGCTATTGACCTCGCTTGCTCGAGCGATGGACGCGGAGTTTTCCTGAATCGACGCGCATCGCCAGCATGCGCGATATCCGTTCGCTTGTGCAGGTCGCGAAGAACGCGCAGCTCGTCTGCGGTGGGCGGTGCGACAACGTCGATGATATCGGCAACTGCCAGTGGCCAGCCTGTTGCCGCACGGACCTTGTCCACACTGACGTTCTCATAGCGGGCCACTAGCGTGAGTTCCTGCGACCCGGCCGCTGGCTTGAGCACACCCAAATCAGTGATCACTCCTTGCGGTCCCGCACCGGGGATACCACGCCGCGCTCGCTCGCCATTTCCATTTAAAAAGCCTGCGCTCGTACAAAAATCCAACTGCGCGACAAAGCTGCGCGGTGATTGTTTCAACACGACAAAAATTTGTTTGGCGTGGTGGGCAATTTCCGGCGCACCACCAGCACCCGGCATCCTCGTCTTTGGCTTTCCGTAGCCGCCAATGACAGTCGTATTGAGATTCCCAAAGCGATCGATCTGCGCCGCGCCAAGAAACCCGACATCGATGCGACCAGCCTGCAGCCAGTAGGAAAAAATTTCCGGTAAGGGCACCACGGCGTCCGCCGTTTCGGCCAACTCGCCATCGCCAATCGATAACGGCAATACCCTCGGCTGCGTGCCGATGGCGCCAGATTCGTAGATGAGTACGATGTCCGGCGCGTGAGTTAGACGTGCGAGATTCGCTGCCGCGGAAGGAACACCGATGCCAACGAAACAAACGCAGCCAGGCCAAATCAAACGCGCGGCCGCGATCGTCATCATTTCGTCCGGCGTATATTTATTTAGAGAAGAGGAATCGACGTTCATGCGGCCTCCGCCAAGCTGTCGAGAAATTCTGCGTGGTCTCGGCTACTGATCACGTGACGATCGATCCACTCAGAAAACCGTTCGCGGTCGCGAGCGATTTCATCCCAAGCCAGATAAAACGCGTTGTCTCGCGCGTAGTAGCCGAGCGCGTAGGACGGATAAGCACCGGTTGGCACTTCCGCAATCGCTGTCACCACCCAGTGAGGCAAAACAATTGCATTCATCGGCGCGTCCAACGACTCGACGATTTCTTCAACCGTGACAATCAGCGTCGTCGCGGCCAACGCCGATTCTTTCTGTGCGCCAACGATGCCGCGAATAAAAACGTTGCCCTGTCGATCGGCGGCTTGCGCATGTAAGATGGTGACGTCAGGATTAATCGCGGGCACGGTCGCGATCTTCTCGTTTGTGTAAGGGCAGCGTACTTCGCGCACTTCCGAGTTAACGCCGGGAAGATCGGTTCCGACGTAGCCGCGTAACATTCCAAATGGCATCCGAGCCGCGCCTGCGATGTAAGCCGCCGCCATCCCCGCGTGCGAATGTTCGTGAATCTCCAGCCGTCGCGGCCAATCATTTTCGACCGCATCGCGCAGCCGATGCAGCGAGCCGACGCCGGGATTGCCACCCCAGGAAAACGTCAGTGCACGGGCACAACCAACACCAATCAATTGATCGTAAATCAAGTCCGGCGTCATCCGGATCAGATGCAGATCGCGTTTTTTCTGGCGCAGAATTTCGTGCCCGGCTGCGAACGGAATCAGATGGGTAAAACCCTCTAGCGCCACGCTCTGACCATCATGGATATATTGATCGATGATTTCTTGTAAGCTGCCGAGTTGCATCGCCTATTCCACTTTCGTCTGCGATTGTTCGCGCAGGTATTGCGCCAGATAATAAAACGAGGCGATCCCTTTGCCCGACGAACCCGACCCTTTCCAGCCACCGAACGGTTGATAGCCCGGCCACGCACCAGTGGTGGCACCTTGGGGACGATTCACATAGGTGACTCCGGCCTCAATGTTGTCGAAAAAGTAGGCTGCATCGTCATCGTTGCCGTAGAGACCGGCGGTTAGTCCGAAACGCGAATCGTTGGCCAGCCGGATCGCTTCAGCGCGGTCGCGTACGCGACAAACCATCGTGATCGGGACGAACATTTCCTCTTTGAACAGCGGATGCGTGGCCGGCGCTTCAGCCAGTGTCGGCGCGACAAAATAGCCGTGCGTCAGTTCACCTTCGGCCAGACGCTTGCCGCCGGACAAAATTCGCCCGCCGTTTTCGGTAAGTTCTTTACTGTAACGCTCGTAGTTTTTCAGCGCGCTGGCTGTGGTCACCGGCCCGAGCCAATTTTCCTTTCGCGAAGGATCGCCAATCGTAATCGCGTTGATTTTTTCCTGGAGCTTCTTGATCAACGGATCCGCGACTTTGTCATCAACGTAGATTCGCGACACCGCCGAACATTTCTGTCCGCTCAATCCAAACGCTGAACGCACAATCCCGTCTGCCGCGCGATCGAGATCTGCATTCGCAGTCACAATGCAAGCGTTCTTGCCGCCCATTTCGGCGATGCACGGTCGCGGATATACGCCACTGGCCATCGTGCGGTAGATATGCATGCCGACGTCAACCGATCCGGTGAAGGTAATTCCGGCGGTATTGGGATGGTTTAGCAATGCCTCACCAACTACGCTGCCGCCACCATTGAGATAATTGAAGACTCCGCGCGGAAGGTCGGCATCGCGGATACAGTCTGCGAGCAAACGTCCGGACCACGGCGTATCAGTCGCAGTTTTCAACACGACTGTGTTTCCTGTAATTAAAGCCGCCGCCACCGGCCCGCCGGCAAGTGCAAACGGAAAGTTATACGGTGCGATGACCACCCAGACACCGTAAGGCTTCATCACGCTGCGATTGTGCGAACGGAAATCCGGAAGCGGATCATCGGGCAAAGGATTATCGAATCCGTTGTGTCCGGCATAATCATCCGCGTAAAGATTGAAAAAGTCCGCTGTCTCCTGCACTTCTCCCAGCGCTTCCATTCGGTTCTTTCCAACTTCCAACGACATCGCTGCGCCGATGTCGTAAACGCGTTCTTCGATGAGCGCAGCAACGCGTTTAAGCGAACGGACGCGCTCTTCCATCGGTGTCGCGCGCCATCCTGAAAGGGCAGCTTGAGCCGCGGCCATGGCGTCGTTTACATCATCAACAGTCGCGAGCGAGAAGTGCCCCAGGACGCGGCGCTGATCGATTGGGCTGCGTCGAGTGTCGTGCTTCGCGGTGACGCGGTCCTCGCCATTAATGTAGAGGGGATGGGTCGCGCCTAACGAGCGATTGAGTTCAGCGAGTGCAGCGTCAAAACGCGTATGCATCTCCGCCGGCGGATTAAACATGGTTGCGTAAGTCAGTTTGAAATTCATGCAGCCTCCATTTCGCTTAAAAGGCGATCGAGCAAAGCCAAGGCATCGCGCAATTCGCGTTCTTCAATTACCAGTGGCGGTGCTAGGATTATCAGGTTTCCGCGGACAGCAAAAGACACACCGAGACCGCGTGCTTTTCGCACGAGCGTCGTCAGTTGCGGAGGCGTTTGCGGCCAAGGTGCCAGCGCCGCGCGACTAGTTTGATCGCTGACTAGTTCAACGACCGCAAACAAACCTTGCCCGCCGCGAACATCACCAATTAACCGATGCTTTTGCTGAAGGCGTTTTAATTCAAGGAACATCTCGCCACCCAAGCGGCTCGAGCGCTCGATCAATTTTTCATTTTCATAAGCGCGAACCGCCGCCAATCCTGCGGCGCAAGCAAGGGGATGACCGCAGTAAGTTAAGCCAGTGAAGAGCATCTGCGTTTCTAAACGCCGGGCGACATTTTCGTTCATCACCACGGCCCCGAGCGGCAAATGTGCACCGGTCAGTCCTTTCGCGAGTGTCATCAGATCTGGTTTGCCGGCGTCACCGTATCGTTGCCACGCAAACCATTCGCCACAGCGGCCAAACGCGCTCATGACTTCATCGGCGATCAGGCATACGTCGCGCGAACGCGTCACCTCGCGCAAGCCAGGCCAGTAGTTATCCGGTGCCACGATGCCATTAGTTCCAGCATTCGGCTCCATCAAGACAGCGGCCACGGATTGTGCGCCCTTGCGGTCGATTTCGCCAGTCACGGCGTCAACCGCAAGACGGCCACAATCCATTTCGCTGCTGCTACCAAATGGGCAACGATATGCGTACGGCGGTGGAACATGCGTTACCGCGAACTGCTCCGGATCAATTTGGTGACTCGTGCGCGCATCTCCGGACAAGGCCATACAGGCATAAGTGGTCCCATGATATGAGCGATCTCGAGTGATAACCCACCCTTGCTTCAGCCCGCGGGTCAACCGCGCAAATTTGACGGCGTGTTCGTTGGCATCTGCACCGGCCAACGTAAAAAAAACCCGGCCTCGCTCAAAACCCGCCTTCTCCAACAAAACCTTTGCAAGTTCTGCCCGTGGCTCCGCGCCCCAAGCGGAAGTAACGAAACATGAACGCTCAGCCTGCTCACAAATCGCTTTCACCACAGCAGGGTGTTGATGCCCGAGATTGCTGCATTCGGACAAACTGCTCATGTCCAAATAATCATGGCCGTCCGCATCCCAGAAATGGGCGCCACGTCCGCCGACAATGGTGGGGGCCTGCCATTGGGCCGGCACACACCAACTGTGCAAAACGGTATCGCGCTCGCTCACCATCGGCAAAGCCATTCGCGAGCCGGCTGGGTCACAGTTCGATAATCGAACATCAATTCGCATTGCGCACTCCATAAAACCCGTTAACCTGCCGCTGTCAATCAATTCGTTTAAGGCTCTTTATAATGTTGCGCCCGTCGTTCACCAATAGTCCCGATTACATTCAATCGCTGGACCGTGGGCTGCAGGTATTGCGCGCGTTCAACCGGGAACGACCCCGTTGTACCCTGTCCGAAATCGCCACGCAGATCGGTTTGTCGCGCGCGGTCGCCCGGCGCAGTTTGTTAACCCTGCAACACCTCGGCTATGTGGCCGCGCAAGGCAGGCAGTTTTTTCTGACACCGCGCGTGCTCGAGCTCGGCTATAGCTATCTTTCTTCGCTGGACCTGACTGACTTGGCGCACGAGCCGATGGAAAAGTTGTCGCAGCGGGTCGGCGAATCGTGCTCGATGGCTGTGCTCGATGGCAGCGAGATCGTTTATGTAGCGCGCGTGGCGGTTCGTCGCCTGATGAGTGTCGCGCTCGGCGTAGGCGCGCGATTGCCGGCATTCGCCGCCTCGATGGGGCGGGTATTGTTAGGGGACAAATCGGACGACGAGCTCACCGCCTGGTTACGCGAAAATACGTTTCGCTCGATTACCGCGCACACGGTCTACAAGACACGAGCGCTTCAAGCAGAGATCCTCAAGGTGCGCCGTCAAGGCTACGCGTTCGTCTCGCAGGAGCTGGAGCTGGGACTGTGCTCGATTGCGGTGCCGGTTCGTTCCGCTACAGGACAGGCGGTGTATGGTCTCAACGTCAGCATGCGTTACAGCGACGATGTGCAGGCGTTGGCGCGGAAAAAAATGTTGCCTGCTTTGCATCGCGCGCGTGAGGCGATCGAAAGCGCTATGGCACGAGATGGTTGGCGGCCGTTGACGATTTCCCGGAACGCATGATGGTTGATGTTTTCATCGCGGCGGCAACTCGAACACCGTTCGGTCGATATGGCGGTCGGCTGGCCGCATTGCGCTGCGACGATCTGGCGGCAGCGCCGATCACTTCATTGATGGCGCGCTATCCTACTGTGGACTGGAGCGCGGTGGACGAAGTCGTGCTCGGTTGCGCCAATCAGGCCGGCGAAGACAACCGCAATGTTGCGCGCATGGCCACGTTGCTGTCCGGTCTGCCGGAAACAGTGCCAGCGGTGACGGTGAATCGACTGTGCGCTTCTGGTCTGGAAGCAATTGGTCAAGCCGCTCGCGCGATCGCCGGCGGCGACGCGGAGTTTGTGATTGCTGGGGGCGTCGAAAGTATGTCTCGCGCGCCGTTCGTCATGCCTAAAGCTGAAGCTGCATTTACTCGCGAGCAAAAACTGGAGGACAGTACGCTCGGATGGCATTGCATTAATCCGGTGATGCAGTCGCGGTACGGCGTCGATTCGATGACGCAAACCGCGGACAACCTCGCTCGCGAACGCGGCATTACACGCGACTGCCAGGACGCATATGCATTGCGCAGCCAGCAGCGCACTGCGCGCGCACGGGCGGAAGGTTGGCTGGCCGAAGAGATCACTGCAGTGCAAATCAGCAATGGCAGCGATAGCATCATCGTTGATGAGGACGAACATCCGCGCCCTAAGATCACGCTTGAGCAACTGGCTAAACTAAAACCACTTTTGGGCACGGATAGCACCATCACCGCAGGCAATGCCTCCGGCATAAACGATGGTGCCTGTGCATTACTACTGGCGTCGGCCGCAGCGCTGAACACACACCGCTTGCAACCCTTAGCGCGCATCATCAGCGCGGCGGCGGTCGGAGTTGCTCCGCGGATCATGGGCATCGGACCAGTGCCAGCGATCCACAAATTGCTAACCAAGATTGGGCGGCGCCTCGACGAGTTCGACCGCATCGAAATCAATGAAGCCTTCGCCGCTCAGGTGCTCGCGTGTACGCGTAGCCTCGGACTGGCCGACGATGCCGAGCATGTCAACGGCAACGGCGGCGCGATCGCGCTCGGGCATCCGCTTGGCGCGAGCGGTGCGCGTTTGGTGATGACTGCCGCTTATGCTTTGCGCAGACAGCAACAGTCGCGTGCCTTAGTGAGTCTATGCGTCGGGGTTGGCCAAGGCGTTGCATTGGCCCTCGAGCGGGTGTGACCAAATGAAGATGACTTCACTTGCGCTTTCCATCACACAAGAGTTGCAATGAAAACTAAATACGACGTGGTTGTCCTCGGTGCCGGACACAATGGTCTCGTGGCCGCGGCTTATCTCGCGCGGGGCGGTTTGAGTGTCCTGGTGTTGGAGAAAAATGACTACATCGGCGGAGCCACCACCTCGCAAAAAGTTTTCCCGGACTACGATGCATATCTGTCGCGCTACTCTTACCTGGTCAGCTTGTTCCCGGAGAAAATTATTCGCGATCTTGGCCTGAAACTCGAGCTGCGCAGACGCGCGACCAGGTCGTTCACGCCGTATTTGAAAAATGGTCGCCACGCCGGCTTGCTCTTGAGCAACGTCTCCGAGGAAGCGAGTCGTCAATCCATCTTCGAGCTTACTGGAAGTTTTGCGGAGGCGGAGCAGCTCAAGAAATTTTACGGCTTGGTTCGTGTCTTTGCCGAAAATGTCTGGGACACAATGCTGGAGCCGCTCGTGGCGAAAGAAGATTTCCGGCGTTGCTTCGACGCAGACGATACACACCGCAAGGCCTGGCGCAGTTTGGTTGAAGAACCACTCGGTTGCGTAGTGGAACGCTATTTGCAAGACGATTTCCTTCGCGGTCTGGTTTTCACGGACGCGAAGGTTGGCCTCTTCACTCATCCCTACGATGAGACGCTGCTGCAGAACCGCTGTTTCCTCTACCATGTGATAGGGAACAAAACCGGCGAATGGAAGGTGCCCGTTGGTGGAATGGGTGGTGTCGTGCGCGAGTTGGAGAAGGCCGCACGAAACAGCGGGGCGGAGATGTTAACGCGAGTCCATCTTCACTCGCTGAATGTGACCGGGAAAAAGCGAGGCGCTGAATTTGACTGCGATGGAAAAACGCACGCAATCGAGGCGCGCTTCGTTCTTGTAAACTTTGGCAGGAACGTGCTGGCGAACTTGCTGGGCAGACCGTATCAGCCGGATCGGACAGATGAGGGCTCGGTGTTCAAGATCAACATGCTCCTCCGCCGGTTGCCGAAACTAAAAACGAAGCGTCACCCCGAAGCGGACGCTTTCTGCGGCACGTTTCGCATTAACGAAGGCTACGGCGAAATGAACCTCAGCTATCAACAGGCCTTGCAGGGGCAGCTGCCCGACAAAGTTCCTTCGGAGATCTATTGTCACACGCTCACCGATAACAGTATTCTATCGACAGACCTGCGCGCGCAGGGATTCCACACCATGACAGTCTTCGGTCTCGATACGCCATGGCGTTTGTTTACCCAGAACAATGATGCGATGCGTCAGCGCGCGGAACAACAATTCGTCGAAGAACTAAATGGCTGGTTGGCGGAGCCGCTGGAAGATTGCCTTGCTATTGCACGCGATGGGAGTTTCTGCATCGAAAGCAAAAGTCCAGTCGACATCGAGAAAGCACTCGGCCTCTACCATGGCAATATCTTCCAGAACGCACTGACGTTTCCTTTTGCCGAGACAAAAGAACAAGTGGGTGGGTGGGGAGTTGAGACGGAATTTGAGAAGGTCTTTCTCTGCGGCTCAAGCGCACACCGCGGCGGCGCAGTCAGCGGCATTCCTGGTCACAATGCCGCGATGAAGGTGCTGGAAACAATCAAGGTGACGAAGCTCGCGCCGCGCACGAAGATCTCGAGTCGACCCGCGCCGTCGGCATGATTGTCCTAAGGTTCTCCTAGCGTTTGGTCCACTTCGCGTACCAATCGAGATAGCGTTTGTAGCGATCAATGATATAGCTCGGCTTTTTCAAATCGTGGAATTGGCCGGGATAAATCACGAGCTCGGTGGAGATACCAAGGCTGCGCAATGCTTGATACATTTGTTCGGTGTTAAGAAGCGGCACGTTGAAGTCGCTTTCGCCGCAGAGAAATAATGTCGGCGTTTTGATGCGGTCGGCATGCAGGAACGGATAGGAAAGTCGCAACCATAATTCCGGATTTTTCCACGGCAGGCCGAGTTCGTTTTCGTAATCGCGAATGTATTCATCGGTGCCGTAGCCGGCGAGCACGTTGGAAGCTGACGCGCCGCTGACCGCGGCTTTGAAGCGCGTGGTCGTCGCGATAATGTAGTTCGTGGAAATTCCACCGTAGCTCCAACCGCCCACCACGAGACGGTCGGGATCGGCGAGACCACGCGCGACTGCATCATCCACCGCGGCCAGATCGTCCTCGACATCGACGCTGCCCCAGGCAGCGTAAATTCCGATCGCGTATTTTTCGCCGCGGCCAGTCGAGCCGCGCGGATTTGGCATGATGACGGCGTACCCGTTGGCTGCGAAGAGCTGCTTCTCGAAATCGAATTCGTTCGTGTATTGCGATGCCGGTCCGCCATGCAACCGCAGCAGCGCCGGAATCTTTCCCGCCACCCCATTTGGCCTAACGAGGAATCCGTCTACTTCGGTCCCGTCCTTGCTCTTGAATTTTGTCTCGCTCACCGGCGCCAGTTTGATCTGCGAAAGAAAGGCATCGTTTTGTTTCGTTAGGCAACGCAAACTATTCTCTTCCGCGGCGAAAATTTCGTACGGCCGTTCCGGCGTACTCGCCCGCACGATGACGTTGCCGTTTTTACTTACATCGTATGCGGTGACGGTCCGTCGGCCGCCCACCACGGTTTCCGTGGCATTGCCAGCCGCAGAAACGCGGACGAGCGTCTGGACGCCATCATCTTCCAGCACAACGAAGACAGACTTCCCATCCGGCGACCAGTGCGGGTGAACAACGTTGCGATCAAGATCCTGCGTCAGCACTTTCGCTTCGCCGCCGCTTGCGGGAATAATGGCGAGCGAATGCACTGCATACTCAACCTTTTTTGGATCGCCGCCGTGAATATAAGCCACGGTCTTCCCATCAGGACTCCAGACCGGCGCACTTTCCCAATACGGGTCGGCATCGGATTCGGGAGAAGTGGTGAGCTGACGTTCCTTAGCTCCCGGCATTGCACCGATGATCCAGACATCCCAGTTCTCGCTGCGATCGGGATCGTTGCCACGCTTTGTGACAAAGGCGATCTCTTTTCCCTGGGGCGACCACGCCGGTAACACATCATCGTGTTTACCGGAAGTAAGCTGCTCCAGTTTACGGCTCGTTAGGTCAAGCAACTCTAGATGTAAGTAGCGATTCGTTAAGTAACCATCGATGTCCTGTTTGAATTGAAACCGATCGATCACAATCGGTGGTACCGTCTTCTTTTCTTTCTCCTTCTTCTCTGCCTCACGCAGATCCGGATCTTTCACGACAAGAACAATGCGTTTCGAATCCGGCGCCCATGCAAAATCTTCCACCCCACCTTTTGTCTCGGTGAACTTCTGAGCTTCACCTCCGCCCATCGGCAAAATCCACAGTTGATCGATCTCGTTTTCGTCTTCGCGTCCGGAAAGAAATGCGATCCATTTCCCGTCTGGGCTCCAGCGCGGATGGGTCGCGTCTTTACTTCCGAAAGTAAGCGCGCGATTTTCCGAGCCGTCCCACTTCGCCAGCCAAAGATTTCCTGCAAGTTTGTCCTTCTCCCTGTCCGCCGTTCTCACGACGTAGGCGACGAGATTTCCGTCTTTCGAAATGTTTGGCTCGTCCACATCGCGGACCTGCGCGAAATCTTCGGGCTTCAATAAACGCGGCGCAGCGGGGGTGGAATTGGCAGCGCATGTTACGGAAGCAGTTGCAAGCACAAAGAGGATGTCGCCCAAAAATCGAACAAGATTCATATGCGGAATGGCGATGCCCGGGCGGCGCGCCTCTATACCCAATAGCGGGAATCAATTTTGGCAAGGACACACCGCAATCGGGCGAGAACCGGTTGTAAAGATAAAGAGCCATTAACCGCTAATCAATCGGAATTGAACATAAGGCCGATGAGTTTCTCGGAGGCCTTGTACGCGCGTGAGACTTTTTCCTTAGGATCTCATGCGCGCAGAAGTCTTTTTCTAAGAGCCTCACGCCCCCCGCGCGTCGATCAGACTCAAAATCCGTTCTCGCGAAAGCTGGGCTATGGGTTCGAATCCTATCATCGGCACGCTCTAAAATGCGATTTTACGAGCGAAAAGAGGACTCTCGATCTAATCAGCGGAGACGGTAATGTTCTTTCGTTTTGCCAGGCAAAACGAAAGGCGAATCAATTGATCTTAAATCAC
>CAWBSH010000012.1:0-11908 GCA_963791385.1 uncultured Verrucomicrobiae bacterium
ACGGCATACGTTGCCGGGTTACGGTCCATTTAGGTGTTGTGAGCCGCTTGCCCGGTAACGGGACTCGTCACAGTGGAGACTGCGACACGGAAACGCTTGCCATCGCTCCGTTCACCATGGCCAAGAAACTCGCCGGCGGCTGCGCCTGCGGATCGATCCGCTACGAGCTCCTCGCCCAGCCGATGTTCGTGAACTGCTGCCATTGCGACGACTGCCAGCGGCTGACGGGCAGCGCGTTCGTGATCAACGCCATCATCGAGACCCACGCGATCAAGCTGACCCGCGGAAAGCCGGTGGCCGTGCCGGTGCCGCGCGAGCACGGGCCGCACGAATCTACTCGTTGCGGCAAATGTCAGACCGCCTTGTGGAGCGACTACGGGCACAAGCCGAATCTCCGCTTTGTCCGCGTCGGAACGCTCGACGGACGCCGGGGCGTGGTGCAGCCAGACGCGCACATCTTCACCCGCTGGAAGGTGAAATGGCTCAAGCTGCCAAAGACAACACCGTCGTTCCGGGATTACTACGACACGGGCAAGCTGTGGCCCAAAGCCAGCCTCGAACGCCTGAACGCCGCGCTCGGCAAAGACGGAGAACTCGACCGTTTGCGTCCAGTCATACTCATCACTCGCGTGCCAAGCCGTAGCCTTGGCGAAGGCTGGCCACGTGTCACTCGCCTGCCTAGCCATAGTGCCGCGACTGCGGGACGAAGCCTGGTCGACAATTTCTTCTTTACCTGACCGCTCTCGCATGACCACACTCGCCCTTCGATTAGAGTAACATGACTCCATCACGATCGGGCCGCGCGCCGCAAACAATTCTACTAATACCAGCACTAGTCCTTCTCTTACTTCGGGCCCTGAAATGCGGCGGATTTTTCGCTTACGTGTCCAACCCAACATTTCGGTGCTTGTGATGGCTCTGACGGCGTGGCGATCGGGCAAGACTATTTTGTTTCAGCGACCGACGAAAATAACACTCTTCGGCTCTATTCGACCGATCCGGATTCAAAGGCGACAAAGCTGGATGTGCCGTTGAGTTCATGGGCAAAGGCGCCTCCGAAGAAGAAGCAGCCCGGCGAATTTCACGAGTGCGATTTAGAAGGCGCGGCGCAGATTGGCCGCCGCATTTACTGGATTGGATCGCACGCCCGGAATAAGGACGGTGAATTGTGTCCGGAACGCGAAGTCTTGTTCGCAACCGACATTAGCAACTCTGCCGAAAAAACAAAACTCACTCTCGTCGGCAAGGAGCCGTACCGAACATTGATTGCCGACATCCTGGCCGATCCTAAACTGGCCGAAATTAGGACGGCAATCCATGATGCCCGTGGAGAGGCGGCGACCGATGAGCAAAAGGTCCCGACAAAAGAAGGAGCGCTTAATATCGAAGCGCTTTGTGCAGATGGTAAGGCGCTTCTTATTGGTTTCCGAAATCCCATACCTGGCGGCAAAGCGTTGCTCGTCCCGCTGCTGAACCCGGATGCCGTTCTGGAAAACGGCGAACCGGGCAACGTTCGGTAAACCGATCCTGCTCGATCTCGGCGGCCTCGGCCTGCGCGATATGGTTCGATGGCGAAATAACTAAATTATTGTTGCCGGAGATTACCGGGACGGTTCGGACCCCAACGCGCAACCCTCAAAGCTTTTTCAATGGGAAGGAGAAGGTAAAACGCCGATCGCCCTAAATGTGAAAAAAACGGAAGGCCTTAATCCCAAAGGTGCCGTCGTCTTCGGAGACGGCAACGATGCCAAACTTTTACTCCTTAGCGATGACGGTACCCAGCTGATAAACGGCGTGAAGATGAAGGATCTCGAAGAATCGAAAGAATTTTTCCGGAGCGTTTGGCTCGAAGATGTCCGCAAATAAGCGGCGAAAACCCAGCGTCCTCCGCGTCGAATCCACCAATCTTCGCCCCTCTTCCTGATCTTTACTTTCCTCCGACCGGTCTGCGATCGCTCCGCAGTGAGTCAATTTTCCTCCGCTTCCAATGTAACGTTTCACTTGTCGCGCCCGTAGCCGCTCGACACGCCGTAGCTTTATGCGAAGGCTGGTCGGCGAATAATTGCTCAACATTGAACAATAATTGACAACTCGACAAAATATTTCGCAAAGCTTGTAGAACTAAATTCCTCGACAATGACTTGCATTTTCGCCAGCGACGACCTGGTTGCGCAAGCAAATGCCCTTAACTCAAGGAGCGAGACGAAAGAAATCAAACATCGCGCCCTCGCTTGGACATTTACACGCAACACAGAAGCCAAAATAAGCATGGTAATGACACGCACAAAACACAACCCGAAGCCCCGAAAAGCCTATGCGCTGAAAAAGCGCTATTTATGAGCGGGCACTGCAAAGGAAGGAGTCTAAAGAAGGCGATAGGCACACTTCGGGGCAACGCTGAAAGGCTCATGACTTTTCCAACTGTCACTTCCATTTCTAGTCAACCGGAGTTACAACCTTGACAAAAGCGTCCACGAAGAACCTTGAGATCGTTTTGATCCACGTAAACTGGGCAGGGAAAGGTCGATGGACTCAGCACGATTCGCCGTTCCGATCAAAATTGCGAGACGAGCTGAAATCCCCAGTATATCAAATCGGATATGATGTGCATTTCACGCCATTTCCGTGGGACGGCAAGCTGCGGGTGAAGGCACGACAGGAAGTAGTTGAAGCGCTCCAGAAAGAAATCAAAGACATGATTAGCAGGTACACTCCTGACCGGGAGTATTTGCTAATTGGTCATAGCCATGGAGGGAACATCGCCGTAGATGCGCTCCGAAATTTGCTTAGCAACGATCCGCAAATTCCTATTAAGGGTGTTGTTTGCCGTGACATCTTCAAACTCGAGCCCCGGGGCGCGAGCAGTTACTTAAGGGTTTGGTTTGTGATCGCGCTCGCCGAGGCGTTCGCATTCTGGGAAATGGGCATGAATCAGGACCAAACGAATGGGTTTTTGTCGCTTCCGCCAAAGGTTTTGTTTATAGCTCTGGTTTCGGTGACACTCTTACTTGGCCTTCTGTGTATCGTCAGTGGAATACTAATCCGCAAAGAGGGCCAAGCGGAGCCGCAGTGTTGGGAACCAAGACCCGATGTCCTCTGCTTATCCTGCCCCTACGATGAGGCAATTACCTTTTTGGGACTCGGCGAAGGTCTGTCTAATCTTCCGCAGCTTCTCCTACATCCCGCTTCCCTTATCATCGCTGCTTTGCTAGGGCTATTCCTCTTATATACGAACTGGATACCTGACAATCTCCGTAGTCCGCACCGGCGTTTGGATATTATTGTCGAATTATTTACACTTTGGACCGGCATTAGCTTAGTCGGTGGCGCGTTGGGCGCGTCGGCTGTGACTTTCATGTTCGGGCTGCCAAAGAGGCGCATCTTCAAAACACTACTTTCGCGCACTTTAGTCTCCTACACGCCACTTTTAGCTGCGCAATGGTACTTTATCGGAATCAACGCTATCCCACTGCTCCAGCTATTACGCCACCCGATTAGATTATTTCATTCGACTATCTACTACACCGACCAAACGCATCGAGCCATTGGGGAGTGGCTCGATAGAAAGCAGCGATCCGCAAAATGACCCAGCCTTGACTAGACGAGCTAACTTTAGAATCGTGAAACTTTTCTAGCTGGAGTTATTCACTCCAGGGAATTCAATAAAACTCTCTCTAACAACGGTCTCCAGCAGATGAAGCAAAATCACGCGCTGGCTGTGGAATACTACGCGCGATTACTGCGCTTTAACACTACATGGTGCGGCACAACCAACCGCCCCAGTATAGTTATTGCGCACGTGCGACCCGACGCCGTCGCGGAATTCCAAATCTTCCTGCATCGCGACGCGGCCCCCAACAGCAAGACCAAGTATTCAATCGGCAACAAGTCACGGCGCGACCGCGCCAACAGCCACGCCTATGCAGGCGGAAGCCGGGACAACCATGAGCGACAACGAGACAGGGTTCCAAAGCTATTCGAGTACCCTAGCGCACGAAAGGCTGACCGCGCTCCATGAGCGCCTAAAATCTCAAATATGTGTGTGAGTTAAGAGATTGCACGATAGCAAGATCTCTTTTTCAGATCCATCCGAATTCAGCGAGACTCCGTGATCTGGTGTGGCGATTCTGCCGTCGGCTAAGCAGTCTGTCGAATCGGGCGCTCTAAATCGTATTCAGCTTTCCCTTCGGGCAATCGGTAGCTTCCTGCCGTGGTACTCTTCTAGTGTTGAGTCCATCTTCGCCAGACCAGCTTTCTCTCATCCACGGCCTTCAGCGTTAGTGAGCGCTGAAGACTTCTGAGACGTGTATAAATCGTTAAATGCAATCTCCATTTTTCCCGAAACATCATGCTCTTTTCCACGCTGATAAAGACCGTGGCGATGGCGGCCAATATCGCTACATTGGTTGAGTGGCTTAATGCCGCCAAGATAGTTGCCGACGTGGTACAAATGATGGTGCCAATGGTTGTGATGACATACGCACTCATGGTCAATCGCTTCCACTTTCGCTGAAAAGCGATTTCCTGATTCAGGGAAGCCTCAAGATTTGCGTTGGTTTTGTCGTTCATCAATTGATCGTAGCTGCTGTATGGACATAGTGACTGCACCCTACTTCGACCCCACTCGCTATGTACGAGGCGTATCGTGCGAATGAACTGGGACACATCATTATCAAACTGGGTAATTTTGTACGGTGTCATGTCGGAACCTTGCCTCTTGCTCGCTCCGTGGACGACCGACTTTTCTAGCTGAAGCGAATCGGGAAGACATCGCAGGGGTTGTTCGCGTTTAGATAAACAT
Organism: uncultured Verrucomicrobiae bacterium; assembly: GCA_963791385.1. Lineage (GTDB taxonomy): Bacteria > Verrucomicrobiota > Verrucomicrobiia > Chthoniobacterales > UBA10450 > Udaeobacter. The sequence continues at coordinate 4,802 of CAWBSH010000012.1, forward strand.
ATGGCGACAAACAGCGTCAACTAAGAAAAGCGAAAAACATTGGGAGTTTAGTCCGGGATATCACCTTTTCGATCTGCCCCCTTTTCCCTTCCGGTCGATTACGGCCCAAGAAACACGATTGCAATCGCTTTCGCTGGTGCTCGGGGACGGCAAACCGCTTTCTCTGTGTAATCAATTCACCGACACCAAATGTATTCGCGTCTAGTTGTGATGGAAGCATGCCGGTCTGTGGAGACTGCTCGTGTTATTCAGGTGTTATGAGTTCAGACAGCTGTATAAGCGCGAACCGCGTTGCCTAGAAATTCGGCTGATTTTTGCGTGCGCATTCTTTTCCAGTGCCTCGGTCTCGCGGATCTCCTGCTCTGCGGAATATTTGCGTAAGTCCTCTCTGATTTTCATCGAACATCCGCCTACGCCAAGGCTATGGCAAGGCAAAAAAGTGCGAGGTTTCGTATGATAATTCACCTTCCACATCGTCCCTTTAGCGCTTCGATACAATGCAACATGTCGTCGTCTGTTTCACTACAGGTATCATGCTGGACCGTTCCGTCGTCACAGCGGTGAACGCACCCGCGTCGAGTGCCGAACGAAGTTTTAATCTCGACAGAAAAGGCACCGATTCGTCCGGTCTTCCACAAATCAAGAAGCGACGCGATTTTGACTTTCGTGTGTTCAAGTCTCAACTCGGCGTAACCTCCGGCATCCACTTGAACCACGGTGTCAGCATCAACAGTAATGCCATGCAAGTCTTGGCATTTCTTCCCCGGTCTCAAGAATAGGCGACTAAATCTCGAAACTGACGTTGTGTTATCATGGGAATACCTCGTCGGATATTTGTTGTAGCAGAATTCGAAGGTCTGTGAATTTTTGTCGTGAAAAATTATCGAATGCCCAACTTTGGGCTGCATCAACGTCGGCGTTCATCAAGTCACGAAACTCTGATTCCGGCAATCGATCCTTCGTGTCTCGCAAATCGTAGGTCGTACGCAGTTTGGTAAACAATTGGGCAAGCAAACCCTGTTCTAACGCGCGGTGCGGCCGGGTGGTCGACATCATAGGCTTTTTCCACCTGCAGCATCAGATTGAGCAGCTCATCTAATGGGACGTTTTGAAAGGCCTGCGAGTTAAAAACTGCTCGGAACGCGCAAAGTTGCGGCGCATGGTACATAGCTCCCATGCGACCGCGAACTTGGTTTCACCAGCGATGAATGGGTCGTATGAGCAATCGGTTGCCACCCAAAATATCGCGTAGCCGACGGGAGTCCAACCACCTTAGGAACAGGGATTCCGAAAATGCGTCCCTTGGTTTCAGCTAGGCAAAGACCGACGAGATCCGGAATTCGTTTCTTATCCATCATCTTTAAAAATTCGCGGTCCAAATTCCGCAGAGCTGTTCCTCCCCAACTCAGTGCAGTTCCTTGTCGAAATCTGATCAGGAAAGTGATCGGCGCAAAAAGTGTTCCATAAAGCGAGCCCCAACTGGGCGAGCCGCAGAGAAGAAGACCAACTTTCTTCTTGGCGAACTCCTCAAAATGAGTCGTCAACATTTGCCGGACAACAATGCCCCCCTGCTTGTGACAGATAAACAGGATGAAGTCCTTATCCAAGGGTGCTGGCGGCGTTGCTGGATTGCGCAAATGGGCCAGGACCTCGTCGGCTGCCGCCGGGACATCTTGTAAACAAACCCGCTCCAAGCCCTGCTGTGTATCCGCTTACAAAAACAGATGGGTTCTCAAACTGCCTGTCCTCCACGAGCATCTGTGGCCAGAAGGTATTAGCCTTCTTATTTTGCCAAGCGCCGCTGTCGGATAGGATCTCGTGAACAAAAACGATAACGCAACGAGACTCCGTTGCATTTACCCATGTGTTGTTTGGGCATTGGAAGCGTTTCATATCATGCCTTTGCACAGAGTTGCGAGCCTTTTTTTAGTCAATCAAAAGCACACGCGATTTCTTAAACACCTCGTCGAATTTCGCTGCCGTCACTTTTCCACTTCTGGCCTCTCCCCTTTGCTCATCTATGTCGCTCAATACCCCGCCGATCCATTATTCGTTCGCTCCGGCTTATTCAGGCATTCGGCCTACCGACCGCGCTGCCCTGGGCAATGGTCGGAACTGGTCGTCCTTGTTTTTGAGGCGTCCCCCTTCGCTTCGCGAGGGTCGAGCGCAGCGAGATTAACGCCGGGTAGGGCTGGGTGTCCCACCCGTCCGCGAAGCGCGAGGTAGCGGTGACAGATGCGCTCGAAACCCCTGAACACGCAACTGGTTCCTACGTCACTCGGTCTCGGCCAGCAAGATGCAGGCGCTACCCTTCGCTTCGCTTCGTAGCTTAATTCCATGACAATGGATATTAAGCTAGGATGTTGAACGTGGTCAGCGAAGCGCAGGTCGTTGCGTGAATCGTAATTCGTAAATTGTGAATCGTATTCGTTTCCAACTCTACGGACATTCCAACTTCGCCAAAGCATTTCATGGCATGAGCAACGGAATCACCTGGCGGCCGTGCCTCCGATAACGGGTGAAATGAGAATCGAGAGTGAGAACGCGGCAATCGGAATGAAGTTCACTCAGTCTCACCAGGCAGGCGTCGGCCAACGACATCGGCACATCAACAGTAGCGTTTCATCAAGGCTTCCAACGACGCGGCTTCCGTCTCGATATCAAAAGCAATCTGGATCACCTGCCTCCCGGACAGCTCGCATGATCGTAGCCGAGCGGCCACCTGCGCGCCGAAGCAAAAAACATGCTTCGGTCAAAACCGGTTCACACGTCAACAGCGGAGGCCGCAGCGAGTCTAATTGCGCAAAGGCCCAGGCATGATGCTGGTCACCCGTGGAATAAAAAGCGACTAACGGCCCGCTATCGATCAAAGTCTGTGTCACTTCCCGAAATCGCGCATGTATTTCAGGTTTAGCGGATAAATCGCGCGGCCCCCGAAAGAAGCCGTCAAACTCGGTCATTAACTCGGCACAGGATTTTTCGGCCCTGCTGTTCTTGCCCTGACGCTGCTCCTCGAGCGCCTGGCGCACCAGATCGGAGCGAGAACGTCCAAGCTCGTTGGCGCGCCTGGCCAGCCAGTCCGCCAACGGCACGGGTAGTTTCAGCGATATCGTCTTCATCATTGATACGGTATTACCGCTCTGACAGATTAGCAAGATCGAGGCGTGGCGAATGTCGCTCCACAGGTGACTGAGTGCTGAGTGCGGTTGCTTAGCCGTTCGGCTTATCCACCGCGCTTGCTCGGAACTGGTCGTCCCTGCTTTTGAACAGGATGTTGAACGTGGTGAGCGATGGTAACAGCGCGTAAAAAAAGGCAACGCGACGTGGCCTTGCACGTGGCAAGAACGCAGTGCAAAGGTCGCGCTCAGCGCGCGCGAGTTATGGCTCTGGTTCGTCGCTCTTCTCTTGTGCTCGGGATGCCTGACGCATTTGATCATGCTCCGCTTCGGTGACGCCTTCTTCGAACATCTGTGCACTCTCGCTGCGTCCCTCGGCATCTTCATCTTCTCCGAGGGAGTCTGCTGCTTGCCGTCCGGTTGAGCCAGGCACGGGATCCCAACCGTCCGAATCGGGTACGGATTCACTACTCTCTTCCTGCGGATCCATTTCCGCTTCTCCCGTCAGCTCACGTTTGGCCTGTTGATAGTCAGCCTCCGACGGTTCAGAAGACGGACGACCGTTAATCGCGGCTAACTCGCGCGCACGGGCTTCAACCATCTCAGAGGTTACCGTCCCAATGCCAGCAGTGTTTCCCTTATTATGATACCTTTGTTCAGCGGATTTCTTTTCATAATTAACCAGCTCCCTATTCGTATTTACTTTAAGTTGCGCGACGAACATTCAGGTGAACCTCGTCGCGAACATCACTCACGTTTCTATCGATCTTGTCCTCATCAAATTCAATACGAGTTTCGTGTAAAGGCATCTCAGGTTGGACGTTTGTTTGGATGGACTTTTCGGTTGCTCGAATTATCATCGCTACCCGCGCGATTCCCGATCACGGCGTGTTCTATGTCGCTCATCCCATTCGCTCCATTCCAAATGAGTGAAGCAGCCGTGCTGGCCTAGATGCCGGTTCGGAACTGGTCGTTCTTGTTTTTGAACAGGACGTTGAACGTGGTCAGCGAAGCGCAGGTCGTTGCGTGAATCGTAATTCATGGATTGTGTCTGGCACAAAGTTGCCGCACGCCGTCCCTACCGAAAGATTATTTGCCGAGGTGATCGGTCGAGTGGATGAACGCGGCTGTGTCATCGTGGAGGGCTTTGAGCGATTCCTGATGGGCGTACACCATGTGACCCGACTGATAGTAGTGATATTCAATGTGGTCTTGAAGTCGATCTGGAATGGGCAGGTGGTGCATTTCGTACCAACCTTCGTAAAACGGCGTGGCCAGATCGAAATAACCGCCAGCCAGAAGGATTCTAAGTTCCGGATCGTATTTCATGGCGCTGGCTAAATCCGGCATGGTGTGGGTCGCCTGCTGCAGCGGCCGGGTCGCCCCGGGCGGCTTGTGCTGGAAATTCCAGGTCTTCCACAACCGGAGTCCGGGCCGATAAGTTTTGTCCTGACCGTAGTGCAAAGACTTTCTCACGTAGTCGTTGAAAGCCGAGACATAGGCGGAGCTGATGGCGGCGGCCTGCGGATCGTAGTCGGCCTCCTTGCTGAGCGGGTCCATGGTGGGGCCCGAGAAGCGCGTGTCGAGCCGGCCGGTGGTGGTGTCCGTATCATCCTGGAGATTCTTCTCGAACTCGCCGCCGTCGATGCGCAAGTTGGCCTTCAGGATATAACTGACCGGCAGGCCAGTGTAGGCACGCAGTTTTTCGGCAATGGCCTGGCGTTCGGCTTTCGGCAGATTCGCTCCTTTCGCCAGCGCGTGCGCATAGTCCTGCGTGGCGAACTCCTCCACTTCCTTGAGGAATGGTTCGAGCGCGGCGGGAGAATTCGGGCCGGGCAACTTGTGATGGTACCAGGCGGTGGCCGCATAGGTCGGCAGTGCCAGTATGTAGGGCAGTTCGATTCCGGGGTTGTTTTCCGGTCGGTCCACGCTCAAGTCGAAGTTCAGGATCTGCGAAAGCATCATCACGCCGTTCAAGTCGAGGTAGTAATCGTGTTGGAGCAGGTTCACCAGCACGGCGGAGCGCGGCGTGCCGTAGCTTTCGCCGAAGAGGTACTTGGGCGAGTTCCAACGCCCGTATTTGGTGAGATACGCCACGATGAATTCCGCGAACGCGTGCGCGTCCGGGTCCACGCCGTAAAAGATTTTTCCTTGTCCTTGCCGGCGATGCGACTGAAGCCGGTGCCGGGAGCGTCCACAAATACCAAATCACTGGCGTCCAGCAAACTGTAGTCGTTATTGACAACTTGTAGGGCGCAGCCGGCGTATGCGGTTGTCCGCGGTGATCACACGCCGAGGTCCAAAGGCGCCCATGTGCAGCCAGACGGTGGAAGAGCCGGGTCCGCCGTTGAACAGGAATGTGACGGGCCGTTTGTCCGCTTCCGCATGCTGTTTGTTATAGGCCACGTAGAACATCGAGGCTTCAGTCGTCGGATTCTTGGGATTCGCTTCGCTCTCCTCGCTCTCCTCGCTCTCTTCGCTCTCCTTGCTCTCCTTGCTTTTCCAGTCCGCAGTCGAGGCCGCGTCATCCCAGCCTTTGGGATGGACGACGAGCGTGCCGGCCACGGCCTGATACTCGATCCGGCTGCCTTCGACAGTCACGCTGTCTGTGCTGCTGGTAGATTGGGGCTTAAAGTTAGGGGTTGCAGTGGGCGTAGGCGTAGCCTTCGACTGAGCGTGTGAACCCTTTTCGGAGGCCGCTTTGACTTGAACGGCGAACTGCAGTTGCCAGGAGGAGGCTGAAGGCGAGGCGAAGCGAGCGGTTCCGAAAAGCAATTTGCCTTTTAGATGCTGCGCGATTGTTCGAAGAAGGTCTTTCTATCACGATGACGTTGCTCGAATTCTGGCCGGGAACAGAGTTTCGAGCAAACACTGTTTTCGGGCCTTGGCCCGCTTCAGACAGCCTACCAAACCAAAGATTGCGGGAAAGGTGGAATTTGGGATTTGGGGTCAGTCTTTTTAAGACTATCATTTGATGAGCTTCGTCCGCCCGCGAATCTCACCCTGCGGGAGACGTTTGATGTCATCCACCCGAGCGCACCCGCTTTATCTCGTGTTCTTCGGATTTTTTGCGCAGTCGCGGATGTGTTCGCGCACTCGCGCGATCGGAACACGGTTTCCGCCATCAAGCTCGGCAGCTGCTCGGTCGTCGCTTGATCAATGCACCTTCGCTCGAAACTTTTACTTTGCGCGAGAGCTGAATCAGCTCAATGACCTTGCGGATTTTTTCTTCGAACGGTTGCTGCGCGAGCCGCTGTCGGAATTCGGGTTTCATCTCTTCGGCAGCTTCAAATTATAGCGGCGCAGAATGTCGTCGAGCAACGCTTCGTCAATCGTGGTCTGCGACATTAGCTGTTCGATCCGGGCCAAGCTTTTGTGTCGGCCTACACTTGCAGCAATGGCGATGATGTATTCTGGCCAAAAAACTTTTGCCGGCACACCTTCGAATTCGATCGGCACAGCCTTTCGAACTGCTTCTTCAGTCATTCCACTCGCAGCCAGAAATCGGACCGGAAAATCTTTGATGAGCAGATGTTCGCGTTCAACTCGCCACCCTTCCGACTGCAAATGCGAATAGATCGCAGGCATTCCTGGACTCAATGTCGTGTTGCTCGCGACAAAAATGATATCGGCGTTGTACGTCGTGAACGGTTCGGTGTAATAGATTGCGGCGAGCGCGCCACCGAGCGCGTAATCTTTAATCAACCCGGCGGCGACAAGCTCGTTCGCGGCCCGCAAAACATCGGCGAGAGGGATGCCTGAACGTTCTTCGGCCATCGATCGTCAATGTTAAGCAAACAGTTTATTTCGGCGAGCGGCGACCGCTGCAACGGACTCCCGCCACTCGCCACGGCGAGCAGGATTTTGGTAAACTTCTTTCGGAAATCGAAAAGCTTTTGTGATTTGGCTGTCCGCGGGCTGCATAACCGCGTCCGGCGCTGAAGCCCGGCTTCAACGTCCGGAATAACCGGTTGGAATTTATTCGAGCAGC
>CAWBSH010000013.1:0-5461 GCA_963791385.1 uncultured Verrucomicrobiae bacterium
TGCCAGCAGCCAGATTGGTCGGCAACTCGTTCGCGGCATTCTGGGAGGAATTCTCGGCGGCAGCAGCCGGCGGAGATGATTGCAGCCACGGCCCTGCGGGCCGTTCTACGGACGTCGCACAGCGGCGTGGCTACAGAAGGAATCGCCGGACACGCGAAGCGTATCCGGCGATTTGAGTCGTTCTCAGCTTATGGCGTCGGCGCAGCCTTGGCCCCTTCTTTCTTAGCAGCTTTGCCGGCTTTTACTTCGACGTCCGTGGCGGTCATCGTGTAGGTGATAGTCACTTTCGCGCCGACCTTCAGATCCCCCGTAACTTTCGTGCTCGCATCACGGTTGACTTCCCAGCGGTCCTTTCCCTTTTGAACGGCGATCATCGTGTCCGTCACCTCCAGCACCGGCCCGGTCACTTGGTAGGTCTTTCCACCCGCGGCAAAAGCTGCGCTGCTGAGCGCCAGACTCGCTGCGGCCAATAAACTGAGTGGCAATTTAATTTTCATGTGTCGATTAGACTCCCTCCGGCTGTTTCTATTCAAGCGCTTTCGCAAATCCCATTCGGAACGAGCCGAAGCGAAACGCGAGAAGTGGAGCGCCCACTCATTTTCAGCTCGTGGTTACACACCCTACCTAGCGAGGCGCAACCGGCGTCTCCCAATACAATCGGGTTTACCTGATTAGGGATTCCTTTGTTTACCGGGCTCCCGATTGCCGGCGTCGGGCTTGTTACCCGGCAAGGGCATTTCTTTCCTTTGCGCGTCCGGCAACTTGCACTGGACGGTCGCGGTGAAACCAGGCGAACACGTGCCTTCAACCGATGTATTTGGCGTGCGTTTTTGACGATATAGTCATGCGTTTGCCTTCCTGCACGGTGAGCTTTACTATAACGAGCAAATAGTGCCCGTGATTGTGAGCGTTTGCCCGGATGCGATCCCGCCCAACATGCATCCGACGACGACTGCGCATGTTAAGATTTTTACTTTCATGCCGCCATTGAATTTGCCAAACGCCATCCAGTGCAGACTTTTACTTGGCAAACGCGTTAGGCTAGATTTTACTGCTATGGGCTTCTGTTTTCAACACTGTTAGAATTCGCGTTCGAACAGGCGTTGAGTTTACATCACGGCGTGTCATTTACGCCAACACGCAACGTTAATGGCCAGCTGACATTTCGCGTTTGTTCCGGAGTTCCCATGCGCGGCCAAGCTTATCGCTTACTTCTTCACCGGATCCTCACCTTTCGCGGCGATGAACCGTTGAGTCGATGACCATGTTCGAAGGTAGCCGACCAGATGATCGAGGTCCCATGACGCTATCATTTCGAATTTGGGCGATCGATCTCTTGAAACGGGAAGGGGAGATGAACTGCTCGATGAGCCTGCGTTCTGGCGGCCAGAAAGGCCCGACCACTTCATAATAGTATCGATTTACCACCTCATCGATCGCCGGTTCGATATGCAACGACTTATTCGCTGACGCAGCGAGGACGCCGTCAGGTTTTGATACTCGCCACGCTTCCGCATAAAAGCGGTCCAGATCGAACCAGTGCAATGCTTGCGCGACCATGATCAGATCAATCGTCTTTGATCCGATGCCGCTGTTCTCGGCGGGCGCGACACGATACTCGACCATCTGATGTGACTCGGCGTTGGCGATAGGCTTTTCACTCGCATCGGTCGCGATGACGCGATCAAACACTGATGCCAATCCAACTGCTGCTTGTCCATTCCCCGTGCCGCAATCCCATGCGAGCTGACGATCCGGCCCAACGCTGCCGAGATACTGAAACATTTCGCGCGAATATCGCGGCCGGAATTTCGCGTAATCTGCCGCTTGCTTCGAAAAATGATCTTTGAAGCTCACACGAACCTGCGCTTCCCAGAGGCTGTGGCGGTCGCTGTCCTCAGCGGCATTGCTGAATTCGATGTTGGCGTTGGATGTTGACGTTGGGCGTTGCCTCTCTTTATTCCTTCGGCGGCTCCGGCATCGTCCTGAGGCCGACGCGAGCCAGGTATTCATCGGCCTGCGACAGATCGTTCCCGGCACGCTCGACAATCTTGAGCAAGTTATCCATCGACGAAACTTCCTCGAGTTGCTCGGTCAAAAACCGCTGCAGAAAATTGATCGTGATGTAGTCGTTTTGTTTCCTGGCGAGTTCCACAAGCCCGTTCATTTGCTGGGTGACATGAATCTCCTGGTCGAGCGAAAGTTTCACCGCGTGGCGCGGAGTCTTGAATTTCGATTTCGGCGCGTCGATTGCTGGGATCGCCACGCGTCCGCCGGCGTCGACAATGTATTTGATGAAGCGCAGCGCGTGACCCTCTCTTCCTCCGCCTGCTGGAAAAAATGTTGCGAGTTGCGGGAGCGCTCCGACGCAAAATGCGCCCCAATCGCGTAATACTGCAGCTCCGCGCTGAACTCGTATCCGATCTGTTCATTAATGGCATCGATGGCTTTTTGGCTGGTTAAGTTACCGAAGACTTTACCGCGGATTACCTGCTCTCGTCCAGCGACTGCGGCGCGCCAGATAGAGGATGCAAACGGATCAGTCTTGGGAGCGCACGCCGCTGGCGTGTTACATTTGGCCGATGGCCGAATTTTTCTATCGAAGTGACACCAAACCTAGTTTGTGAAAAGATTCCATGTGAACTTACGTTACGTTCTATGAATAACCCAGCTTTTGAAACAAACAGCGACCCATTTCGCCCCGGCGGCATAACCCGCCGACTTTTTCTCGTGCAACTCTGGCAGGCGGAGCGTCGCTTTTGGCAGGCAGAGCGGCGACACTTTTCGCGGCTGCATCGGCGAACGATAATTCCAGTTTCAGCATCGGTGGCGATCTGCCGGTCAATCGACTTGGATTTGGCGCGATGCGTTTAACGGGCGAGGGGATCTGGGGTTGGCCGCCGGATCGCGGAACGCTCTGAAAGTCTCAGACGTGCGATCGAGCTCGGAGTGAATTTGATCGACACGGCGGACGCTTCGGACCCGAAACCGACGAATTGCTCATCGCCGAAGCACTCTATCCGTATCCGAAAGGACTCGTCATCGCGACAAAGGGTGGTAACGCCCGGCCCGGTCCCGACCGGTACGAATAACGGTCGCCCCGAATATCTCAAACAATGCGTCGATAAAAGTCTCAAGCGGCTAAGGCTTGAGCGCATCGATCTGTATCAACTGCATCGCGTCGATCCTAAGGTGCCGATGAAGATTCGCTCGGCGCGCTGAAGGAAATGCAAAGCGCCGGCAAGATTCGTCACATCGGATTATCCGAAGTGTCTCCGAGCAGATTGAGCGCGCGCGCAAGACTGTGCCGATCGTGACCGTGCAGAACCGCTACAACATCACCGATCGAAAATGGGACAACACTCTTGCGTATTGCGAGAAACAACAGATCGGCTTCATGCCGTAAGCACCCGTAGGTGGGAGCAGGGGAATGACCAACGCCGCGTTCGAAAAAGCCGCTAAAGATCATGGGTGACGATTTATCAGTTAGGGCTGGCCTGGTTGCTGCATCGATCATCAGTAATGCTGCCGATTCCGGGCACGTCATCGCTCGCCCACTTGGAAGAGAATATCGCGGCGCGGAAAATACGATTGAGCGCAGAAGAGTGGAAAACGATTGACTCGCTCGCGAACCGAGGGTAAGCAAACAACGACGCTATCTGGATTGCCAACTAGCAGGGCAATATGTTTTACCATAGCAGCATTCGTCGGTTGCTACGAATCGATACCGTTGGCGATCACGTTCTCAATGGCTTGAAACCAATCGATGTAATCGCCAACGGAATTTCCGACCGCAGCTATTTCTTCATCGGTTAATTGCACCCCAATACTCCCCCGGCGACTCGCTGCAAATCATTAACGGATACTTCGAAGACGGTTCTTTCAATCTCGGTCTTCATAAAAGTGCTCTAGATTACTGGTGAAACACAAATTGGCGATGCCAACGGAGTGAATTGATGTGCGGATAAACGGCTTGTTTAATCGGTAAGTAAATTGGAGTCATTGCTTTTCGTGAGCGCACGAATCAATTCGTAATCACCGATCCGTCCGAAATCAGCCGGTAGACGAGAAAGTTTCGACGAAACGCAAACATTATAATTATCAAGCAGCGCAAACCAACCAACATCAAAGGCCCAATGATGTAAATGGCACGACGCAATCCCATTAAACAGGAACGTCCCGGCCGAACGAACCGTGAGGAACAATGCTGCGGCCTCTACCTCCCAGCACAGTGAATCAGGCAATTGATTTTCAGTCCACACACCGCGCAGCGAAAGTCATAAACTTCAATGACCGCTTCGCGAAAGCCAAGCACTCGCAAGGCAGTCTCTCTTATCGTCCTGACAGTTTTTCGATTTATGCGAGGGGCTGCTAATTTGCTCGTCTCTGGGTTTCGACCAGCTTCTCACAACTTTTTGCACTTCGTAGGATAAACTGACAGAGAATCTTTCTCTGGTCGGTATATTCGAGCTTCTCAGCGCTTCATCGAAGCCCCTCTCCGTCAGCATCCATTCCCTTTTTTTTGTGAATCGAGCTGTCTGTGTCGGTCCGAACCAATTCCTCATTTGCAAGTGAATCAGCGGCGCGAAAGAGCAAGCGATGCCAGAGCAAGGATTTCTTGAGCCGATTTTCCTTTCGATAAACCGTTTCCAAGGCCGCACTGCGCTGGGCGTTATTGAGATGAAACTCATCGGCGAGTTGATCGACAATGTCCTGGCCCGCACCAAATTCTTTGACGACTCCACCGTTTTTCAAAAGCAGCTCGCAGGAGTGCGCGTCCAACTTCTATTCGAGTTGGCATCGCTAACTGCTGAAGCATTCGCTTTTCGTAGCTGATGTCGGCCATCCTCTGAGCTCAGGGATTGCTAGTCGATGTTCAAAATGCAAGCGCCAGCTGGTTCGAGAATGCGCACAAATTGCTCTGCCCGCGCCAAAAACCAGTCGACCTAATGACTCGGCTTAATCCCGCCATAGTCCGCGCGCGGCTATCAACATACGGCGGCGAGGTGACAATCAGATCGAAAAATGAATTGGGATATTCGCGGAGAACCTCTTTGCAGTCACCCAGACGAATTTCGCATTTCGTTTCGGTCACGCTAGGCAGTGTATGCGCAGAATGACTAAACGCGAGTCCGCTTTTAGAAAAATTCGGAATTGATGATCGCAGTTCCGCCCTCGGATCTGAAGGATGTCTACTTTTCGCTTGCAGAAAGTCCGGGTAATTTCGCGCAGCAGCTCACTTTGCTTTTGCCAGCGGGACTTGAGCGTCCACGCGAGGATCTGTTGATCCGAAGAAAGTTGATAGTTGATGGTTGAGAGTTGAGCGTTGAGAGTGCAAAAGCAGGCGAGAAAATTCGGGACGGCGATGGCGCCGTCGCCAGCAGGCGAAGCGCGTTCTCACCCTTCGGCTTCCCGTCGATGTCGTGGCTTCCCAGCTCGCTCCAGTCTCTTCGGCCTGGCC
>CAWBSH010000014.1:0-4141 GCA_963791385.1 uncultured Verrucomicrobiae bacterium
GATTCCGAGTTCCTCCAAGCGCCTCCACGGCCAATGGATTGATTGTGCCCAGGCTCCAACCCGCCACTCTGCGCTTCAAAGAATTCGCCACATACCTCATTTAACAGAGCCGCCGCCATTTGGCTGCGGGCGCTGTTATGAACGCAAATGAACAGGACTTTTTGTTTTCGCATTCGTTCTCCTTCCGCTTGGTAGCGCGCTTAAATACGCTGCGCGGCTCACAACAGTTCTTTGCAGAGTTGTGGAAAGTTTTCTCCATATTCGCGTTTGAACACCGCATCTGTTTGCGCGCAATCCTGTAAACATTATTAATTTCACTACCAATCGGGCGGGCTCTTCGTTCTGGCAGCGAATGATGATCCAGTTCTGTTCCCTCCTCGGTGGCCGCCATGCCTCTGCTACGCAAGATAAGCGAGATGTTCGAAATCTTCACCTGTGGTTCACCGAGAAGCCTGAAAAGGGCTGAGGCAGAGCGGCGATTGTAAGAAGATGGAGGATGCGTAATCGCGTGCGATCGCAAGGCACCGATAGATCTGGATCAGGTCCATGCCGATTAACAACAAGCCGCAGCCGTCCCGCAGCACGTGGCGGCTGTTTCGCTCTGACGACGCACGCGCCCGACATTGCGTTCGTCCGCGCTGCAAGATCAGGTTTAAGTGCTCGCCATCCGGTTTAGCGTCAGCAATTGGATACTGCGCTACGACACAGCAGTCGTACTCGACATCGACATCCAGGTTCACAGTTGGAATCACACGTTTTCCCAGCCGCAGGATTTTCGCAAAACGGTCTGACCGAAGCCGGTGATCGGTGTCATCGCCGACGTGCGTTTGCAGTACCACCTTTTCTTCTTTCCCTCCAGTCCGCCACAATCGATAAAGTTTCTCACCAAATGTCCGACTTCAGTGACGTGGGCATGTGCCGGATATAATCGCCATCCGGCAACACAAATCTCGGAAATCGGTTGGGATTCGCCTCCAGCGCATTCTGTAAATCACGGAATGTCATTCGGGATCTGTATACCCGATTAGGAATATAGACAACCGGTAATCGTCGCAGGCAGAACGTTTGGATCGAATAAGCCTGAGTTTGTCGTTTCAACTGGAAATTGAAGAAGATTACCGCGACGCCGCGAAGCGCAGCCGCCAGTCTGGAAGACCAGGTAACCTCTCGGGCTAGTTGGATTGACGTGTGGGCAATCGCTCGCTAGGCTCATCAGCGTGGTTCGTTGCCTTGCTCGCGCTGTGACGATTTGCGCGCTCTGTTGCGCAATCGGTCTGCATTGGGTAGCGCTCCAATCCATCGCGTGGACAGCGATGATTGTGGATTATTCAAAACGCGGCTCGCTCTGCGAGGCGATTGCGCAAACATTCGACGGCGCGCATCCCTGCTCTCTGTCACATCGTTAACAAGGGAAAATCCACCGAAAAAAAATCGGACCTCCAGCTTCTCACGCCGAAGATTGACATGATCTGCACAAAACGCCTGATCACTCTGGTCCGCCGTTTGTGTACGTCGATTACGTGATTGCTGATTTTTCAGTCTTCAAAATCGGGGAATCTCCTCCGGCTCCGCCGCCAAGAAACTCCTTCATCGCCTAACGGGCGAATTACCGGATCACAATTGAACTGCGCCGTGCGAGTCCACGGACCGCAGTCCATTCTCTGCCAACCTGGTGGGGAAACATGCGCGCAACGCGCGCGATCGCTCGCCACAGAAAGGAGTTCCAAAATGAAACAATTTTTTTCTTTTAAGCCTCTTGAGTCAGCCGCGGTTAAGATGGCCACGTTCGCCGCTGTTTTGTTGTTGTACCGGGCAGAACTTTGTGGGCGCATGGTTTCGCGGGAAGCAGATTTTTTCCAGCGACGCTTACGACCGACAACCCATTCGTTAACGACGAGCTTTCATTGCCAACTGTCTCCAGCATCGTGACACCTGATGAAGGCGGCACCCGGGACACCAGGTTACGGTGGACATAGCCAAACGGATCACGCCGAACTTTGGCATCGAACTGGGCGAAACCGTCATCAATCTCAAGCCTCCCAACGAGTCCTCGCAAACCGGATTTGGCAATTTCGAACTCGCAGCCAAATACGAGTTTTTGAAAGCGATGAGCACGAAATGATTCTTTCCGTTGGGCGGCGAGGTCGAGATCGGCGGAACCGGCAACAAACGGGTTGACGCCGATTCATTCAGACGTGGGAGCCGGGCCTTTTTTTCGGCAAGGGATTTGGCGACTTGCCCGAAGCAGTCTCATTTCTGAAGCCGCTTGCCGTCACCGGCCTGGTCGGTGTCGCCATTCCAACCAGCGCCAGCACGCGAACGGTGACGCTAAACGAAACGACAGGCGAGCGTGACATCGATATCGAGCGCCATCCAGACGGCTGAGTGGGGGTTCGCGGTCGAATACAGCATTATTTATTTGCAGGAGCAGGTGAAGGACATCGGACTGCGTCCGCCGTTCGATCGACTATCCCGCTGGTCGAATTCGCTTTTGAAACGCCGCTTAACCGCGGCGAGGAAGGACAAACAACCGGAACGATTAACCCCGGTCTCATCTGGTCGGGGAAATATTCCAGGTCGGCGCGGAAGCGATGATCCCGGTTAACTCAAGGACAGGCAACGATGTCGGCTTCATCGCGCAATTGCGTTTTACCTGGACGATCTTTTCCCTGACAGCTTGGGACGCCTCTTTTTGGTGAAAGAAATGAAATGTGTCATTCTCGGGCTCTTACTAATCATGATGGCTGACTCAGCCCGGGTTGAAGCGCAGGTTTTTTCTAGCGCGGAACCGGCCATGGGCAGCACAGTGCAAGCATCGCCCAGTGAAGTTTCGGTTTTATTTACGGAAAAGATCGAACCAGCCTTGAGCACGGTCCAAGTGTTCGAGACACGTCAGGCAAAGAAGTGGACAAACACGATGTGCATCTGGATCGCTCGAAGAACCACGCGTTGCTGCACGTTTCTCTACCCTCGCTTGAAGCTGGAAGCTACAAGGTTGTATGGCGCGTAGTTTCCGTGGATCCGCACCATCACCAATGGAAACTTGTAAGAATTTCGAGTTGTTCGTTAGTCATCGCTGGCAGCGGAGGAATTGATGCTCATCGCGCTGCTCATCGTTGCTCGCGCGGTTCATATTGCTGCGTCAATTCTCATTGCGGGAAGCTTCACTTTCGAGGTCGTCGCACTTGGATTTCGCTCGCCTGCCAGTGAGCGACGATTTGCGTGAGGTCGAGAGAAGCTTGGTTCGATTGGCTGTTTGGATTCTGGTCCTGGCACTTGTTTCCGCTGTGCTTTGGTTTTCGCTGGAAGTTGTTAACATGACTGGGTTGTCTTTTGTGGACTCTTTCTCTGGCGGCACGTGGAAGACCGTCTTGCTTGAAACCGTATTTGGTCATGTTTGGCAGTTTCGCCTGGGCGTGATTGCAGCGGCCCTGGTGTTGGCCGTTTCAGCGTTGACTGGAAATGACGTGCCACGGCGTCCGGCTATTCTGGCCCTCTGGTTTCTGAGCGTTGTTCTTCTCGTGTCGCTCGCCTGGATCAGCCACGCGGCGGCTGCCCGAGTGCCACCAATCGGTCTGATAGGTGACGCGCTCCATCTTTGCGCCGCTGGCGCGTGGATTGGCGGATTGCTCCCGTTGGTAATTTGTCTGACGCGAGCCCGAGTATCGTCTGCGATAGCTAAAATCATCCCGCTCGTACTCGGCCGATTTTCCACGCTCAGCCTGTGTTGTGTAAGCGTTCTGATTGCCAGCGGTATGTCCAATAGCTGGTTGCTTGTCGGTTCTATTCACGCGCTTGTGACGACGCGTTATGGTTGGCTTCTCCTTTTTAAGCTCGCGCTGTTCGGCATCTTGATCGGTTTCGGCGCCCGAAATCGACTGGCAATTAAGGCGAGCGCGTCGACAGCTCAAACTCGCTCCGGTTTTCTGCAGCAGCTCCGCCGCAATGTCATTAGCGAAATCTGCCTGGGCGCTGCTGTGGTGGTGATCGTCGCGTGTTTGGGCGTGACACCGCCTGCACGACACCCATGAGACTAAAACGAACCGAGTCGCAGAAACCTAACGAATTAATGCCAGCACGAAGATGGTCGAATCAACTCCGATCCATGCATAAGGCCTAATGAAACGACGTCCAATCCGTA
>CAWBSH010000015.1:0-6939 GCA_963791385.1 uncultured Verrucomicrobiae bacterium
AAGAGAAGAGCGACGAACCATAACTCTCGCACGCGCGCCACGGTGATGACGAGGACCTTGTCTTTGATTCCGTCCTGAAGTTTTGCGTTCTACTTTCCACTTTCCAGTATCAGATTTCATTTTCCGACGGCTTCTTCTCAAGTCACGAGCGATCGATGCAATTGTTCTTTGTGACGATAGTCAGCTCTGACCCTCTCTTCCTCTCCTCAGGCGTTGAACCAACGTCGGGCAGGAAACGCCAAATGCGCTGCAGAGTGCCCGCTTTCCGCGATGGGTGTACGCGCGGACGGAATTGAAAGAGTTTGCAATCGAATGTGATGTTGTCCTAAACATCATTGGAATCGCAAATGGCTTCGCCAAAAATGTATTTCATTGTCGATGGTGCGCCGCACGGACCGGTCGCACAGTCTATGGTCCAGCGAATGATCCGCGACGGTGATCTCGCAGAAGATTGCTTCGTATGGCGAGAGGGAATGTCGGACTGGCAGCCAGCTCGTGATGTGCTAGCACGTTTAGCGACGAAAGATCAAAGGACGGATTACGTGCGCTTGGCTTAAGTGTTACGCGCGGACTCACACTGGAAGAAGCAGATAATCAGATCGGCCAAGTCACAGCGCAAGATCCAGAAAAAGCTCGTCTTTGGAATGACTGGTCCATTCGGCGACGTAAGAAGAATGAAATCATTCAATATTGTGCCTCACAGCGACCGCCAATCAGAATCTCAACGTTTTTTCTCGAGGAAATTCTTGAACAGCAGCAAGCGCGGGATCCCACCACCTTTCAACAAACCGATCCGCAGAGGCTGGTCGATCTCCTGAATCAACAACATCCAATTCACACATGGCGTGACGATCCCGCGACCGAGCCGCAACTACGGCTGCTTGCATCGAACGGCGTTTCTACCCACCCAAACTTAACGAAAGGCCAAGCGTCAGACATGATTGAGGCGCTGTTGCACGGTCCGACTGAGGGTCAAAAGAGGCGGCTCGCGTACTACGGCATCGGTTCGGCAGGGATCACCAAAGACAAGGCTACGGAATTGATTGACGAATACGTTGCTACACATCCCGATGCGGAATACGGATATCAACTCTGGAAAGCAAAAGATCTCCGCGATCACCGGCCACCGGGAATGGGTGCTAAAGAATGGGACACCGCATTAGGTTGGGCCAGTAAGCAATCAAAGACTGCGAAATTGTCTCTGCCCGATCCTGTGGAGGGCGAGGAGGCCGCATCACCGAAACAACTCGTCTATATACGATCACTCGTTCAGCGGATCGATGAAACAACGCTTCAAACACTGACGAAGAGCCAAGCGTGCGTGTTAATCGAGCAAATCCTCGCGCAGAAGAAAGCGTTCACTAAAGACATGGCTGAAGAGTACGTGCACGTGCACCCGCCGCGTCGCAGTTTTGCACCCGTGTTGTTGCTTCTCGGTGTCGTTGCGCTCATTATCGTTATCTTTGTAGCTCTATCGAGGTAGCGTCTGTTTAGCGAAGTTTGACTCCCGCCTTCTGCACTTAGTGATACGGCAGCAGCCACGCCAGCGACAGGGAAACAGAGGTCAGAGCTTACTATGGACACTACTTCTACTTGGTCGTTAGGCGATCTGCGGTAAAGCTGTTTGCGAAGCTGGCTATGCAGTGTCGATAGTAAGCTCTGACCCCCTCTTTGACCCTTTTCCGTCGGATGAGCTTCGACAGCGCCATGAGTGGTTAATCGCTATGCGAGACCATCAATTCGCTCACAAGGATCGCCTCTGGGAACGGGAGAAGGCCGACTCAGATTGGGATTCAGGATGATCTTGAGAAGATCATGCTGATCGTCGCGGAAGATGGGGAGACGGAGTGGGAAGTAAAGTCCGTCCAATACCCAAACGTTCGCTTGTCGGACTTCAAAGCGCTCTGCGAATTCCAGAGAGAGCGATTGGCCAAAGCGTCAGACGCGATGATCTTGCATCACATAAATTCACACGAACTCAAACCGGGCACCTATGACTTGCAGAAAGACATTCCAGAATCGTGATACTTCAGACCCACTCAGACACGCGGACCCGAATCGCGGGCGCACGCAGGAGCGTAACGAGCACGTGATGGCCACGCATTCTGAAATGGTCTTCGAGAAGATCTGCGCGACGGCAGGCTATCACATTGAGAGGCCCTCGCTTCGGGATCGTGATGGGCTTTGCAGTGCAGATTTTGTCGTCCGCACCGAGGCAGGCGGGGTAATCGTTGAAGTTGAGGAGTTGCGCCCAAACGCAGACGATGTCCGGCAAATTCGGGCAATGGAAAGCGGATGCGCGACAGGTGGTGGGAGTACTATTGGTCAGCGAGCGCGCATTCACATTCGTCGGGCCGCCAGACAACTCAAGCCCTATGGAACCGAGGGTTTACCGCTGCTGATCGCACTTTACGATAACGTCAGGATTGGAAAGACCCGAGTTGCATATCCCATGTTTTATCTCCAGCCGCATGAGATCGATGCGGCAATGTACGGCGACCGAACCGTGACTATTTCCCTCGTAACGCATAAGGCGATAGGATCTGATCGCAGTGGCGGCAAACGAACGCTAACGGCCAAGGAGAAAACCTACGTCAGCGCTGTGGTAGTGATCTCGGATTGGGACGATTCAACTTTGATTTTTTACCACAATCACTTTGCGAAGCATCCACTCCCCAACGACGTATTCATTGGTCCTAACTTTTTTCATCTAAAAAAACCCACTGTATCCGATGACGCACCATGGCAATGGGTGCCTCGTTCTTAATCCTGCGCTTTAGCGCGTTCGTCTTCTTGCGCTGCTTGTCGTAGGTACGCAGAAGCTACCCCGCGCAGAACAGCGGAGGTCCGTGGCCAATTGGCGCATATATCGGCGTAGCGATTGAATGTCTCCGCGATTTTTCGTTCCTGATCGCCGCCTTCATACAGCCCTTTGCTGAAGCTGCCTCGGAGATTATGAAGTCCCACCGAATATCCGCTTTGCATTTGTTCCGAATCACATTCCTCGATGACTTCACGGATTGGAATCACAGGAATACCATTATCGCTTTTGTCTTCAGCGGATTGAGCAAACACCTGACCGATATGAACGTCACAAATTTCCATCCGATCGACAGCTTTTGCGTTTTCTCGCGCGTGTTTAACCCATTCTTTTAGATCGCTACCCACAACATCTCCTTCGGAGTCAGTTCCAGGAACGATCCGCCAATCATGAAGCAGTCGCCATATTCGTTTCGCTTTCTCAGCCTTCGTGCCATCTGGATCAGGCGGTGGTTCATCCGTTTTTGGCGCATTATGCTCTCGATATAACAATGTAAGGCATTCGACGAAGAATTCTGGATTATGCGCCAACTCGCGCTGAAGAGTGCGCGGCAGTAATGTGTGTCGGTCCAATACGGAAAGAAACCCAAACTCCAAACGCGCAACTCTCGCTACATCTACATCAGTCCTTTTTTGCAGGACTTTCAAGATTTCGGTGACATGATGCACATCCATTGTATGGCCTGACCTTTCGATCTTCCCTGAAAGGACAGCCTCTAATGCATCGCAAAGAATCGAGCTCTCAACCTCTAGGTGATCGAACAAAAGCATGCCTAACAAATCAAGAGCAGCCCACGATCGGCTAGCGTTTTTCAACCTTTGAACCGCATACAATGCATCTGCTGGCGGCAAGCGGAAGCCACCCAGAGCTGCTGTTCGGTTCCAATATGTTGTCTCCGCCGAACTACCTCGGTTTGAAATCCAGTCCCAAGTCCGGCG
Source organism: uncultured Verrucomicrobiae bacterium (assembly GCA_963791385.1). Classification (GTDB taxonomy): domain Bacteria; phylum Verrucomicrobiota; class Verrucomicrobiia; order Chthoniobacterales; family UBA10450; genus Udaeobacter. The sequence goes on from CAWBSH010000015.1 coordinate 3,760, forward strand.
CTCGAACGGCATTTCGAGAGTGAAGGCCATGACTTGTTCTTCACTCCAATCCGCTGCCGGAACACGCTGCGCCCATTCGAGACCCTCGTCGAGAATGCGCTTACGCGCGTATGCGGCTGCCATTTTTCGCAGCGCTTCGTTATCACTTGTCAGCAAGTCGGGTATCAGGGGTTTCTGTAATTCGCCTTTCAATTCATCAGCGGCGGCGAGTCCCACAGACCATGCCTCGTTAACCGCTCCTGCTAATTGCATTAACGAGTCCACGCCGCCGGAAGTCCACAATTGCCGAATAGCTGATCGCCTGTTCTGAAGTCGCGCCGTGCTTCTCTTTCTTCATACGTCAGCGTTGGGTCGCCTTCATGGAGTCCGGCATCGTCGAATAAGTGCTTTATGGTAACGATGAGGTTTTGAGGTGCGATCTGGTCTCGAAGATCAGCAAACTTCTTCACCTCATCCGGTGGTAAAGCCCAGTGTGCATCATGAAAAAACGTATGATCCCGGACTAGCTGCCGTAGCTTCTCCCAAATTGCATTTTGCAGGTGCAGCTCGGCATGCCTTCCGCAGCACGGTTCGCTATGGCGTCCCGAATGCTGGCAACGTCGTCGGCAAACCGAGCTGCTCCTAGACCGGGGATTTGCTCGAGTAACTCCAACCAGCGCGCAGGTGAATCTCCCACATTGGCTAGCAACAAGTGTCATCAGCTCCGAAATGAAACCGCGGTATTCGCGCCAAGTCATGACGCCCGTCCAGCCAGCTGCCCAATCTCGGTAAGATGGTCTAACGTTGTCGGAAATGCTTTCCGTCACCTCGGGCAGCAAGTTGACTAAAAGTTTCCACCCAATCTCCGGGTTTCGGTCAACAATAACGTTGAGAACTTCTAACACGTTCTCGGAACGGCAAGGGCCATCGTCCGCGGCCGCCACGCAAAAAAAAGGCTCTGCAAACTATTCTGAGGGCGATTTGACCATTTTCCACCGGGATCAAGTTTAGCTAACTTCGCCAAAATGAGAGCCACTCTCGGCAGAAACTTCGGCGACCACGCCGCTTTTTCTAGCGACCATAATACGCCACTATGATATGTGGCGCCAAAAAGGGCGCTGGGTGGGATCTCTTGTCGCATCAATTCAACCAGCGCTGGGTCGTTAGCCCGAAGATCCCGCTCGACAGAATCCAGAACGGCAAGCGGAGCGGCCTCAACCAGCTGCGGGAATACATCTCCGAGAGATGCCCAACGCTTCCACCCGCAACCGGAAGGCAAAAGGTTGCGCACGATCTTTTCGGCCCGATCAGCGAAATGAAGATTGGTTCCAACGGAGCTTTCCTCTTCGCGCGATGCGCCCAATGCGAGAATCTCGGATATCCCGTGGCGAAGTTGTTGTGAGAATCTGCGCTGCTTCCCCTTGAATGCGGCCATTGGTCGGGTCACCCGGCGGCAGATCTAAGGCCGGATCATCCTCTCCGAGTCACTTCCACGCGCCGGCGCTTTCGAATGCGTTGAGTTGCGTTGGCGTAAGCGACGCATACAAAAACTCCCATGCGTCCAACGGAGAAAGAAACTCCCATGTACCGTCCACAAAGCGCAATGGTGAGTCGGGAGCCTGCTGCCATTTTGCCAAGACTGTTTGGATATCTCCGTAATTCTGCTTTCCCGCGACCGTGGTAACTACCTGCTGATCATGTGTGTTCGTATCTTGCCATGAACCCACCAGCAACAGCGGCGCAAGTAATGGCTCTGCCCCCCACTCAGGACTTTTGTCTGCGGCAGTGCGCCCTAACCGGCGGCGAAGAATCGTGAAATTGCCACCGCAGGCTTCAGCCAACCTCGCAGCATCGGAATCCGGCACCCCAGCTTTCTTTAAAGCCTCTTGCACATCAAACCGCCGCATGCGCTCCATTTCGATGACGGCACTGCTCCGTAGAGCGGTAAAAGGCGCAAATCGCAGGACGTGATGTTTCCGCGCAGCAGCTGCATAAAGAGTCTGATCGCCTTCGAGTTTGGGTGCCGCAATCAGGATGAGTGGGTTCACTGAAGTTGCCAGCGCCTTCCACGTCTCCCGGTTTTCCACAATGATTGCACGGCTTGCAATCAGCTCAGCCTCGTTAGGCGGAAGTGAATGAACCCAAGCGCAGAATACATCGACCAATTCGCCTACAGACGGGCTTTGACCGCTATTTCTCCGTTAGGCTGCTGGATCCATTCGGCGAAGGTCTTTTTTATTCGCTCACGATTGACGAGCAGCACTTCCGGTGGGATCGCATGGCTTAGCGTTGCTTGAAGGTCCTCCCAGTGGCTATTCAGGTCCCATAGACCTTCACGCTGACCGGAAATCTCTTGAGCCAGCCAAAGGCCAACTGCGGACGCGTCCCAAAGCCATTGCTCCAACCGATTGGAATCATACGCGCGCACGTCTTTGAACTTATTTTCGCGCGACTTTTCTGCCGCCCAGTTTTCTGGTTGATGCCAATCCAGCGGCGTTACTGCGATGTAAGTTGCCTGCCTAAGTTCGGCGGCAGTCCCTGCGTTCTCAGCTTGTTTAACACGATTATCGTAATCACGGTCTGCCTTGCCCTTAACGTTGCTGACTTCGCACCCCAATTCCCAAACACCAAGGCCCTCCGGTACAAAGGCCGTTCCCTGCGTCGTTACGGTTGCAACTCGTCGTAACCGGGTCGTTGCACCTCTCCTTCGGCAGGGAAATCAAATTTGTTCAGATGCTCTGGGGCCACAGTGGCGCGGACAAGTCGGGCGCACCAACTCAGGTAGCAGCAGCTTCGCCCGGGGAGTTGCCGCCCATTGATCCAATTCGATCGCTCGTAACCCACTTTGGAGTGCGCATTTCACGTTGTCGCTTTCCTCCCTGCGCAATTGCGGTGCGGAACCGACTTTTACAACAGTCGTCCAGCCGCAAAAGGCGTCAACGCATGTCGAGATGAGAATCCGAGGTCCAGTCCTCACATTTTGACAATGCCAGGCACGAACATGTGCCGGTCAATTGCCGCAGGATCTCGCAATATTTTTCTCCAGCTGGTGTCATGTCGCCCTTTGCGGTGCGGGCGATGCCGATGAGGTCAAGCGGAGAGCGTTCGGGGTCAGAGCTAACAATTGATAGTCATTGTCGTTTAGTCGTCTGACCCCGTTTCATTTCGCGCAGGACTTGATCTAGGTTGCGACGTGCTGGA
>CAWBSH010000016.1:0-10587 GCA_963791385.1 uncultured Verrucomicrobiae bacterium
GTTGCGCTTGGAAAAATCGCCGCCGCGCAGCTTGAGCAACTTGGTTTTAATCCGCACTGCGTTCGCCATCCAGCATCCGGTGGTGCCAAACTTTTTCGCGAGCAAATCGCCAGGGTCGTGAACAAACTGGCCTAGTGAAGTCGGGTCGTCCCATTCTTTTGCCTTTCTCCCCTTCTCATCGAAAAAATTTTTGGAACTGAATTCCGCTTTCGCCGTTTCTTTCCGCTCCTCCGAGCGACCAAATTCTGCTATTTTCCGGACTTAGTGCTAACCGCTGAAACAAAGCGCCGCCTCGACGCCTGCCGCGACATCCTCGTCGGTAAGCTCCCGTTGTCGACCGATCAGATCGAGCTGATCACGCTGGCTCTGATCTACAAATTCATGGACGATCTCGACGAGGAGTCCGTGAGACTAGGCGGGAAGCGTTCATTCTTTACCGGACCCCTCGAGAAATATCGATGGAGAGCGTTGCTCCCGCAGAATGTCTCGGCGGACGAGCGCATGAATCTGTTCGCGGAAGGACTGGAAGCGATCGGGAAAGCAGATCATCTGCCCGCGCTCTTCCGCGACATTTTCCGGAACTCGTTCCTGAAGTTCCGCGATGGACGCATCCTCACACTCTTTCTCAATGAGGTAAATGGCTTCGCTTACTCGCACAGCGAGGAACTCGGCAACGCCTTTGAGTATCTGCTCAAAACGATGGGCATCCAGGCCGAGAACGGCCAGTTCCGTACCCCGCGACACATCATTGATTTCATGGTGGCTTGTCTCGATCCGAAGCCGGACGATCGGATCCTCGATCCTGCCTGCGGCACCGCTGGATTTTTAGTTTCCTGCTACAAGCACATTCTTGCGAAATACACATCGCCCGGGTCGACTACTCCCGGCGACAAGCTCACCCACGAGGAGCGTCGGAAAGTCTACGCCAATCTCACTGGCTACGACGTAACCGACCTGATGGTGAAGCTGAGCAAGGTGAACCTGTTCCTGCACGGTTTTCCCGATCCCGCCATCCACATTTACGACACGCTCACTAACGACGCGCGTTGGAATGACAAAGCCGATCTGATTCTGGCCAACCCGCCGTTCATGACGCCGAAAGGCGGAGTCAGCCCGCACACGAAGTTTCGCGTCTCGGCCAAAAAATCCGAGGTGCTCTTCACCGACTACATCGCCGAGCACCTCACGCCCGACGGGCGCGGCGGCGTCATCGTGCCCAACGGCATCGTGGCCACCACGCAGAACGCCTACGTGAAACTGAGAAAATTCCTCGTCGAGGACTCGCTCGTGGCCGTCGTCTCGCTCCCGGCGGGCGTGTTCCGGCCCTACTCCGGCGTGAAGACCAGCATCCTCCTGCTCGACAAAAAACTCGCCAGGCGGACCAAGGAAATCCTCTTCCTCAAAATCACCAACGATGGTTTCGACCTCGGCGATCAGCGAAGAGAAATTGAAGCGAACGACTTACCCGAAGCAGAGCGAGTCGTGAAAGCGTGGTTCAAGGGAACGCTCAATTCAGGATTCGAAACGAGCCTTCCCTGGAAGCAGGTCAGAAAAACAACGCTGCTCGAACACCTCGCATGTAGCCTTCAGGCCGAAACATTTTTTGGCGAAAAGGCGGTGGCCAGCACTGTTGAAATGATTCCTCTCGCCGATGTTGCTACGCTTGGCAACGGCGGAACACCGTCAAAAGCCAATGCGGACTTCTGGCGTGGGGACATTCCTTGGGTTTCGCCCAAGGATATGAAGTCGCTCGTCATTACTGACACCGAAGACCACGTTTCCGCCGAAGCTATTGAGAGCAGCGCCACGAAGCTGCTTCCCGCCGAAACCGTTCTGTGTGTAGTTCGCTCCGGGATTCTCCAGCACACTCTGCCGGTCGCCATCACGGCGCGTCCGATGTGCACCAATCAAGACATTCTCGCGATTACGCCCGACAAGACTCGGCTCGACCCAAAGTTCCTTTTGTTCGCTCTCAAAGGCCGCAGCGCCGAGATTCTGCGCGATGGCATCAAGACTGGCGTGACCGTGCAGAGTTTTCACAACGGCTTCTTCAAAACCTACGAAATTCCGCTGCCGCCAATGGAGGAACAGCGGCGGATCGTGGCGGAGATCGAGGGCTACCAGAAGATTCTCGACGGCGCTCGCCAGATTCTCGACGCCCTTGAACACCAACTCCACATCGAACCAGAATGGGAACTCGTGCCACTCGGCTCGATTTGCGAAAACCTCGACGGCAAGCGCAGGCCCATCACAAAGAGCGACCGCAAGCCCGGCCCGTTTCCTTACTACGGCGCGTCCGGCATCGTTGACCAAGTTGAAGGCTATCTTTTCGACGAGCCTTTGCTGCTCGTCTCCGAAGATGGCGCAAACCTGCTGGCTCGTTCCACGCCGATTGCCTTTTCCGTTTCCGGCAAGATTTGGGTCAACAATCACGCGCACGTTCTCCGGTTCCCCGACATGGCAACGCAGCGGTTCGTGGAGCATTACCTGAATTCCATTTCCATCGCCAACTACGTGACGGGCGCGGCGCAACCAAAGCTCAATCAAGCGCAGTTGAACTCCATCGAAATCCCCCTGCCGCCCTTGGAGGAGCAACGTCGTCTCGTGGCGGAGCTAGACGCGGAGGCGGCGCAGATGGATTCGGTGCGTTCGCTGCTCCCCCGCTTCGAGGCCAAAATCCAACGCATCCTCGACCGCGTCTGGGGCAATGGCAGTTCACCATAGCGGACATTTTTAAGGACGTTTTGCGGCGCGTTTCCGCTTAAGTTGCTCTTTGACCATATTATACGCCTGAAGTTTAATGGACATCCATGCGGACATACGAGAAGACACATCCTTGGCTTCAGTTTCGCGTTGATCTGCGCGAAGTCGGTCCTGAATTTTGGCTTTGCCTCGGCGAGGCCGTCTCGAAATGCGAGCACCTCGCCCGGGTACCGTTGCGTCCTGCGACTGCGGAACGGTTGCATCAGGTTTATCTGGCAAAGGGTGCGGCGGCGACGACGGCCATAGAAGGCAATACGCTCTCAGAGGCCGAGGTATTGCGCGCGGTCGAAGGAAAGCTGGAGGTACCGCCCTCGAAGGAATATCAAAAGCAGGAGGTGGAAAATATCATTGCCGCCTGTAATCAGATCGGCCAGCAGTTGGCGACGGGCACACTCCCGGCGTTGAGCGCCGATCTAATCCGCAACTACAATCGGCAAGTGCTGGCCGCGCTGCCGCTCAGGAAAGACGTTCAGCCCGGAGAATATCGCGCGCACTCCGTGATCGTGGGCAACGTGTATCGCGGCGCGCCGCCGGAAGACTGCGCATGGCTCGACGAGAAGCTCTGTGAGTGGCTAAACGGGGAAGAGTTTGCCGCGAAACCCGAGCGGACTCTGGTCTACGCGGTGATAAAGGCGGTGCTGGCGCATGTTTATCTGGCCTGGATTCATCCTTTCGGGGATGGCAATGGGCGTACCGCGCGGCTGATCGAGTTTCATCTTTTGCTGGCCGCCGGGGTGCCTTCGCCTGCGGCGCATCTCTTGAGCAATCACTACAACGAAACGCGGGAGGAGTACTATCGCCAGCTCGATCTGGCCAGTAAATCAGGCGGAGATCTGTTGCCTTTCCTGCGGTATGCCGTGCGCGGGCTGGTGGATGGGCTACGCGTCCAACTCGAATACGTGTGGGCCCAGCAGTGGGACACCACGTGGCGCAACTACGTGCACGAACTGTTCCAGAACAGAAGCAGCCCGAGCGACGTGCGGCAGCGACATTTGGCGCTCGACTTGGGCATTCGCAATGACTGGGTGAATGTGAGTGAGATCGCTGAGCTCACACCACGCCTCGCCAAAGCCTACGCGAACAAGACACCAAAGACGATCCAGCGCGACTTGAATGTGCTCACTGAGATGAAGCTGATCGACCGCGTCGCTCGGCGGGTACGCGCAAGGCGGGAACTGATCTTCGCTTTCCTGCCGCTCCGGAAGGTTCAACCCACGGCGGCGGCAGCGAGCCAGGAATGATCGAACTGACTCACGGCGATCTGTTGAGCGCACCGGTTGATGCACTCGTGAATGCCGTCAATACAGTGGGAGTGATGGGCAAAGGCATTGCGCTGCAATTTCGAAAGAAGTTTCCTGAGATGTTCCGCGCTTATGAAACGGCGTGTCGCTCTGGATTGGTTCGGGTGGGAACGATGCACGTTTTCGACCGCGGCATTTCGGCTTCAGGCGCACGATGGATCGTCAACTTCCCGACGAAGCGACATTGGCGAGAGCCGAGTCGAATCGAGGATATTGATGCCGGGCTTGTTGACCTGATCGCGGTGGTTCGCCGGCTCGAGATTCGGTCCATCGCGATCCCACCGTTGGGCTGTGGGCTCGGCGGATTGGAGTGGAGCGAAGTGCGCCAAGAAATCGAATCGGCGTTTGGACCGGAGCCGAATGTTAGCGTGTTGCTTTTCTGTCCCACCGAACCTGTAATTCGCTGCTGATATGCCCTCTGAAGCCCAGGCGCGGATCACAATCAACAAAATGTTGGAGGAGGCGGGCTGGCGTTTTCTTCCCGATGGCGAAGGCAATCGAGAGAATATCATTCTCGAACATCGACTGAGCGGGCGCGCTTTTTCACCGAACGCTGATTTAGGGCAAGACTTCGAACGCGCGCCGGAAGGATTCGTCGATTATGTTTTGCTAAACACCGATGGTCGCGCCGTCGCGGTGGTCGAAGCCAAGCGCGAAAGCATCGATCCACTCACCGCGAAAGAGCAGGCGCGCGCTTACGCGGTGAGCCTGAACGCGAGTCACATCTTCTTAAGCAACGGGCTGGTCCATTGGTATTGGAACCTGCGGCAGGGAAATCCCGTAAGGGTTTCGCGATTCCTACCGCTTGAAGAATTGGGCAAAGCTTCCGAGTGGCGTCCCGACCCCGGACGGCTGGCATCGGCCGTCGTTGATGAGCATTACATCGCCGTTTCCCAAGACTCGGCCTGGTTGACCTACTCCGCCGCCGATCGCGCAGCGTTCATGATCAATAAGAAAATCCGATTGCTGCGCGATTATCAACTCGACGCGGTCCATGCGTTGCAAGGCGCCGCAGCGGGCGGCAAGGACCGGTTCCTTTTTGAAATGGCGACCGGCACAGGCAAGACACTCTTGAGCGCCGCGATCGCGAAGCTTTATCTCCGCACCGAGAACGCAAGTCGCATCTTGTTTCTCGTTGATCGATTGGAGTTGGAAACTCAGGCTTGGAGGAATTTTCAGGCTCACCTCGCAAACGACGGGATTGAGACGGTGATCTATAAACAGAAACGCCAGGAATGGAAACAGGCGCAGGTGGTCGTGACCACAATCCAAAGCCTGGCGGCCCGCAACCGATTCCTCACCGAGTTTGCGCCGCCGGATTTTCAACTGATCATCAGCGACGAAGCGCACCGGACGATCAGCGGCAATAATCGCGCAATCTTCGAATATTTCGTCGGCGCAAAACTGGGGCTCACCGCGACGCCGAAGGATTATCTCAAGGGAGTAAACACTGCAGACCCGCAACACGATCCCCGTGAATACGAGCGACGGTTACTACTCGACACCTATCGCACTTTTGGCTGCGATGATGGACACCCCACCTTTCGCTACAGCTTGACCCAGGCGGTCCAGCACCAGCCGCCGTACCTTGTTAACCCGACAACTTTCGACGCCCGCACCGAGATTACGACACAAATGCTTTCAGACGAAGGCTACGTGGTCACTGTTCCGGCAGATGAAAATGGAGAGGAGACCGAGCTTGTCTTCGGCAAGAAAGACTACGAGAAAAAGTTTTTCTCCGACGAAACAAACCTGAGTTTTGTCCGCTGTTTCCTCGATAATGCGAAGCGCGACCCGCTGACTGGGGAAGTGGGAAAGACCATTTTCTTTGCCGTCCGACGAGCACACGCGACGAAGCTCGCGCAAGTATTAAATGAAGAGGCCGCTCGTCGCTGGCCAAACGAGTACGGGGCCGGCTCAACATTTGCGACGCAAGTTACATCCGATATTCCGGGCGCACAGCAAATGACGCTCGATTTCGCGAACAACAACCTTGGCGGCAAATCGAGGTGGCGCGAAAACGAGTTCCGCGATTACAACACCAGCCGCACGAGAGTTTGCGTGACAGTTGGGATGATGACGACCGGTTACGATTGCGAAGACATCCTAAACGTCGTGCTCGCGCGCCCCATCATGTCGCCAACCGACTTCATTCAGATCAAAGGGCGTGGGACGCGCCTGTTCACGTTCAAGCATCAAGATGGTGAGAATGAACAGAAGACCGAAAAGGACGGATTCGGCCTCTTCGATTTCTTCGCCAACTGCGAATACTTCGAAGAAGATTTCAATTATGACGAGAAATTAATTCCACCGCGCGAACCTGTTCCACCCGTCCCAAATGGAGGAGGCGATGGTGGTGGGATTCGTATCGATACACTCACCAGCACCTCGCCCGATCCGATGAAGACCGTTGAAGACAAAGCGGTCGGACAATGGGGGATGAGAATCGATCGTGAGATGTATCGCGATCGCTTCGCGCATCAGGCGAATGATGCCGTCGCTTCGGATGCCATTCTGCGTGACGCTTTCGACGCCGAAGATTGGCCAGCAGTTGAAGAGAGGATTCGGCGTTTGCTCTTCGAAAAACCGGAGGAGTTTTGGAACCTTCCGAAACTGCAAGAGATCTACAAAACCGATCGGAACCCGAGTCTTCGCGAAATTCTGGGCAAGATTTTTGGCGTGATCCCGACGATCCCAACGCGTGCGCAACTTGCCGACGAAGCGTACGAACGTTTCGTCGCTACTCAAAACACAAATGCTGTCCACAGCCGGGAATTGCGGATTGTATTTGTGGCATTTCTTCTCGACCCAACCAGCCGACAGCTGCTCGAACTTGGTCGATTTCCTGATCTACGTGCACGCGATCCAAATCTCCATGCAGCTTTGTCAGCGCTTCCCGCCGAAGAGCGCGAGGCATTAGTGCGTTACCTCAAAGCAGAAGTCTCCCTAAAGGATTTCGAAAAAGCGGCGTGAGGTTCACTCCTTGGGCGGTTCGCTCTTTTTGATCAATGCCGTCAAGAGATCGATCGGAAGGGGGAAAAAGGTGGTGGTGTTATGTTCGCTGGAAATTTCGCGCATCGTTTGCAGAAAACGCAGTTGCAGCGCAATCGGTTCCTTGCTCATCATCGCCGCGGCCTGCACCATTTTTTCAGCGGCCTGAAATTCGCCCTCGGCATTGACGATCTTGGCACGCCGCTCGCGCTCGGCTTCGGCTTGCTTGGCCATGGCGCGTTTCATAGTGTCGGGCAGCGCCACGTCCTTGACCTCGACCGCCGTGACTTTGATTCCCCACGGTTCCGTTTGCCGGTCGATGATCTCCTGCAATTTCAGGTTGATCGACTCGCGCTGCGAAAGCAGGTCGTCCAAGGGGGCCTGGCCGAGCACGCTGCGCAGCGTCGTCTGCGACATCAGCGAGGTGGCTTTGAGAAAGTTCTCCACTTTCACGACCGCGGCTTGCGGATCGACGACGCGGAAATAAACAACCGCATCGACCGTCACCGGGACGTTGTCTCGGGTCATCACCTCCTGCTTCTCGACGCTAATGGTGACGACGCGCAGATCCATTCGCACCATCTTATCGACGATTGGTATAAGGAAAATTACGCCCGGCCCTTTTGCGCCGAGCAATTTTCCAAGGCGAAAAATCACGCCGCGCTCGTATTCGCGCAGGATCCGGATCGCCTGCGGCAGAATGATTACGGCGAGAATGATGACGGGGATGGCCCAACTGATCAATCGCGGCATCGATTCAATTAATTCCATGGCTGTCTCCTCCTGTAACTCAGTCTGGACTCAAATCGCGCGCTATTCCAGAACGATAATGGCTCAATCTGTAGCCGCCTCGCTGTGCGAGGCGTCATCGCAGTGTGCAAATAAGCTCGGCTTGCGCGTCTCACAGAGACGCGGCTACAGTTACGCCTTCAGTTCAACAGTTCGTACCAATTATTGCGCCGGCGCGGTTCATAGCCTGCGCCACGAATGAGCGACTCGATTTGCGCTGCATCGAGCCGAAAGGTTGTCCCGGCGCTGCTGACGACATTTTCTTCCATCATCACTGAGCCGAAATCGTTTGCGCCGTATCTCAGCGCGATCTGGCCAATGTCCGGGCCTTGCGTCACCCAGGAGCTTTGGATGTTGTCGATGTTATCCAGGAAAATCCGGGCCAGGGCTTGTGTCCGCAGATATTCGGACACGCCAGTGGGCTGCTTCACTTTCAACACCGTATGCTGCGGCTGAAATGTCCAGCAGATGAACGCCGTGAATCCGCCGCTGCGATCCTGTTGGTCCCGAATGCGCCGCAAATGTTCAACCCGATCTTCAATCGTCTCCACGTGGCCGAACATCATCGTGGCGCTCGATTTTAATCCGAGCTCGTGCGCCACCTGCATCACCTCCAGCCATTCGTCGCTGTTGATCTTTAAAGGTGAAATTTTTTTCCGCACCCGGTCCACAAGGATTTCGCCGCCGCCGCCCGGAATTGACCCGAGCCCGGCCGTCCTGAATTCCGAGATCACGTCTCGAAGCGGCATCTGGAAGGTCTCCGCGAAATGCTGAAACTCCGGCGGACTGAATCCGTGAATGTTGATGTGCGGATATTTTTCACGGATGTGCTGCAAAAGATCGAGATACCATTGGAACGGCAATTTCGGATGATGCCCGCCCTGCATCAGGATTTGTACTCCGCCTGCGGCAGTGAGTTCATCCAGCTTTTGATCGAGCTGCTCGAAGCTCAGCACGTAATGATCTTCGTCGCGCTCGGTCCGATAAAACGCGCAGAATTTACAGTAAACGTTGCAGACGTTCGTGTAATTGATGTTGCGGTCGACGATGTACGTCACGATCTCGCGGCCGCTGCCGCCGTAACTTTTCGCCTTTGCCAAATCACGCCGCGCGTTCGCAAGCGCGGCCAGTTCTTCCAGCGGCCACCGATACAATTCCAGCGCGTCATCTGCCGAAATGCGTTCGCTCGCCAGGATTTTTTCCGTCAGCGCATCTCGGTTCAATGAAACCATCGCGACGTAAGCTTAGACGCTGCTTGCGGATTTGGCACGCACCAAACTGTAGGGAATAGACGGCGCGAATTGCCTCACATTAAATCGTACCGAAGGAAGTGAGTAAAAAGGGGTGTAGGGAATCGTTGCCTCATATTGGATCGTACCGATGGAAACGTCGGAATGGTTAAGTATGAGCAGCAAACAAGAGTATCTGCGAAAGATGCGCTGGCGTTATGCGCGGGCGCAGGGGCGAAGGTATAAAAGCAGGTTGATCGAGGAACTCATTGCGGTGTGCGGCTACAGTCGCAAGCACGCCATCGCTTTGTTAAATGGGCGAGGAGGGCCGCGCTTACTCAAGCGTAGCGGGCCCAGGCCGATTTATCCGCCGGAGCAAGTGCGTTTAGTGCTCAAACGGATCTGGTTTGGGAGCGATCAGCTCTGCGGCAAACGACTCAAAGCAGCGTTGCCACACTGGCTGCCACATTACGAAAAAGAATACGGTTCGCTCTCTTTGGCGCTCAAAGAGAAGTTGGAAAAGATCAGTGCAGCGACGATTGATCGGCTGCTCTCTCCCGTAAGAGCTCGAGCCCGGCCAAAAGGGCGCGGCGGGACCAAGCCTGGCCGATGGTTAAAGAACCAGATCCCGTTGCAAACTGATCAGTGGGACGAGCGCCGGCCCGGTTTTATGGAGGCCGACACCGTGGCCCACTGCGGGAACAGCCTGGAAGGCGATTTCATTTGGAGCTTGTGCTTTAGCGATCTGGCCACGGGCTGGACCGAGCTGCGCGCGGTCTGGAACAAAGGCGCCCACGGAGTGATGGAAGCGGTGCGGGAGATGGAGCAGAAGCTGCCCTTTGCCCTCCTGGGATTTGATTGCGACAACGGCAGCGAGTTTTTAAATCATCACTTGTGGCGCTACTTTGCCCGGCGCAAAGAGCCGGTGCAGTTCACCCGCTCCCGGCCGTATCACAAGAACGACAATGCGCACGTGGAACAAAAGAACTGGACGCATGTGCGCTGTTTGCTCGGTTACGATCGGCTGGAAAAAGAAGAGTTGTTAGGGCCGATCAATGCCTTATATCGCGACGCCTGGGCGCTGTACCACAACCACTTCTGCCCCTCGATGAAGCTCAAAGAAAAACGCCGCGAGGGCGCCCGCCAGATCAAGCAGCATGACGCGCCCAAAACGCCTTACGAGCGCTTGCTGGAAAGCGGCGCGCTGGAAGAGAAAAAGCGCGCCGCGCTCCAGCAGCAACACGCGGTCCTCAACCCCTTCGCCTTGAAGCGACAGATCGAGGCCGGCTTGAAAGAAATCCAGCGAGCGGTTCGCGCCCGCAGGCGCTCAGGGGACTCCGTTGCGCTCGCTCCCTCGCTGCGCTCGGGAACTCGCTCCACTGCGTCCCCTGAACGCCGTTACAAACCCAATTTGACAACTAAAGTAGCATGAAAGCTTCGGTACGATCCAATATGAGGCAACGAATCAGTCACTAAGCATTGCTTCGGTACGATTTTCCCGTGAGGCAACGGGG
>CAWBSH010000017.1:0-6049 GCA_963791385.1 uncultured Verrucomicrobiae bacterium
TCGTTATGCTTCGCAGGCCTGGCTGCGACCAGGATGCCGCGTCGGACGAGAGCTCTACGCTCAGGACAAAGAACAAAACGTTTGTGAGAAGGCGCCAACGGCGGAATGTGAGAAGTCGCGATGGGAAACCTGGCCAAGGAGGACGCCGAAACCGGACGTAAAATCATCGGCGAACAATGGTCACCGATCACAGCAAAGCGAACGACGAACAAAGTCCATCGCTGAGCAGAAAGGCGTGCGGTTAACAAGCAAGGAGCCGACCGAAAAATGAACCTCGGGACGAGGAGTATATGAATGCGATCGTAAAGGATCACCAGAAGACCTGGCTGAATTCCAGGAGGAAGCCAATACCGGCCGGACCCGGACGTAAAGAAATATGCTGAAGACACGGCAAAGATAATCCAGGAGCATCTTGATCTCGCGAAAGAGACTCAAAGCAGCTCAATAAAAGAAGGCCGAACACCCCGACGCGGCAGACCAAAAAGGTGTGCGCCATTGGCGTAAAGGCGACTGACGGAACGCCAACGACACAATGGTCCGAAGATCGGCCTGGCTTTTGCCAAGCCATTCAAATCCCTTACCCACCCGCGCCGAAATCACGGACGTAGCCGACGCAGTCTTCGAACAGGCGAACCATCTCATGCTGAGCGGTGATGTCGCCTGATTGGTACGACGACAGTCCTCTGTCCGGCGCTTGGCATCGACAAAATCAGAGCGACGCGCCTGACCTGGCAAAAACAAAACGCGCGGACGTTCCCTCTGGGCGTCTGAAAACGGAAATCGAGGTCGAGCTTACGCTTCCACCGGCAGTTCGACATCCACCGGGCGCTCTTTCTTAGCCAGCGCACGGCGGAGTTTTGAGAGCGCGATGTTTTGCAACTGTCGAATGCGCTCTCGGGTGACACCGAATTTTTTACCGACTTCCTCAAGGGTTTTAGGTTTCCCGCCGTCCAGACCGAAGCGCTGAAAGATGATTTTCTTCTCGCGGTCGTCCAGAACATCCAAAAGGCCCCCGACCTCGTTGCGCAAGTTCTTGTCCCGCAATAACTCAAAGGGCGTCTGCGCTTCCTCATCGCCGACGATTTCGCCAAATTCAGTGGAATCATCGTCGCTAATTGGCGCATCGAGCGAAGCCGGGCGAATCGAGACAGTCTTCAGCTGGGAAACTTTCCCGCTCGCGATGCCGATTTCGTCGCCGAGCTCTTCGTCCGTAGGTTCGCGTCCCAGCTCTTCGCTCATTTGCAGCGAAACCCGGCGCATCTTCGAAATTTTGTCCACCAGATGCACAGGCAGACGAATTGTCTTGCTTTGGTTCGCCAGCGCGCGCTTGATGGACTGCTTGATCCACCACGCGGCGTAAGTGCTTAGTTTTCCGCCCTTTGCAGGGTCGAAACGCTCCACCGCTTTCATGAGGCCGATGTTGCCCTCGGAGATCAAGTCCAGAAGCGGCAGACCAAGATTCGCGTAGTCATGTGCGATCTTCACCACCAGACGCAAGTTGGACCGGATCATAAGGGCACGCGCTTCGCGATCGCCTTTCTTGATCTTCGCAGCCAGTTCGATCTCCTGCTCCGGAGTCAACAGTGGGATTTGGCCGATCTCACGCAGGTAAATCTTAATTCCGGTATCGCTATCTTCAGCAGCCATATAACTCTTTTTCATCGTTCATTTTGGGGAGCGGATCGACAACTTCGCGCAAATTGTATTCGTCGATGCCTTATTGATCACGCGTTGTAGCATCCGGGGAAGTATTTAACAAGGTTAAATATTCGAATCTGTGACATGCCTTGGATGCCTGTTGTTCAATATTTTGTTTAGGGGTTTTACTGCCCGCTATATCCGAGATTCTACGAAACACCCCTCCAATATTTAACCATATTTTCGAGCGTTAGTTGCATCCCACTTTAGAGGGATATTTGGCGCTTTTCGGCACAGCCGATTTTCTGCGACTCTGCCGCCACGATGCTGGCTAAGATTTACTCGGCCGCGGTTTACGGCGTGGACGCCTACGAAGTGGAAATCGAGGTGAACGGCGCGGGCGGCGACCCGGTTATTGTCATTGTTGGACTACCAGACGCGGCGGTGAAGGAAAGCCGAGACCGCGTCACGACCGCCATCGCAAACAGCGGCTATTATTGGCCCCGCGGGCGCACCACGATAAACCTCGCTCCGGCGGACATCAAAAAGGAAGGACCGAGTTTCGATTTACCCATCGCCCTCGGGATGATCGCAGTGACCGAGGAACTCGACAGTTCGCCATTCGAAGATTTCAGTTTTGTCGGAGAGTTGGCGCTCGACGGTTCCGTCCGGCCCGTTAAAGGTGTGTTGCCCGTCGCACTGGAGGCGCGTCGCCGCGGCAAGCGCGCGTTGTTTGTCCCGGAGGCGAACGCACTGGAAGCCGCGATGGTCGACAAGATCGACATCTACGGCGTGCACAATCTCCGGCAAACATTCGCCTTTTTGCGCGGCGAAATTGCACTTCTTCCGACGCGCGCTGATCTGAGCAAGTTCTTTGCTACGCACCAAAATTACGATGTCGATTTCAGCGACGTGAAAGGCCAGGGCCATGTGAAGCGCGCGATCGAGGTAGCTGTCGCAGGCGGTCACAACGTGCTGATGATTGGTCCGCCGGGTTCAGGCAAATCGATGCTGGCCAAACGCATCTCAACCATTATCCCGCCGCTCACGCTGGATGAAGCGATCGAGACGACCAAGATCCACAGCATCGCCGGCCTGCTTGATGCCGAACAATCCTTCGTTTCCACGAGACCGTTTCGCGATCCGCATCACACCATTAGCGACATTGGTTTACTGGGTGGCGGCACCTTTCCGAATCCTGGCGAAGTAAGCCTCGCGCATAATGGTGTCCTTTTTCTGGATGAGCTGCCGGAGTTCAAACGATCGGCGTTGGAGGTAATGCGCCAGCCGCTGGAGGACGGGAAAGTAACTGTGTCGCGCGCGGCAGGCAGTGTCACGTTTCCATCCGAGTTCATGCTGGTGGCCGCAATGAATCCCTGCCCGTGCGGCTACTTCGGCGATCTTAAACGCGAATGCCGCTGCGGAGCGGTGCAGGTGCAGCGATATCGTCAACGCATTTCCGGGCCGTTGCTCGATCGGATCGATCTGCACATCGAAGTGCCTGCCGTGGAATATCGCGATGTCGCCAGCGAACGTGCCGAGGAAAGTTCTGCTGCCATTCGCGAGCGCATCGTCCGCGCTCGGGAACGCCAGCGGCAATGTTTTCAAAACGATGCAAAGGTAAACTGTAACGCGCGCATGGCTACGCGTCAGTTGAAACAACACTGTAAGCTTAGCCAGGACTCCCAGGAATTGATCCGCGTCGCCATGACCGAATTAAACCTAAGCGCTCGCGCTTACGATCGGATCTTGAAGGTCTCGCGTACGATCGCCGATCTCGACGGCAAGGACGACATCGCACCCGAGCACGTTAGCGAAGCGATCCAATATCGCACCTTCGATCGCACACTTTGGGTCTAACGAGCGGAAGTCGTTTAGCGAAGTTTTGGAGTGTGCACATGTCCTCGTGTCGCTTTCGAAAGCGCGTAACTGCTGATAGGATTCGCCCGTGCGATCGGGCGCTGTTCACTGGCAAAAGCTTTGGCCAATCATTGCTGCGCTGCCGATGTTGCTCAACGGGTGCGGCACGAATAAGACCGTGCTCGAAGAGATCGTCGAACAGATTTACACGGTTGAGCCCAACACGGATTTAAGCATTCACAACCGCGATGGCGCGGTCCTCATTTATGGCTCGGATGTTAACGAGCTACGTGTGCGATCCACTAAGAAAGCTTACAGCCGCGAGCGACTGAACCAGATCGCGATTGATGTTTCTACAAAACCCGGCGCCATTTCAGTCACCGCGAAATTTCCTCCCCAGCCAAGGTGGCCGTTCTCGGATCATTCAGGCACGGTGGATTGCACCATTGTCGTCCCAGCAACGGCCACCATTTCCGCCCTGGACCTGAATGCGGGCGAGGTTCTGCTGGATAGTATCCGCGGACGAGAAGTGCACGCACGGCTGGGCGACGGCCGGATTTTCGCCCGGAACTGTTTCACGAACCTGGATCTTACAATGAACCGGGGCACGCTCACGCTTTCGTACGATTGGTGGCAACAGGAACAGTTTTCAGCGCAGGTAAACGTCGCGCAGGGCAGCGCGTACGTCTTTTTGCCCACGGGCGCAGGCTTCCACCTCTTCGCCCACGCTGCGCATGGAAAGATCGCTAATGACTTCAATAATCTCCCCCTTTCCGTGAATTCCTCTGCGAGGGGGATGAACATCGAACAAATAATCAACGGCGGAGGCTCAGCCACAATCAAAGCCCGAGTCGAGAAAGGAGACATCAAAGTCTCGGAGCCCAATCCGTAATGGCTGATTTTCCCTGCCGACGAATTTGAAATCTGAAATCTGAATCTAACATTTAAAGGTATGCCTTCGTTCGACATCGTTTCCGAGGTGGACAAGCAGGAGATCGACAACGCGCTCAATCAGGCGCGTAAAGAGCTTGCTACGCGGTTCGATTTAAAGGACGCAAAGACCGAGATCATTCCTGAACCGGACAGGATTATTTTGATCGCCGACGATGGAGCGCATCTGAAAGCGCTACGGGAGATTGTTATCGGCAAACTCTCCAGGCGCGGCGTGGATTTGCGAAATGTCGAGCAGGAAGAACCGGCGATCTCATCCGTCGGCCATGCACGGCAGGAATTGAAAATCAAGCAAGGCTTGGATGGGAACAAGGCCAAGGAAATTATTCAGGCAATCAAGTCACAGGGGTTCAAGGTTCAAAGCCAGTTGCAGGATCAGCAAATTCGCGTCACAGGCAAAAAGAAAGACGAGTTGCAAACCGTCATCCAATTCGTGCGCACTCGCGACTTCGGCGTCGCCACAAACTTTAAAAACTTCAGGGACTGACCGACTGCGAGCAACATCTAACGCCCAGGCACAGCTTGGCTGGAATCTGTTGTTAGGCCGAATATGCATCGACCTCACGATGCTCCATCTTTGGTCCCGTGAAGGCATCGAAGATTTCACGGTGGGCCTGGTATGACCACACATCGTTTCGTTGATAGTAACCGGCCACCCACTCTTGAAGCTGGCTAAGCATGGTGTTTTGGAGCTCGAGCGAGGCGTACTTTGTGTGGTTCCCAAGTCCGCTTGAGATTGTTTGCCAGGCATGCATCCCTCCCTGGGTTGAGGAAGACCAGCAGCGTGCAATGAGCCAAAACCGCTCGCACCAGTTCGCCGTAGCAGCCTTCAATGACCCAAGCAGACTGCGAATCGATAAAGCTTCGAAGAGACGCTGCGACAGACTCACGGGGGCGCTGCACAGCAATCTTACCGGGCTCCCAGACGATCGAGTCCAAGTCGAGGTGCGCCAAGCCCTCCCGAGTCGCAAGGGCTCGGGCGTATGTGCTCTTTCCGGAGCCAGAGTTGCCGAAGACAAGAACTTTCATGCGGCCTAACGAGAAAGAGCTCAACCACCGCTGGCGGAAGCCAGCTTCGCTGCGGATTTTAGTGTTGAAGTCATTTGAAAGCTACTCATCGGAACGGCCAACGGTTAGCTGAAGGGATTGGTTAGGCCTTTCGTTCGAGATGGCGCTGCTCGCCGACCTCATATGCCTCGGCTAGCCAAGACGTGAACTCTGCATCGATATCGCGCGGAGAAGTGATGCGAAAGCTATGAACATGGTTGCGCGGAGAAATGGTCTGAATACGGCGAAAACGCGGGTGCTCAAATCGACGTGCCAAAATCACATGGCCGTCCAACCACTCTGACTTCGGCGTTACCTGCGTGAAAGACATGCGCACCTGAAAGGCTATGCGCGTCTTCTCTGGTAGCACGCGGACCGACCAATCTTACGAATCGCAGCGAGCACGCGGTCAAACAGGGTGCGAATCTCGGGTGGCTTGCCGCTGAAGTGGTGAGCGGTATGATGTTGGGCGCACGCGTGCGACTGATTTCGATTGGCAAACTTCCTTTCGCATTTCGGACACTGCCACAAAGAGGCGCGCTGCATAGCCCTA
>CAWBSH010000018.1:0-37935 GCA_963791385.1 uncultured Verrucomicrobiae bacterium
TATTTTTCCGCTACAAGTCCCTGGCATTTTTTCAAATCGAGTTTGCCCGACGCCAGGACCGGGATCCCTTCAACGCGCCGGACATGTTTGGGAATCCACAAGTTTGGCACGCCGGCCTCGTGAAGCTTGCTGCGCAACTCCACGAGATCGATATCTACCGCGCTAAGAAGGACGAGTGCTTCGCCTTTTGCCTCGTCCTGCACACCCATGACGGCAATCGGACGTTCATCTCTTCCAGACAAACCAAGAAGATCGACAATTTTGTTTTCGATTGTTTCGTGCGGCACCATCTCGCCGCCGATCTTTGAAAAGCGCGAGAGCCGTCCTTCGATGTAAAGGAATCCGTCCTCGTCGAACCGGCCGATGTCGCCTGTCTTCAGCCAGCCACCACGAAGAACTTCCGCGGTCTGCTTGGGATCGTGGAGATAACCTTCGAAAATATTTGGACCACGCAGCCAAAGCATGCCGGTGTCGTACAACGAAAGTTCTTGCTCCGTTTCCGGTTCGCGAATTTCCGCGGCCATTCCTGGCGCCAGTCTGCCAACCGATCCCAGACGGCTGGACGATTGCACATGTTCACCGGGTTTTTTCGGCTTCGGATCCGGCAAGTTCACGCTGACCACCGGTGCAGTCTCGGTAAGCCCGTAGCCTTCAAAGACTTTCTTGTCGAAGCGCTTCTCAAAATGGCTGGCAAGATCGAGCGGCAACTTTTCAGCGCCGGTGATAATGAGGCGAAAGCTGCCGAGTTGATGCGGCTCCGCTTTGCGCAAGTACATGCGCAGAAAGGTGGGCGTCGCCAGGAGGAACGTCAGTTTGTATCGTTCTATCAGAGCGGCGCACTTTGCGGCGTCGAGCGGGTTAGGATACGTGACAATTCGCACGCCTTCGATGAGTGGGTACCAAAGCGTGACGGTGGATCCGAATGTGTGAAAGAACGGCAGCGACGCGAGAATTGCGTCGGTCTCCCGTGCGTCCAGCAGTTGCCGAAACTGCGAGACGTTTCCGACGACATTCCGATGGCTAATCACAACGCCTTTTGGCTCTCCGGTGGTTCCACTCGTAAACAGCAAGACTGTTCCCCTGTGACCGCCTTCCTTTGGAATTTGTAAAAGCCGCAAGAGTAAGCGTGCCGGAACCAGGACCGACACGATCCACCAAAGAACGATCCGGCGTTTCATCGACGGGATTAGTTCGTCCAATTTCAAAACCCGTTCCGGCCACGGAAAATCTTTGAGGCGCTCCATGAATTGCGTGGCTGAGATTGCGACGCGGACGTTGGCCCATCTGTAACAAGACTCATTCGCCGCGCGTCCTGCTGTGAAATTGAGGTCGACAGGAACTTTGTCCGCCAGCGTCACCGCCAAATTCACCAGCATGGATGCTCTGCTCGCAGGCAAAACGATCGCGATTCGTTCGTCGGGAAATTCTTTCCGAAGATAGCGACTCACTGCCGCCGCCGCGCCGAGCAACTTTGCCCGGCTCAGTTCGCTATGATCGTTTCCGTCGATCACTGCCGTCGCGAACCGTCTGCGCTTGAGGCCCCGAACGCACTCCTCGCCAAGATGTCAATCCAATGAGGCGTCGCTGAAACAAAATTCACCGAGCTTAAGCAATTCCTCGCGGACCGTTGCATTGTCGGCGGCCTCGGCTTTGAGCGGTTTGCCAAAGGCGATCGTTACAGGGTACGGGATGCGCGGTGGAAATTTCCTGAAGAATCGTCCGCCCTGGAATGAAAAGATCGAGCCCAAAGCTGATCGGTCAAACCGGAACACCTGCGCATTGGCGTGGCGCGCAATCAATTCGTAACCGCGTTGCAATCGCAAAAGAACCCCCGTGCGTTCCAACTGGCCCTCGGGAAAAAGGCAGACGATCTCGCGCTCAGCAAATTTTTCCGTCGCGGCGCGAATGGCGGAATGCGAATGGCGAATATTAATCGGGATGCAACCTACCAGCCGCAAGAACGGACGGAGAATAGGTCTATGGTAGAACTCCTGGTCGATGACGTAGCGGATCGGGCGGGGACAGCGAATTGCAGGACAATGGCGTCCACCCAGGTGATGTGGTTAGGCAAAAGCAGAAACCCGCCCGCGGGTATGTTTTCCAAGCCCAGCGCGCTGACCCGATAAAAGCAACGCACGAGCAGCCGGCCAAAAAAATGGAGCGCGCGTTCAGCGGCGGACATGGAAGGCATCCTTTATGATTTACAATCTGCGCCGGGCAAACTGCAATCGGCAATTGCAATGCGACCTGTTGGGAAAGAAACGATGAGCGGCGCGCAGGCCGCACTCTTTCTGCTCCTGGCAATCAATCTTTTCAATTACATCGACCGGCAAATTCTGGCCGCGCTGAAGCCCGATATTCGCGCGACTTTTTTCGCGGCCGGCGACGTAAACGCCATGACCAGGACTGGTCTGCTCGGCGACGCATTTTTCGTCACTTACATGGTTAGCGCCCCGATTCTCGGCCTGCTCGCTGATCGATTCTCGCGCTGGATCATCATCGGTTCCGCCGTGATTTTGTGGAGCCTGGCCAGCGGCGGCTCCGGTCTGGCCGCGACATTCGCCATTCTCTTTGCGACCCGCATATGCGTTGGAATTGGCGAGGGCGGCTACGGACCCGCAGCGCCCACGATCTTATCCGACCTTTTCCCTATCGAAAAGCGGGGGCGGATCATGGCGATTTTTTGCGCAGCGATTCCAGTTGGCAGCGCACTCGGCTATGTGATCGGTGGATTGATCGGCGCTCACTTCGGTTGGCGATGGGCATTTTATCTTGTCGCCCCCCCGGGGTTGTTGCTCGGCGTGCTGTGCTTCTGGCAACGGGACCCCCGCGTCGCTGCGGACAATCTGGTACAAAAGTCACCGCGCCGGAGTATTCGTGACTACCTGAACTTATTCCGCACACGCTCCTATCTAATCAACTGCGTCGCCCAAACATTGATGACATTTGTAACGGGCGGTTTGGGATTCTGGGTACCGGCGTATTTGCGCTATCGCCATCAGAGTCCCGACGTCGGCATGACGATCTTTGGCTTGATCACCGTCGTGGCAGGTCTGGTCTCAACGCTTCTTGGAGGTGTCGTCGCTGACAAACTGCGTTCGCGTCTTCCTGGTTCGTATTTCTGGGTGTCCGGAATCGGGATGCTCATCGCGTGTCCAATTTTCATTGTGGCGCTTTACGTTCCGTTTCCTGCGGCATGGATCGCAATGTTCCTGGCGATTTTTTTCCTGTTTCTAAACACAGGTCCTTCAAACACGGCTCTTGCGAACGTGTCGCTGCCTGCGGTGCGTGCGACGGCATTTGCCGCAAACATCTTCATCATCCACGCGTTCGGTGACGTGCAGGCGTTCTGGCTCCTCGGCTATATTGGCGGTCACACGAATATGCATGTGGCGTTTCTGTTTGTGTCCGGAATAATTTTCCTCTCCGGCGTGGCCTGGCTCACCGGTGTGAAATATCTTCCGGCAGACACTGCTGCGGTAGAAACACCCGGAACCACCTGAACATTGGTCCAGTCTTGGAAGCTCTATGTCGATCTTGCGCTGTTTACCGATCCTCGCGCTAATTTGGCTGACAAGCAACGCTTGCGCAGATGGCGTTCCCGAGGATTGCACACAACTTGTGCTCGGAATCGCGCCGACATGGAATTCGATGCGTGGCGACTTGCGCTTGTTTGAGCGTCCGCGCGGCGGGGAATGGAAGGTTGTAGCCGGGCCGTTTCCCGTCCTATTCGGCAAAAACGGACTGGCATGGGGAACTGGACTGGCAGGGCAAAACGAGCCAGGCCTTCGCAAAAAAGAGCGGGACGGCCGCGCGCCTGCGGGAGTTTTTGAAGTCGGACAGGTGTTTGGCTACGACGCACACCTGCCGCCCGGCGCAGATTATCCGTATCATCAAGTCACTGAGGCAGACATTTGGAGCGACGATCCGCGTTCGCCGAATTACAACCGGCACGTGGTCATTGATCCGAAGAATCCGCCGGACAATTACACTCACGAAAAAATGCGCTCGGGCGATTTTGCCTACCACTGGCTGGTCGAGATTCGGCACAACTCCGATCCGCCTGTGCCGGGAGCGGGAAGCGCCATCTTTTTCCACATTCGCCGAGGCGTGAACAGACCGACCACCGGCTGCACAACAATGGCTCAGGATAATCTTGTGAAAGTGATTACGTGGTTGCGAGCGAAGCGTCATCCTTGCTACGCATTATTGCCCGACGGAGAGTATGAAAAAAAATGGCGCGGCTGGAATTTGCCGTTACCCGATACGTTCCGCCGCGACGCTTCATTGACTTATTGAATGTGGAAACGATTTGGTTAGGTTGTCGTTAGCCAATTATGCCACGACGAAAACGTCCCAATCCTCAATCAGAAGAGAACATCCGTCGCATCGACACGAAAGTGCGCGCGAAGAAGCAGACGCATGGTTTTCAGGTCCACTTCCTTCGCGGCGATCGCGTGGTGACGAAGATGTTCAGCGATAACGTGTATGGCGGAAAACAAGCCGCGCGACGTGCCGCCCGAAAATTCAAGCAGTCGATGCTGCGTCGTTTACCGCGGAGAAAATTTCTGAGCGCATAGAGTGTTTGCTGCCGGAATGCATTCTTCGCCGGTACGTTTTCCAACACTCTAAAAATCCCGGGGCGAAATCCTCGGGTCGCGCCGAGGTCCAGCCGTCAATCATGGCCGGCGGGAAAAATGCACCGGTTTCGATTTCAGACTTGTTAGGGACAGGATGGCCGGTAACCACGCCGTGATAAACGCAGATAAATTCCTGGTCTGTGAGTGGCGAGGCAGCGATCTTCGAAATTTTTTCCAGAGAAATATCAACGCGCAACTCCTCATTCAGTTCCCGTCGCGCTGTTTCATCATAAGCTTCTCCGGCGCTTACGTGGCCGGCAGCGCTCGAGTCCCATTTCAACGGATGCCGATCTTTCCAACGGGAGCGTTGCTGTAAGTAAACTTCGCCGGCCTGATTGAAAATGAGGATGTGAACGGCGCGATGGCGCAAGTTATTCCCATGCACTTCGGAGCGGCTGGCGCAGCCCCGAATCCGATCGTTTTTGTCGACCACCGGGAACTGCTCGTTATCCACGGAGCACATCTCTCCGCGTGGAGGCGGCGCGATGCAATTGGCGAGGCTGATCCATTGCAGCAACGATAACTCCTCCGCTCGTGCGTTGGCGTGGATGTTCAGACTGGGCGCGATTGTGTCCCAGTCGTCCGCGTATTCTCGCAGCAATTTTCTGAGCTGTTTTCGTCTTTGAGAAAACCCGATACGGATCAATTTAGAAAGCAGCTCACGATCGTGCTCGGGCAACTCAAGTGGATCTCGCGGGACAAGTAGTACCACTGCGGAGTCGACATCAGGCCGGGGAAAAAACACAGTTGCAGGAACACTGCGCAGATAATTCACGCGATTATGCAACTGCATACGCAATGTCAACGCGCCGTAATCGTGCGTGCGTGGTGATGCAGAAAGCCGCATCGCCATTTCCTTTTGTAACGTGAACAACGCCAATGACATGGGATTTGGAGATTGCAGCAGTCTCAAGAGCAGCGGACTTGAAATATTGTACGGCAGATTCCCGATGAGTTTTACCTGGCGATGTGCGAGAAGAATGCGCGGATCAAACCTCAGCGCGTCAATGTTGAGAATTTCGATTTGCTCATCACCGAAGCGTGCATGTAAAAAATTTGCAAGTCGTGTGTCCTTTTCGATGGCGAGAACATGCGCGCCTTTCTGAAGAATAAATCTGGTCAGCGCGCCCAAGCCGGGCCCAATCTCGACCACGTAATCTTGTGGAGTGATTTGCGCCTGATCGACAATCCACCGGGCGAGGTTTTGGTCGTGCAGAAAATTTTGTCCGAGAGCCTTGGACGGCGACACGCCGATGTCATTAAGCGTCGCGCGGATCTCTGAAAGCTTCATAGGAGCTGTGCGGAGAGGATAGAAATTCACCTACCTGTTCACAAAATCGTGTGAACAAAATGCGCCGGTAACACGCAACTTGTTCACAAGTTATTCACGCGCGTCCCTTCCGGCATGAACCTGCCATGCGAGGCCCGTAGCCGCCCGGCTCACTCATGCGTTTGGCAGCGCTCGGCGCGACCGCTTTTTGCGGCTCTTCAGGTATGTCTGCCGCGCCTCCTTCAAGGAAGCGCCCTCGAGGAAGTACGCCGTCGCCGCGCGACCAATCGCATACGTTCCTGCGCCCGCGACCATTCCACAAACGACGTTGCCCCAGCCGGGAAAAAACTTCAGCATAGCGCGCGCCCCTTCGCGAAGAAGCATGCCAACGCCGAGGTTTGCTCCCAGCGCGGCGATGAACTCCGTCGCAGCACGGAGGCTTCGTTCGCGGCCACTGATGTACATGATTCCGGAGACCATCAGCACTTGCAGCGATGTGAGGATCGGCAGGTCTGCCAGCGGAATTGGTTGCGCCCCAATCGCGGCACAAATGGCGGTTGTCGACTTTATCAACATTTGCGCGACATGAAGCTGCGCCTGGCGGTCGCGTGAGATGCGGATCATCTCGATCTTCGCTTCGTTCGGCAGTTCCGCCGCAAGTAGCGACATCAAGCGCCGCGTTTCTGCAGGGCGTGCTTCCGTGATCCGCACTACGGCGAGCAAACGCTCACGGACATCTGGTCGAGCATCCAGGGCCTCCTCCATTTGCGTCACCTGTCTTTCAGACCCAAGCGAAAGACCGATCACTTTCGCCTCGCCGCCGGGAACACCGATGGCTTCCTGCAAATCCGATTCACCGTCGTCGAAAAAGAAAATGATGTCGGCAGGTTCGCGCCTGAGCTCTTCTTGAATTTGTGCTCCGGCGGAATTGCCGGAATCGCGCGCATCCAAAATCGAAATGGTTCCATGACCCGGAATCGTCCAGTCAGTCCAACGATGCACCGGCGTCACGGTCACATTCACGCGCTCTTCCGCAACCGGAGCAAAAAGCAGATCGATGATTTGTTGCATGGGCGTTTTGCTCGAGCCGATGAAGAGAAATCGGGGACGCCGCTGCTGAAGGAATAGCTGCTTTAGCGGTGTCAATTCACGCAGCACAGGCCGCCGAATTTTTTCGGGAAGTTTGCCGGCCAATCTTTCGAGTCGCTCGGCAATTTGAACGAGGGTGGTCTGATTCATTTGGCTTCGCCGCGTTAAATCGTTAAACCGTTACACCGTTACATCGGATTTGCGATTTAACGATTCAACGATTCAGCGATTAACGTGTGCCCGATCCTGCGAAAAAGCATGAATTCGAATTTCGACGTTTTGAATTCCACAGCACTCTGCTTATAAAGCTTTCATGAGTTTGAACATCGAAATACTTTCGAAAGCGGCAGACCAGGCGCGCGGCTTGTGCATGGACGCCGTGCAAGCCTCGCAGTCAGGTCATCTTGGCCTTCCACTCGGCTGCGCGGAAATCGGCGCGGTGCTTTTTGGCCACGCGCTCAGATACAATCCAGACCAGCCGCGTTGGATCAATCGCGACATCTTCGTTCTCTCCGCCGGGCACGGCAGCATGTTCCTTTACGCATGGTTGCATATGAGCGGCTACGATTTGCCGATGTCGGAAATCAAACGCTTCCGGCAACTGCATTCCAAAACACCGGGACACCCCGAATTTGGCGAGACGCCCGGAGTGGAATGCACCACCGGACCGCTTGGTCAGGGCGTGGGCAACGCGGTTGGCATGTCCGTGGCAACGAACATGGCTGCGGCACGGTTCAACACCGATGAGCACAGAATTTTCGACCAGCACGTGGTCTGTTTGTGCGGTGACGGCGACATGCAGGAGGGCGTCGCATCCGAGGCGTGCGCGCTCGCCGGCGTTTGGGGCCTCGACAATCTGATTTTCATTTACGATTCCAATGCCGTTACGCTGGATGCCCCGGCAAAGCTTACGCAGTGCGAGGACACGGGCCAGCGGATGAAAGCGTACGGCTTTGATGTCCAGGAAATCGACGGCCAGGACATGCGACAGTTTCTAGACGCATTTGACGTCGCGAAACGCCGCGACAACGGCAAACCGCAGTTCATCATCGCGCATACGTTGATTGGCAAAGGAATTCCCGAAGTCGCGGGCACATACAAGGCGCACGGCGAAGCGGGCGCGAAATTCGTCGATGCCGCCCGCAAGGCGCTCGGCTTGCCGGACGAGCATTATTTCGTCTCGCAAGATGTGTACGACTATTTCGCCCAGCACAAAAAGACGCAGCTTGCTGAGTATGATCGCTGGGAAAGAACTTACGATGCGTGGCGCGCGAAAAACCCCGACAAAGCGAAGCTCCTCGATGACGGCCTCGCACGAAAAGTGCCGCCCGATCTCTTGTCGAAGATCCCGGAGTTTCCAAAGGACGCGAAACTGGCGACGCGCAAAGCTGGCGGCGAAGCGTTGCAGCCGATTGCGCAGGCGATGCCGTTACTCATGAGTGGCAGCGCCGATCTGTACGGATCGACAATGAACTACATCAAGGACGGTGGCGATTTCTCATGCGACAATTTCGCCGGCCGGAACGTTCGTTTTGGAATTCGCGAGCACGGCATGTGTGCAATCCTCAACGGCATCTCGTATCACGGGCTCTTTCGTGCGTCGGGCGCGACGTTCACGGTGTTTACCGATTATTGCCGTGGTGCCATTCGGCTCAGCGCATTATCCAAGCTGCCGAACGTGTACATTTTCACGCACGACTCGATCGGCGTCGGTGAAGACGGCCCGACGCATCAACCTGTGGAGACGGTCAGTTCGGTTCGTTTGATGCCCAACATCGACGTGATTCGGCCCGCCGATCCGGAAGAAACCGCCGGCGCATTTGTGGCGGCGATGCAGCGAACCGACGGTCCGACGTTCCTCGCTCTCACGCGCCAGACTGTTCCGATATTGAACGAGATCGATGTGAATCTGCGTCGGGAAGGAGTGCTCCGCGGCGCTTACATCGCGAAGAGAGAAACCGGCAAACTCGAGCTGATCATCCTCTCGTGCGGCAGCGAGTTGCAGCACGCGTTTGCCGCGGCAAAGGAATTGGGAGACGGCGTCCGCGTCGTTTCCATGCCGTGCTTCGAGCGGTTCAATCGTCAATCTTCCGATTATCGCGAGGAGACTCTCCCAAATTCATGCCGCCGCCGCGTGGCAATCGAAGCAGGCGTGCCCGAGATTTGGTACGAGTATGTGGGACTCGATGGAAAAGTTGTCGGGCTCCACGAATTTGGACTAAGTGCACCGGGCCCTGAAGTGATGAAAGAGCGCGGGATCGACGCGCAGCACGTTATCGATGCGGCGAAAACATTGAGGTAGAGGCGATTGACCTCAATCGCCTGCTCCGGATGCGATGACACGCACCGGGAGGTCCAGGTGAACCGTCCCTGCCCTAAAACGCCTCGTCCGGTTCGTTCACGTTGCGGGCGCGAGTTTCGAACCGGGTGAACTCCTTCAGGAATGTGAGTGGAATTTCGCCAACCGGTCCATTGCGCTGCTTCGCGATGATCAGTTCGGCTTCACCGGCCTTTTCCACACGCGCCTCTTCATCCTCCTCGTAGAGCTCTGGCCTAACAAGTAAACCGACAAGGTCGGCATCCTGCTCGATGGAGCCGGACTCACGCAGGTCGCTTAAGCGCGGTTTGCCGCCGGAGCGTTGTTCTGGTTGCCGGTTTAATTGCGCAACGACAATGACCGGAATTTTCAATTCCTTGGCCAGGGCCTTGAGTCCTGCGGAAATCTCGGAGATTTCGAGCTGGCGGTTGTCCTGCGCGCGACGTGAAGTCGATCGGAGCAGTTGCAGATAATCCACGATAATCAGCCGCACCTCTTGCTGCGCTTTGAGCCGGCGCGCTTTGGCCCGCAATTCGAGAATCGTGAGGCTCGGGCTGTCATCGATAAAAATTTTTGCTTCGGCGAGTTTCGACGCCGCGGCGGTGAGACTGGGAAAATCTCTCTCAGCCAGGAAACCGTCACGCACCTTTTGCAAGTTCACTTTCGCTCGCGAACAAAGCAGGCGTTGAACGAGTTGCTGACTGCTCATTTCCAGGCTGAATACTGCTACGGGAAGTATTTCGTTTATCGCCACGTGCTCGGCAATGTTCATGGCGAGCGCGGTCTTGCCCATGCTCGGGCGCGCCGCGATCACAATCATTTCCGAGGGATGCAAGCCGCTGGTCATCCGATCGAATTCGACAAACCCGGTTGAGATTCCTGTGATCCCGCCTTTGCGCTCGTAAAGCTTCTCAATCGACTCGATCGCTTCCATGACCTGGTCTTTCATGGAGAGCATCTGGCCTTTGAACCGGTCGTCGCCGACGGCGAAGATTTTCTGTTCCACTTCGTCGAGCAGATTGTTCACCTCATCCTGCTCTTCGTAAGCGCGTCGCACGCTCTCGGTAGCCGCCGAAATGATTTGTCGCAGGATGTATTTGTCGCGAACGATCTCGAGGTAGTATTGCACGTTGGCCGCAGTCGGAACGAACGTGAACAGATTCGTGACGAGCGCCGCGCCACCGACGCTGTCGAGTAAATTCCGATCGCGCAGAACCTGTGTGAACGTAATCAGGTCGATCGCCTGCCCTGCATTCCAAAGATCGACAAGAACATCGTAGATCGTCCGGTGCGCAGGAACGTAAAAATATTCTTCGTTAATTTTCTCGACGCATTCCGCGATCGTTTCGCGCGGAGAGATCAGCATTGAACCGAGAACGCCCTGTTCCGCCTCTACGCTATGCGGTGGCGTTCGGTGAACATCCTGCGCAGAACCTGTTGGCGAAATGGGAACAACTTTTTCGCCGCTTCGCGCCGCCGAACCTCGGCCAGCGCCATTTCCCGCTTTGCGAGGCTTCTCTCCTGTCCATGCGGACGGTGGAGTCGCCATTTATTTCTCTTCTTGTTTTGGCTGGTCTTTTTTCCTGTGGAAAATTCGACGTTTCTTTTTGTCAGGTTCTTCCGCTGCAGCGGGGGCAGCCTCGGCCTTTGTTTCCGCTGCGGATTTCACCTGGACGACAAGCTGCGCCGTCACATCGTGATGCAGCTTAATGGCGACCTCGTGCTCGCCGGTATCTTTGATCGGGCGCTCCAGGACAATTTTGTGCCGATCGATCTCTGCGCCCACTTCGTTTTTCAGCCGATTCACGATGTCCTGCGCGGTGACTGATCCAAATGCCTTGCCGGTCTCCCCGGTCTCCAATGTAAAAATAAATCGCGCTTTGCCGATACGACGGGCGAGTTCCTGAGCATCGTTCAATTCGCGTGCTTCGCGCTCGGCCCGCTTCTGCTTGAGCGCATTAAGCTGGCGCAAAGCGGCCGGTGTGACTTCGTATGCCATGCCGCGCGGCAGGAGGTAATTACGCGCATAACCGCGACGCACCTTGACCACGTCGGCCTCGGCGCCGAGCCCGGGAACACTTTCAGTCAGGATAAGTTCAGTTAGTGGCATGATGATGTTTAAAAACGCACTTAGAATTTTTCAACTTGAAGTGTCTCGGGGATGCCGAGTCTAAAATTCAGGCGGGTCTTGTCAATGCGAGAACGAAATATTTCACAAAAAATTTCGCAGTGCGCAGTGGTTCGAGCAACCACCCTGCTCTTTTCGGCTGTCATGTTGAGCGGAGCCAAACATCTCTGGCTATCACTTATTGCGCTGTCCAGATGATCAGAGATTCTTCGCTTCGCTCAGAATGACAGGCCAAGCGGGCGTAAGTTAGCTCAGATCATCCCGAGCTTCATCCGGCCGGCTTCGCTAATCATGTTCTGGTTCCAAGGCGGATCCCAGACGAGTTGAACATCAGCTTCATCGATGCCATCGATGCTCAGGATTTTGCTCTGTGCATCGTGCGCGATTGCCGGTCCCATTCCACAACCCGGCGCGGTCAGAGTCATTTTCACTTCTACTCGCGTCCCGCCATCTTCTTTTTTGAGCAAGCGACAGTCGTACACCAGACCGAGATCAACGATGTTTACCGGGATCTCAGGATCGTAACATTGCCGGAGCTGGTTCCACACGTCTTCCTCTGAAACTTCACCATCCGTGCGTGAAACTTTTTGCGTTTGCTGCGACTGCGTCTTTTCCAACCCGAGCGCGTCGAGGTCTTTCTCGGCCACGCGCGCAAGACCTTGGTACGTTGCGATCGTGTAACTTCCGCCAAGGCTTTGTGTGATCACACCCTGCGTTCCGGCTGGAATCGTCGTTTTCTGGCCGCTGGGAATCTGGATGCCCTCGCAATCGCGGCTCAATGTGAATTCAGTATTCTCGTACATGATGTCCTGTGTTTGTTATTCCAAGCGAAGTCGAGGAATCTCTCGGTCTATTGAATCAGCGAGTTCTCCCTCGTCGCTGGAAACAGTTGTAAGCTACTATGCCACAAACCGAAAGAATGACGAACGGCTTCGCCACGTTAAATCGCTGAATCGGAAGTTCGATGTAACGCTGTAACGATTCAACGAATCACGAGCCTAATACACATCCCGCTTGTAACGCTTGTCGCTTTTCAGCTTCTCAACGTATTCGTTGGCTTGATCGACGCTTTTACCCCCATGCTCCTGCACAATTTTTCGCAGGGTTGCATCGACGTCCTTGGCCATGCGACGCGCATCACCGCACACAAAGAACTGCGCGCCCTCCGCATCGATCCATTTCCAGATCGCGGCCGCGTTTTCGGCCATCTTGTTCTGGACGTAGATTTTTTGAGCCTGATCGCGTGACCACGCGCAATCGAGCCGGGTGAGGATCCCGTCTTTCATGAATACCTCGAAATCCTCCTGATACGCGAAGTCGCATTTCTCGTGCTGCGCGCCGAAAAAGAGCCAGTTTTTTCCCTTCGCGCCGGTGACTTTTCGTTCCTGCAAATACGCCCGAAAGGGCGCAATGCCGGTGCCGGGTCCGATCATGATTATCGGCGTGTCGGGATTGTCCGGCAGGTGAAAATGTTTTGCGTTGCTGGGGAAAACCGGAACGGACACGTCATCCGCGCGCTCGGCGAGGAATGACGAGGCCACGCCTTTGCGCAGGCGACCATTACTCTCGTAACGAACGACGTCCACAATCAAATGGACTTGGTCGGGAAACGCTTTCAGGCTCGATGCAACTGAATAAAGTCGGGGCTGGAGTTTCGAAAGCAGCGCGACAAATTCCTCCGGCGTGAAGCGCACGGACGGATGCTCGATGAGAAAATCAACCACTTCCATGCCCCAGAGATAGGTCTGGAGATCCTGTTTGCGGTCGGGAGCGAGAAGATAACTCAGCGTAGGCGCAGCGTCGGCGCGCTGGGCGATGGCCTTCAAAAACTTTGGTGTTGGCTGGGTGATGCTGTAATCGCGCAGCAAGGCTTCTCGCAACGTTGTTGGCTCTCCTTTCAACCGAGGCACTTGTTCACCTCCGCTGGCGCCGAGCGCATGAATAATTTCGTCCACCAGATCAGGATCGTTCGTTGGATACACGCCGACCGAATCGCCCACTTCAAAACTCAAGCCCCAGCCGGTGAGATCGAGTTCGAAATGGCGCGTGTCCTTTTCCGACTCCGGCCCGCTTAGCCGGCGGTTGACCAGCATTCTGGCGGGAAAAGGATTCGTCCGCGAATACGGCGGAGCAGCAAGAGTGGCTTCAGCGTGCATAATGGAATTGCAGACACGAATCTCACGAATCCACACGAATTACAACGGTTCGTCTAAAGAGGAGGTAGCAGACGTTTCTAAACCTGCTGTATCACCGATTTCTAAAGCGGCTGCACATTCAGATAACCGAAAAGCACTGTTTGCCTGAATCTGTGCGCGACAATGTAGTATGGGATCGGGAGACTTACCAACGTCTCAACTTCTCCTGCGCGGTCGCCGATCTGATGCGATCGCGAAATCCACCTGTCGCTTGAAGGCGTCAACCCTCGCCACAAAAACCGACAGGTCGTCGCCGACCCTGAATCGTTTTCTTGATCGCCTGCCAATCAGCTGCCGCCGGGCAGGCTCAAACACATAAAAATCGCTGGTCAGCGAGGAGACATGCACAAGCCCGGTGAGTAGGGCATCCGGCAATTCGATCATTAATCCGTAGTTCCGGACATCCACAATCGTAGCCCGAAAAATCTGCGGGTTACGTTCGGCAAGCTGTCGCTGGAAGAATTCGAGCTTCTTCATTTGAGAGGCGTCGATCTCAGCGTCAGCTGCATTTCGTTCCGTCGCCGAAATGTGCTCGGCAACGGAAGCGATTTCGGCCATGACCATTTGGTAGGGCTTATGCGCCGAGCCGCGTCGGTCCCGCAACGCAGTGTTCCACCCCAGCGCGCGGTGCACGATCAGATCCGCATAACGCCGGATCGGACTGGTGAAGTGCAAGTAATTTGCCTTTGCCAGGCCGTAATGCCCGAGCGGCCGAGCATCGTAGCGCGCCCGTTTGAGACTCTTGAGCAGAGCGACCTTTAAAGCTTGCTCTTCCGGCTTTCCATGAATTTCGGCGAGCAAGCGCTGCAATTCAGCGCGATGACTCAGATCGCCAACTTTGTAATTAAAACTCAGCGCGAACTCACGGTACTCCGCGAGCTTTTCCGGATCTGGATTCTCGTGAACGCGATAGATGGTGGGAACTGCGCGCTTCTTTAGCTCGCGCGCGACCGCTTCGTTCGCTGCCAGCATGAATTCTTCGATCAGCTGATGCGATTCATCGTTCTCGACACGCTCGAATCGGATTAGCTCACCCTTTTCATCGAGACAGACTTTTACTTCTGGAAAATCAAGGTCCAGCGATCCGTGTTCGAATCGTTTCCGACGCAACAACGCCGCGAGTTCCCACGCAACACGAAGCCGTTCACCTAACATGTCGCGAGGCGGCGACATTAAAATCGCGTACGCTTGTTTGTACGTCAGCCGGTGGGCACTGCGAATGACGCTACGGGCAAAACGCGCGCTCTTGGGGATACCGCGTTTATCGAAATGGATAAAAACCGAATGCGTGAGCCTATCGACTCCCGGATTGAGGCTGCAAACACCGTTGCTCAATCGCTCGGGCAACATCGGGATAACGCGATCGGGCAGATAGACGCTGTTACCGCGCCGGCGTGCCTCGCGCTCCAGCGCGCTGCCGGGCTCTACGTACGCGGCAACATCGGCGATGTGCACGCCGAGACGCCAGCCGCCGTTTGGAAGTTTCTCGACGTGAATGGCGTCGTCGAAATCGCGCGCGTCATCGGGGTCGATGGTAACGATGAACTCGTTGCGCAGATCTTCTCGTCCTGCGACTTGCTGTCCACCGACATCTTCGGGAATTCGCTCGGCCTGCTCCAAAACTTCCCGCGGAAATTCGGTTGGCAAATGGTACTTGCGGATGATCGAAAGGATGTCCACTCCGGGGGCGGTTGCCGGCCCGAGTACCTCGATGATTTCACCTTCGGGATTGACGTGACGCGATTCCCACGCGTCCAGGCGAACTACAACCTTTTCACCAACTGTAGCGACGGTCTCTGAACGCCGATCTTGAACATGATGTGAAACCCGACGTTCAGCGACCGCCGCTACAGGCCGAACGTAAACGTCGTGCACAAAGCGCGGGTCATCCGGCACGACGTAGTAAAAATTCCGTGATCGCTGCAGCGTGCCAACGATGGTGTCGTGCGCACGTTCCAGGATTCGAATCACGCGCCCTTCACGCCGTCCCTTCACACGTGTGGAAGGTGGTTCGGGCGATATGCGTGCCACCACACGATCTCCGTGCATGGCTGTCCCGACGTTTTCCGCCGCGATGAAAATGTCCGGCTCGCCAGGTTTTTCCGGCGCGAGAAAACCATACCCGGCTGGATGGATCGACAATTTGCCAGTTACCAGGTCAGCCTCGGCCGGCAACACGTAGCGGTCCTTCCGTATCCGGGCGATCTCGCCTGCGCGCTCGAGGTCACGCAACATTCTGCGCAATGCAGCTCGTGCCTTTCCGTGCACGCCAGCCTTCCGAGCGATCTCGATCTTGTTCAGCGGCCGGTAATCTTTCCTGGATAGGAGCGCGAGAATTTGTTCCCTGATCTTAGGTCCGTCGTTGCTCATTCGGCGAAAATGTAGCGCGAAGGCCTGCAGTGCGCAGGTAAGTCGCAAAGGTGACGCTAAATCAATAAACCTGTTCCCAAATCGTTGCGACCATTTACAGTCATTTCGGCGAAACAATATGTTAAGGTTTGTCGCTCATTCGATTCAAATTAGAGGTAAACAATGCGAAAACGGATCATTACTTGCGCAGTTGCGATGCTATTCGCCGTAGTCGCTTCATTTGGTGCAGGCGGAGCCAGAATGACAATCAGAAGTCCTGCTTTCCAGCAAGGTGGAAATATTCCAGCGAAATTCACATGCGACGGCGCCGACACGAGCCCGCCTTTGCAGATAAGTGGGATCCCCTCCGACGCAAAAGCTCTAGTTCTCATTGCCGATGATCCAGATGCGCCGAGCGGAGTTTTTACACATTGGCTGATTTGGAATATCCCGCCGCAGACTAATTCTGTCGCGGAAGGGAGCGAGCCAAAAGGCGTGCATGGCACAAACGACTTCGGGAAATCCGGATATGGCGCACCGTGTCCGCCGTCAGGCGCGCATCGCTACTATTTCAAAGTTTTCGCGCTGGATCACGAACTGGCTTTGCCTCCTGGCGCGAAGCGAAGCCAACTGGAGGCGGCGATGAAGGATCATGTCATCGCACAGGCCGAATTAATGGGGCGTTATGCACGAAAACGATAGACTGCGCAGCGGGCTGCTTGGCGCGCCTGAGTATAAACGAAGGCCGGCGACCGGCGAAAAAATTCCATGTGCCGTATTGTTCATTGAGCGCCGCTAGAAGCAGTTCGAATAATTGCGCGTGTGCGTTAGTCTCACGTGTAAATGCACGAGAGGATCTGGAGAATCGGTGCGCGCGTCTTCGACGTTTCCCGGCATGGGCTGATCATAGGCGTGTTAAATGTCACTCCGGACTCGTTCTCCGATGGCCGTGAGTTTTTCACGCAGGACAAAGCAATAGAACGCGGCCTGGTACTGGCGCGGGAAGGCGCGCACATCATTGACGTCGGCGGAGAATCGACGCGCCCCGGCTCGGAACCGGTCGTCCTTGAGGAGGAGCTGCGGCGTGTGATTCCGGTGATCGAAAACTTGCGAGCAAAGGTCGATGTGCCGCTTTCAATCGACACATCGAAAGCCGAGGTTGCGCGCGCGGCGATCGAGGCGGGGGCTTCCATTGTGAACGACGTCACCGGCGGTCGAGGCGACCAGTGCATGCTGCCGCTTATCGCCCAAACCAAATCCGCCCTAATCATCATGCATATGCAAGGAACGCCAAAGACGATGCAGATTCAGCCGCAGTATACTGACGTGGTTGAAGAAATTTCGGATTTTTTTCGACAACAATATGCGCGCGCCATAGGTTCAAACATTGATCCCATGGCGATTGCGTTTGATCCGGGCATTGGTTTCGGGAAAACGCTCGAACACAATCTCGAGTTGCTCGCCCAGCTGGAGCGGCTTCGCGCGCATGATCGACCTCTGGTGGTGGGCGTTTCCCGCAAATCGTTCTTGGGAAAACTGATTGGATCGTCCGAGATCAGGGACCGGCTCGTCCCCTGCTTCGCGCTGACTTCGCTGTTGCGCGCGAGCGGTGCCGAGGTGTTCCGTGTTCATGACGTGAAGGAGAATGTTTACGCATTGCGGGTAGCTGAAGCGATTCTTCAGAGGGCAAAATGATTCATCAACTCATTGATCTCTGGGTAAGAGGCTGGCGCAGCCTGGTTGAAATCCTTCTGCTGTGGGTGGCCATCTACTACGGCTACCTCTATTTCCGCGGAACACGCGGCGCGAAGGTGCTGACAGGGCTGGCCATTGTATTTCTGACTCTGACGTTGATCTCGACGCTGCTGAACCTGGTCGTGATCGGCTGGATCGTCACGGAGTTTCTCAGTCTTCCTGGCGATCGCCTTAGTGGTGATTTTTCAGCCGGAGCTGCGGCGCGGTCTGGCTGCGCTTGGCGGCCATCCCATTTTCTCGCTTACCAGTGAACGCCGAGAAACAGTCCATGATCTCGCAGAGGCCGTGACACAGCTGGCGAATAAGCAGTTCGGCGCGCTGATCGCGATCGAGCGGGATACGTCGATCCGCGTTTACGAGGAAACAGGCGTGATCATTGATGGCGAGTTTTCGGTCGAGCTGATTCTGACGATCTTTCATCCAAAGGCCGCACTACACGATGGCGGCGTCATCGTTCGCAACGGCCGAATCGCAGCCGCAGCCTGCATTTTCCCTGTAAGCCAGCGGGAAACACTGGACCGCAGTCTGGGATTACGTCACCGGGCCGGGCTTGGAATCACGGAGGAATCGGACGCCGTGACCGTCGTCGTGTCCGAGGAGACAGGCAATATTTCCATTTGTCATCGGCGACGAATCGAGCGCAATTTCACTCCAGAGACGTTCCGTCAGCGCATCGCCGAAATTTTGTTGCACAGCAAGTATGAAGAAACTGATTCTAAAAAATTGGCGCGCGAAGTTGATCTCGCTTCTGCTCGCAACGACGCTTTGGTACCTAATCAAAAAGAACGTAGCGACGACGCCGTCGCCGTATGAGACGCCTTATCGGGCGCCGGTGAGGCAAACCCCCTAGGTGCAGTCGTTCAGCGCAAGAATCGCGACAGGTTTTCGTCTTCCCACCGGCGTGCACGCCGATAAGCGGGAAATTCACGCTCACGACGATTAAATTCTTCGGTGTGAACGCGTCGGCGATTTCGAGAAAGCATTTCGTCCGGCACCACTGAATGCAGCATCTCGTGATACAGCACGTACCGCAAAAACCACAGCGGCACGAAGGGCTGGTCGAGCGCACGATTAATCCGAATCACCCGGTCTTCTTCCTGGATCGTGCCGAAAACGAACTGCTCCCTCGGACGGTGTCTTCGCCGGCGACTCCAGACGATCTTGTAGCCGCGAACACGCCCACGAAAGTGCCGCTGGTTTAAGTCATTGAAGATCGCGCGCAGATCGAAATGCGTCCCTTCATGGCGCAAATTCAACTGTCGCTGCATCGGCAGCTCTGGATGCGCGAGTTTACGCTTCGTTGTTTTCTTCGTCCTGCGCATTGGGGTGCTTCAAAAAGTAAAACGCCGCAGAGCACTGTAATGGCCTCTAAATCCACTGACAAGCGAAGTGGCCAATTCTTCGAGAAATTCGTTGTAAGACGCTTGTATTGTGTGGCTTAATGCTGAAGACGAAAACAAAAAACGCGGAGTCAACTGAGCCTGTTCATGAACGCTGTGTGACCACAAAATCGACCTCTCGCAGAACAGGTTACGTCAAACTTTCGTGCTGCTTGATTCAAAGGTTTTGCGGCAAACGCAAAATGCGTATAATCGTGTCGGTTTCCGGTGAGAGCACCGGAAGGTGTAACCGAATCACGGCGCATGACCCCTTTTCTTCGAAAATTGCTCGGCCAGAACTGGCTTCTATTACTAATTATGCTGGCGCTCGCTGTTTTTGGCGTCGTGGCGATCTACAGCGCGACATCCACGCGCAGCGACCCGTACGCGGCGGACTTCTGGCGGAAACAAGCAAACTGGGTGGCGGTTGGTGTGTTCGCATTCATGCTGACGAGTTTGGTCCATTATCGGTGGATTCGTTGGGGTGCACTGCCCATGTACCTGGCTGGGATCGTGTTTCTGATCATGACGAAGTTTATGGGTGTCAAAGTCTATGGAGCCCGTAGCTGGTTGCATTTGGGTCCGATCAATTTTCAGCCGGCGCAACTTGCGGTAGTCGCCGGTATCATGGTGTTGGCGCTGTTCCTGACCCAATTTCGCGAAATGCATCCGGCTCTGCGATTACTGCTCTCGGGAGCAATTGCGGGAGCGCCGTGTTTGCTGATCCTCATGCAACCCGACTTGGGCGAAGTCATTATTTGGGTCCCCGTCATGTTTGCGTTGTGGTTCGTCGCCGGGCTGCCGTTGCGTTACTTGATTTGCGTCATTCTCATCGCAATCGCTTTTATCCCGATCGCAATTAATTTCGGTCTCAAACCGTATCAGCAACAGCGGATCACCGCCTTTACACATCCAGACATCGATAAACAAGGTTCCGCATGGGCGATCAACCAATCTTTGATTGCGATAGGCTCGGGCGGATGGTCGGGAAAGGGATTCAAGGCGCCGAATACGCAAATCGAACTTGGCTTTTTGCCCGCTACGGCTGTGCATAACGACTACATTTTTTCCGCTATCGGCGAGCAATGGGGATTTGTCGGCGGGATCCTTCTCATAGGCGCGTTTGCATTGCTACTGATGACGTGTCTTTTCGTTGCTTTTTTCGCCGGCGACCAACTGGGTCTGCTTTTGGTGGTCGGGGTCACGGCGCTCATCTTCACCCACATTTTCCAAAACGTAGGAATGACTATTGCCATGTTGCCGATCACCGGCGTACCGCTGCCATTGATCAGCTATAGCGGTTCCTTTGTGCTGGTGATCATGTTTGGTTTGGGATTGGTGAATAGCGTCTGGATTCATAGAAATCTTCCGGTGTAATCGGAGCCGCCATGGACGTCGCGCTGGCGATCAACGGCTGAAACGATTTACTTTGACGCGTGCTTGCCTGTAGAGTCGGGCGCGCAGAGATGGACGTCGATTACAAGGTTAAGCTCGAAGTCTTCGAAGGACCGCTCGATCTGTTGTTGTACCTGATCAAACAGGACGAAATCGACATCTACGATATTTCGCTCGAGCGCATCACCAGCCAATACCTCGAATATCTCCAGGCGTTCAAAGAACTGAACATCGAGCTGGCGGGCGAATTTATCGTAATGGCGGCCAACCTCATTTATCTGAAGAGCCGGAGCCTCCTGCCGCGCGATCAACAGCCTCCCGAAGAAGACGCGGGTGAGGAAGACCCTCGTTGGGAGCTAATCCGGCAACTGATCGAATATAAAAAGTTCAAGGAAGCGGCAGCTGAACTTAATCTGCGGGCACTCGAACAAGAGAGGATCTTCGTGCGAGAAGCCGGCTCCGTGTCGGCTATCCAGGAACCTTTGAGGCTGGGCGAGGTTGGAATTTTTCAACTGATTAGCGCTTTCCAAACCGTGATGAAACGCATCGAGGCGCGTCAGGACGTGCAGGAAATTTTCAGCGAACGTTTCAGTGTTTCGGAGAAAATCGATTCGATTTTGCAACGCGTCGCAACCGGTACTCGTCTTCGTTTTTCTGATTTGTTCGGGGCGGCTGCGTCGCGTATCGAAGTCGTAGTAACATTTCTCGCGCTTCTGGAGCTAATCCGCCTGAAACAAGTCCGAGCAGTCCAGAAAAACGTGTTCGAAGAAATTGAAATCGCGGCCGCTTAGCAGCACAGCCATCCTGGCTGTGGGGCCGGCGGGCATCTTGTCCGCCACAGGACGGATTCGCCGTGGTGAACCTGTCGAAATTTGCCTTCTCAAAATAATGTTCCATTCATGCCGCGAATTTTGATCGCCGGGTGCGGCTACGTTGGAGAAGCGGCGGCCGATTTGTTTCATGCTGCCGGCTGGAACGTGGAAGGTTGGGTACACTCAGCACAATCCGCAGCCGCATTCGCGGCAAAGCCGTATCGCGTGAGCGCAGTGGATGTTTCACAAAGCGCTGAGGTTTCTGAACACGCAGGAGGTTTCGATGCAATCGTTCACTGTGCCAGTTCCCACGGTGGCGATGCCGAAATGTATCGCCGGATTTACTTCAACGGCGCGCGCAATCTCCTCAAGAGTTTTCCAGCAGCGAAAATCCTTTTCACCAGCAGCACCAGCGTTTACGCGCAGTATGACAGTTCGCGGGTGACAGAAGAGAGCGAGGCAAAACCGATCCGCGAGACCAGCCGCATCCTTTTGGAAACAGAAAACCTCGTCCTCGACAAAGGCGGGATCGTTGCGCGGCTCGCCGGAATCTACGGGCCGGGACGTTCGGCGCTGCTGAGTAAGTTCTTGAATGGCACGGCAACCATTGATCCGGAAAACGATCGCTTCGTTAATCAGGTGCATCGGGAGGACATCGTTTCCGCACTTTTTCTCTTGTTGAATCGAGAACCGCAGCCCTGTGCGCAGATTTATAACATCGTCGACGATGAACCGATTTTGCAAAGCGACTGCTACCGCTGGCTGGCTCAGAGGTTGAATCGATCTCTTCCGCCGATCGGGCAATCTCGGCCCCAACGGAAGCGTGGGAATACCAACAAACGGGTGAGCAATTCCAAATTGCGTCAGTTAGGTTGGGCGCCTCAGTACCCGACGTTCGCCGATGCAATGGAAAAAAGCATTTTGCCCAGCTTTGCTGAGGCTATTCGTTAGCTGTCATGTTGAGCGAAGCGAAACATCCTTATCACGCGGGCTTATGGCTGCGTTAGAAGAAATGACCTGAGATTCTTCGCTTCGCTCAGAATGACAAGCGACGTGCCGGCGCTCAGCCAACCTGAGCAGCTTCCGCAGTGGTGAGACTCGCTGCAATGTGATCGTCATGGCGTTCGCCGAACAATTGGCGGATGACGTCTTCCACCGGCACTTCCTGCACGTTGATGTCGCTTACATCGCATGCATCAAGGAGTTGCCGGCACGTTTCGGTGACTCTCGCGCGCGGAACTTTTAATTGCACCGAAACCGGCGTTTGCTCGGTGATTTCGCCGAACCCGGACAGATTGCGTGTTGCTTCTTTTTCAAAAGTAAGGCTCAGAATTTTATAACCTGAGAAGCGATCAACAATCTCCGCCAGCGGTCCGTCGAAAAAGATTTTGCCGTGATCGATCACCAACACCCGGTGACACAGCTCTTGGATGTCCTGCATGTAATGACTGGTGAGCAATGTCACGATGCGATGTTCCTCATTGTAGATTCGCAGAAATTCGCGCACCCGTTTTTGGCTCACCACATCCAGACCAATTGTGGGTTCATCAAGAAACAACACACGCGGCTCATGAATAAGCGCAGCGATCAACTCCATCTTCATTCGTTCGCCTAACGAAAGCTCGCGCACCATCACATTCATTTTGTCCCGCACCTCCAAGAGTTCCGATAACCCGTCCACCACCTTCTTAAATCGGTCGCGGTCGATGCCGTAAATCGCGCGGTTAAGCTCGAGCGATTCCTGGGCAGGCAGGTCCCACCATAGCGCGTTTTTTTGTCCCATCAGCAAACTGAATCGCCGTTTCATCTCGTTGCGCCTTTCCCATGGAACAAAACCAAGCACTCGCGCATCGCCTGAAGTCGGGTTCAGCAGGCCGGAAAGCATTTTAAGCACGGTAGTTTTTCCGGCGCCGTTCGGGCCGAGAAATCCCACGAACTCCCCTTCCTCGATTTGAAATGAAACCTGGTCAGCCGCTCGCGTTTCATCGTAGCGCCGCCATACGAGGCCTTTCACCGCGCCCCACAGTCCGCGCTCCTTGCGGTAGGTGCGATACACCTTCGTCAGTTTGGACGCTTCAATTGCCGGCATAGTTCCAATGAACCTACTTAGTGATTGTTGTTAGTCAGCAAAATCCCCGCCTAAACGTCTAGTATTTCTTGATGCTCGCGCGTTCTGAAAGTAATCCCTCCCCTTTATCCTCTCCCTTTTGCAAAAGGAGAGGCGAATCATGACAGTGTGCTTGAATCTCACTCAGGCGCTGTGCCTCTCCGCTTTTCGGGAAGGACTGCGGCGAGGGGCAGCGCGGCTACAGAACGTCGTCGAGACAGCCGAGCAAATGTGAAACAGTTTCCTCGGTTTCGTCGCCCATGTTCGACAAGCGAAAAGTTTGACCACGGATCTTCCCGTATCCGGGATCGATCACCAGATGATGTTTCGCTCGCAATCTTCGCGCAAACTCCAGCACGTCGATCCCCCTGGTGTTTTTCACGCACGTCAGCGTCTTTGTGCGGAAGCCTTCCTCCGCAAAGAAATCAAATCCTGCACGGCGCACCCAATCATGCACGAGCGCATTCGTGCGAGCGTGACGAGCGTAGCGCGCCTCCAAGCCTTCCTCGAAAATTTCTCCGAGCTTAAACTCGAGCGCGTGAATGTGTCCGATGCTTGGAGTGCTGGGCGTCATCCATTGCGCCTGCTCGCGGCTGAACTCCAGGAAATCGAAATAGAATCCGCGATTAGGAACCGTCTCCGCGCGTGCAAACGCTTTCTCGGAAACGGAGAACAGCGAAAAACCCGGCGGCAGCGCCAGCGCTTTTTGCGCGCCAGTGAGCATCACGTCAATGCCCAGCGCATCCATCTCGATCTTTACCGCGGAAAACGAAGACACGGTATCGACGACGAGCGCGACCTCCGGATACTTGGCGAGAACGCAGCAAATTTCCGGGAGCGGATTCATCACGCCTGTGGAGGTTTCGCTGTGGGTCAACGTAACGGTGTCAAATTTTCCAGTGGCCAATTGCCGGTCGAGATCTTTCTGGTCGATATGCTTTCCCCAGTCTACCTGAAGCGGTTCGGCGTTTTTTCCGCATCGTTTGGCAACATCCAACCACTTATCCGAGAACGCGCCGCACATGCAGCAAAGCACACCGCGATCGACCAAATTACGGATCGACGCCTCCATTACACCCCACGCCGACGACGTGGAAAGAAACACTGGCTGCTTTGTTGCGAATAAAGTCTGAAGCTTTGGATGAATGGCGCGGTAAAGGTTCTTAAAATCTTCGCTGCGATGGCCAATCAGCGGACGCGAAAAGGCCGCCCAGGTTTTTTCTGAAACTTCAACTGGACCGGGAATGAAAAGCTTGTCGTGCGGATGCATGAAGCAACGTCCAACGCTTGCCACAACCGAGCAAGCTCCGTTGTAGCCGGGATCGGTGATCCCGGTTGGGAAAGCAGCTTACAACATCAGCGATTCGATCTCGCCATGGAATGGCCAATCATCGGAGTTGTTCACTAATCCAGCACGAACTGGATTCTCTTTCACGTATTCGCACTTCTGGCTGTAGCTCTCGCTCGACCGCAAGATATGATCGAAAAATTCCTCCTGCCAAATGGTTCCACTTCGTTTCAGGCCGCGATCGCCCATACCGGCTACGCCGATCTCACGCGCTATTCGTTTACTCGTCCATTGCTTCCATTTCTGCATGAACATTCGCAGTGGTTTAGCGCTTGGTTCGGCACGACCAAAAAAATGCACATGGTCTGGCATGATAACATA
Source organism: uncultured Verrucomicrobiae bacterium (assembly GCA_963791385.1). Taxonomy (GTDB): domain Bacteria; phylum Verrucomicrobiota; class Verrucomicrobiia; order Chthoniobacterales; family UBA10450; genus Udaeobacter. Next base: position 25,106 of record CAWBSH010000018.1, read on the forward strand.
GCGCCCGATCGCCCAGCCATGGCGCTGATGCGCAGTCCGCCATTCTTGCACGAGTATCGCTGCAATGTCACTTGAGTTCAGGATCGGCCGTCGTTCGAAGGTGCACGTAGTGATGAAATAAATCGGCCAATCCACCCACACGCGTTCGAGGCGACGCAGATGCTTATGCACTCGTTCGGTTCTAGGCGCCATCGCTGATGCCGACCAGCTCCAATGTGTGTGACCGAGGTTTCGCCGGGATCACCGATCCCGGCTACAACGCTGATGCGAAAGGAGGTTGCCCAGTGCAGCACTGAGATGTACGCGTCACACATGCATCGCTTGTTCGTTCTTTACATCCTTATCGCAAGCGCAACTATCGCGCGCGCTGGATCGCCGGCCTACCTCGTGTTCGTCAGCAACGAACGCTCGGGCGACGTGACGGTGATCGACGGCAATAGTGACGCGGTTGTGGTTACCTTTCCAGTGGGCAAACGGCCGCGCGGCATTCACGCAACGCCGGACGGGAAACGGTTGTTTGTTACATTAAGCGGTTCGCCGCGGATGGCGCCCGGCCTGGACGAAAATCGGGCGCCGGCGGACAAACGCGCTGATGGCCTTGGCGTGATAGATCCAGCAGCGCGCAAATTGATCGATCGCTGGCATGTCGGATCCGACCCCGAGCAATTCGCAATCAGCAAGGATGGAAAATTCGCGTTCGTCGCGAATGAAGACGACGCCAGCGCTTCGATTGTTGATCTCGATTCAGGGCAATCGCGCGGGAAAATAAAAGTGTCGGAGGAACCCGAAGGCGTAGGCGTGAATCCAAGCAACGGTGAGGTCTATGTCACCTGCGAAGAAAACGGCGAAGTGTTCGCGATCGATCCCGATCAACAGCGCGTGATTGCAAAAATCGACACCGGCGGACGGCCGCGTTCCGTGGTATTTTTACCGGATGGCTCGCGCGCGTACGTCGCTTGTGAGAACGGCGGCTATGTTGCCGTTATCGATGCGGCGTCGCACAAATTGCTGTCAAAAATCCAATTGCCAACTGGCTCGCTCCCGATGGGAACCGCAATTTCCAGTGACGGAAAAGAGCTTTACGTCTCGACCGGCCGCGGAAACATGATTGCGATCATCAACACGGCAAACAATGAAGTTGTGACCACGATTCCTGTAGGAAATCGTGTCTGGGGAATCGCGCTCAATCCCAGTGGTTCGAAGCTTTACACCGCCAATGGCGCGTCAAACGACGTCTCCGTCCTCGATCTCAAATCGCGCAAAGAACTGCGCCGCATCAAAGTCGGCGACGGCCCCTGGGGCATTGCTATTGTGTCCAAGGAGTAGCGGCTTGGGCAGGCATCGACAAAGGGAGACGGGAAGGAGGCCATCCTCCGTTGATTTCACCCGCCAGCGTAATTCGGATAACGCTCGCGCAGCTCGTGCGACAGGCGGTCGGCTTCTTCGGTATTGCCGGCCTGGCGAAAGGCAAGCGCGGCTTTGTCCAGCGCACGCGGAGTGATGGCTGGGTCGTCGTAGAGCAGCGCGACGCCTTTAAATGCTTTGCCGGCGTCATCGAAGTTCCCGCGCTCCAACTGGACTTCGCCCGCGAGCAAACGCGCTTCGGCATTTACTCGGCCCTCGGGTTGCAGCGCCATGATTTCTTCGGCGATCTTCTGCGCCTCATCGGGTTTGTGGGCGCTGATCTTAACCGCGCCGAGCGTGAGTAACACCTTTGCCTTTCCCGCCGGGTCTGTGGCAGTCTGCAAATATTTTGCGAACGCTTCCTCGGCTTCGGATAAGTTCTTTAGCTTTGTGGCCGCGTCACCGAGGTAAAACAGGTAATCGGGTTTAACGCTGCCTGTGTTATCAATCTTTCGCAGCGCGCTCAGGTATTTTTCGGCGGCCTGGAAATCTTTCTCGTTGTAATATTCGATTCCTAGCCACTCCAAAACTTCTGCTGGCACGTTCGTGTTTGGGCTGTTCGCCATAAAATTGTTCACCTCTTTCGTGAGCGCAGCCCGATCTTTCAAATAAAACTGACACAGTATGATCCGAACCGACGCGAGATTGTAATACTGCTCCTTGTTCAGTTGCCGGGCGGTGTTCAGCGCGGTCAGGGCCGTCTTGTAATCCTTTGCTTCGAATGCGGTCTTGCCGATGTAGTATTGCGCCTGCGCTGCGACAGAACTCTTTGGGAATTCTTTCAGGAGCTGCCGAAAAGTTTCCACCATCCCCTTGGTTTGGTCCTGTTGCCCGAGAATTAAAGCCTTCAGCTGCAAGGCCGCTTCGCGCTCGTGCGCCTTGGGGTATTTGGCCAGGATAATGTTCAAATCCGTGAGCGCGGCATTGTAGTTTTTGTCTTGCTCGTAGGCCAAAGCGCGTTGCGCCAAAGCAGCGGGCATTTCCGGACTGTCCGGAAAGGTCTGCATGTAATACGTGAAAGCTTCGATGACGCCGGGAGTGTTTTTCGTCTGGATATGACACAACCCAAGTTTGTACGCCGCTTCAGCACGGAGCCGCGGAGAAAGCTCAGACGCGCGCAGTTCGCCGTACAGTGACGCTGCCTCTGTGTAATTCTGTTGTTTGTAGAGCGCCTCGGCCTTTAAGAGTTTCGCCTCGTCAGCGCGCTCGTTCGTCGGATTTGTTGCGAGAAATTGGTCAACTGCAGCCGAAAGCGCTGACGGGTCGGAGTTATAAACATTAATCAGCTGCTGATAAGCGGCGTCTTTTGCTTCCTCGCGATCCGGATACTTGTCGATGATCTGGCGATAGAGGGCTTCAGCTTGCTTTGAATGCCCGAGTTGCCGTTCGCTGTTTGCGGCGAGCAGCAACACCTCGGCCTGCGCAGCCTCGGGTAGCTTGTCGAATTCCTTTTTATAATCGGCCAGCAACTGCGTGTATTGGCCAGTCTGGTATTGCAAACGGCGAAAACCAACTTGCGCGAGCGCACGAAATTTTCCGGCTTCAGGCAGATTGCGCCCCTTTTGGAACAATGCGGCCGCTCGCTGCACCATGGTGTTGTCAACCTTGCCTTTGTCGGCCTGAACCAGTTCGAGCGCGATCATGCCGCCACGCACGGCTGCTTCTGCTTTCAAGGCTGGTTTTTGAGCTTCGTTAGCGAGCGCCTCGTATTGCTTCAGCGCGTCGAGCTTTTTCCCGCGCGCGGCAAAGATGGATGCCGCTGTCACTCGCGCATCCTCGCGATATGAATTTGGATTCCCGGCCTCGGCGACTTGCGCGTAAATATCAGCAGCTTCGTCCTTGCGGCCGAGTGCTTCGAGACAGCGCGCTTCAAAATAGCGCGCGGAAAGCGCTACCGCCGGTTCCTTCGATTTCCCAGCGGAACGATGAAAAAGTGGGAGCGCAGTAGCGTAATCTTTATCTGTGAACGCCATCTCCGCGAGCGCGAATGCCGCCGGCCCAGCGAATTCGCTGTCGCCGTAATCGTTGAGCACTTTCTGCAAGTTGGTGCGAGCGTTCGACGCGCGATGGAGGTTTCGATAGCATTCACCGAGCGAAAAGTACGCGTTCGCCCTGCCCGGCCGCCCCGGATAGTCCTCGAGATATTTTTGATATTCGGGGATCGCGAGATCGTAAAGTTTGCGAGCAAACAAGCCGTTGGCATAGTCGAGTTGACGCTGATCGGCCCCTTCAGCTTCGCGCGCCGGCGCCTCCGAGTCCTGCTCTTTTAAAGAGTGGAGAACTTTGTCGATTGAGTCATCTGCCGGCAGAGCGCGCCTGACGGGCGGCTCATCTACGGGACGCGCCCGGCGCACTTCCGGCTCAGATTGAGCAAAGGCGATGCTTGCGGTGCAAAGCAGCATTACCAGTCCCAAAAGACTGGCCGCGCCGCGCATGATGTTCATCTCGCAGTGGCGAAAGCCACGTTCGTTATCCCTGCTTCTGTGCAAATGTTCAGCACGCCAATGATATTCTTGTAGGCGCCGGCTTCATCGCCGCGAATCACCACTGCTTGTTCCGGGTTGAGTTGAACCAGATTTTTCAGCAGTTCCTCGAGCTCAGAACTGCTCAATGTGCGCCGATTCACAACCACGTTGCCGTCCGCCTTGACGTTAACGATTACGTCGCCAATCGGCGCCGTCTTTTCCTTCGCAGCGGACGCTTTTGGCACTTTCACGTCGAGCTCGTTTTCCGTGCGGGCTGCGTTCCAAGTCAGCAGGAAAAAAATCAGAAGCAGCAGTAGCACATCGACAAGCGGCGCCAGCTGAATGCCGGGGTGATGCAAAGGCGCGTGACCGCGAAGGTTCATGAAACGGGATGCGCGATGCGCGATGCGGGATGCGGGATGTCGCTGCGATCAGTACGATGCGAGCGTTCGACACTGTCGATGAAGACGTTGAGCTTTCGCCCAAGCAGATCCAGTTGAGCACTCAAATCATGATAGACGAGTTGGTTCGTTAGCGAGCCCGTTGCAAAAAGCATTTCCAAATGTTCGATGGTTTCATCGCAAGACGCATGCGCGAATACAAGAAATCGAATGAACTCCTGCTTGTAACGGCGACGGTCATAGCCCTCGACAATGTTCGCAGGCATCGATTTCGCGGAGCGGCGAATCTGGCTGGCTTCCTCGTACATCTCGAAGTTCGGCAAGTTCTGGAGTGTCATGCGATGCACGGCAATCGCCACTTGTCGCGCTAGCTTCCAAATCTCAAGATCTCGGTAGCTCATCCCGCACCTCGCATCCCGCATCACAGTTCGTCCTCGATCAGCGCAGGCATTCGTTCTGTCCGCTTGCCATACTGCAATGAAAGCAACGCCAAAACGTGCGTCGAAGCTGACTCGAGTTCGGAGATCAATTTCTGCGCTCTGCCGCGAAAGAAAGCGTAAAAAATCATGGCCGGAATTCCAATCGCCAGGCCGGCAGCGGTGTTTACCAGCGCTTCACTGATCCCGCGTGAAAGCGCCACATAACGCGCCGAACCGATGTCGGATCCGAGCGCGCCGAAGGAGTGAATAATCCCAAAAACCGTTCCCAGCAATCCGAGCAAAGGCGCAATCATTCCGATGTCGGCAAGATAAATGACGCGGTTGTTTAAACTCGCAGCAACGCGTGTTCCCTCTGTTTCGGCAATCTCGCGGACCAGCTGGAAATCTGCGTTCGGATTTTTGGTCGTGAAATCCAGCATTTTTTGCACGACGCGCGCGACCGCCTCTCCGTGGCGGTTGGAAACGGCAAGCAAACCAAGATAATCGCGCTTACGCAGGAGCGCATCGGCGGTCGCCATATACCCGCTCGAAACGACCGCGCCGCGGCGGATCGTCAGGAAGTAAACGACCACGAGCGCAACGAAAAAGATCGACAGCAAAAACAGCGGGATAATAACCGGACCCGCTTTGACAAGCGTCTCCAAGACTGTCTGTGAATTCTGGGGCACCAAAGCCGGCGCTGGCTCCTGCGCAAAGAGAGACGACGCGCTCCCGAGCGCGGCAAAGAACACAACCCAAATCTTCATGCCGGAAATTTCGTAATGATATGCGGAGCGATTCACCGATGCAAATGCCGTCAGTTGGCGTCGAAGATTAGAGTTCAATACTCAGGGATTGTTCATAGATATGCTCGCTCCTTGGTCGCCTCTCCCTTTCAAAGGGAGAGGGGCGGGTGAGGGTTGATGCAACGAAATTGGTCCGAATTCGAACCCTCGCCTTTGTCCTCTCCCCTTCTTCAAGCTGAGAGGCGAGAACACTACGACACGCGTGGGTCAGACAAACCTGTCTGCGTCGCTCAACGGCGCACTGAGAAAATGTGCGCCGGTTGAACTTCCGGATCCAGTTCGACGTAATTTTGCCGGCCTCGCCACGTGTAACGGGCATCGTTCAACAGATCGTGCACCTGATACTCATCGCTTTCCATCTGGCCAAATTCCTCAATTGGCACATGCACGAAAGAATTCTGCTTCCGAAACGGATCCAGATTCACGACCACAAGGATGATGTTGTCGCGAGCAGGCGTCATCTTGCCGTAGAACAAAATCGCGTCGTTATCGGCCTGATAAAACCGCAGATTCGTGTACATCTGAAGCGCGCGGTTTTGCTTCCGGATTCGGTTTATTCGCGCGATCCAGTTCTTGATGTTTCCGGGTGCATTCCAATCGCGCTTCTTGAATTGATATTTCTCTGAATCGAGATACTCCTCCCGACCTGGCAATGCCTTGTTCTCGCACAATTCGTAGCCGCTGTAGATTCCGTAAAGCGGTGAAAGCGTGGCAGCCAGGAGCACGCGGGTCATGAACGCTGGCCGGCCGCCTTCCTGGAGCAAAAACGGCAGAATGTCGGGCGTATTTGGCCACAAGTTCGGTCGAAAATATTCTCTCATCTCCGTCTGCGTCAGCTCGGTGAAATATTCGACGAGTTCCTGCTTCGAATTTCGCCAGGTGAAATATGTGTAGCTCTGGTTAAAGCCGGCTCTGGCCAATTCCTTCATCATCTTTGGCCGGGTGAACGCCTCCGAAAGAAAAATCGCGTCGGGATATTTCTCTCGGACGCCACTGATCAGGTATTCCCAAAAAGCAACCGGCTTAGTGTGCGGATTGTCCACACGAAAAATGCGCACACCCCGCTCGGCCCAAAACAACACAATGCTCTGCATCTCGGCCCAGAGCTCGCGCCAGTTTTCGCATCGAAAGTTTAACGGATAGATGTCCTCATATTTTTTTGGTGGGTTCTCAGCGTACTTGATCGTGCCGTCCGGACGTTTGTAGAACCAATCGGCATGCTCCTTCACATAAGGATGATCGGGCGAGCAATTGATCGCAAAATCGAGCGCGATTTCCATTCCGCGCTTGCGCACCTCTTTTTGTAGCCAATCAAAATCCTCAAGCGTGCCTAACGAGGGCTCGATCGCTTTGTGTCCGCCGGCCTCACTGCCGATTGCCCATGGCACGCCTGGATCACCCGCCTCGGAAGCGATTGCGTTGTTTCGCCCTTTGCGGCTGGTATGACCGATCGGATGAATCGGCGGAAAATAAATGACGTCGAACCCCATCGCCTTTGCGTCATCCACGCGCGGCAAACAATCGCGGAAAGTCGATCCGCGATCGCCGCAACCTTCTGCAGACCGGGGAAAAAATTCATACCACGCTCCGAACAAAGCCGCCTGGCGATCAACCACGACGCGGAGAGCCGGTTGGTATTGCGTGGCATCCGCGCGATCCGGATAGGTCGCCATCAGCACTTCCAGTTCGCCCGAATGCGTGAGGGCGTAAATTTCTGAATTTGTGCCGTTGGCGATTTGTCCTGCGAATTCCCGGAGCCGGGCGGAGTCCGCTCCATCACGCGTCGCGACTGGCGGCCGCTTCCACAATAGCCGCGCCTTCCAACGCTTCGGTTCGCAAGTCGGAAACGCCGGCCTCAAATTTCTTTGCGAACTCCTGCTGCCAACTGCGAAACGTATCCGTCCATGCCTGGACGGTGTATTCGTGGATGGCTTGGTCGTAGAGGGTGCAGACGCCGCGCCAGCGATCGTTATCAACGAAAAACATCGGCGTTTCCCGCCATGCGCGCTTCCCAACAACGCGCCACTTTAAAACCGCCGCAACCACATCGTGTCCATCCTTAAAAATATCCGATTCAACGACGAGATCTTCGCCCATGATGCGTTTGATCGGATAACGGCCGCAATCGATCAGCGGCTGCACGTTCTCGATCACCACGGATGGAAAGGCTCGGGCCATGAACGATGAATCAACCCGAGATTCACATCGAGCGAAAGAAGAAATCCGATTGGCAGGGACATCGCTCCGCGATGTCCGGACGGCGCAGCGTGCCGTGCCTGCCAAAAAGACCCGAAAGAGAATCTGAAACCGATCCTACACCGCAACCTGAAACGCGCACTCGTACAGACCCGAGTTGCGAATTACTTGCCGCCGGACACGCGAGCCCAATACGGCTTCGAACATGTCCTGCTCGAATCGACCGATGATCGGGTACTGCTCCACCAGATTCAGGATCGGCGAATGACACTCCAGAATGTGAGGGCCGCCGTCTTTGCCATTGTTAATGAACTGCGCCATGTAGCCTTCGCCATCGCGGACGTGCGCAAGCCACTTCGCGCGCTCAGCGACGGTCTCTCCCTTGGCCTTTGATTTCAGGGCGGCGGTCTTCTTTTTGAAAATGCTGTAGAGCAATTTCTCCGGCCCGTTCGGTCCATAAATGTCCTCGGTTGCTTTCAACAGGTCCAGTGTGAACTGGTTGCTGTCAGCCTGAAAAAGATCGTGGGTGCGACGAGTGAGGCGATAGACCATCTCGGGTCTCCCCATCCTTTGCGGGCGGCGCCAGGTGTCGAGATACCCGTCGCGATGCAGAGTGATGCAATGCTGTTTGATGCCCATGTAGCTCATCCCCATTTTTTCCACGAGCTCGTTAACAGACATGCCCTTGGTGCGCTTGAGGGAGTTAATAATATCGAGGCGTTGCGTGCGGCCAATTTCCGCGATTAACCGTTGATTCATAAGTCTGGAAGAGGTTGGAGAACAACGAAAGTGCGGGACTTTACACGCCGCGATCTTTAATACGCAAGCCTAAAATTTACACAACAATCGCGCAGCGTACACGTTGTGTTGCTTTCACCGATCGCCCCTGGGGCACGTGATCGAGTCAGATCGTCGAAGAAATCAAATGGCTCAAGCCCGAAGAACAGTTGGGTGTAGTTCGTTTTGCCTATCAGCTTGATGCGGAGCGGCAGCTGAGTGGAGATCAGTTGTCGCGCCTCGCGCAAAAAATGATCGACACGAAAGAAGAGAGGAGCGGTGATCAGTGACCAGATGGTTGGCGTGGGCGATACTTGAATTAGTAAGCCCGAAGTTTAGGCTACGCACATGGGATCAGCTACGTTCGTCGAGGATTTTAAGGAAACGCTCGAGTTCACTCCTGTGGAAGGGTGTACCAACGCGTACGTGATCCGCCTGCGCGAGGTGCCGCGTCCTAAAGCGGAAATGACATCTGAAGATTGGGACAAGTTCGAGAAGGACATCACCGATGCCTTTGAGAACCTCCCATGAATGCTGCGGCAATTGATTGCATCGCCGACACGAGCGCGCTTGTTGGACTGTCGAGGCGGGATTCAAAAACAGTCCAGGTTCTTAGCGACAGGAATTTCGCGATCACTTTCGTAACGTTGGCCGAATTAAGTCTCGGCACATTGAAGTCGCCGAAGCCGGACGCAGCGTGGTCGCGTATTCAGGAAGTGATCCGCGATCGGCAAATGTTTCATGTCTCAACGCTGACTCCGGCGATTTACGCTCGCATTTACTACGACTTGGAACGGCGCGGCGTTATGATTCCGATTAACGATATCTGGATCGCCGCGCTCGCGATCGAAGCGCGTTTGCCAGTCGTCGCACGCGACGAACATTTCTCGAGGGTTAGAGGACTGACTGTGATTTCGTGTTAATCTCAGCGTTATCCGCGGAATCTGCGGTTAACAAGATTACAGAATCCGTAATTTGTAAATCGAGGATCGTGAATCGTTTTCCGATGGAACGATTTAACGTTTCAACGATTCACGAATACAAATATTCGTCGTGGTATTCGCGCTGCGGCGCAAACTGCACGTTCTCGTTTCCCAACTCAGGGTACTCGAAGATTTTGCCTTCGTAATTGCGGATCACGATCTTTTCGTTGTCGTGATAGAGAATATAGCCGGGATTGATCGGCACTTTGCCGCCGCCGCCGGGAGCGTCGATGACGAATTGCGGCACGGCGTAACCGGTTGTGTGCCCGCGCAACCCCTCGATTATTTCGATCCCTTTGGCCACCGATGTGCGCAGGTGCGACGAGCCATTGATCAGGTCGCATTGATAAATGTAATACGGGCGCACCCGGCACATCAGCAGCTTGTGCACGAGAATCTTCATCGTCTCAATATCGTCGTTCACCCCGGCTAGCAACACACTCTGGTTGCCCAGCGGAATGCCTGCATTGGCGAGGCGCTCCAGCGCTTGCTTTACCTCGACTGTCAGCTCGCGCGGATGGTTGACGTGCACGCTCATCCAGAGCGGATGATACTTCGCCAGCATCGCGCACAACTCAGGCGTGATCCGTTGCGGCAGAAAAATCGGGACCCGTGTGCCGATCCGCAGGAATTCGATGTGCGTGATCGCGCGCAACCGCGAAAGGAGCTTGTCGAGCCTGTCATCGCTGAAAATCAGAGCGTCACCACCACTTAAAAGCACGTCGCGCACTTCCGTGTGCATCTCAAGATAACGGAATGCCTCCTCAAAATTCGTGTGCAATTCCTGTTCGCCAACTCCGCTAACGACTCGACTCCGTGTGCAGTATCGACAGTAACTCGCGCACCGGTCTGTCACTAAAAACAGGACACGATCCGGATATCGGTGAACCAATCCCGGCACCGGCATGTTCGAATCTTCGCCGCAGGGATCGGCCATGTCGTAAGGAGAGGTCCAAGTTTCTTCGATTCGCGGAATCACCTGACGCCGGATGGGATCGTCCGGATGGTTTGCCGGCAGGAGGTTAAAAAAATGTGGCGTCACGGCCAGCGCGAGTTTGTCGCCGGACAGCAAAACGCCGCTGCGTTCCTCGTCGCTCAGTTCCAGATGTCTCTCAAGTTGGCCGAGGCTGGTTACGCGGTTCTTGAGCTGCCATTTCCAGTTATTCCAGAGTTCCGGCGCCGCGCCCGACCAATAACCTGGCGCGTGCGAGACGAACTCTTTCCCGTCCCCATTTACAGAGGCAAAAGCGTTCATTTTTGTCGTGGACGAAAAAGTTAAGACCCTTAAATATCGTGTCAATGCAGGCACCTGGCCGTGCGCTACGCACATCAATGAACCGGCTAAATGTGACTCGAAATGGTTGTTTTTTGAGCAAGGCTCTTTGCCACTTGCAGCAGGAAACGATCCTGTCCGTGCCCTGCGAGCAGCGATAAGCCGATTGGCACACCGCTGACGTAGGCTATTGGGAGCGATACCTGCGGCAGCCGGCCAATGCCTGCAAGGCTCGTCAGTGACGATGTCCGAGGATAATAGCCGGTGCCAAGCGAACTCCGCTGCGGTGGATTCCCCTTGCGCGGAGCGAGTGCGGGCGTCGTGGGGATGCAAAGCAGATCGTTCGGTCCCAAAAACCTGCGCAAACTTTCAAAATACTGTTCGCGTCTGCGCGATGCCTCCGCGATGCGTCGCCGATCGAGTTGGTTCGTCAGTTCAAAACTCGCAGCTATATCGGGACCAAATTCTGGCTTGGCCTCAGCGATCCATGCACCCAGGCAACTCTTGATCTCCGCCCATTGAATCACGCAAAACGTGTCAGCGCAGGTCGCGAAGTTGCTCCCAAGTTCATCCGCAGTCAGGTCACGCAGCGAGAGTTCCCGCAATCGCTCGCCGAAGAAATCGCGCAGGCAACGCACCGGTTCCGATAGCGCTGTCTGAACCTCCGCATCGGCGAGAGCGAAAGCATCGTTGATCAAATGAATTTTGTCGGGATTACTCTCGGACAACGGCGCGCAAGCCAATAAAACGACTGCAACTCTTGCGAGCACATCTGCGTCGCGCGCATGGGTTCCAACAGTGTCGAATGACGGCGCCAATGGATTGACGCCAGCGACGGAAATAAACCCATGCGATGGCCGGAACCCCCAAATTCCGCAGTTGCTCGCAGGAACCCGTATAGAACCGCCGGTATCCGTTCCGAGCGCAAAATCCACCAAACCGCAGGCCACCGCAGAAGCCGATCCACTCGAGAACCACCCGGTACGCGATCGGCCGCCCGCGGGTTGAGAGGCGTGCCGTAAAAGTGATTCTCACCAAGAAGACTGAAAGCGAGTTCGTCGCAGATGGTTTTGCCGACACAGCGGGCTCCAGCTTGTAAGAGTTGCTCGACGCATACAGCATTCGCGACTGCTGTGGGATGCGAATCGCGCCACGTGGGATTACCACAACCGGTCTTCCAGCCGGCTACATCGATTACGTCTTTCACAGCGAAGCGCAATCCGTCGAGTTGACCTGTTCCAGTGGGCGACAAATCGAACGTCGTCACGAAAGCATTGCTCTGAGCGACAGTGATCGCGGAGTCTTTCATTCCAGCTGGCGTCCACGCAAGCTGGGCTATTCGGGATCAGTCTTCAAGGAACGATGGCTTCCGAGCGTCGAGAAAAAGAAAGTGACGGTGGGACGCCGTCACTCCTCGCGAACTCATTTTCCATCGAGCACGCTTAGCTCCCACCGATAACCATCTGGGTCGTGAAACCACAGGCCCATGTTTTTCGAGCCAGGTGCTTCCGGACCGATTTCGTCGCCGGGGTCTTCAATCTCCACGCCGAGGCCCTTCAAATGCGCGAGCGCTTTGCGCAAAGTCGCCATGTCCGGCAGATGAAACGACATGTGATCAATCGTTTCGGGCGACGGCGTGCCTTTAAACAGCGCGATCGTGACTAGTCATTCCCGACGGCGACGCCATTGTCGAATTCGAATTCTTTCCGCAACCCCAACGCGCGCTGAAACCATTTTGCGCTCTTTTTCGGGTCGCGGACAGCCAGGCCGAAGCGGCCGACTTCTCCCAATGTAAATGGAACTTTCATCTGAATCGCTCGATTAGTGCCGGGTGTCGGAGACGATCATGTCCGCGACCTGTAACGCACCAGGCACGATTGTCTGTATCGCGTCGCTGTTGTAAGCCCGGTCTTAGACCATCGCCACTGAAGTCGTTAGGCTGCCGCCCATGTTGAACGTGAGGAATTTTCTTGCGTTCTCAATCTGGCGCGCGCCGGCTTGTTCGGTCAGCTGCTGATAGGCTTCGAACACCTGGCGAACGCCGGTCGCCCCAACGGGATGACCGTCGCCGATCAGGCCGCCGCCTGCGTTCACCGGAATTTGGAT
>CAWBSH010000019.1:0-37818 GCA_963791385.1 uncultured Verrucomicrobiae bacterium
GCTGTCGCTTACCCAAGGCCCCCAACGCACCCGCATCGTGCAGCGAAATTGTCAGTCGTTTGAGAAATAATCCGACCCGAATCTTGGCGGGGGACCATACATCTGGTCGCGGTCAATAAAAACCCGGCTTCGATGGCGCGGGGCGAATTCCTCTTCGTCGGGCGCCACGATTGCAGTGCGTCCGGAAGGCAGACGAAGAATTAATCTCCCATCCGGAGTGATACCGACGAAGCGACTGCGCACCGAACCAGTACGGCGCTGTCGTGCTCGTCTGGAATTTGAGGCGATAGATTTCTTTTTACCCTGTAACGTCGACTGGCTCGAAGTAGTTGGCGGCGATTCGGCGTTTGCCTGAGATGCTGATTTTATCTCCGCATTTGCAGAAGCAGAGCCGTCGGACATCGCTCCCGCAGAAGTTGCCGCCAAGTCGGTCGAAGCAGCCACCGGTGATTGCGCGTCCGATGTTTGGGCTTGCTGGGTGTCCTTCGGCGAAACCAGGGGCGGGTTTGCAGTCGTCGCGGCGTTTGCCTGCGCAGGAGGTTCAGGGGCGACAGTTGGATTGACCGGTTGCGATACAACACCTGCTGAAGCCGTGGCGGACCCGCTTTGAGATGCCTGGGCCAGTGGCGGTGGCGAAGATTCTGGCACGCCAATCAGAACGCCAACTGGCTTTGAGATGCGGCTAGCGTGAATGATCTTGCCGATCGACTCCGGGAAGACCAAGGGCGCAATCGCCGCTGCAAGCACGAGCAGCGCGCAAAGCGCAACGGCGGTTCGCACGAGACGACGAGGTCGAGCTTCCGTGCGTCTGCGAACGTTTGTTCGGAAGGGGATACCGTATCGATCGGACAACTCGCGTCGACGCTCAATTTTCTCCAGGCACCCCCGGATCATCCCGGTCACGACGAGCAAGTCTTTTGGACGCTGATCGGGGGCGCGATGCATCATCCGGCCGAGCAACCCTCGCAACGGCTTTGGAAAACCTGAAACCTTGGGGCCCTGCTGGAGAGCCTCCGTGGAGTTCGCTGCGCCAGTAAGCAAAAAATAGAGCGTCACACCAAGCGAATAGATTTCCAAGGGGATGTCCCTCGTCGGCTGGCTGAATTGTTGATTACCGGGGACCTGCTCCGCCGAACCTGGTTCCTTCGGTATCTTTGATTCAGATAGCTGAGGCTCCGGATTAGACATGAGCGCGGGCAAGCCGAAGCCGGTCACCTTCACCAGTGGCCAACTCCCTTCGGCTGTCTGTCCCGGAACCAGCATGATATCACTGGGCTGAATGGACGGATACGGGAGCTTGTGAAAACCCGCGGAAGACAACACACTCACGACTTGTTCGCCTATACGCAACGAAGCGTCAGCCGCCATAGGTCCGTGAGTGCGCACCCATGATGCGAGTGTTTCACCCGGGAGGCGCTCGGAGACGTAAACGTAATCGTCACCCTCGCGCCCAAAATCCAAGACCTTGGCGATGTTGGCATGTCGCAGCTTCTGCGCCGCCGATATATTTTCCTCAAATCGCTCCTGCTCGGACAGATCGATACTTTCGGCTGGGATAAGCGTTACAGAAACCGGCTCCGCCGTTCTCTCGTCCACGGCTTCGTAGCTGATTGCCGGACCGTCGCGATCGGGTTCGTACGGGCTCCCGTCGTATTTGAGGCGGATCCTATAATTCTTAAGAAAAGTTGTGCGCTCCATAACCGGCCTGCTTGGCGCGGCGCAATTACGATCTACGTGCGCCGTTATTGATTCAACCCTGATTTTGCCGGCTAGTTGCTCCGCGCCTGTCTTCGTAAGAACCGTGATCTCCGGATCGCGGACCGCTCAGCCAGTACGTGAATACACTTTGCGAATTGCGCCGGAGGCGAAATTCGCGAATCTAAATCGCGAATCCTGTACCCCGTGGTGTAACGGTAACACAGCGCCCTTTGGAGGCGTTATTCTTGGTTCGAATCCAAGCGGGGTAGCACAAAGCCTCCGCAGGCCGCATTGTCGCGTCGCCCGCACTGATGGCATTCAACGGCCCAACAACCCATTCGTTCATTGTACCACAAACTCAATCGACCGCCGCTCGCACCGCAGAGCCGGGATCGGGGTAGGACTCGACGAAGTAGGCCCGTTGTTCTAGAACCGTCGCATGAGAAAACTGTTGGTCCTAATCCTGTTGCTTGGACTACTGACGCCATTGCGCACATACGCGCAAGCCGGAGGCAACCTTGCTGGCGTCCTTTCGAAGCAGGGACTTGCCGGTGCAAAGCTGGAGCGACGCTACGGTAATCACCTGTTCGTTTCGGTTTCCATAAACAATAGGCACGGTGCGCTGCTAATCGATACGGGATCGCCCAATACCCTCATCGACCGCAACAGCGTGAATACATTCGGTCTGACTGTGGAAAAAACCGACTCGAGTGTCGGCGGGTTGTTTGGCCGAAGCTGGGAACGTTATGGCACGAGCAAAGTGAAAAGCATTGCCATGGGAAACTGCGTGGTGACCAATGTGCCCGTGGCAATCGCAGATTTGTCGGGCATGAATCAAGAGCGCAGCACTGCCGCGACCGGGTCGCACATCGCCGATTCCAAGGCGCTGGCACATCTCAATGGTGTGCTTGGCGCGCGCGAGATGGTTAAATTCGGAATGATCATCGATTGCACCCGGCAGATGCTTTACATCGATCCAAACGGCGCGAGTTCTGCGGTGAGCCAGAGTCTGGCGAATTTCCTAGCCACTCGCGGCTTTACTCGAATCCCGATGCGGCTGAATGCGAATGATCACTTTGATGTTGAAGCTGCGCTGAACAGCCACGCGACCAAATTCATCGTGGATACCGGCTCGGCGAACACGCTCATCGACACGCAAGTCGCGGTGAAATCTGGAACCGGCGTGACCGCGCTCGCTGGCTACGGGGCGGGAGGAGTCGGCAACTTGGTGGAAGGCGTGAATCGCACCGGTGTGAAGCAACTGGACATCGGCAATTTCAAACTGGCAAATGCCGAAGTGGTCGTGGCCCACGTAGCAGGAGACGTTCTGCTGTCAAAATCAACGGCGGAATCCAACGCCGGTGTGCTTGGCCAGGATTATCTCTCGACGAATTTCGCTGTGATCGACATGGGCGGCAGAGCGCTTTACCTGCGGCATCCAGATTCGCGCTAAGGCGATTTCTAAAGACCTGTATCTGCCTCACGATAGCTTGAGCGAAGGCGGGTCGCCTGATTGAAATGATAGGGCGCGCAGTCCTCTGCCGACCGGGTCGGATTTTTGGCGTGTGCTTTCAAACAGGCTCGTATAGCGTCGCAAATTCCGAGAGGAATCACCATGCGCAAAGCAATCATCTCCTTTAGTGCGATCGGACTTGTAGTTACAGCTCAATCAATTTCAATCGCGGCTTCCGATACAGATTGGGACCGAACCGTTCTGCCGCGTCCGCCGCAGCCGTTTGAAGGAGTGGCCGAAACGAACGCTCGAAGGCTCGGTAGCCTCGTTTAGCCAACCGATAAAGGCGCCGGAAGGTGCCCCCAATGTCCTGCTCGTATTGGTCGATGATGCAGGTTTCGGAAATCCGGCCACATTCGGCGGACCTGTCGCTACGCCGACGTTCGACAAACTCGCGGCCCAGGGACTTCGTTACAATCGGTTCCACGTCACAGCGCTTTGCTCGCCGACGCGCGCGGCGTTGTTGTCCGGACGTAACCATCATGCGATGGGATTCGGCTCGATTTCTGAGTTAGCCGGTGGTTGGCCGGGTTACAGCACGAATTGGCCCACGAGCGCCGCTTCAATTGCCAGGATTCTTCAACTCAACGGCTACAACACCGCCGCGATCGGCAAGTGGCATCTTACACCAGATGAACAGCAGGGGCCGGCAGGGCCGTTTGATCGATGGCCGAACGCGCTGGGCTTCGATTATTTCTGGGGATTTCTCGGCGGCGAAACCGGCCAGTTCGATCCGGTCTTGGCTGAGAACAACAGCATCATCGGCGTGCCGAAAGAGAAGAATTTTTATTTTAACGACGCCATGGTCGAGCATTCGATTTCCTGGATTCGAGACCAGAAAGCGCAGGCGCCGGACAAACCGTTCTTCCTCTATTTTTCAACCGGTGCGACTCACGCGCCGCATCAGGTGCCAAAGGAATGGAGCGATAAATACAAAGGGAAGTTCGACCAGGGCTGGGACAAGTTGCGTGAAGAAACGTTCGCTCGACAGAAACAGCTCGGTGTAATTCCCGCGAACGCGAAACTTACGCCGCGCGATCCAGCATTTCCCGCGTGGGACAGCGTCCCACCGGATGTGAAGAAAGTGTATGCGCACCAGATGGAGGTATATGCCGGTTACCAGGAAAACACGGATCACGCGGTCGGGCAGGTGATGAAAGCTATCGACGACATGGGCCTCGCTGGCAATACACTGGTCATTTACATCTTCGGTGATAACGGCGCGAGCATGGAAGGCACTGAGACAGGGACATTCAACGAGATGACCACGTTGAACGGTGTTCCGCTCACCGCTGAGCAGCAGTTGAAAGCGATTAAAGCTTATGGCGGCCTCGAAAAATGGGGTGGCCCCGACATGGCTCCTCATTACGCAGCGGCTTGGGCGTGGGCTGGCAACGCGCCGTTCAAATGGGGTAAACAAGTCGCGTCGCACCTCGGCGGCATTCGCAACCCGATGGTCATTTCATGGCCAAAGCGCATCAAAGACAAGGGCGATTTGCGCAGCCAGTTTACTCACTGCATTGATGTTGCACCGACCATCCTCGAAGCGGCCGCTTTGCCACAGCCGAAGGAAGTAAACGGCGTGCCACAGATGCCAATGCATGGCGTGAGTTTCGCTTTCACCTTCGATGATCCCAAAGCTCCTTCGCGGCATACGCAACAGTACTTCGAGATTCTGGGAAACCGCGCCATGTACAAGGACGGCTGGCTTGCGTGCTGGCGGCTGGATCGAATCCCATGGAAGATCGATCCGGAAACACTCAAGCGCTTCGCACCCGGAAAATGGAACCCTGATCAGGACAAGTGCGAGTTGTACAATCTCGACGAGGATTTCTCCCAGGCTGACGACGTCGCTGACAAATACCCGGAGAAAGTGCGCGAGTTGACGGCTCTTTTTTGGTCAGAGGCCGAGAAATATCAGGTGCTGCCGTTGCTCGGAGAGATGGCAACCGTGTGGGGCTTTCCCAAAGGTTTGCCGGAACGGACGAAATTCACTTATTACAACGGAACGGAAAACATCTCGTCCGGCATGATCCCGCCGATTTACAATCGTTCTTACAGCATAAGCGCAGACCTAGACAATCCGGGCCGAGCAGGCGCGCTCGGATTGCGCCCCGGAGTCGCCGGCGTGATAGTGGCTGAGTCCAGTTTTCTTGGCGGTTTCTCGTTATACGTCGAGAACGGCCATCTCAAGCACACCTACAGCTTGCTCGGGTTGAAACTCGACACCATCAGTTCGCGCGACGCCGTGCCCGCAGGCAAAGTCAACGTTCGCTACGAGTTCACCGCCGATAAACCCGGCGAGTTCGGCACCGGCGGCACAAGCAAGCTCTTCATCAACGGCAAACAACAAGCCGAGTTGAAAATGGAACACAGCGTCCCGTTCCGCTTTGCCTCGTACGCAGGCATGGATATCGGCACCGATAACGGTCTCCCTGTCGTCCCCAAATTCGAATACGCCAAAGTGCTACCGAAATATTTCAGAGGGCACCATCGAGAAGGTAGAGTTCGATCTCGGCCCGGCAAAAACTCAGCGCTGAAGATTTCCAACGAATCTATCTCAAACGCTTCGCGAGCGCGGTTCGCAATTGATCTGCGGGATGCGCAGACACGACGGTCTGTTCATCTCATCAATCGTCTCCCGATTGATCCGCTGTAGTTCATTTTATTCCTTTTCTCGAGACCTGTGACTACGAAGAAGACACAAACCGCCCCAAAGCTTGTACGGGCGCTCAAACTGCGCGATCTGGTCCTGTTCAATCTGGTCGCCGTCCTGGGTCTGAGGCATCTTGGGACAACGGCGAAATTCGGCTTCGGGTCTTTGCTGATGTGGACGATCGCCGCTGTGTTCTTCTTCATCCCACAGGGATTGGCTGTGATTGAGCTGTCATCACGGTTTCCGAAAGAGGGCGGTATCTATTTCTGGACGAAACGCGCGTTGGGCGAAGGTCACGGGTTTTTGTGCGGCTGGTGTTACTGGATCAACAACGTCCTCTATTACCCGAACCTGCTAATTTCGGCGGCGGTCATCGCGACTTTTATCTTCGGGAAAAGCGGGAGTGGTCTAAGTGACAGTTGGGCCTATGTGCTGCCGGTGACGCTCGGCGCGCTCTGGAGTGCCACCGTGATAAACATTGTCGGGGTCAGCACAGGCAAATGGTTGCAAAACGCCGGCGGCGTCGGCACGTACGTCCCCGGGCTCATTCTGATTTTGCTGGGTGTTTACGGCGCGATGACCGCTCCTCCGGCTAATGAACTCAGCTTGGCGACTTTGAAGCCCGATCTAAACAACCTTCCAGCGTTGAACCTGCTGGCTTCGATCGCGTTCGCGTTCGCAGGCCTCGAGTTGGCCTCAACAATGGCTGACGAGGTCGAAAATCCACGACGCAATCTGCCTCGCTCGATCTTCATCTCCGCGCCATTAATCGCCATCGTCTACGTTCTCGGAACGGCAGCCGTGCTGTGGCGCCTGCCTAACAAGGATGTCAACGTAGTCTCAGGATTTCTACAGGCGATCAAGGCCGGCGCCGATAACATTTCCCCGACGCTATGGTGGGTCGCTCCGCTCTGCGCGGCGCTTTACTCCATCGGTAATCTCGGCAGCATGGGCGCCTGGCTGATCGGACCTGCGCGCGTCGCGTTCGTAATCGGGCTGGATCGCTATTTCCCGAAAGCTTTCGGAACGGTGCATCCGCGCTGGCACACGCCGTATGTCGCGATCCTCGTTCAGGCGACACTCGCGACGATATTTCTGTTGCTCTCGGTGCTTGGGAAGGGCACGAATGTCGAGGACGTTTATCTAATCCTGCTCGACACACAGATTCTAATTTACTTCATTCCCTACCTTTATTTGTTCATCGTCTTTTTGATTCATCGCCGACGCAACGAGAACTCCAGCGAAGTCGTGCTGGCGCCCGGAGGATCGATTGGCGGGTGGCTCACCGGCTTGAGCGGCACGATCGTCACCTTGTTTGCGATGATTATCGCGACCATCCCTCCCCCGGATATGGGAGACTCTCTGCTGTTTCGGTTAAAGGTCATTGGCGGAGCGCTCGGATTCATTCTGATCGGCGGGTTGATCTACTGGTGCGCTCGTTTGAAAGAAAGATAGAACGAAATTTTCAAATTTGAGCCCTCCATTGTTGGGTATCGAGCGTGATAGTCCGCTTGGACCCTTTTCGTTACGAGTGAGCCGGCAGTCGGATTCGAACCGACGACCTGCTGATTACAAATCAGCTGCTCTACCAGCTGAGCTATGCCGGCGAAGGAAAAACTGGAACGTTACAAGGGTTACAACGTTAAAACGGAAGCGGCAGAAAGCCATCCCAAGTTTTGTACTCTAACCAACTCCTCGTTGGACAGCATGAAGGATCCAGCCAATCCTCGACGCCCGGAGTTTAACAACTAGCGAAAGCGTCAAAGTTGTGGCGCGGGCGAGCTGAGTTCCCAAGTGATCCTCTGGTCATGGCGCGATTTGGAGGCCGAAAGGAGCGAATTGTGAACGCCCTTCGATCTGCACTTGAGCGAAAAGACGGACGAAGCCGGGCCGCAGCGCATAAATCTGAAACTCCAGTTCCGGTCCACCGCGCGCAGCGGGATCGAGCACTGGCGGCCCCTTGGGGTGCATGTGCATAACAGTCTTATAGTCCTCGTTGAATCCCACGAGATGCGCGAAGGCGTTCATGACCGGTTCCAGTTGCGTGAAGCCTTTCCCTTCCACAGTCGTGATCCTTAGCCGGGCCAAGGCGGGTCGGCCCACTTGGACTGTCTTCTGTGGAAGGATGAGTTCGTAATTCAATCCATCCACCGTGGCTTTGAAATTCACAGTGCGATTCGTCAGCGGTTCGCCAGGCGTTGTCGCGGGAATGTCCGTCATCGCATATTCCTGAAGCCCGAGCGGATACGGTCTTACGTCCGCCCAGACGCGGTAGCTGCCCGGTTTGGCTGGTGTGAAGCTGAAGGAATACTCCCCCGGATTTCGCGTCGGTACGGGATGTTCGTGATGATAATCAGTCAGGCTGCTGTCGACGATTAACAGATGGACTTTCTTCGTATGCGTTTCGATCAGGTCGGAGGGCGACACCGGATCGCCATTTGGCCTTTGCAACTTCAGAAGCGCTGCAACTGGTTGACCCACGCTCAGCGGCGCCGCAGTGCTTACCGACGCGCGGACCGTTTGCTGTCCAGGCGATGGAAAGCCGGAGTTGGAAGGTAGAAGCCGGGACACTTGATCCAGCGGCATCCCGCATTTGGGACAGAAATCGGTCCGCTTACCGATAATGTCCCGGTGCATTGGGCATGTAAAAGTTTCAAGGTAAATTTGGGCTTGGGCCACGACTTCCTTCGGAAAATATGCCTTCACCCTGGCAAATGATTCCAAAACTTTACCGAGCTCAGTTTCCGACTTGGCCTGCTGGTTCAAGTCCGCCACAACGTGCAGGGCGCTCACTCGTGAACAGAACGCGGTCAGACTGGCCTTGAAGTCGTCGCTTTGGTTCGAAGCGATGGCGTCGGCCTGAGCTAACAGTTCCCTTCCGGCCGCGCCGAGAATTACGTCTTCGTTGTGAATAGCGCTCAGGTCTTTGCTCTGAACGTGGTGTTCAAGCTGCATCACCACCTGGCAGAGCATGGCGAGGGATCGCGCCTGAACGATCGACGGAAGCGTTGCGTTCGGAGCGTTGCTACGTCGAATCTCTTGGGGAGCTGCGTTTGCCGCTCCCGACGTGGCGATTATCCCGAAAAGGAATAAGCAAATCGCTGTAACTTGTCTGGTAAACAACCGCATCCTCATTCCGCCGTCGATTGCAGCTGACCAAGATGTTATGCGTTCTCCTTCAAGCGTAAATTGATGCACGGCTGAAAACAACTTGCAGACCCAAACCGATGCTCAACACGAAAATACATTTGTCCACGCAGGCCCACACGAGCCTGGCGAACCATGTGCGATTAAGGGAAAACTAGCGAGGATGCAAAGGCGCCACCGGTACGCAATCCGCTTGTCCCCGAACTGTACCGCGGCTTCTTATCTGTTCGCGAACTAAACCGCAGGCTAGAATGCCGCTGCGATAAGCTTCAAGTCCTCGGTCGCGGCCTTACTGGGATAGGTCTGCTCGACGAATCGAGCATCACTCGGACGGGCCTCAGCATAAAACAGAGTGGCTTTATCAGTTCGGATATCCTTTAGCGAACCAGCCACACGGTTTTGAGTGTGAACAGGTGCATGTATCGCAAGAGCGCTAACGCCGACAACAATCGTGGTTGCCAGCAGTCCCGCGACCAAGCGTTTGACTACTCCGGCTTGGTTTTGCTTCATAAGTTCCCTTCTACGCGTTGTTTGAGGACTGTCAACAGCAAAAGAAAAGAAATCGGTTCACCGGCGTTCCAGACGATGGCTGAACTTTTCGGTGAGCCGAAATCTTCTGCACTCGGTTTGTAATAGTGCCGGCGCAAGTTTGTCCAAGCAATCAGCAGCGCATGTTGCTTTCTTGGGTTGATGGTTGCTGCGAAATCTTAGTGCGGTGCCAGCGAAGCGACAATTTCTTCGAACCGTGGATCTCCACGCAACGGATCCCAAAGCGGATGAAGACGCAAATACCCGTAGCTTACATGGCTGCCCGGCAATTTGGCCGCCTGGGTCAGCCGTTCAATTGCACGGTCCTTCTCGCCCGTCCATGCATAAATCATCGCCAGATACTGAACAAACATCGGCCCTTCGATGGCACTTTTGCCAACGGGCACCAACTCGACGGCGCGCTCGCCTTCTTTGATAGCATCAGTCTTATTGCCCAAAGCAGCGTCAATTACGCCGATGGCGCATAATGCGGCGGCATAATCCGGTTGGTCCCGCAGCTTTTGTTCAAGTTCTTTCCGCGCGTTGCCGAACGCTGTGCGAGCAGCAAGTTCATCGCCACGCAACTTAGCAATAAGCCCTTCGCACCAACTGTTAGGAAATGGAATATTTTCCTCATAGCAGCCCCCAGCCGGCAGGGCTCGAGAATGCCCGCTCGGCTAACACGGGGTCCCGTTCGCGCAATCCAAGATCAAGCCAGGAATTAACGATGCCTGGCGCAGCACTTGGATTTTCGGCCAAGACTTTTTCGATTGCGACGCGCGCGGGGTTCGGGTCCGCGCGCGATTCTACATCAACCCAGGCGCGACGCACGCGGGTAGCAACATCTTGTGGAGCGATCGCAAGGGCGGCCTCCAGCGTTTTCGCCACTTCCTCGGTACTGATGCAAGGCCTCGTAGGTTCGAGAAATTTGCTGAAGGATGGAAAGGTTACGCGGGTCGAGTCTTAATGCCTCTTTCAATTTCGCAAGTGATTGGTTCCATTCACCCTCGCGCCGATCACTGTAGGCTGCCAAAAGAGGAATGCGGGCTTCATTGGGCAACGTGCGCTGAGCAATCGCCAGTTCTGCCTCGGCTCGCTGGTAATCCCCATATGCCCAATAGAGGTGTTGGGCTAACGCCAGGTGCATCTCTCCCGATCCGGGGCGCAGACGACGAATCGACTCAAGCGTTGTTTCGGCCAATTGAAGCCGCCCATCCGTATGATCGAAGCCAAGGAAATACATTCGATCATGCGCTTCCGTGAGTTCACAATATGCATGGGAGAACGACGCATCACGTGCCACAGCGTGTTCGAGCAGTTGGATTGCCTGCACCAAATCTTCCTTCGCCCGCGAACTGAAGGAAATACCGTCGATTAACTGTTTGGCTTGCAAGTAGGCATCGTACGCGACAAGGTCCGTGGTCGGCGGTTCTTGGATGGCAGCTTCTTCGCTGGATGAGAGGTTAGCTCCCAGCTGATCTGCCACTTTTTGTGCGATCTCACTTTGCAGCGCGAACACATCATTTACATCCCGATCGTATTTCTCCGCCCAAACATGGGAATCATTCCGCGTATCAATCAATTGGACGTTTACGTGGATCCTGCCGGCACTTCTCTGTACCGTTCCATCGAGTACGTAAGCGACGTTCAATGCGCGCCCGACTTCTTTTGCATTGCGCACGCCGCGATATTTTGTGACGCTGTTGTGGCTGATTACCTGCAGATTAGCAAGCTTTGCCAGCTTGGTTGATACACCGTCATACACGCCGTTGGCAAAAAAAGCGTTCTCGTTGTCCTGAGTTAGACT
The DNA here is from genome assembly GCA_963791385.1 of uncultured Verrucomicrobiae bacterium. GTDB lineage: Bacteria > Verrucomicrobiota > Verrucomicrobiia > Chthoniobacterales > UBA10450 > Udaeobacter. The sequence continues at coordinate 11,350 of CAWBSH010000019.1, forward strand.
TTCAAAGGGCAGGACAGCAACGCCATGTGGCGGAAAAGGCGGTGTGGCCAGGCCGCCGTTCGAAATGATCACGCCCACTGATGTTCCCAGCATCAGCAGGAGAGCGGCCATTCCGGCAACAATCGGGTTCCGCCGTGACCAGAGCCAGAGACGCACCGGTGGCGAAACCGGCCTGGCGTAAACCGAGTGCCCTGCGAGCCAACGTTCCAGATCTTCAGCCAAATCACCGGCTGAAGCATAGCGCGCTCGCGGTTCGCGCTCTAAAGATTTCGCACAAATGGCTTCGAGATTTCGATCGAGCTCGGGCGCAATCGACCGCAGTTTTGGCGCGGGTCTATCATTGGCCTGTTTGATTACTCCCAATACGTTTTTGCCGATGAACGGCGGGCGACCGGTCAACAGATAAAAAAGAATAGCGCCAAGGCCGTAAATATCGGCTGCGGCAGTAACATTCTTCGCGGACCCCTGCGCCTGTTCAGGCGCGATGTAACCCGGCGTTCCGAAGCTGGTCAAGGTTCGCGTCAGGTCGCTTGCGGTGTCGAGCCACTTAGCCAGACCAAAATCGCTCACCAGCGGTTCGCCGCGATCGTCGAGCAAAACATTCCCAGGTTTGAGGTCGCGATGCAAGATTCCGTTGAGATGTGCGTGTTGCACGGCAAGACTGACTTTGGCCATTATACGAACGATGCGGCGTGGATCATGCCGCAGGCTCTGTGCTGCGTCCGATAAACTTCCGCCCGCTGCGAACTTCATGGTGAAGAACGGCCGGCGGTCTTCGGTTTCACCCACTTCGTAGACAGGCAAAATGTTTGGGTGCTCGAGCCTTGCTGCCGCTCCGATTTCGCGCTGAAAACGGACAAGCGCTTCCCGTGAATCAACGTGAAAGCTTAAGATGCGTTTTAGAGCGACGATTCGTTGCGGATTTATTTGGCGCGCTCGATAGATGATGCCCATTCCGCCGCGCCCGATTTTTTGCAGGATCTGATAATTGCCAACCCGCCACTCAGCCGGGTCCACGTCGACTTGCTCAAGCACATCGTCCCACTGCTCCGCGTTTGTAAGGTCGGACTCCAACCCTTCTTGGAGCACACAATTCAGACAAGACCCGCGCCCGAAGCGTACTGGGGACCCGCATTGTTCACATGGCACGATATCCGCTCGGGTTCGGACAAAATCCGAATCGGCGCACATGTTTATGCTTGATTGGTGCCGTGCCTGCTGCAGGAGCTGTGCAAATTGCCCGCAGTTCTCGGTCGATGGCGGAATCGATGGACGGCCTCGTGTCGGCCTGCCGTCAGTGTGAGTTTCTACGTCATCGCAGGATTGCAGCTCCATAAAGGGGGGTAGATCAAATATACCAAATCGTGCGCGCCGAAATATCACAGCGTGTACGTGGACTATCTCTTTCTCCGGGAACGGCGGGGTGAGGTTTCGAAAAAAGTTCAAAAAATTTCGGAAACATAGACCTGGTAATCTCTGCGGAACAGTCGGATCCGTTATCTTAGCGGTCATTGCGATCAGCCCCGCGGCACCGAAATTTACTGCTTCCCATGCAACGCTTTTGCTGTTCTAATTGATTTTTAGGACCGGATTTGAATTCAAGCTCAAAGAAGAAGGAAAAAACGAGCACAACCGGCGCGTTCGTCACGACGCGTTGGAGCCTTATTCTTTCCAGCGCAGGCTCGGAAGGTGGAGAAAAGCAGGTCCGCACCGCGCTGGCTGAGCTTTGCCGGATTTATTGGCGGCCGATTTTTTTCTTTATCGCACGGCGCGGCTACTCGCCTGAGGATGCCGAGGACCTGACGCAGGATTTTTTTGTCAGAATATTGAATGGTGATTGGCTTCAGAAGGCGGACCCTGCTCGGGGCCGTTTTCGATCGCTGCTGCTCACGTCGCTTCAGAATTTTTTGAATGATGCAATCGATAGAACCCGTGCACGTAAACGCGGCGGCGACGTCAACTTCGTTCCATGGGATCCCTGGATGGCCGAGGCACCTTCAGAATTCGCCCTGTCGAAGGAAGCGCTGAATTCCTGGCCTGCGGAACGAGTTTTCGATGCCGGCTGGGCTGCGACGGTCGTGGAACGGGCACTGCGCCGGCTTCATGAGGAATGCGAGAGCAAAGGTCGTTTGCGCGTCTTCAACGTTTTGAGCGCATACCTGGGCGCGGAGCGGGACGACCTCTCGTATGCAAATCTGGCGACGAAACTGCGCGTTCGCGAAGCGACAGTAAAAAAATTGCTCTACCACATGCGGCAGCGTTATCGGTTTTTGTTGCGTGACGAAGTGTCCCAGACCGTGGCAGAACCTGCCGACGTGGAGGACGAACTACGCTATCTTTGTAGCACGCTTGCCGCCAGTTCCGCCCACGCTGCGTAACGAATTTTCCCCTTAGCGCCTGAGTCCTTGACGCTTGGCGCCTGACTGAACACCGTAGAAGAGGTCCACGGGCTCCCCCTCAAAGACCGGAAGATTCCGCGCACGTTCGTAACATTAGTGAAAATACCTAGGCCCTTTCGTCTTCCATTTCCGTAGAAGTAGTCGTGCGGGATTTTGCACGAATTCCAGAGGCGTCGAAACCTGACAAATCGTCTTCCTTACTGCTAGGCTTCTTGTTTAGCGGTAACAGGGCGCATTCCCAATTCCAGCCTCCGGCTGGGGTCTTGGCCGCCGCTTCTCGGAATTCTGAGAGTGAACTGCTCGAGGATCTACTCCTCGATCACATTTACCTGAGCGAAGAAAGGGCCCTGCGGGTTCCTCCTCCTCGTTTTGCGACCCCTGCAGAACTAGCCGGGTAACGGCAACGTGAAGCAGTTCAATCAAACAAAAGCGACAGGTCACCTTTGCCGGACCGCAGAGGTGACCAAGGGCGGCAGCTTGGCCTTATGAGTTCGACGACGAAGACTATTCCCATTGCGAGCGCTATCCGCGTGGCCTCCGCGCGGAGAGTGCCTGCTTGGAAAGCTGGGTTGGATCTTACGTGTGTTCTGCTTTTGCTGCCGTTGTGGGGCCCCTTAATGCTCTTGCTAATGTTGCTTACGAGAATTGCGTCGCCGGGTCCGATTTTCTACCGCCAGAAGCGCGTTGGTCTCGGTGGTAAACAATTTTCGATCTGGAAGTTCCGAACAATGAAGGTCAGCGCGGAAACGCAAGGTCACGAGCGGTATTTTGAAGAGCTGATTCGGACGAATTGTGTGATGACGAAGCTCGATACACGCGGTGATCCCCGACTGGCGCCCTTTGGGCGAATTCTACGCGCAAGCGGGTTGGATGAGCTGCCTCAGATTTTCAATGTGCTTTGCGGTGACATGAGTTTGGTCGGGCCGCGACCCTGTCTCCCAAATGAATTTGCCAATTACGAGCTGTGGCAGCGCGAACGTGTAAACGCTCTGCCGGGTCTTACTGGCCTGTGGCAAGTCAGCGGTAAAAACAAAACGACCTTTAATGAGATGATCAGAATGGACCTGGCCTATCTCAACAAGATGTCGCTACTTCTCGACCTAAAAATCATGTTCAAAACTGCCGCCGCAATTACGCAACAAGTGATCGAATTGCGGCAAGGGGGTCGGTGCGCCTCCAGCAGAATCAAAGCGCCTGACGTCACGCGCCGGTTCGACCCGATCGCAAGTAGTTGGAGTGAAAAGTTATGAAAGCTAAAATTAGAGTTGGCGTCCTTGGATGTGGTTATTGGGGACCTCTTCTAACCCGCAACTTTAAAAGTCTTCCGGAATGCCGGCTTAAAGTTGTGTGCGACCCGGATATCGCGCGCGTGAAGCACGTTTGCGCGTCGTATTCGGATCTGGAAGCCGTCACTGATCCGCAACGACTGATCAACGCGTCCGATTTGGACGCGATTGTCATTGCCACTCCTGTAAATACCCATTACTCGCTGGCCAAGGCGAGCCTCCTGGCTGGCAAGCACACGTTCATTGAAAAGCCGATGGCGACTTCTTCCCGCGAATGTGAGGAACTGATCGACATCGCCGAGCGCAAAGGCTTGATTTTGATGGTTGATCACACGTTTCTTTACTCTGCCCCGGTACGGAAGATCGCCGAAATCGTGCAGGCCGGGGATTTGGGCGAAATCCGCTACATCAATTCGCGCCGTTTGAATCTCGGATTATTCCAGAAGGACATCAACGTCGCCTGGGACCTCGCGCCTCACGACATTTCCATCATTCTGCACATTCTCGGCGAATCGCCCGTTGCGATTAACTGCCAGGGGAACGCCCATGTTAGCCCAGGCGTTGAAGACGTAATCAACATGTCGCTGTTTTTTCCACACAAGCGATTCGCCACGATTCAAAGCAGCTGGCTGGAGCCAAGAAAGATCCGCGAAATGACCATAGTTGGGTCGCAGCGCATGATCGTGTACGACGATTTAAAAAACCGGGAAAAGATCCGGATCTATGATGCCCGGGTGGTGCGACCCCCGCACTACGATAGCTTCGCGGAATTTCATTACTCGTATCACTACGGGGACAGCTACATCCCTCACTTGCAGCAGGAAGAACCGCTTAATTCGGCCTGCCGGCACTTTATTGATTGCATCGAAACGAACTCGCAGCCGATGACCGGCGGACGCCAGGGACTGGAGATGATCCGGGTGCTGGAAGGGGCCTCTACATCTCTAAAGATGAATGGCGCGCCCTTCATGTTCGGCAGTTCCAATGGGAGCGCGCCGGCACTCCTGTCGTCAAACGGCGGTGCGCGTTATTCTTCGAAGCCGAAAAAACCATCAAGAACGACAAGGAACCGAAAAGTTTTGCTTCGCAGTGTCGTTTGAGAGAGGGATGATCTTTTCATCCTCGAATGGGTTGGGGGCCCAACCTGACAGAAATGGTCTGTCGTTGCAAATGCGCGTTCTCGATCCTCTACATGAACCGGCTTGGGACCACGTTGTTGCTTTGCATCGCGACCGAACTTGTTTTCACACCACTGCCTGGGCACGGGTGCTTCACCAGACCTACAAACATCAACCGTTCTATCTTCAGTTTTTCCACAAGCGGAGACTGGCGGCACTTATTCCGTTAATGGAAATACGCAGTCCTTTCACCGGCCGTCGTGGTGTGTGCCTTCCGTTTAGCGATTTATGCGAGCCGCTGTTTTTCGAACCGGACGTTGTAGGACTTCGTTCGAGATCGACTCCTGAACTTCGCGCAACAACGCCGTTGGCGTCACCTCGAAATACGGGGAGGCAGATCCCTTCAACTTGCGCCAGAACCAGCGAGCAGGTTTTACGGGCATACACTCGATCTGAGCAGCGATTGCACACAAATGTTTGGTCGCTTCGCCAGCTCGGTGCAGCGTGCAATTCGCAAGGCGCACCGCAGCGAAGTCAATGCCGTGGCGGTCCGCAATCGCCAGGCAGTTGGCGACTTTTACCAGCTCCACGTTGAAACACGGCGTCGGCACGGACTCCCGCCGCAATCAGCCTCATTTTTCCGCAACATCTACGAGCACATCATCAAACCTGGCGTCGGGTTCATCGTTCTCGCACAGCGCGGGTCGCGCACAATTGCCGCCGCGATATTCTTCCGCTTCGGAAACAACGCTATTTATAAGTACGGTGCCTCTGACAAGAGGTTTCAAGAATTTCGCGCAAATAATCTCGTCATGTGGCATGGCATCCAGTTCCTGGTGCGCATCGGTGTAGAAAAATTACATTTTGGACGCACCGAGTACGAAAACGACGGTCTTGCGGCGATTCAAACTTTCCTGGGGCACGCAGGAAGAAACAATCAATTACTACCGAGTCGATCCATCCGGTCGGCAGTGTTTCACTCCGGCCCGCGGTGACTCCGGTTTCCACAAGAAAGTCTTTGGCAGGTTACCGCTGGTGTTCAACAGGGTGGCAGGCTCAATCATCTATCCGCATCTCGACTAGGAGTTAAAATTATGGCTGAAATCCGACGCGAAACCCAACCCCACTCCGGGGTGAAGCTAGGCGACATTCTCTTCGCTCTGTTTAAACGCAAGCGAACAATCAGCATATGCGCGGCAGCGGGCATAATTGCAGCCGCGGCAGTTTACTTTATGTATCCACCTTCCTACCAGTCCGAGGCCAAGCTGCTGGTGCGCTATGTTACGGAAAGGAGTGCCATCGACCCAGTCGAGGCAGAGAAAGCTGCGGCCGCATCGAACAACGAAGCGGATAGAGTAATCGGCGCTGAAATCGAGATTCTGACCAGTTGGGATTTGGCCATGCAAGTTGCCCAGGCACTCGGTCCCCAGCGGTTGCTGCCGCCGTCCCAGGACCTGTTTTCCCGAGTCGCCCGGGCACTCGGGCTGAAACGATTGCTGCCGCCGTCCGGAGCATCGGCCACAGAAGCAACTGCGGCGCAAAGCATCGTTTCGGGCTTGAAGGTCACTTCAAACAAGGGAAGCAACATCATTCTCGTTTCCTACAAGAACCGCAATCCGGAGATCGCGACGCTCGTTTTGCAAGAACTCTTAAGTCGCTATTTCGTCAAACATCTTGAAGTGCACCGCTCCGCCGACGCCTTTGATTTCGTGACTCAACAAACTGATCAGGTTCGCGCGCGTTTAAACCAGACTGAAGACGCCCTGAAATCGTTAAGGGAGAAAACAGGGATTGCGTCGCTTAAAGAGGGCTCCGCGGCCCTTACCACCGAGGCCGCGAAGGCTCAGGAGCAACTTAACGCCGCTGAGGCGGACCTGGCCGAACAACAAGCTCTTGTTAGTCACAAGGCTGAAAGTGAATCGAAGACATGGGGAAAGAAGAAACCTGCAGATGACCCCAAGGCCAGGGTTGCTGGCACCCAGGCAAAAATCGAGGCGCTCAAATCCCGGCTTCGTGATATTCAGCAAAGGACGAAACAGCTTTCGGAGCTGGCTCCGCAGATCGAAGACTTGGAACGGAAAAAGGAGATGGACGAAACGAATTACAAGTACTTCGCAGCATCGCTGGAAAAGGCACGCATCGACGAGGCGTTGGACCCATCCAAAATGCCTAATATTAGCGCAGTCCAGCGTCCATCCCCTCCTGGCTTGGAGACCAAAAAGCGAGATAAGATCGCCCTGGCACTGGCCGGCGGCGGGATAGCCTTGGGTATAGCCCTGGCCTTGTTAAGAGGCCTGATTTTAAACGAGACGGTTGGCCGCCCGCTTCAACTGGAGACGCAGTTACATATTCCACTGATGCTCTCGATCCCGTATGCGAACGGACGCTTCGCCTTGCCTCGCAATGGTTCATCGGCGGATCCGGGAGCGCTCGCTATGAGACCGCGCAACTCCAAGTTGGCTCCATGGGAGCCCGGCCATTTCATCCGGCCCTACTGTGACGCGATCCGTGATCGCTTCGGTCTTTATTTCGAGCTCAATCATTTGACGCATAAACCGAAGTTGGTTGGCGTTGCCAGCGTTTCGGAGCAAGGGGGAACTTCCACCCTTGCTGCTGGGCTCGCTGCCTCGCTTTCGGAAATGAATGACGGTAAGGTGCTTCTTGTTGATGTGAACCTGGGCCCCGAGGAGGTGCACCCGTTCTTTAAGGGCAAGCCTGCCTATCCTCTTAGGGCGGCTCTTAAGCCGAATGGTGAGATCAACTCAGCTGCGGATAATCTCTACCTGGCTACCGTGGGCTCCTCAAATGCCGGTCTGGCGCAGCTCGGCTTGAAAAAGTTCTTCGACATGATGCCGAACCTGAAAACCAGCGACTTCGACTACATTATTTTTGACATGCCTCCACTCAGCCAGACCAGTCCCACGTGGGGGATGGCTGCTTTCATGGACAAGTTTTTGCTCGTGGTCGAGGCGGAAAAGAACAACCGCGAGATTATTAAGCGCAGCTACCGGAAGTTGGGCGCGGAGCGAAACAATGTTGACGTGGTGGTCAACAAGACGCGTTCGTATGTTCCGAAGTGGCTTGACGCTGAATCTTGATGGAATGTGTTCATAGCGGCTGGCGCCTCCGGTTCCAATTCTTGGCAAGCACAAGGCTCTCGGTTCCTTGGACGCTTGGATCGACCTCTAGCGCCGCCACCGAACTGGAGATGGTCTGATGTTACGGAATAGAATTTATTACGGCTTAAAACCTTTCGTTCCGCAATCCCTTCGAACGGCCATTCGACGAAAGCTGGCCATGCGGTTACGCAAGCAGATCGGAGACGTATGGCCTGTCATGCCGGGATCGGAGCACCCACCTGAAAACTGGGCAGGCTGGCCCGAGGGCAAGAAATTTGCCCTTGTCCTGACGCACGATGTCGAAAGCAAGGAGGGCGTCCGCAAATGCCGGGCCTTGATGCAACTGGAACAAGATCTTGGATTCCGCTCTTCCTTTAATTTTATCCCCGAAGGAAGTTACCGGGTTCCATCCGAATTAAGGGAGGACCTGACTGCCAGCGGGTTCGAAGTTGGGATACACGATCTCAAACATGATGGGCGCCTCTTTGCCTCCTATCGCGGTTTCAAACGGCGCGCAGCGAGAATCAACCGCTATGCGCGCGAATGGGGAGCTTCGGGATTCAGATCCGGGTTCATGTTGCGCAATCTCGACTGGCTGCACGATCTCGATGTGCGATACGACGCTTCCACCTTCGACACAGATCCATTCGAACCCCAGCCAGAGGGAGGTCATACCATCTTCCCATTCTGGGTGCCGCATCCAAACGGCAACTCTTCTTCAGAAGGTTACGTTGAATTGCCCTATACGCTGCCTCAGGATTCCACTCTGTTCCTGCTATTGCGCGAGACTACTCCGGAGATCTGGATGCGGAAACTTGATTGGATCGCAGAGCATGGAGGCATGGCTCTTGTCGATGTACACCCCGATTACATGTCCTTCACTGGGTCGCGCCAGACAGCTACAAGGTATCCCGCGGCGTTATACCGGGAATTCCTCACTTATCTCAAAACCAGATATGCAGGCGAGTACTGGCATGTTCTCCCGAAGGATGTAGCGAACCACGTCGCCAGGATTCGTTCCTCCGAAGCGAGCCTCGCTGAGGACGATAAGCTCACCGCGGTGAGGACTCGCCGGCTGCGTGGCAGACGCGCCGCAGTCCTGCTCTTCTCATATTATCCCGCGGACCCGCGGCCCAGAAGAGCCGCCGAGGCATTGGCAGCGCAAGGAGTCGATATCGATCTTATCTGCCTGCGCGATAGCGATCGCGATCCAGCGCATGAGACTTACGGCAGCATCCATGTTACGCGTGTAAGGTTGAAGCGGCAGCGCGGCGGCAGACTGGCGTACATTGGCCAGTACGCGGCGTTTATTTTAGTCTCATTCTTTCACCTCGGCTGGAAATCACTCAGACGGCGCTACGATCTGGTTCATGTGCATAACATGCCTGACGTTCTGGTCTTCAGCGCAATCGTGCCGAAGCTTCTCGGTGCAAAGGTCATTTTGGATCTGCACGACCCCATGCCCGAGCTCATGCAGACGATCTTTAAACTGCCTGAGGAAAGCTTCAGCGTCACGATCTTGAAGCGACTGGAGAGGTGGAGCATCCGCTTTGCCGATCTTGTGCTAACGGTGAACCTCGCGTGCAAGAAGATCTACTCTTCCCGCAGTTGTCAGGCGCGCAAAATCCAAGTCGTAATTAATTCGCCTGATGACGACGTCTTCCGGTTGCAAGGTGTCAAGGCTTGCCAAGTGAACGGGAAAAACGGCAATGGATCCGATCCGTTTGTGATTCTTTATCATGGTTCGCTCGTCCACCGGAATGGTTTCGACCTCGCAGTAGAGTCTCTGGGTAAGATCAGAAAGACCATCCCATCTGTCCGACTGAAAGTTTGCGGTGAGCGAAACGCCTTCTTCGAGGACGTGATGAAATCGGCAAAACAACGGGGACTTGACGGAAATATCGATTATCTCGGCCCGTGCAATCTTAACCAGATCGTCGAGGCAATCGAGGATTGCAACCTCGGGATTATTCCCAACCACCGCAATATCTTCACCGAAATCAATACACCTACACGCATCTTCGAATACCTGGCGCTCGCGAAGCCGGTGATCGCCCCGAAAGCACCAGGCATTCAGGACTATTTCGGCGAGAATGACTTGATCTTTTTCGAACTCGGCGACGCGGATGACCTCGCGCGCAAAATCGAATTCGTATATTCGCATCCGGTTGATGTGGCGGAAACGGTAAAACGCGGCCAGGCGGTTTATCTCTCACACACATGGAGCCGCGAGCGGGCCACCTTGTTGAATTCCATTAGCGAACTTCTATAGGCGACTGCTAATACTATGGACGCTGTCTGCCTCTTACTCCTACTCGTGTTAGTGCTCGTGCTACAGCACATTAGTTCTGATGAATACCACAGAAACAAAAAGTAAAAGTAAGATTCGATAGAGCTTCTTGACTATCTACCAATCGAGTCTCATAGCCTCTCTTTGCTCAGACATGATCGGCGTTATTGCCAATGGGATTGAACCGTCAACTGTTGCCGAGTTCTTTGAGTTGTTTAAGACGCCCTGGGAGTTCTGGCGCCCGGGAACCCGATACGATGTTCTACTATGCTCAAACAGCCCGGTTCCAGAAAACGACGCCAGCCTGTTGTTGACTTTATGGCTCCCAACGGCAGGCGTTCGAGGAATCTCGACACATAAAAACGCGGTCAGCCGCGGGCTACAATTTCCTTTCTTTCCGCGACGAGCGAATGCCGATTTATGAAAGTTGCCTCCTCTTCGACAGAGCCAGGAAACGAACTTCTCGTTCATGAGGAAACAAACTCGGCCGCAGCTTCAGCGGCCTGTGGCGCTCGAACGGTGGTTCGGCTCGGCTTCGATCTGTTTAAAGAGATTCGCTATCTCCTAACGCAAGGACAACCTGCGCAGTTTGCCAGCATACCTACGTTGGAACTTCATATCTCTTTCTTACGTGACCTTATCGTTAGCAAGGGGCTCTCCCTGCTTGAGATACCTCCGGTGCCGGCAGGATATCCCTTTATGGTCTCCCTTACCCATGACGTCGATCATCCGCGGGTACGCTATCACATGTGCGACCATACCATGTTTGGTTTTCTCTATCGGGCAATGATCGGCTCGGTAATCGACCTTTGTGGAGGAAGAAGGTCTTTGCAGCAGGTTGCTGCCAATTGGAAGGCCGCGTTTTCCCTGCCTCTCGTGTTTGCTGGAATTGCCAAGGACTTCTGGGACCAACTTGATCAGTATTTGGAGTTGGAAAGGGACCTTGCCTCGACCTTCTTCGTCATTCCGACAAAGGGAGATCCCGGCGTTGATTCTCAAGGCCGAACGAGGGCAAAACGCGCCTCGCGTTATGCTTTGGCAGATATTGCAGAAGACTTAAAAAGGCTGGTTTCCGCGAATCGCGAAATCGCGGTCCACGGCATCGATGCGTGGCGCGACAGCGCAAAGGGTCGCGATGAGCGTCAGCGTATTCAGGCAATCACGGGGGCGGCCGAGATCGGAGTGCGGATGCACTGGCTTTACTTCAATTCCGAGGCGGCCTTGACGCTCGAGAAAGCGGGTTTCTCGTACGACTCAACGGTTGGCTACAACGAGACGATCGGATACCGAGCGGGAACAGCTCAAGTGTTCAAGCATCCTGACGTCAAGACTTTGCTCGAACTCCCATTGCATATCATGGACACGGCGCTGTTTTATCCCTCATACATGAACTTGTCCGGTGACCGGGCGCGGGCTGCGATGCTACCGTTGATCGACAATGTAACAAGATTCGGCGGCGTTCTCACCATCAACTGGCACGACAGAAGCCTCGGGCCTGAAAGGTTATGGGGCGATGTCTATGCCACTTTGCTCAAGGCCTTGCGTGCCAGGAAACCTTGGTTTGCAACAGCAACCCAAATCGTCTCGTGGTTTCGAAAGCGGCGCGCGACATCATTCTCGAGGATCGCATACGCTGACGACGAGAGTCCGGGTGCAAGCCGCTGCTGATTCGGCAGCCACTACTGATCTGCCACCGTTAACTGTGAGAGTGTATAACAAAAGTTTTTCACAGGTACAACCGCCAACGCCCACAGACCGCGGCGTTCGAGGACTTCAGGATTGATAACTCAGAGCAGCTTTTGGTTGCTGCCTGAAAGCGTCCTATCCCGACAGAGCTGTCCGCGCTAGCCCTTTTTTGTTCAGGCCAAACTCCTTTTAAGATGCAATCAAAACTAGTTCTTGCCCAGTTCGGCTGTGGCTACTGGGGTCCCAATCTGCTGCGTAACTTTTCGGCGCTGCCCGACTGCGCGGTCAAATACGTTGTCGACTCGAGCGCAAACCGGCGCGCCTTTGTAAGTGCAAATTTCCCTTTCAGTCGTGCGCTCGAAAGCCATGAGGCCGTTCTGAAAGATGCTGATGTTGATGGCGTGATCATTGCTACGCCTGCTGGAAGTCACTTCTCCCTTGCCAAGGAAGTACTCGATGCTGGTAAACACGTATTCGTAGAGAAACCGCTGGCGACGAAGGTCGCCGAAGTAGATGAGCTCTCAACGCGAGCTGCCCGGCGAAACCTTGTTGTTATGACAGGTCACACCTTCGTGTATAACTCGGCCGTCCGGTATGTGAAGAAACTGATTGATTCCGGCGAGCTGGGCGAGCTTCGCTACATTTATAGCCAGCGACTGAATCTGGGGCGCATCCGTTCCGACATCGACGCCCTCTGGAACTTTGCCCCTCACGATATCAGCATCATTCAATACTGGCTTGGCGATCCGGAGCCAGTTTCCATTGGTCGCCAGGGCATGGCTTACATGCAGGACGGCATCGATGACGTCGTCTTCCTCAGTCTTGAGTACCCCGGAAAGGTCATCGCAAACGTTCATGTAAGCTGGTTGGACCCGCAAAAGGTGCGCAAGATGATTATTGTCGGCTCGCGCAAGATGGTGGTCTATGATGATATTGCGGAGAGCAAGATCGCCATCTACGACAAAGGAATTGATCGCCGGGCCATTCTGGGAGAGAACATGGACTTCGATAACCCGCAGATTTCGGGGTTCAACTATCGGAGCGGTGATATTCTGATACCTGAGGTCAAGTTTGCGGAACCGCTCCGCGTCGAAGCAGAACATTTCGCCGACTGCATTCGTAACTCACGTGAACCACTCACCGGGCTATCTCATGCGCGCACTGTCGTTTCGATCCTTGAGCGCGCGCGACCGTTAAACGGCGAAGTTATTCGTCAGAATTCTGCTACATGAATCCAGACAGGCATCGTCGGGTCGGGTTCGTTGACGTAAAGTTCGGCGCGAATGTGACCGTTATAGAGCCCACAAACTTGTATGGCTGTGACATTGGCGACGATACCTTCATCGGACCTTTCGTTGAGATACAGAAGGGAGCAACCATCGGCAAGCGATGCCGGATTCAATCGCATTCGTTCATCTGCGACCTCGTCACGATCGGTGACGACTGCTTCATTTCTCACGGAGCTATGTTTGTTAATGACCTATTCCTTACCGGTGGGCCTGCTGGAAAGCCGGAGCTTTGGCGGCCAACAAAACTTGGTAACCGGGTAAGTGTCGGAACGAATGCCACCATTCTTCCGATCACAATCTGTGACCAGGTAGTTATCGGTGCCGGCGCCGTTGTTACCAAGGATATCACCCTCCCAGGTATATACGCGGGCAACCCTGCTCGCTTGCTGCGCCGTCTCTAATTCTAACGCCTGCATTTTGATTACTATTCCATGAAAATTCCATTCGTTGATCTGCATGCACAATATCTGTCGATCAAAAGCGAGATCGATAGTGTCATCGCCGAAGTAATCGCCGAGTCAGCCTATATTCGCGGGCCTCATGTGGATGCCTTCGAGGAGGCGTGGGCGAGAACATTGGGTGTGAAGCGTTGCGTCTCCTGCGCTAATGGCACGGACGCAATTTATGTTGCTTTGCGAGGACTTCGCGTAAAGCCCGGCGACGAGGTCATCACCTCGGCACATTCCTGGATCTCAACATCTGAGACGATCACGCAGGCCGGCGGTCGGATCGTATTCTGCGATACAGATGAGGAAACTTTCACGATCGACCCCCAGGATATACAGCGAAAGATCACACCTGCCACGGTCGGCATTATTCCAGTCCATCTTTACGGACAGCCGGCCGATATGGATCCAATCATGGCCATTGCGAAAAGGCACAATCTTTGGGTCATAGAGGACTGCGCCCAGGCCCATCTGGCCAGGTACAAAGGACAATACGTCGGAACTTTTGGAGACGCCGCGACGTTTTCTTTTTACCCGGGTAAAAACCTGGGCGCCTACGGTGATGCAGGCTGCGTTGTGACAAATGACGATCGACTGGCCGATTGGATGACCACATTTGCCCGACACGGTGGAAAAGGCGATCACATCATGGAAGGGATCAACAGCCGAATGGATGGACTGCAAGCAGCTATCCTCAATGCCAAATTACCTCATTTGCCTGCATGGACCGAGGCACGACGCCGTGTTGCGGCGTGTTACGATGAAGCTTCTGGCAGACGTGGGGGACGTGATCACACCAAAAGTCGGACCCGACCGCAACCACGTTTATCATCTGTATGTCATCCGCACTGAAAACCGGGATGCATTGAAAGAGTACCTTACCCAGGCAGGCATCTCCACGGTTTTGAACTATTCGAAGGCGTTGCCATTTTATCCCGCCTACATTTATCTCGAACACATTCCAGAAGATTTTCCTGCCGCCTACTTCAACCAATCGCGGATCCTGTCGTTACCGATCTATCCAGAGATGACAAAAGATATGATTACTCGCGTAGTTGAGAGTATCGGGAATTTCTTCGGAGAATCTCCAGAACCGGACAACCTCCCGACGAAAGTAATCCAATTCGCCGAGCATCGCTGAACTCCAACTCCACCCTCTGTCGTCTGACCTCTGACCTCCGACCTCCATCCTCTGATATAGCCGATGCACCTCCCTCCAGCCCTGGCGTCCTGCCTTACGCTCGTCTTCATCGCCTTCCTTTTTCGGCGAGACATTCGGGAAAGACCTGACGTCACTGGCGCTCTTTGGATTCCACTTGTCTGGATCCTGATCATCTGCTCCAGGCAAACTTCGGAATGGCTCAATATCTTCGGCCTCCATCTAGGCGCGACTTCGCTGGAGGAAGGCAGCCCGCTCGATGCGTGTATCTACTTCGCTCTAATTGGAGCGGGTGGTT
This sequence comes from uncultured Verrucomicrobiae bacterium, assembly GCA_963791385.1. GTDB lineage: Bacteria > Verrucomicrobiota > Verrucomicrobiia > Chthoniobacterales > UBA10450 > Udaeobacter. The sequence goes on from CAWBSH010000019.1 coordinate 26,440, forward strand.
ACGTCCTCACGAAGCGGCATACCCAGCTCTCGAAAATTATTCGAAACAATCAGTGGCTCACGATCTTCTTCGTTATTGGGCGATTCCGCCTGGGTTTTCCCACGCAGAAAGCGACCTGCTGACTTCCGTTCTCGGTCCTATGAAATATGTGCTGATCACCCCGGCTAGGAATGAGCAAGCGTTTATTAGAAGAACGCTTGACTCAGTGGTTACTCAGACAATTTTGCCGGAGCGCTGGGTTATTGTCGATGACGGCTCAATTGATAGCACCGCGGAAATCGTTGAGAGTTACACGAAGCGTTATCCGTGGATTGAACTGATTCGCCGACGGCAAGATCCGGATCGCAATTTCGCTTCAAAGGCTCATTCTGTTGCCCTTGCATTTACGCGGGCTACGCCGTTTGAGTTCGACGTAGTGGGAAACCTTGATGCCGATGTTTCTTTCGAACCGGATTACATGGCATTTTTGATGCGAGAAGTTTTCCGAAGATACTGAGCTCGGCGTGGCTGGAACTCCTTTCACCCAGGAGGGAAATTATGATTCAAGCAAAGACAGCTTTGAAGGACAGAATTACGTCGCGGGACCGTGTCAGCTCTTCAGGCGCGAGTGTTTCCAGGAGATTGGTGGCTATGTCCCCAACCCGGCCGGGGGAGTGGATTGGATCGCGGCTATGACCGCACGGATGAAGGGATGGAGAGTCCGATCTTTTGCTGAAAAACGATACCATCATCATCGAACGCTAGGCACGGCAAACAAGGGCCAGTTGCGGGCGCTATTTTCGTATGGAGAAAAAGACTACTACCTGGGCGGCTCTCCAATTTGGGAATTGTTTCGTGTGGCTTACCGTATGACAAAGAAGCCCAGGCTAACCGGCGGCTGTGCTCTGCTCTTAGGTTACAGCTGGGCGGCCTTGCGGTCGCACCAAGCGCGCTGTAAGCCCCGAGTTGATGCGGTTCCATCGCCGCGAACAGATGAAAAAGTTGGGAGCTATAATCCGGACCGTTCTCAGCTTTAAAAAGGTGGACAGCTTTCGTGTTAGGCACGCCGAGAACGCTACCCAGTCCTGAACACCGGCTGCAAGGCAGCAGCGCTATTGTTTCCCATAACTCACTCATTCAACAACATGATTTCCAGCCCAACTAACGCCTCTCCCGAGACTGACTCGTTTTTCCGCGAATACACATCGCAGGATGCCATTTTGAAATACACCAAAGCCACAGCCGGCTTCGGAATCAGTTATCTGCTCGATCACGATTATAAGAGAGTTTATCTTGACGCGCTCCGTCATCTATCCGTGCCCTCGCGCTCCTGAGATTCGTATGTTGGAGTTTGGTTGTGGCGGCGGAATGAACTTGTTGCATCTAGTCTCGGTTTTGGGCCGGCATGGTTTCAAGATTGAGAGCGCGATCGGCACGGATTTCTCCCCTGTTCTGATTGAGGCCGCCAACAGGGAAACCGAAAATTATCTGACCCCGAGCCAACGAAACCGCGTTCGATTTTGCGTGGCGAAAAACGAAACGTTGCTCGAAGAGCTTTCCGCCGGTTTGGGGAAAGAACCTTCGGAACTCGAGGAATCCTTTCATTTCATTATCGGCGTAAACACGATCCGCTATTGCCATCGGTCCGGGAAGCAGTTGGCTTGCGCGCGAGATATCTTCCGTCTGCTCGCACCCGGAGGCGTTTGTGTGGTAATTGACATGAATGACCGTTTTCCTGTCTTTCGCAGCGCCCTGAAGAACAAGTTTCGAGACAGGAAAGAACGTGAAGAAGAATGCTACCTGCCGTCGCTCGAGGAATACACGGAACCGTTTTCGCAGGCTGGCTTTGAAGTCTTGCGCAGTGAACATTTCTGCTGGATTCCTCATTCCGCCGGCCGCTTGATGACAGGACTCCTTCGGCCGTTATCCCTAGTGCTGAGCAAGATTGCCGGCTCCAGGGCGATGCGATCATTGGTCGTCGCAAAAAAGCCGTCCCAGCCGTAGCTCTTTCGTGAGCTACCAACCAAGGGAACTAGCATTGATGCTGGAAGAAGCACTACTCCTAACGGGCGACTCGTTACCAAGCGACGACGAAAAGGCGAAAAGCTTGCTCGAGTTTTTTGGCATTCCTTTCCAGAGGCGGAGCACAAAAGATTTTAGACTTCTGGGGAACAACCCCCTTAGCAGCAATGTCAATTATCGGCTGGTATGCGCGGCACAAACTTTTGCCTCTGTCATTGCAGAGCTACAGAACGCTTCATCCGGCGCGACTGAATTTGCGCGACAAATCCATTCGGTTTTCTTGTATCCAACGGCGACATTGCCGGGGCTGCAAGGGTGGTGAGCCAACTCTGTGGAGGAACGATCTCTGTTACCAATGGATCAGTAAACGAGACCGAGTGGTGGATCGCGGACGATCCTGCCGGCATGTGCGGGGCCATGCGCGGCCTCCGCGTACGCCCTGCGACTGCAACGCTGAACAGCCGTGATTATTTCGTTGCGAACGAAAACATTCCCTGTGCACTCATTAGTGGGGCAAACAAGGTGGCGCTTCTGAAGGCCACGTGGAATGCGGTGCCGGTGTTCGTTTCGTCAACACGGTTGATCGACATTCATGCCGAACTCACAACTCCCAACTTCGATGTCAGGGATCACTTCTTCTCTGCCGTGCCCTTTGTCTCCTATATCAAATGGGCATTCGTTCACGGCTCGTGGAATGCCCCTGAAGCAAGCGCCTGTCTGATTATCGATGACCCCCTCCTCAGGACGAGATACGGATTTCTTCACTTCAGCGAATTACTCGCGGTAATGAAAGAGGTCCGGTTTTCCACCAGCATAGCATTCATCCCGTGGAACTGGCGAAGAAGCGATCCGAAGGTGGTCGAACTCTTCAAGGACAACCCCGCTAATTACTCTCTCTGCATCGACGGGTGCGATCACACGGCGGGTGAGTTCGGCACTTCCAATCAGCACGAGCTTCGTGCAATCGCCTCGGAAGCAGTAAGGCGCATGTCTCTGCATAAACAGCGAACAGGCCTAACCCACGATACTGTCATGGTCTTCCCGCAGGGAATTTTTTCCGAAAAAGCGATTCTTGAACTGAAACATGCCGGCTTCAATGCCGTAGTTAACACAGAGGTGCATAGCAATCTGTTGGCAGAGCGGAAGCTCAGGATCTCCGACGTCTGGGATGTTGCTGTGATGAGCTATGGTGATTTCCCCATTTACACGCGCCGCTACCCTGCTCAAGGCATCGAGAACTTTGCCTTCGATCTCCTTTTGGGAAAACCGTGCCTTGTCGTGATCCACCACGATTTTTTCAGCGACGGATACGCGCGGCTGGCGCAATTCATCGACCAGCTCAATGCCCTCAGAGTTTCACTTACCTGGCACAGCCTCGGCGAGGTCGTGAGGCGGGGTTACCGGCAAAGGCAACTCTCATCGGACTGTGTCGAAATTGAGATGTACGGAAGCGAACTGCTGATTGAAAATCGCTCGGGTCGGGCGATGAGTTACTTTATCCGCCGCCGTGAAAGCGAACCCAATGGCATCGCAAGCCTTTACGCGGGATCACGCCGTCTGCAGTGGAATGCCGCTGGAGATCACATCGAATTCAAAGTGGATCTGACCTCCGGCGAAAGCATGTTACTAAGAGTGGTCTTCAAGGCCGCAGAAGATTGGCGTACCGACGTCAGAATTTTGCCCACAGCACGAAGATAGTGTTGTGGCGTTATCTTTCAGAAGCGCGCGATAATTACGTCATGCCCGTAAAGGCTCGAATGGCCGCGTTTTCTCGCTCCTAACAAGATACCAACTTGAGATGACTGCGCTTGCCTTCCCAACTGCATCTTCAGTCCAATCGGATGGCCACTGACCGAACAACTGTGCTGAATGATCGAGTCGCACATGTTCTCAGCGATTTCACTCAGTGGCTCGCCCAGTATGGAGAATTGTCCCGCGACCATCAGACCTTTTTCGCAGGAACGACCGGGCGAGCTGCGAAGAAGCTCTACTACGATAACAAGCTTCTGGGAACAGCGGCCGTCGCGCCGATGATTTTCCTTGAGGCTTTCTTCCCGTCGGCTCGACATTTCTTCCATCACCCGACAAGATTTCCGATCGCTGACGCCCATTACGCGATGGGCTTTGCTTTCCTTTACCAGGCGACCGGTGACCCGTCGCAACTGGAGAACGCGATCCATTTTTTAACCGAGCTGAAAAAGTCGCGCTGCCATCAATTCAAAGAATATTGCTGGGGTTATCCCTTTGACTGGGTCACTCGTAACGGCGTTCTGAAAGAACAGACGCCGCTGATCACCACAACGCCTTATGTGTACGAAGCATTCCTCCAGGTCTGCGAAATCTTAATCAGAGGACAGAGGACAGAGGACAGAGGACGCAGTGGATTTGCTTGATGATGCAAGCAGATCCTCGAATCGATTGCGAGGCATGCGTCTGTTGATATTAAGGATTTCAAGACCTCTGAAAAGGCGAGCAGTTGTTCCTATACTCCTTACGATAGGGGCGGTGTTATCAACGCCGCCGCCTACCGCGCTTTTTTGTTAACGAGCGCTTCGCAGTTTTTCTCGAATGACGACTACTGGAAGATTGCTGAACGAAACTTGAATTTCGTTCTGGAAAATCAGAACCCAGACGGTTCGTGGCCGTACGCCATGGATGGAGTGCGTGACTTTGTTGATCATTTTCACACCTGCTTTGTGATGAAAGCGCTCGCCAAGATCCACGCTCTTACGGGCCACTCGGCAACGCTTGAAGCATTAGACAAAGGTGTGAGTTACTACCAGAATAACCTCTTCGACACCGATGGTCTGCCGAAGCCATTCTCACGAGCGCCGCGCCTAACCGTTTACAAGCGCGAGCTCTACGATTGTGCCGAGTGTATTAACTTGTGTCTACTGCTTCGGGACCGTTTTCCGCAATTGGAAACAACCCTGGAAACAGTCGTTAAAGGGATTATGAAAGATTGGATCAAACCGGACGGTTCCTTCCGCTCACGGCGATTGCATCTGGGTTGGGACAATGTCCCCATGCACCGGTGGGGCCAGTCACAGATGTTTCGAAGTTTGGCATTCTATCTCCGCGAGTTCGGAGGACGGAGGATCGGAGGACGAGACAGCAGGTCGCGGGATGGCGGAGCAGTTGAAGTCGCGATCGAGAGAGAATGAAATGAGCGAAAAGATATCAAGCTTTAAGGATTTACGAGTCTATAAACTGGCATTTGAACTTCAGCAGGAGATCTTCGAAACTTCAAAGCGATTTCCAGCCGAAGAGCGCTACGCTCTGACTGATCAAGTCCGGCGGGCATCGAGGTCAATCGGTGCTAACCTTGCTGAAGCCTGGCAAAAGCGCCGCTACGTCGCCCATTTCGTGAGCAAGCTGACGGATGCGGACGGAGAACAAGCGGAAACCCAGCATTGGCTGGATACAGCTACCGCATGCGGCTACGTCCCGGAAAAAGAGCAAAAGGTGTTGCTAGAGAAAGGCGTCAGGATTGGTCAAATGCTAGGAACGATGATGGCAAAGCCTGAAAAGTTCTGCCAGCAGAGAAGTTAGCCTTCTGTCCTCAGTCCTCGGTCATCAGGTTTAATAAAGAATGTGCGGCATCGCAGGCCAGTTTAACTTCCAGCGACGCGAACCCGTGGAGCGCGAGACGATTGTGCGGATGGCGCGTTCCATCGCTCATCGCGGACCTGATGATGAAGGCTTCTTCGTCGCCGGTCCAGTAGGCTTGGGGTTCCGACGTCTATCGATCATCGATCTCACCGGTGGCCATCAGCCGATGTCGGACGCCGAAGGAACTGTGTGGGTAATCTTTAATGGCGAGATTTACAATTACAAGGAATTGCGAGCGGAACTGCAAAGCAAGGGCCATCAGTTTAGGACGAATTCCGACACGGAAGTGATCGTTCACGGCTACAAGGAGTGGGGCACCCAGGTCTTCGATCGTCTTAACGGCATGTTTGGTCTGGCTATTTGGGATGCGCCTAACCAGCGCTTGATCGTGGCGCGGGACGCCATGGGTATCAAGCTTGTCTATTACAAGATCGACGATGGAACCTTAACTTTCGGATCGGAAATCCGTCCGATTCTGGCTGCGGAAAATTCCACGACCAGAAGTAGATCCTGTTGCGTTCAAACTATTTCTCCGGTTTCGCTATACGCCTTCTCCTTTGACGATATTTCAAGGCATCCGAAAACTTGCGCCTGGCACGATGCTGGTGGCAGAGAGAGGCCAATGCCGCGAAGAACGCTGGTACAACTACACGCCAATTCCCTTTTCAAGTCCGAAGGAAAATAAAGACGCCACACGTGAACTTCTGGAATTGTATCGGGCGGCAGTTCGACGGCATCTCCTGAGTGACGTGCCGGTCGGAATACTGCTTAGCGGCGGCCTGGACTCGGGATTGCTTTTGGGATTGATGAACGAACAAGGCGGCTCCTGGCCAGCGTACACGATAGGTTACGGCGATAGTTACGCCGATGACGAGATACATGACGCGGCAGAGACTGCGGCGCTCTTGGGCGCACAGCATATAACAGTGAGACTTGATCAGGGCGAATTCGAAAGGTCCCTTCCGAAAATCGTCGAATGCCTCGAAGAACCGATCGCGGCTTCCTCCATCGTTCCGATGTACTTTGTTTCTCAACGCGCCCGCCAGGATGTTAAAGTGGCGCTGATCGGTCAGGGGCCCGACGAATTGTTTGGCGGCTACAAGCGGCATTTGGGTGTTCGTTATGGTGATATGTGGCGCGGTTTGCCTCAAGGAGTTCGGTCGCTCGTTGGCTCCGCCGTTGGTCGGTTGCGTCGCAATGAAACTTTGAAACGCGGCGTGCATTCATTGGGCATCGCCGATCGCTTGAGCCGGTATCAAAGTGTTTTCTCGCTCGTGCCCGGCGAGGACGTCGATGGACTGTTCCACGATCAACTTCTGCCCGAACGGCCAGAGCCACGAGTTGGCTGATCATTGGCGCGCGTTGTTGCCGCAGATGGAACACACGGACGAACTCGGCGGTTTTCAAATGATCGAAATCCGCTCCTCGCTTCCGGACGAGTTGCTCATGTATGCGGACAAACTTTCGATGGCTCACAGTCTCGAAGCTCGCGTTCCCTATCTGGATCGGATGGTGGTGGAATACGCCCAGCGCTTGGATGCGAATTTTAAGATTCGCAATGGCACCCGAAAATGGTTGCATCGACAGGTTTGCCGCAGATATCTGCCCCGAGCGCATCCTGAATCGAAAAAAGCGCGGGTTTGCCGTGAACGTGGTGGACGGCTGGTTTAACTCGTCCGTCGGCGGAAGGCTTCCCGAAGTGTTCCGGGATGACAACTCCCTTATGTTCGAACTGCTCAACCCCGAACCGGTGCGCAAACTTCTGGCCGACCATAGGTCGGGCCGGCACGACAATCACAAACTTCTGTTCAGTCTGGTCATGCTGGAAGAATGGTTGCGGGGCCACGGTTCATAACCAGCAGCGCGACAAAAAAAGACAACCGCCGCAAAAGAAGATATATGACGCAAGCATCATCCTTAACCCAGAAATTCGCATTGCGGATTTTTGCCAAGGACACCTTGGTCAAGGGACAACCTGCAAAATTAGAGTGCATTGAAATCGGCGGGCAGACTTATTCCATTGCGAAAGGGCCGCTGAGCGTGATGAGATTGGAAGACGAATGGTATGAGGCCGTGCGTGATCCTGAAACGGTCGTTCGGATCTTGGAAAGCAGAACTGGATTCAAGCCGGATTTGTTTACCTTCGGCAGCACCTCCCGGAAACCGAGCCAAAGTATAAAGTTTACAGGGTGTGGGAATCAATCGCGGCGCTTCCGGTAAAGAGTTTTGATCACTGGTGGAACAAGCAGGTTAAAGGGACGACCCGGAACAAGATTCGCAAGAGCCAGAAAGAAGGCGTTGAGGTGCGCCTGGGTTCTTACGATCACGATTTGTCCGGGGCATGACCGAAATTTTCAATGAAACTCCCATCCGCCAGGGCCGGCGATTCTTCCATTACGGAAAAGATTTCGAAACGGTCAAACGCCAGTTTACCCGGTTCATTTTCCGCGAAGAACTGATCGGCGCCACTATCAGGGCGAAATGGTCGGGTTTGCACATGGTGGCCAACGCGGGGAAATATGGGGTCCTTGGTCAAATCATCGCCAAGATCACGCATCGGGACGAGCCATCACGAATGCCTTGCTTGCCAAGGCGGTTGAACTATGCGAGGAGAAGAGAATGCCATACTTGGCTTATGCATATTGGGGCGAAGATTACGGTCTGAATTCAAGAGGCATTCCGGTTTTCAGGAATTCGGTCTGCCTCGATATTTCGTACCTCTAACTGCAAAGGAAAATTGGCGTTGCATCTCGGTCTTCACCGCGGATGGAGGGCCACGATTCCAGATCGGATCAAAAGCCCCTTAAAGAAGCTAAGGAAATCTGGCACTGCTTCAGGGTCGGGTAATCAACCGCGTTTAATCAATTCTGGCTTGTATGCCCGGCATAGTTGGAATCATCAGTCAGAGACCGTCTGACGAATGCCATCGTCTTGTGAATTCCATGGTGGTAGCCATGGAATACGAGGCCTTTTATGATTCAGGCACCCATTCAATTCCCAAACTGGGCATTTACACCGGTTGGGTAGCGCATGAAGACTCCTTTGCCGCGAGCCAGGCTTTTTTCAATGAACAGCGCGATATAGTGCTCATTATGGCGGGTGAATGCTATGTCGATCCTGAAACTCGTAACAGCCTAACGAGAAAGGGACACAGGCTCGAAAACAGCGACAGCTGGCTGGTTCATCTTTACGAAGAGCACGGCGATCAATTCTTTGAAAAGTTGAACGGCCTCTTTAGCGGTCTGTTAATTGATAAACGGCAACAGAAGGCTGTTTTGTTCAATGATCGCTATGGAATCGAGCGAATCTACTACTACGAGGCGGATGGCGACTTCTATTTCGCAAGCGAGGCTAAAGCGCTGCTTCGGATTCTGCCACAGACTAGAGCGTTTGATGAGGAAGGTGTCGCTCAATTCCTGGCCTTTGGCTGTACCTTGAACTCGCGCACCCTGTTTCGAGGCGTTCGCTTGCTTCCCGGCGCGTCAGCATGGTCTTTCGAAGATGGAAAGTGTTACAAGCGAAATATTTTTCGCATGAGAATTGGGAGGGACAATCTCTACTTTCGGTCGAGTCGTACGAATCCGAATTCCAGGAAACCTTTCAACGAATCCTGCCGCGATACGTCGAGCCGGAGGCTACGACTGGAATCTCGCTGACCGGTGGCCTGGACACTCGAATGATCATGGCCTGCCTTCCGAAGACGAACCCAAGTTACACATCCTATACATTCGTCGGCCAAAACGGATTGACGCTTGACGCACGCCTGGCAGCCAGGATCGCTGCTTCGCTGGGATTGGAGCACCATGCTCTCCACATCGGCCCCAATTTTCTTCGGCATTTCGACACACACCTCGACAGAACTGTTTACACTACGGATGGTTGCGCCGGCGACCACATCCTCTCATGAGATCTATTTCAATGCCCAGGCCCGGCAGTTTTCTCCGGTGCGTTTGACCGGAAACTTTGGCAGCGAGGTTTTTCGTTCCGTCTCAACGTTCAAACCCTCGGGTTGCAGGCGGGGTTGCTAAGTGAAAGCTGTGCTAAATCGGTCGTTACCGAAACCCAAAGGGTAATCGGCCCGCTGCCCATCCAATAACGTTCGCAGCGTTTCAGGAAATTCCGTCGAGCCTGTTTGGGCTTCTCGCGGCAGGTCGCTCCCAGGTGACATTTCGACGCCATACTGGATAACGAACTGGTGGCCCTGGCTTACCGTGCTCCTGTGAGCTTTCGGCGCTCTGCTTACCGGCTTTGCACTTGATCGAACGAGCCAACCCTCAGCTCGCACGTATCCCAACAGATCGTGGCGAGCTTTTGGGTAGTTCTGGTCTTGGCCGCTCGTTCCGCCGGGCTCTCGGAGAGGTGACCTTTAAGCTCGATTACTACCGCCAAGAAGGTTTGCCCACGTTTTTGAGTGCTTTCGATCCGCTGTTGAGTTCTCTCGCGCCGCTAGGAATTCTGGGACTGCACAAGTTCTTGCCATATCGCCGGTGGTTTCGGGAGGAACTTAGCTCAACGGTCATGGAGAGACTCTCGACTGAGCGCGTTACGGGAGGCGCCATGGTGGAGGAACGAGGCACCGGAAATGTGTGCCCGGGCGCACATTTCGGGACGCGCAAATCATGCGCGCGAGCTAAATGCCGTTCTCACCCTCGAAGCTATCGACCGCCTCTTGCTGAGCGGAATCCCGAGAGCAGTCTCTGCCGAGCGCCAAGAAGCAATCCGGGCGGTAGCTTGACCAAGGACACTTTGAAAGGCGACTTGCCAGTGCTTGTTGAGGCGGACAGACCCAGGGGAGCGAATTCTTTTCTGAGGCCATTCTCGCGACTCACCATGCCCCTTAAGCAACTATCTCGTGTGTATCCTGCAGCCTCCGGAGGATTGCTCGCTCGCGCCGCGGGCGATCGCGCGGTGGAGAGGGCGGGTGACAGCTCGACGGCTTTGTTTCGCATCTGCCTTCTGACTGGAGGCGACGACCGGTCTTACGCACTCGGCATGGCCTGTGCCCTAGCCGGCCAAGGCATCAGCGTTGATTTCATCGGCAGCGACAAGCTTGATGCGCCCGAGTTGCACCGCACGCCGCTCATAGCCTTCCTAAATTTGCGCGGCGCGATCAAAACGAGGATGCTCCTTTGCTGCGCAAGGTCGTCCGCATTCTGACCTATTATGCCCGGCTCGCCAGTTATGTTCCGCGCTCGCAGGCCCAGATCTTCCATCTGCTGTGGAATAACAAATTTGAACACTTCGATCGCACTGCGCTGATGCTCTACTACCGTCTCTTCGGGAAGCGGGTCGTTTTTACCGCGCACAACGTCAATGCCCGGAAACGCGATGGCTGCGACAGTTGGTTAAATTGGTTCACCCCCGGATTCAGGACCCTGCTCTGCACCCATATTCTGGTCCATACGGCAGCGATGAAACGGGAGCTTCTGGCGGATTTCGAAATTGCGCCGGAACGGGTGAGCGTCATCCCTTTCGGGATTAATGATACCAACCCGAGAACCGGATTGGGACGCGGAGAAGCGCGTGAGCGGTTGGGCCTGCGACAGGGCGACAAAGCCCTTCTCTTTTTCGGGTCAAATTGCGCCCGCCGACAAGTCGGAAAATTATTTGGTCGGGGCGCTGGCGGAATTGGCGACCGAAAGCCGCGATTTCAAGTTGATTGTCGCCGGCCGAAGTTGAGCCGGGACACTCGAACTACTGGGACAGGATCAAGTCCGAAATTGCACGGGCCCGCCTCATGGAATTCGTGATTCAACACGTCCGATT
>CAWBSH010000020.1:0-4699 GCA_963791385.1 uncultured Verrucomicrobiae bacterium
TGCAGCTCCGCCGCGATTCAGTGAGACGAAACTCTTTTTTGCAAAATGTCGTCCAGTTATAGTTAGCATCATTTTGATAACCTATGGCGAAGTGCAAATTCTGTGGAGAGCCTGCGGGTTTCCTTCGCAGCAAACATGCTCAGTGTGAACAACTGCATGAAACTGGCATAAAGGAAATCACTGCTGAAATTTCGCAGGCATTGTCGCCTCCTGGTTCCTTAGACGCATTGCAATCCCACCTCTCGGACATCGCACAAGATTGTCACGTTTCCGACCATGAGAGGCAGACTCTGTTGGTCCAAGGGTGGACAGCAGGTGTTAATCGTTTTCTCGAAGACGGACTTCTCGATGAGTCAGAGGAAAAATACCTAATTGAATTTAAGAATCATTTCTCTCTATCTGAAACGGATCTAGATGCGAGCGGGGCATTTACCAAGGTCACAAAAGCCGCGGTAATCCGCGACGTTTTACATGGTGTGATACCGACGCACGTGAAAGTCGAAGGAAACCTTGCCATCAATCTCCAAAAAGATGAAGAAGTTGTCTGGGTATTTCCTCGTAGCGAATACCTTAAAGACAAGACAAAACGCCAGTATGTAGGCGTTTCTCAGGGCGTCAGCCTTCGCATCATGAAAGGCGTGTACTACCGTATTGGAGGGTTTGCAGGTCAGCCGGTTGACAGAACTGAGCGCGTGCACATTGACACTGGGATGGTCGTAATCACGAATGAGCACATCTACTTTGCAGGTCCGGTCAAGGCCGTCCGTGTCCCATACGCGAAAATTGTTTCTTTCCAACCTTTTAGTGATGGCATCGGTATCATCCGGGACGCGTCAAGTGCTAAACCGCAAATATTTGTCACTGGCGACGGCTGGTTCACATACAATCTTGTCACGAATCTTGCGCATCTTTCCCAATAAAGGCGACTCGCAGTTGAACAGCGGCAACAGCGGGCTACTGATCAAAAATTCTCGGCAGCAGCAGCCGACGGAGGTGATTGCGGCCACGGCCCTGCGGGCCGTCTCCGGATGTCGCACAGCGGCGTGGCTACAGAATGAATCGCCGGACACGCGAAGCGTATCCGGCGATTTGAGTCGTTCTCAACTTATGGCGTCGGCGCAGCCTTGGCCCCTTCCTTCTTAGCAGCTTTGCCCGCTTTCACTTCCACGTCCGTGGCGGTCATCGTGTAGGTGATAGTCACTTTCGCGCCGACCTTCAGGTCTCCCGTGACCTTCGTGTTCGCGTCACGGTTGACTTCCCAGCGGTCCTTTCCCTTTTGAACGGCGATCATCGTGTCCGTCACCTCCAGCACCGGCCCGGTCACTTGGTAGGTCTTTCCACCCGCGGCAAAAGCTGCGCTGCTGAGCGCCAGACTCGCTGCGGCCAATAAACTGAGTGGCAATTTGATTTTCATGTGTCGATTAGACTCCCTCCGGCTGTTTCTATTCAAGCGCTTTTGCAAATCCCATTCGGAACGATCCGAAGCGAAACGCGAGAAGTGGAGCGCCCACTCATTTTCAGCTCGTGGTTACACACCCTACCTGGCGAGGCGCAGCCGGCGTCTCCCAATTCAATCGGGTTTACTTGATCTCCGATTGTTTTGCTTACCGGGCTCCCGTTGCCGGCGTCGGGCTTGTTCCCCCCGGGCAAGGGCCTTCTTTCCTTTGCGCGTCCGGCGACTTGCACTGGACGGTCGCGGTAGAACCAGGCGAACACGTGCCTTCAACCGATGTACTTGGCGTGCGTTTGACGATGTAGTAGTGCGTTCCTTCCTGCACGGTGAGTTGCTTGCTATCGCACGAGCAAATCGTGCCCGTGATTGTGAGCGTTTGCCCGAATGCGATCCCGCCCAACATGCATCCGACGACGACTACGCATGCTAAGATTTTTACTTTCATGCCGCCATTGAATTCCCAAACGCCGATCGAGTGCAAGCTTTTACTTCACAGCCTCGTTAGGCTAGATTTTACTGGTAGCGGCTACTGTTTTGAGTGCTCTGTTGGACTTCGCGTTCGAACAGCATGAGTTTACATCACGGCGTGTCATTTACGCCAACACGCAACGTTAATGGCCAGCTGACATTTCGCGTTTGTTCCGGAGTTCCCCATGCGCGGCCAAGCTCATCGCTTATTTCTTTCACCGGATCCTCACCTTTCGCGGCGATGAACCGTTGAGTCGATGACCATGTTCGAAGGTAGCCGACCAAATGATCGAGGTCCCATGACGCTATCATTTCGAATTTGGGCGTATCGATCTCTTGAAACGGGAAGGGGAGATCGACAAACTGCTCGATGAGCCTGCGTTCTGGCGGCCAGCAAGGCCCGACCACTTCATCATAGTATCGATTTACCACCACATCGATCGCCGGTTCAATGTGCAACAAGTTGTACGCTGACACAGCAAGGACGCCGTCGGGTTTTAATACTCGCCGCGCTTCCGCGTAAAAGCGGTCCAGATCGAACCAGTGCAATGCTTGCGCGACCATGATCAGATCAATCGTCTCTGATCCGATGCCGCTGTTCTCGGCAGCCGCGACACGATACTCGACTATCTGATGTGACTGCGCGTTCGCGATCTGCTTCTCACTCGCATCGGTCGCAATGACGCGATCGAACACTGATGCCAATCCAACTGCTGCTTGTCCATTCCCCGTGCCGCAATCCCATGCGAGCTGACGATCCGGCGCAACGCTGCCGAGATAGTCAAACATTTCGCGCGGATATCGCGGCCGAAATTTCGCGTAATCTGCCGCTTGCTTCGAAAAATGATCTTTGAAGATCACACGCACCTGCGCTTCACCGAGGCTGTGGCGGTCGCTGTCCTTAGCGGCGTTGCTGAATTCGATGTTGGGCGTTGGACGTTGGGTCTTGCCTCTCTTTATGCCTTGGGCGGTTCCGGCATCGTCCGCAAACCAACTCGAGCAAGGTATTCATCGGCCTGCAAAAGATCGTCTCCAGCGCGGTCCACGATTTTCAGCAAGTTATCCATCGACGAAACTTCTTCGAGCTGTTCGGTCAGGAACCACTGTAAAAAATTGATCGTGATGTAGTCGTTCTGCTTTCGTGCAAGCTCCACCAGTCCATTGATCTGGTTGGTGACATGAATTTCCTGGTCGAGCGACAGTTTCACCGCATCCTGCGCGGTCTTGAATTTCGATTTCGGCGCGTCGATCGCCGGGATCGCCACGCGTCCACCTGCATCGACCACATATTTGATAAACCGGAGCGCGTGCCCTTTTTCTTCCTCCGCCTGCCGAAAGAAATGCTGCGAAAGCTGCGGCAACGCTTCCGCGGCAAAATGCGCCGCGATTGCGTAATATTGCAACTCCGCGCTGAATTCATTTCCGATTTGCTCATTAATCGCATCAATCACTTTCTGACTCGTTAACATATGAGGGAGAATTTACCGCGCATTACCCGCCTTCGTCCAGCGACTATGGCGCTGCAGGCACGGATGCAAACGGATCAGTTCCGGGGAGCGCACGCCGCTGGCGTGTTGGATTCGGCTGCCGGCCGAATGCTTTTCCGAACGAAACAAAGTGAGCTCAAAAGTTGGTTGGTGAAAAAGTTCCATGTGAAATTATGTTGCGTCTCATGAACGACGAACCATTTGGAAGAGATCGCGACGGAGTTTCCGGCGGCATGAGCCGCCGACTTTTTCTTCGCGCAACTCTCGCGGGCGGAGCGTCGCTTTTGGCAGGTAGAGCGGCGACACTCTTCTCGGCTGCATCGGCGAACGATAACTCCACTTTCAGCATCGGCAGAGATTTGCCAGTTAACCGACTTGGATTTGGCGCGATGCGTTTGACGGGCGAGGGGATCTGGGGTTGGCCGCCAGACCGCGAAAACGCGCGCAAAGTTTTGCGACGCGCCGTGGAACTTGGCGTGAACTTGATCGATACGGCGGATGCTTACGGACCCGAAACCGACGAATTGCTCATCGCCGAAGCGCTCTATCCTTACCCGAAAGGACTCGTCATCGCGACAAAAGGCGGGAACACCCGGCCGGGCCCTAACCAATGGGTGCCAGACGGACGGCCTGAATATCTTAAACAATGCGTCGATAAAAGTCTCAGGCGGCTAAAACTTGAGCGGATCGATCTTTATCAACTTCATCGCGTCGATCCCAAGGTGCCGATGGAAGATTCGCTAGGCGCTTTGAAGGAAGCGCAGAGCGCCGGCAAGATTCGCCACATCGGATTGTCCGAAGTATCACCCGAGCAGGTCGAGAGCGCGCGCAAGGTTGTGCCGATCGTGACCGTGCAGAACCGCTACAACATCACCGATCGAAAATGGGACAACACTCTTGCGTATTGCGAGAAACAACAGATCGGCTTCATGCCGTGGGCGCCCGTAGGTGGGAGCAGGGGAATGACCAACGCCGCGTTGGAAAAAGCCGCGAAAGATCACGGCGTGACCATTTATCAGTTAGGGCTGGCCTGGTTGCTGCATCGATCATCAGTAATGCTGCCGATTCCGGGCACGTCATCGCTCGCCCACTTGGAAGAAAATATGGCGGCGCGGAAAATACAATTGAGCGCAGAAGAGTGGAAAACGATTGATGCGCTGGCGAATCAAGCCTGACAGAGGCTACTTGGATGGTGCAAACAGGGCGGCAAAGACACCCTCGCCGGCCTGAGCGTCTATCTCGCGGTTCCCAACCGCTCGGTTCTCTACGGCGTGCGGCGTTCCGCCGCGCC
>CAWBSH010000021.1:0-3872 GCA_963791385.1 uncultured Verrucomicrobiae bacterium
GGCGATGACATCAATTACGCCTGTTCGATTTTTGCCATTTGAAATTTCAGGTTCGACGTCCATGAGCCGATTGGATATTGGACGTTCAATGTTCGACGTTCCATGTTCAAACGCGAATGACCAATGATTTGAGTGTCGAGAGGTTCGCGCGCTGCTCAAACTCGAGCCTCACGCCACGTGCGGTTTGTGCGCGTCACATTTATCAGCAACCAACGAATTGCGCCCGGCGGACTCCCAGCACCATTTCTTGATGGCCGGCCAGCGGGCTCCGCTCTCTATTTCATGGTTACGCCCGATGCGCCCGTGCGACTCCATCGCATCCGAAACGATCAGCTTGATCACTGTTACCCGGGTGATCCCATCGAGTTCTTATGTCGACGAAAACGGCACAAGCCAGCGCGCCATAGTCGGTCCGGATCTCCGCGCCGGCCAATGCGTGCAGCTTTTGATCCCGGGGAATACGCTCCACACTGCACGCGTCATCGGACAACGGCGCTGGTTCCTCGGTGCGAGGACCGAATGGCCAGGCGTAGAGAAAGTCGACGTCGAAATCGGCGATGTCGAAGCGCTGGCGGCGAAATATCCAGACGTTGCGAATGATCTGCGCGCATTCTCCGGGTAGCGCACGCGTCTCGCGAGCTGGCGAGGGCGTCTCGCGATCGCGAACTTTTTTCGAGTGACATTCATACGTTCGATTTATCGGAAGATTGTTTCGGCGCGACGCCGAAACCAGCATGCGAGACGACGCGCTACCCCAGAAACGCGAGTTGAATGCTCTGTGAATGACGCGTTAATCAGGTAGCCGTGGCAAAGACAAAAAGCGCAGGCCAATGAACATTGCTTGGGCACAGCGATGTAAAACTGCCCGCCTCACCTGCCGAAGCGCGCCTTGAGGCTTTTCCAAATCCGGCACCCCGTCGCAATTACCGAATCCATTTTGAGACAGATGATTTCACTTCGGTGTGTCCCGTGACAGGCCAACCGGATTTCGCTCGGATCGATATCGATTACGTGCCGGATCGTCTCTGCGTCGAGAGCAAATCACTGAAATTCTATCTCGCCTCGTATCGCAATGAGCGCGCGTTCAACGAAGCTGTTACGAACCGTATTCTTGACGATTTCGCTAAAGCCTGCGCACCGCGCAAGCTACCGTCACCGCGCAATTCTCCGCGCGCGGCGGAATCGCCCTCACCGTGTGGGCCGAGTATCCGGACGAGCGCATTGGAAAAGAGCTCGCACAGAGGACACAAGGGTCACAACGCAGTTACAATTGAAACTTCTTTGTGTCCTTTGTGGACTGAGTGCGAAGTCTGTCAACGCAAGGAGAAAATGAAACGCGCAGTCGTTCTCTTGAGTGGCGGAATTGATTCGACTACGACGGTGGCAATCGCAATCGCGGAAGGTTACGAAGCATACGCGCTCTCATTCGATTACGGCCAGCGGCACAAAATCGAAACAGAAGCCGCCCGCCGTGTAGCCGGCTCGTTAGGCACAAAAGAACATCGCATCGCAAAAATCGACCTGCGCGTCTTCGGCGACTCGGCGCTCACGGATGATATCGCTGTGCCGAAGCAACGCTCGCAAACAGAAATCGCGCGCGGCGTCCCCGTCACGGACGTTCCTGCCCGGAACACAATTTTTTTGGCTTATGCACTTGCCTGGGCAATGTTTCCGGCCAATGACATTTTCATCGGGGTAAACGCAATTGACTACAGCGGTTACCCCGATTGCCGCCCGGAATTCATCGAAGCGTTCGAGAACCTGGCCAACCTCGGGACCAAAGCCGGCGTCGAAGGCCGACGCTTCGAAATTCACACCCCGTTGATTAAACTCTCCAAAGCCGAGATCATTTGCAAAGCAGTCGAGCTAGGCGTTGATCTCTCGCTCACCCACAGTTGTTACGATCCAACGCCCAAGGTCTTGCCCGCCGCGATGTGATTCCTGCCCTGCGATTAAAAGGCTTTCGCGAAGCGGCAATAACAGATCCCATTCATTACACCAAAAAATGAAACGCCTGTTCAGAATCTTCGAGTTATCGAAGAACGAACAGCGCGTCGTTCTAATTGTAATGCTTGTGCTGGTTGCAATTTGCTTCGTTGGATACGAGCGCCGCGTTCACCGTCCTCGTGTTCAGCTAACATCAGTGGTGGAACCCAAACTCGTCTCCTACTCCTGTGGCAACTGACGACGTAGCTAGTAGTTTAATCTTCGCGCATGAATCACCCGTTAAATATTCCTGAGCTAATTGTTGGCGGCATGCTGATGCTCAGCAGCGCGTTCGCGTTGATTTTTACGTGGAAACGCCGTGAACTCGTACGGGGACTTAGTTACAAACAATTCGTGCGGTGTTGTGCGGTGGGAATTATCGGAGGCGCGGTAACTGCCGCTTGGCAATCTATCTTTCGGCCGTGATTCAAAGGATCTATTACATCGCTTGCAGCGTCGTTGGTCTATTTATTGCCGGACTGTTGGGGTATTTAGGCGCGCACATGCCGCTCCGGGTCGTCCTTTTGAGGTCGGGCGCTGAGCACCATTACGCTTTTCATGATCTTCTTCTGGATCGACCGGTGGCTTATGTAGCATCACTGAGCACACGCGCACTATCTCAGGGTAATCCAGTTGCGGTTTTACGGCGACAAAACTGGCGTTCTTGTTGCGTTGCGACTTTTGCCAGAATGGGCATTCGATAGTGTCATCTGCTTTTTTTGCAGATTCAATCGTTAGTTAACCCGGGAATGCGTCCGTAACCGACGAAGACTGGACTGAGTTTGGCGTCTCCGCTGTTGAGTGGCGGGCGCAGTCTTGAAATCAAAAACACTCACTCCGAATTTTGCTTCTCTCCCTCGTAAGTGCGCCCGTCGCTCGCGCCGACCATGATCGGGTTTGCCCGTCTTCTTTTCTATTTTCCGAGATAAATCATGGTGTGGGTAACGGGCGGATCACGCTCGATATTGTAGGTGCCTGCCCAAAAAAGCAGATCGCCCCGGGTTTAAGCTCGTTGAGCTCGAAGGAATCGATATTTGCCGGCTCAGAACCGCACGAAAATTCCCCGCCTTGCGCACCCAGACATATTGCTCGCTTGCATCCCGCGGCACATCTTCCACCCCGTTTCGACGAAGGACGTAATAGATGAAGCCGGAGCAATCCATCCCGCCGCTCTCGGGATCGGCCGAGCCATATGTATAACCGAGATTACGTTTTGTCAGCGTCAAGTCCGGCGTCGAGGATCTGGCGTACTCTTGGCGGATTACTCTCGTAACCCTGCTATTTGATCAGGCGACAGACTCACGTTCAGCCCAGGCCATTCTTCCCTGGAGCACGTTCCGCTGATCCGCTCCGGGCCGGGCAGACGGAGTCTCTGTCGCGGACGGCGACTCGGTCGGTGTTGGAGTCGGAGATGCCTTCTTGCGCTTTCATTTGCTCTTCGGCGTCGGGCTCGGAGACGGTGTTGACGAAACTTTTTTCTGCTTATGCGAAGTACTGGGTGCCGGCGTGGGCGTCGGCGGGTTCCCGGAGCGCGTCCGGTGTTTGCGAGTCGGAGTCGGCGTCGGATTCAGGCTGAAGAACTTCTTTTGATCTTTGTGCCTAACGATTCGTCGGCTGCGTGCGCGGTCACAATGACTCCGAGCAACATCGCGGTTGTCAGAAACGCGCGCAGGAATCTATTGATAGAAACAGATTGGTTCGATACCAGTTGGTACCGGCTCCCACGCTCCCTTCGAAGGGGAAGGGCAGGGTGAGGGTTCATCCGCCGGAGACAAAAGCGCGCTCAGAATCCCCTCACCTCAATCCTAGGCGGATAAGCCTGTGCCGAGACACGCGTATTCCTAAAACGACACCCTGCCCAGCGTGCAGCTGCGTCATTTACAGTC